>JBKXQO010000014.1:0-86878 GCA_047014865.1 Blautia sp. | reverse complement strand
TAGAGCGTCGCCTTGGTAAGGCGGAGGTCGGCGGTTCAAATCCGCTAGGCAGCTTAATAAAAAAAGAATCCGGTTCTGGATTCTTTTTTTGATTATAGAAAAGTTCTCTGGACTTTCCTATAACACAAAAGCACATTTCATGTGATGATGCGCACTCACGCGAGGATGAAAAGTGTCGCAGGCGACCGCGCTGGGCACAACCTTCTGTTCTGCCATCTTTGCAATCACGCACTGTCAACTTTGAGGCCACTCGTCGACACACCTCTTGACTTTACCCCGTATTCTCTGTAGCGCATTGTCAATGGACTTCCTCGTCTTCCCCAACTGAGCGGAAATCTGATCATGATCCTTTCCCTGAAGGTAACACTCCAGAACTTGACTCTCAAACGGGCTGAGACACCCATCGATGCGCCCTCTCAGATCTCTCATATCTTCCTTCGCAATGACGATGTCTTCCGGATTCTGGGACCACGCCTCTCCCAACTGGCTGATCCCTTCCTTCTCCTCGCTCAAGGACACGTAGGCATTCAGCGGCTGATGTTTCCGGCGATTGGAGCCCGTGATTGCCTTGTAGAGCTGACGGTCGATACATAACCTGGCAAAAGTCTGAAAAGACGCTGCCTTCCGGGGCTGATAGGCTCTGACAGCCTTGAACAGACCGATCATCCCTTCCTGAATCAGATCATCGGTCTCCCCGCCAATGAGGTACATAGCCCTGGCCTTTTTTCGGACCAGCTCTTTATATTTTTCCATGAGATAATCCGCCACATTTTCCTGCCCAGATCTCAGCATCTCAATCAGTTGCTCATCCGAAAAATCGTCATAGCCGCCCATATCTGTCTCCTATTTTCCCAGTCTCTGCCGTACAATCTCATAAGAGAGAACCCCCGCTGCCACAGAGGCATTCAGCGAATCAATCTCTCCCTTCATGGGAATAGCGGCGACAAAATCACACTTTTCTCTCAGCAAATGGCTCACGCCCTCCCCTTCATTTCCGATCACCACCCCGACGGGGCCTCTCAAATCCAGGTCATACATGGACTGCCCATCCATGTCTGCGCACACAAACCACAGCCCTTCTTTCTTCAGTTGTTCCACCGTCTTAGCCAGATTTGTCACCTTGGCCACTGGTGTGTAATTCAAAGCCCCTGCAGAAGTTCTGGCCACCGTGGCCGTCAATCCCACCGCCCTGTGCTTAGGGATAATCACCCCGTGAACGCCGGCCAAATTCGCAGTGCGGATGATGGCGCCCAGGTTGTGCGGGTCTTCGATATTGTCCAGCAAAATAAGAAACGGATCCTCCCCTTTCTCCCTGGCTCTCTGAAGAATCTCCTCCACCGTAGAGTACTCATAGGCCGCAGCGATGGCGATCACCCCCTGGTGGATCCCCGTCTGAGACATTTGGTTCAATCGCTCCTTAGCCACATATTGTACCACCGTGTCCCTTTTTTTCGCCTCCCTGGCGATGGAATTCACCGGGCCGTCATGACACCCGTCCTGTATATACAGTTTATCCACACACCGGCCAGAACGAAAAGCCTCCAAGATCGCATTGCGCCCTTCAATTTGTTCACTCATTTTTCTCCTCCGTCTTCCTCTCTCCTATCCGCTCTGTTGACAGGCAAACCGGAAATCCGGCCTTCCAGCCCTTCTCGGATCAATTCCAGCATTCTCTCCCAGTCCTCTTTCAGGTACAGATATCCCACCAGGGCCTCGAACCCTGTCGCACGCCGATAATCCGCCATGGAAGCATGTTTAGCCATCGTAGGAGAGTGAGCATTCCTGCCCCTCTTGTAAACGCGGTGTTCCTCCTCTGTGAGTACCGGCTCCAGTCTCTCCATCATCGCTGACTGTGTCCCGGCCTTCACCAACTGGCTGGCCTTCCTGTGCAACTGGTTCACCGGACAGTTTCCCTGCCTCACCAACAAAGTCCGGATGACGATCTCGTAGGCTCCGTCGCCAATGTATGCCAGTGTGAGCGGCGAGTATGTCCGCAGATCCTGATCTGGCAGTTGGAACAGTCGCCCTAAACGTCTCAGGCTCTCTTCCATTTCACACCTTCTCTTGTATCCTCCAGGATAATCCCCATGGCCGTCAACTGGTCACGAATCTCGTCTGCTCTGGCGAAATTCTTAGCCTTTCTGGCCGCCTGCCGCTCTGCAATCAGAGCCTCCACTTCCTGGTCTAGGTTCTCCTCCTCCTTCTCCACATTCAATCCCAAAACACCACACAGCTTTCTCAATATCCCATAGACGCCTGACACATACGCTCCGGTGCTCTTCTCATCCACCTGCGTATTGGCATATTTCACCAGCTCAAACACAGCCGCCAGAGCGTCCGCTGTGTTAAAATCATCGTCCATGGCCGCCTCGAACTTCCCTGTGTAGGTCTGGTCTGCCTGGACGAGGGCCTGTTGTTCCTCCTGGGTGATGGTCTCCTGCGAGGCATTCCCTGCCAAGAAGCAAAGTCTCTCCGCACAATTTTGAATCCGCTCCAGAGAATTCTTAGAGGCCTCCATCAGATCCCGGCTAAAATTCAATGGACTGCGATAGTGCGCGTTCAACATAAAGAATCGGAGAACTTGAAGATCGTACTGCTCTCCCACCTCCCGAACGGTGAAGAAATTCCCCAGAGATTTAGACATCTTCCTATTGTCGATATTTAAGAAAGCGTTGTGCATCCAATACCTGGCGAAAATTTTCCCATTGCAGCACTCACTCTGGGCGATCTCATTCTCATGGTGGGGAAAGATCAAGTCCTCTCCCCCGGCGTGGATATCAATCTCTTCTCCCAGATATTTCTTGGACATCTCAGAACACTCAATATGCCATCCCGGACGGCCCTCCCCCCAAGGCGACGGCCAAGCCGGCTCCCCTTCTTTCTTGGGCTTCCACAGCACAAAATCCAGGGGATCTTCTTTTTGATCCTCCCCAGACACTTGTAGAGAGCGAAATCCTGACTGAAGGTCTTCCAGATTCTTGTGGGATAACTTTCCGTACTCTTTGAACTTCTTAACTCGGAAGTAGACTGTCCCATCTGTCACCGGGTAAGCGTAGCCTTTGTCCACCAGAGTCTGGATCATGGATACCATGCCCCCGATCTCCTCTGTTGCCAGTGGATTAGCGGTAGCCGGCTTAATATTCATTCCCTCCATATCCTTCTTACATTCACGGATATACCGCTTAGAGATCTCATCGGCGCTCACTCCCTCTTCCTGAGCCTTGGCGATAATCTTGTCGTCCACATCGGTGAAATTAGAGACAAAATTTACCTGGTACCCCTTGTACTCCATATAACGGCGTGCGGTGTCAAAGACGATCATAGGTCTTGCATTTCCAATGTGAATCAGATTGTACACAGTGGGACCGCAGACATACATCTTCACCTTTCCCTCTTCCAACGGCACGAACTCTTCTTTGCTCTTTGTCAATGTATTAAATATTTTCATTTTTCTTTTCCTTTCCGATATTTATCCAAATCCACCGGCCAGATCTAATCCCTGGCCGGACGAGGCTCCAACAGGCACACCGCGTGGGAGGAAATCCCCTCCAAAGTCCCGGTGAATCCCAATCTTTCTTCCGTGGTGGCCTTGACGCTTACCTTGTCCCGGTCAATTCCCAGGGCCTTGGCAATATTCTCTCTCATGGAATCCATGTGGGAGGCCATCTTAGGTTTCTGAGCCACAATGATAGCGTCAATATTTCCCACAGTATATCCGTGCTCCTCCAACAGCTCTCCCACCTTTCTCAATAGTTTTACGCTGGAAATCCCCTCATAGGCCGGGTCTGTGTCCGGAAAATGCTGTCCGATATCTCCCAGGGCTGCCGCTCCCAGCAGTGCGTCCATCACTGCATGGACCAGCACATCTGCATCGGAATGCCCCAAAAGCCCCATACTCCATGGAATCTCCACACCCCCCAGAATCAATTTTCGGCCTGGAACGAGTCTGTGAACATCGTATCCCAATCCTATACGCATACCTTCCTACCTTCCTCTCTGCCTGGAATCTCTCACCTGTGCACACTTTAAAAATCTTCTTAAAAGGAATTAGAAAGAGAATCCTGCACAGCAGGATTCTCCGCCCATCCTTACTGAATCTCCAACATCTTCAGAAAACGCATCAGAGTCAAACGGTTCCGGGTATACGGCGACAACTGAATCGTCTTCGCCACCGCTCTCCTGGAAAGCCCCAGAGCTTTCAGGCTGGTCTTACAACCGCCCTTCTCCATCAATCTGCACACATCCTCCACGTCCGGGAGGTCGTCGAGAATAGCTGCAATCTCCGGGAGACTCCTCTCCAAATTCTCCGGAACCACAGCCGCCAATGGATCTGGCGTATTCTCTTCCAGGATCGCCTCCAGTTGCTCCTTCCCATGGAAGCTCTCTGTTAATAATTCCAGTTCCACTCCCCCATAGTCTACGATATGACAGTCGTCTCTATGAATCGCCTCTGCGATCTCCCGGTATTTCTCCAGGCACAACAAAAGTCCCACTCCTACCCGCTCTCCATGGTAAGCGTCCAACGGACCATTGAGTACCTCCATTCTCCACAGATGAGATATCTGGTGTTCCGCTCCTGCCGCAGGCCGGGAGCTGCCTGAGATCTGTATGGCCAGTCCGGAGAGAATCAGAGCTCTCATCAATTCCTCACAGTCATCCTCATCCCCATCGGGAATTCCACGGATGCAAGATTTCACCATACGCAGCGCCTGTCGTTCCATCTGATAAGCCCGTTCACACAGATACTCTCCTGCCACCAAGTTGGCAATCCGCCAATCAGCCAAACTGATATGCTTCGCCAAGATGTCCGCCGCCCCTGAGGCGTTTAACCGCCTAGGCGCCTTAGAAAATATATCCGTGTCCGCAATTACGCACAGAGGAGGTACTGAGGGTACGATCTTCTTGATTCCCCTCCAAGTCATCGTCGCCACGGAGCTGACAAATCCGTCCATACTGGCAGCCGTGGGTACCGAGACAAAGGGAATCTCATGTTCGTGGGCAATATATCTACAGATATCATGAATGGTTCCCGCCCCGACGGCAAGAATCAAGTCCATCTCCTCATCCATATTCTGAAACACCACTTCCACTGCCCTCTGGTCTGCCTGCAGACCTTCGGCGTCCAGGATAATCACCTGACAGCGGTCATAGATATTCTCCATGATCTCTTCTGTGGCCTCGAAGGTATTGGTATCGCAGATAATCACCGGTGAGAAATACTCTCTCAACATTCCGTCGTCCAGCAGAACTTCCAGCTTCTTTACTGCCCCCGGTTCTATGATAATTTCCTTTACCTCTATGTGGTGCTCTCTGCCGCAGCTACACGGTCGGGCAAAATCGTCCGTTTCGACTCGCATATAGTTCTATCCTCCTAAATATCTTCAAATGCTATATATCTCATTATTATACATGAATCCATTGAAAAATCAAGAAAAAGGGTTCCGGCTCTCTCCGTCCTTTTTCTACGAAATCTGTATCAGTTGTTGAAATTTTTTCAAAAAAACACGAAAAAAGGTGTTGACAAAGTCTTCCTTTTCGGTATATAATAGCAGAGCAGTCAACGGGAAACAGACAAAAAAGTCTTCCCTAGACGCCTAAAATATGGGATCTTAGCTCAGCTGGGAGAGCATCTGCCTTACAAGCAGAGGGTCATAGGTTCGAGCCCTATAGGCCCCATATTTATGCCAGACAACCTGAAAACCTTATGGCGAGATAGCTCAGTTGGCTAGAGCATACGGTTCATACCCGTAGTGTCGAGGGTTCGACTCCCCCTCTCGCTATTTTACTCAAGAGAAGTCTGCCGATGGCAGACTTTTTTGTGTTATTAGGAAAGTTCTCCCAACTTCCCTATAACACAAAAACGCTCCGCGCGGGAATGTACCAAGGCACATTCTTTTTCGTTTATCAGAATTTTATACCTAATTTTTGATTATCCGCACAAACACCATACTTTCAAGTATTTTGAAGTATAAAAAAGCACTCATTTAACCACGAATTTACCACGATTAAATGAGCCTTGATATGACGATAAAATTTACACCAAAAGACACTCGAATGGTGTCTTTTGTAAAAAAAGCAGTCAATCATATAGATGAACTGCTTTGTGTGTGGATATGAAGTTGTCAAACTGGAGTTTTTCTATTTGCCCTGTATTAACTTCAAGAATTTCTTATCATTAAATTGTTCATTAGTTAAAAACCCGCCATTGTAAAACAATGCATAAGAAGTGCAAGGGCTTGGCACTGCCTGTGCCTGTTCTTCAATATGCGGGTGCTTGGCTTCTTCTTCACAGACGAAAGAATGCAAAGTCCCACTTTGCCTTTTTCCTCCGTCAAATTCAAAATTGTCCACCCCATCAATTGGGAGTTGATTATTTGAGAGACCCCGTCTGTTTCTATCTGATTAGATATGCAAGAACTGCAGAAAGGAAAAACAGGCGGGTCTCTTCGACTACCTAGGCCTAACTTTAATATACTACCGTATTGCTCAAATTGGTAGCAGCCTATCGAAACCGTACAAAAGATTCGACATTTTCCGACAAATTCGTTTTATTTAAAATATGCGACGCCGGATTCAAAGATTCGGATATCCTGCTGACCATAGATATTCATCGCAACGCCCACGTCACGGCGCTCACTGTGCGCCATCTTGCCCAGTACCCTACCGTCCGGGCTGGTGATTCCCTCAATTGCGTAGTAGGAACCATTCACGTTCCACTCCTCATCGTTCACCTTCAGTTGACCGTCTGGCGTCACATACTGGGTTGCCACCTGTCCGTTGGCCAGAAGCTTCTGGATCCATTGCTCATTGGCCACGAACCTTCCCTCACCGTGGGAAGCCGGATTGCAATAGACATCCCCCAACTGGGCCTGAGCCAGCCACGGTGACTTGTTGGACACCACTTTTGTGTACACCATCTTGGAGATGTGCCGCCCAATAGTATTAAATGTCAAGGTGGGAGAATCTGCCGTCTGGCCTGTGATCTCTCCGCCGGGCACCAACCCCAGCTTGATCAATGCCTGGAATCCATTACAGATTCCCAAGGCCAGTCCATCTCTCTCATCCAGTAGCTTTCTCACCGCCTCTTTGATCTTCGCATTCTGAAAAGCAGTGGCAAAGAACTTGGCTGATCCATCCGGCTCGTCGCCTGCTGAGAAACCACCCGGGAACATGATCATCTGTGCCTGAGAAATAGCCTTCTCAAAGATCTCCACTGAATCCCGGATATCTTCCGCTGTCAGATTCTTAAAGACCTTCACATCTACCTCCGCGCCTGCCCGCTCAAAAGCCCGCGTACTGTCATACTCACAGTTGGTTCCTGGGAAGACCGGGATGAAGACCCTCGGCTTTGCCACTTTGTGTCTGCACACATGAATTTTGTTCGCCTGGTACAGACCGTCTTTGATCTCCCCTGCCTCGTCAGAAGTCTCCGTCACCTTCTGACGATCCTGCTGAGGCTGTGCGTTGGAAGAAGTGGCGAACACTCCCTCCAGAGGTTTGCTCCAAGTCTCAATGGCCTCCTCCAAAGGCAGACGCATCTGTCCGTGGGAGAACTCTGGCGTGTCCAAAACCTCCCCGATGACCGTGTAAGCAATGGCCAGATCTCCCAGCTTGCCATCCGCCACTTCGCAGATAATATCCCCAAAGCCCGGACAGAAGAGATCCCTTTTGTCCACATTGTGTTCAATCTTCACACCTTTGTGATTGCCAAAAGCCATCTTGCTGACCGCCGCCGCAATGCCATGGCGGTCCAAGGCATAGGCAGCCACCACACGGCCGTTTTGGATATCTTGATACAATTTCCCATACTGTTCCATCAACGCCTGATAATCCGGGAGTTCATAGTCCGCCTTGGGCGCCCGCAGCCAGACCAGTTTATCCCCAGATTTCTTCAACTCAGGAGTGATCACATCCTGAATCTTCGCCACATCCACTGCGAAGGACACCAAGGTGGGGGGCACGTCGATCTCGTTAAACGTACCTGACATGCTGTCTTTACCACCGATGGATGGAAGGCCAAATCCCATCTGCGCCGCATAGGCGCCCAAGAGCGCTGCAAAAGGCTGGCTCCATCTAGAGGGATCTCCGGTCATTCTGCGGAAGAATTCCTGGAAAGTAAAGCGGATCTTCCTGTAATCTCCACCTGAGGCCACAATCCTGGCCACTGACTCTGTCACCGCATAGACTGCGCCGTGGTAGGGACTCCAACTGGACAGATAGGGATCAAACCCATAGCTCATCATCGTCACAGTGTTGGTATTTCCCTTGAGCATAGGAACCTTGGCCACCATGGTCTGTGTCTCTGTCATCTGATATTTGCCGCCATACGGCATGAACACAGAAGCTGCGCCGATAGAGCCGTCAAACATCTCCACCAGACCTTTCTGGGAACAGGTGTTTAAGTCGGCCAGTGTCTCCAGCCACTTAGCCCTCTCGTCTTCCACCTCTTCCCGCACAAACAGGCTTCCGTCTCTGCTGGGAATGTCCACTGCCACTGAAGTCTCCTGGTGCGCTCCGTTGGTGTCCAAAAATGCGCGTGAGATATTCACGACCTCTTTTCCTCTCCACTCCAGAACCAGACGAGGTTCCTGGGTCACAACCGCCACCTCCACAGCTTCCAAATTCTCCTCATTGGCGTACTGTAGAAATTGATCCACATCTTTGGGGTCCACCACCACAGCCATCCTCTCCTGGGACTCCGAGATAGCAATCTCGGTGCCGTCCAGACCTGCGTATTTCTTCGGAACCTTGTCCAGATTCACTCTCAACCCCGCTGCCAGCTCACCGATGGCCACAGAGACGCCGCCCGCGCCGAAATCGTTACACTTCTTGATCAGACGGCTGACTTCCTCCCGGCGGAACATGCGCTGAATCTTTCGCTCTGTTGGGGCATTTCCCTTCTGCACTTCGGCGCCGCACACCTCGATGGAGGCCTCAGTGTGAACTTTGGAGGAACCTGTGGCCCCGCCGATGCCGTCCCGTCCAGTCCGTCCCCCCAACAAAATAATGATATCTCCCGGATCTGACGTCTCCCGGATCACCGCTCTTCTGGGAGCTGCTCCCACAACCGCGCCAATCTCCATTCTCTTGGCCACATAATCGGGGTGGTAGATTTCCTTTACATAACCGGTGGCCAGACCAATCTGATTGCCATAGGAACTATAGCCGTGGGCGGCCCCTCTCACCAGCTTCTTCTGGGGCAACTTGCCTTTCATGGTATCTCTCACAGACACGGTGGGATCCGCCGCGCCAGTCACACGCATGGCCTGGTACACGTAGGTACGGCCCGAGAGAGGATCACGGATAGCGCCACCCAGACAGGTGGCTGCGCCGCCGAAAGGCTCAATCTCAGTGGGATGGTTATGGGTCTCATTCTTAAAGTTGATCAGCCACTCCTCTTCCACGCCGTCCACGTCCACAGGAACCACGATGCTGCAGGCGTTAATCTCCTCAGATTCCTCCTGGTCTTCCAGTTTTCCCTCTGCCTTCAGCTTTTTCATGGCCATCAGCGCCAAGTCCATAAGGCACACAAACTTGTCGTCCCTGCCCTTGTAAATCTCACTGTGCGCCTTCAGGTAGTCCTCGTAAGTCCTCACCATAGGCTCTCTGTAGTCTCCCTCCCCAAAAGAAACCTCCTTTAACTCGGTGGAGAAAGTGGTGTGGCGACAGTGATCCGACCAGTAAGTGTCCAGCACACGGATCTCTGTGACAGAGGGATCTCTCTTCTCCTCCTCCTGAAAATATCTCTGAATATGGAGAAAGTCCTTGAAAGTCATAGCCAGTCCCAGAGAATCGTAGAGCTGGCCCAAAGCCTTCTCTTCCATCTCCCGAAAGCCCAGGAAAATCTCCACGTCCTTTGGCTCCTCGAACTTTGTCACAAGGGTCTGCGGCTTCTCCTGACTGGTCTCCCGGGAATCCACAGGATTGATACAGTGACTCTTGATGGCCGCATACTCCTCCTCACTGATCTCTCCCTGGATCACATAGGTGGTGGCCGAGCGGATCACCGGCTCCTCGTCCTCCCTCAGAAATTGCACGCATTGCACTGCCGAGTCTGCCCTTTGGTCGAACTGCCCCGGAAGAAATTCCACAGAGAACTGGCGGGCCCCGGGAGCGATCTCAAAACTTTCCTCGTAGAGATCATCCACCGGAGGTTCTGCGAACACGGTCTTGCAGGCTTTTTGAAAGCTATCCTCTGAGATGTTCTCCACATCATAACGGATCAGCACTCGTACTCCAGTAACCCCCTTGATTCCCAGATAACTGCTGATCTCATCTCTCAGTTCTCTCGCCTGCACGGCAAAGGCAGGCTTCTTTTCTACGTAGACACGTCTTACGTTACTCATCGATATCCTCGCTTTCTTTGGTGGTATTTTTTCCATAACCATCTCTTGCTATTCTGGTAGTTTCATAGTATCATAAGTGATATCATTAGTAAAATTAATATATCTAATACTATCTATTATTTCATCTAATAAGGAGTCCCCCATGGATATCAGCCTGGAATTGTACAAAGTTTTCTACTACGTGGCCGCGACACTGAGTTTCTCAGAGGCCTCCAAGCAACTCTATATCTCTCAGTCAGCCGTCAGCCAGTCCATCAAATCCCTGGAGAAAAAACTGGGACACGCTCTGTTCATTCGAAGTACCAAGAGAGTCTTGCTGACCGCCGAGGGAGAGTTGCTTCTCTCCCACATCGAGCCGGCCATCCATCTCATCCAAAAAGGGGAATCCCTGTTGGAGGGCAACGACTCTCTAAGAGGCCAACTACGGGTAGGAGCCAGCGATACCATCTGTCGATATTTTTTGATCCCCTATCTCCAGAGGTTTCACCAGGAATACCCGGATGTACAGATCCGTGTCACCAACCAGACCTCCATCGGTTGCGTTCGTCTCCTCCAAGACGGACAGGTGGATCTCGTCGTGACCAACGCGCCCAACTCCCACCTAAGCCCCGCCTACCCCGCCCAAGTGATCCAAGAATTCCAGGACGTGTTCGTGGCAAATCCCGTGGCCTTTCCCCTGCAAAACCATGTCCTCGCCTATGAAGATTTGATGAACTACCCCATCCTGATGTTGGGAAGAAGCACCACCAGCGAGTATCTGTATCGGCTGTTCTCCAACCACCAGCTAAAACTGGTCCCCGAGGTAGAGCTAAGCAGCAACGACCTTCTGGTGGACTTGGCGCGGATCGGACTTGGAATCGCCTTCGTCCCCAGCTATATGCTCCGGGACACCACTGGCCTGTTTCCTCTCCGGTTAAAAGAAAAGCTCCCGGCGCGCCAACTACTGTTGGCCCACCAGGAGCTACTCCCGCCAGCCGCCCAAAAATTCTTGGAATACTTTCAAAGCTGACGGGAAGAGGTCTTCTCACTTTTTTTGTCTCACAGGAAAAACTTCGCCACAGACAAAGCGGATATTCGCAATCCGCCGTAGATAGAGAATCCTGCGCCGCAGGATTCTCTATCCCCGACTAGACCTCTGCGATCACTTCTACCTCACAGAGTACATTCTTCGGCAAAGTCTTTACAGCCACGCAGGAACGTGCCGGTTTGCCAGTAAAATACTTGCCATAGATCTCATTGAAGGCTGCAAAATCACCCATATCCGCCAAGAAGCAGACGGTCTTGACTGCGTTCTCGTAGGAGGCGCCACAGGCCGCCAGTACCTCTCCCAAATTCTTCATCACCTGCTCTGCCTGCTCCTCCACTGTGGTGCCCACGATCTCACCTGTGGCAGGATCCACAGGAATCTGCCCGGAGGTAAAGGCCAATCCGTTTACCACCATGGCCTGTGAATAAGGTCCGATTGCTGCAGGTGCTTTCTCTGTATGAACAACTTTCATTTCCGTTCTCCTCTCTACATACCTTCGATTTTTTCTTCCCTATTTTAGCAAGACTCCTCCAAAAGGTCAAGAGCCGTTCAGCGCCTGGTAGACCTGAGCCGACAACTGTTGAATTCCTGAGATGCCAGCGTTCTCGCTGGGAAGCTGGTCGCTCATCACACATAAGATATAGGTACGTTTCTCCCCATACACAATGGCAATGTCATGTTGAACAGTGCTGGTCTCCCCGGTTTTATTTGCCACCGTTACATCTCCAGGAATCCCGCTTGGAATCTTCCATGTGCTCTCCTGCTTTTTCAGAAGTCTTAACATCTTCTCCGAGGCCTTATCGCTGACACAGTCTCCCCGATAGATTCTCTCCAGAAGTTTACCGCAATCCTCCACACTGGTGGCGTTGCTCTGGCCGTCCCCTTGGCTGGCTGAGGAAGAGGGGTGCAGCGTGTGGTGAACCTCCGTCTCAGCATATCCTTGCTCTTCCAGGTAGCGGTTCACCACCTGACATCCCGCTGAGAAGTCCCCACCGCCCAGCCGACGAACCAACTCATTGAAGGACTCGTTATCGCTGACGGTTATCATAGCCCGCAAGAGTTCCCCCAACTCCCGCGTCCCCTCCATCTGCCTCCTCTCAATCTGATCATAGACAACTGCCATCACATAAGTCTTAATCAGGCTCGCAGAGGTGGTGGAGACATCCTGAATCACCAGATCCACATCCGTCCCCAAGTCTTTCACGTAGACTTGCCATCTTCCCGGATACTCCCCCATTGTGTTCTCCAAGGTTCCCTGCAACTCCTTAAGCTTCTCCTGTGTCTGGACTTTTTCTTTCTCCCGTCTCCTCTCGTCGGCCTCTCTCTGCTTTTCCCTCTCTCTTTCCTCTGCTGCAGAGCGCGCTTCTGCCTGAGAGTCCTCAGTAATCTCGTGAAGCTCTCCATTTTCATCCATCAAATAAATATTCTCTCCGATGCGAAACTTCCCCTCTCCCATAGCCTCATAGAGAGTATTCTCAGCACTTTCGCTCTCTCCGCCTCCCAAATCCTCTGAAATCTTCCCGTTGAATACTGAGAGATCTGCTCCTTGTACCTGAATTGCGAAAATCCCTGCCAGCCCAAAGCTAAGAGCAGTATACCCTGCGCATATTCTCCGCCTTCTGTCCTTCTCCCGGCCAGTGCGCCTCCCCAGATCCCGCCTATTCTTCTCTCCCAATTGCCTCTTCCCTTTCACGAATTCTCATCCTGCCAGAATCTCTCCAACTGACCCTCCAAGACAGAGAGTCTGCTGACCCGATAATCACTCCACTCCCGTGGAAACAAAGAGAGGTTCTCCTGGTGACAAAACCGCTCATCCAACAAAAGGATGACACCCCGGTCCTCCTTTGTCCGAATCACTCTTCCCGCCGCCTGTAAGACCTTATTCATCCCTGGATAACGGTAGGCGTAGTCGAACCCTACCTTCCCCTGCTGGTCATAGAATTCCTTCAATATCTCCCTCTCCGTGCCCACCTGTGGAATTCCAGTCCCCACAATCACCACGCCGATCAACCGATCCCCCAGGAGATCAATCCCCTCCGAGAAGATCCCACCCATGACGCAAAATCCAATCAAGGTCCCCTCCTGCCTCTGAAACGTCTCCAAGAACTCCTCTCTCTCCTGCTCGCCCATGGACGCCCGTTGACACAAGCTACGCACATGAGGCATGGCAAACTCTTGCTCATAGATCTGATAGACATCCTGTAGAAGTCTGTGGGAGGGGAAGAACACCATATAATTTCCCCGGCGGACATTCACTGTCCTGGCCACATACTCAGCGATTCTCCGGTATTCCTCGTAGCTTCTCCGCGTGTACTTGCTGCTCACATCCGTCCCCACCAACAGACATCTCTTCCTCTGGTCAAAGGGAGAAGAGACACTGATTCCATAATCGTCTGTGTGGGTGCTAAACAGATGACGATAGTAGTGCAGTGGCAGTAAGGTGGCGGAAAAGAATACCGCACAACTTCCTTTTTCCAGGCAAGCCTCCAGATTCTTCGCCGGGTTGACACAGAACAGCCGCAGGGAAAAACGACCTTCCTCCTCCTGGGTATAGATTCGGTAATTCTCGTCTAGCAGATCGCAGACATTCAAAAAGTCTCGCACCACAAAGTAGAACTCCAGCGCAATCTCTCCAGCCTCCGGGGCAGGCGGTTCCTCCAGAAAACTCTCCAACTCCCCGGACAGGTTCATCATCGCAACAGGCAAACCTCCCGCATTCTCCAGTATCTGGTAGTGGTCACACTCCGTCTTTAGTTCCAAGAGCTGCCGGTTTAGCCGGCTCAGGCTGCGGTACAATTTCCGGCTGTATGGCTTTAACGCTTTTCTGGCCTTTAACACCTCCTCTTTACACAAGGCAGCGCTGTACATCTGTCTTCCCCTGTCCACCAGATTGTGGGCCTCGTCGATGAGAAAGATATAATCTCCCCGGTTCCCCTCACCGAAGAAACGCTTTAGTCGGACGTTGGGATCGAAGACATAATTGTAATCGCAGATCACCCCGTCTACCCATGTGGACAGATCCAGACACAACTCAAAGGGACAGACCATCCATCTCTGGGCATATTCCCGGATCACTTCCCAGGAACAGTGATTTTCCTTGGTCCAGAGTGCGAAGACCGCATCGTTGACCCTGTCAAAATGTCCCTTTGCATAGGGACAATCCACCGGATTACAGTCCATGGACTGGCACAGGCATAGTTTCTCCTTAGCCGTGATTGCCACCACCTTGAATTGCAATCCCCTCTGTCCCAGAAGGCGGAAGGCCTCCAGAGCCACTGTACGGGTGATGGTCTTAGCTGTCAGATAGAAGATCTTCTCCGCCAATCCCTCTCCCACCCCGCGGACCGAGGGATAGATCGTGGACATGGTCTTGCCCACTCCTGTGGGCGCCTGTATAAAGAGCTGCTTTCTCTGGCGGATCACATGGTAGACGCCTGAGACAATATCCTTTTGTCCTTCCCGGTAGGAAAAAGGAAACTCCAGTCCTTCCATGGAATTATCCCGCCTTTTGCGCCATTGCAACTGAAAATGTACCCAGCGGTAATACTGATCCGTCAACTGTCGATACCATTCCGCCAGCTCCTCAAGGGAATACGTCCGCTTAAATCTCCGAACATCCTCCGTCTCCATATTGCAATAAGTCAATTGAACTTGCATTGATTGCTCTTGATGCTCACTGGCATAGAAAAAAGCATAACACTTGGCCTGGGCCTCATGAACAGAAACCGGACCTTCCAGGCGGGCCACATCCAGGTACACACCCTTGATCTCATCCACCAGAACCGTCTCCTTCTCTGTGGATATACCGTCCGCCCTGCCCTCCACCAAGATAGACAAGTCCTCATAGACGGTCTCCCATCTCAATGGGACTTCCGCCTGGTAAGCGCTCCCCATCTGTCGTTGGATCTTACGGTGAATCTTACTGCCCTTGAGCATAGCTTCCCTGTCAGCCATGGCGCTCCGGCGGTGATCCAGGTCCCCACTTCTCAAAATAAATTCCACCAGATTCCTCACGGAAATCCGAAAGCATGGCAGCTCCATCTGTTCTCCTCCTGGCCGGGCGCCTCCATGGCGCCCATCTATTTTTAGTATATCACATTGGCCTATCTTTTGTAACACAAAACGCCGCTCTCAAGAGGAAAATCCTCTGAGGCGGCGCCAGGCTCAATCCCTAACTGACCTGTCAAGTTCTACAGCGATGTCCATTCAGTCAGGCAACGGCATACTTCTGAATGCTATTCATAAATTGATGATCCTCCCCATAGCATTTCACTGTGAGTACGCGATTCAAATCCATGCTCAAAACTCCTAAAATCGACTTTGCATCAATAATTACCCGGTTATAAAAGATATCAATGTCAAAGGAACATTTGCTGGCTGCATGGACAAAATCCTGCACATCCTCTTTTGATAATCTAATCTGACGCTCCATCATGGTAAACTCCTCCTTAATTTCCAATTCTCATTGGGCACAGGCACACGCACCGTCCTGCATGTCTCCACGACACACAAGAGATCTACACCTGCATTAAACAGTTTAACGATATTTTACTCACAATTTTCAATTTGTCAATATGGTTCAAAAACAATTCTCATATTTTGTATACTCCACCAAAAAACCCCATGAAATCCCAGCTATTTTCCACTTATATTCCCGTCACATTCCAACCAAAAAACAACTGTCCTTGTGTCAATTGCACAAGAACAGTTGTTCTGTATACAAAATATTGTATCACATGCATTCCATTTCACCCACACAGGATCCAATTCTCCACATAGGTCTAGAAACTTTTTCTTCCTATTTCGGCATAATCTCCACAGCTTTTTCAATATATTGGTTGTGAATCTCATGGAATGCTCCGTGATCTGCCTTCTGTGCCATGTCCATGTCAATCGGCATCTTGCCCAGAACCGGAACTTGAATCTCCTGGGCAATCTCCTCAATATGGCTCTCCCCAAAGATCTTGATCTCTCTGCCACAGTCGGGACATTTCACATAGCTATAGTTCTCCACCAATCCCAAAACCGGAACGTGCATCATCTCGGCCATGTTGTACGCTTTTTTCACAATCATCCGCACCAAGTCCTGAGGAGAAGACACGATCACGACTCCATCCATTGGAAGGGATTGGAATACTGTCAGCGGGACATCTCCGGTTCCTGGGGGCATATCCACAAAGAGATAATCCAACTCTCCCCAAACCACATCTGACCAGAACTGTTTCACCGTGTTGGCCAAGACAGGGCCTCTCCAGATCACCGGGGTCTCCTCGGTGGGAAGCAGCAGATTGATGGACATCACCTTGATCCCATTTTGGCTCACCAACGGACCGATTCCCTGTTCGCTCCCCTTGGCCGTCCCCTTGATCCCATACATCTTCGGGATAGATGGCCCTGTGATATCTGCGTCCAGGATTCCCACCCGGTAGCCCTTCTCCGCCATACGGTTGGCCAAGGATGCGGTCACAAAAGATTTGCCCACTCCTCCCTTGCCACTGACCACACCGATCACATTTTTTACATTTGAGAATTCATTCACTGCAACCTGGAAGCTCTGTGGCTTCTGTGCCTGGGAACATCCGGCGCAGTCTTCCTTTGTACATGAACTACTGTTACACTCTCTTGCCATAATCCTTCTCCTATTTCTCTTATTATTTAATAAAGCGGTCAATCGCTTTTTCCAACTCTTTTAAAGCCTCGTCGTCTCCATGCTCCACCGCGTCCACAATACAGTGCTCAATATGATCCTGCAAAATAATTTTGCCGGTATTGTTGATCGCCGCCTTCACCGCCGAGAGCTGAATCAAGACTTCACTGCAGTCCCGGCCGCTCTCCACCATCCTCTTGATTGACTCCATATGGCCAATCGCCCTGGACAGGCGATTCAGAACTGCTTTTGTGTGTGCATGGCTATGGGTATGTCCATGGCCATGTTCATGGGAGTGGGAGTGAGAGATCACCGCCCCGTCTGGCAGAACGTGGGTATGAACGCCCTTTTTTTCTTCTGTGCCCATAGCTACCTCCTTTGCAACCTTCCTGACCCCTGTGGGACAGACTAGTCGTCTGACCCGATCAGGTCAACTCTTTTTATTATAGCAACCCGTCATATTTCTGTAAAGGAGTATCTCTGTTTAATCTGAGAGGTCACAATGTCAAAAATAATCGTTCCGTCTTTTAACACCGTTTTCTCATAGGATACTTCTTTTCCCTTGAACTTCTCTTTGACGAACTCTTCCGGATCCTCCGTGGCAATCTCGTCCACAAACACATCCCTCATCTGATTGTTGGGACATTTATTGAAAATCTCCCAGATCACTTCATATTCTCTCATGACTTCACCTCTTTCCATCCGTTTATACAAATTCCGCGCAAAGTATTTTTGCGCAATTAGAAAATCCAAATAATTTTTATATAGGAACGTTAATTCCCAGAAAACACCCACATAAAATTATAAAAGATTTTACTAAATTTGTCAAAAATCATTTTGACAGTTCCCCCTGCAAAAAATCGCTGCTCTCACAGCCAAATATCAGAAACTCATGACCATTATCCCGACGCCACGCCCAAAATATACTTTTACATTTTTTAAAATTTCACTTATAATAAAATTATCCACAGTTTTCGCCTGTGGCGGATTACCCTTACAACCTGTTTCCTTTCCGTTGTAGCGTGATCCTCTCGGAACATCCCTCGTTTCACAAAAAAAACCTCACATAGACATGACAAGGCCTCACCTATGAAATAAAAAATATGGACAAAGACCAGGGATTACTCTGGGAAAATCAGTCGGCTTCAACCAAACAGGAATATGCTGAACTCTACGAAAGGAGCCTCTAAGCAGAGAGAGGAAGACAATGGCTCAAATAAGAAAGCAAAGTATGAAAGAACAGATCTACCAGATTATAAAAGCAAGAATATTAAACTTAGAATACCCCATGGACACCCCTCTAAACCTAGTTCAACTCTCCAGAGAACTGGGTACCAGCAATACGCCTCTGCGGGAAGCGTTGGCTCTGCTGGAGGCCGAGGGATTAGTGACTGCGAATATGAACAATAAAGTGCGCGTCGTCAATCTCACTCAGGAAAGCTATCGGGAGCTGAATCGCACCGTACTGGTGCAAATCCTGGGCGCATACCAATTGTGCCTGGAAGACCAAAGAGTCCCTTATCTGTGCCACATCCTAGAAGAACAGTTGGAGAATCAGAGGTTTTTCCTGGAGAGGGAAGATTCCAGCGGTCTAATCACCGCCTCCATCGACTTCGACAAGGGATTCCTATTGGCTTGCGAGAACCGGCAACTGTTGAAAATCTTTGACAATCTGTCCAGCCTTCTCTATCTGGCCGTCCAAGTAAATCACCACGCCGACATGGAAAACCGTACGCTAAACTTTCAAGAACACCAAGAGATACTAAAGTCCGTCCAACAAGACAACCCCTCTCAGGTTCAACAGCTCTTGCGCCGGCACTACGACAAACATCTCTCCCGGGAATATCTTCTCCACTTTGAGTGAATTCGCCGGAATTCCTTATAAAAGAACGCGACCTCGTCAAGATGGAAGTTTCCTATAACACAAAAACCGACCTCCCACCCGTTAGATTTTTCTTCTAACTTCTGGGGGTCGGTTCGCAATTCTCCGTCCAGATACTTGGCTCTTCCCTATTTTTCTTCGCTCTTTAGTTTTTCCAGTTCTTCCTCTGTGTAGATTCCCATATCTGCCAAGATCTTATAATTGTCCAAGTCGATCAATTGTACATCTGACAACTGGGCGGGAACAATCTTGCTGCCATTGTCGTACTTTCCTCTGGTGTTGACTTTGACGTCCTCTCCCTCCAGAACTTTCTTGAGAATATCCACGCAACTCTCATCCAGAAGTTCATATTCCCGGGAGATGGTGATCCCCTGACGGCCAGATAGAATCCTCCTCACCGCCTTCTGAGTCGCATCCTGTCCGGTCAGAACCGGCCACGGCCATCTCTGGCTATCCAAAGCGTACTCCTTCTGAGCCAAAATCTCAACCACAGCATCCGTGATCAAATCTTTCTGTGTACAGATAATATCCACCGGCTCTTCCCCGTAGAACTGACTCAGGATCTCCTCTGTCTTATCCCGGTAGGCCAGAGAGTCGTCTGTGTTCAGACAGACGTCTGTAAACCGCTCCCTTCCAGAATTACTCTTGAGCGTTCCCTGGTCGAAATATGGCTTGAGAACACTCATAACTCCCTCATAGAAAAACTGCGTATCCAAATTCTGGGCGTCGTCCAACAGAAATTCCACCGTGTAGACCTCTCCCGCATCTTTCGCGTCCTTTAACCCTTTGGTCTTCTCAATGTATGCCCCAGTCTCCTCTCCAGCCGATTCACTGTCAAACCCCACATAGAAGTCCACCCCATCGGTGTCCGGCACAAGGCTCCCATAGCTGATCACCGGAATGTCACTCTGTTCATAGGCATCCAGAGCATTCGAGACCGCCTCCGGTTCTGTGGGAATCACAATTAGCGCTGAGACCTTGTCCGCCATCTCGGCAATTTGATCCGCCTGCGCTTTGCCGTCTTTGGAGAGTTCCACCTGAGTCTTCCACCCCACTTCTTCCAGCTTTACCCTTAGGCTCTCCATATCTCCCGCCCAAGTATCCGTGGCATGATCCGGCGCGCTGACGCCGATAACCATCTCTCTTATTTCCTCCGGCTCCTTCTCCTGGGAAATCTCTTCCGTGTCAGCCTCCGCAGTCTTTTCTTCCTCCTCCGTCTTATCTGTCCCTGCGCAGGCCGTACATAATATTCCAGTAAATACCACAAGCATAATCGCCAACGCCTTTCGCCTCATTCTTTAACTCCTCCTGCCAAACTCACTTCATTATCAAACTAAAAAAGGATACGCCTCATCACATTCCCACACCGAGCGCGGTCGCTTGCGACACTCTTCATCTTCGCGTGAGCGCACATCAGCACACGAAGTGTATTCTTGTGTTATAGGGGAGTTCAGAGAACTTTCCTATAACAAACAAAGGATCCTGCACCGCAGGATTCTCCGCCTGCGGCGGGTCGCATAAGCGACATAATACTACTCCTTATACTCTTTCACAATCCCTCTCAGATGATCTCGAAATCCGGCTGAGACTTTCTTAGGTTTCACCAACTTCACCTGTCTTCCCATGGAGACCAGCCATCCAAAAAAGATTGCGTCCACCGGCTGTTCCACCGTCAGGACAACATACTGCTCGTCCTTTTCCTTCACAGAGACAGGCTCTCCCAACTGCTCCTCCACCAAGTTCTGTACAGATTTCTCACATAGAAGTTTGAGACGCTTTTTGTCGCCACGCTCCAAAGACGGCGCCTTAGGTGGCTCCTCCCCCGCCGGGATCCCAATACCTGGAAGCTCTGACAGCAGATAATACCCTCCTGGCCTTTTGCGGTTATAACGGATATCCAAGCCATAACTGCGCAGAGCCTCCATATCATCATAGATACTTTTGCGCTCTGCCTGAATCCCCTTCTCGCTCAGGAAATCTATGATTTCCTGCATAGAAACCGTCTTCTTTTCTTGGCCGCGTTTGTTTAACAGTTCCATCAAGTATAAAATCTTTAATTTTTGATTACAGGATTTTGCCATAGACCTTCCTCCTATATACTTTTATCTAAATATCTTAACATGATAAGGCCTCTATAAGCAAGTCCAGGCCAAAAATAATTAAAAAAGAATACAAAACAAAAGATTCAGATACCAAAGACCACAAAAGACCTTTTAATACCTGAATCTTCAAAAATTCATCTTAGACATCCTCCCTTGGGAGATCAGCGATTTCCGCCCTTTCTCCTGCGGACTACAATGGATGCAACGCCTGCAAGAACTGCCACTGAAAGAACTGCCGTGGCCAGAAGTCCTCCAACTGGCGTATCGTCTCCAGTTTTCACTGACGATTTCACGGTTGATCCTCTGGTACTGGTACTAGGCGGTGTCGGTTTCTTTGTGGCGGTGGGAGTGCTCGTGGGACTTGGCGTGATCACTTTCTCCCCCTTTGTCTGGGTCGTCACATCGTAGATCCAGTGTTCCCCGTCTTCCATATACGGAACCGCCACTAAAAAGGGCGAGATCACACCGTAAGAAGCCACATCTGTCTGAACAATCAAGTAGACGCCCTGCTCTAAATTAGAGAATGTCACCTCTCCATTGGCGTCTGTCTTACCTGCAGTTCCCTCTATCTTCTGTGCCTCCACATACGTCTGCAAGCGCTCCGCTGCTCTCACGTAATCCTCCGTCTGCTTAAGGCCATTCCAGTCAACTCCGGCTTCTTGGAATTTTTCCGCCGCCACCCAGCTCACCTCCGGCTCCTGCGTGAGGTCAGCCACCTTATAGTAATCCAAAACCACGTCTGACCGCTTCGTTCCCAGGTCATCCAGTGACACCGTAATACTTCCCGCCCGGTCAGGACTGTAATCCTCAGCTTTTATCTGGGTGGTATCCACACATCCAATTGCCCAGACCACCGCTGCCATTATAACGATCTTCCACCATTGCTTCTTATTTTTTCTCATCTTCCAGCCCCCTAACTGATTGTCGCGGGAAGAGAAGTATTTTCCCGGCTACAAATAAAATTACGACTGATGCTGCAAAAACTATTTTCAAAATATCACTGATGCTAACGGTTCTCTCATCGCGAACTTCCACCTGGCTCTCATTGTCCCAGGGAACTCTCTGGCCTCTGACCAAAAGCCGATGGCTATTAATCCCATAAGGCGTACAAGTAACCAAGGTGACATAATCCTTCCCTGTCTCAATGGAGAGACTCTGAGTATCTGAGGGCTCGACCGTCTGTATCTGATCCACCTGATAGGCCAACGTCCGGTCGCCTACATGGAGCAAAAATACATCGCCTCTCTCCATCTGATCCAGATTGGTAAACAGTTCTTTGGAGGGAAGCCCCCTGTGAGCAGAGAGCACCCCGTGGGTGTTCTCACCTCCCACAGGCAATGAGCTTCCATATAAATGCCCCACACCTTTCTCCAGAGACTGATTTCCCGTCCCATGATAAATAGGAAGCATCAAGTCAATCTGTGGAATCTCCAAATACCCCATCATCCCATTTCCAAAGTTCAACTGACGGTCATACTCCTCATCCACCGACTCTCTCGCTGAGAAGGCGTCTGCGATGCTCCCCTGTCTCTTCGCCAGTTCCTGATTATAGCTCTCGGCCTCTCTCAAAACCGTCTGCATCTGCCCTTGAGCCATACCGCCTACCCCATCTTCATAGTCCGCCACCACCTGCCTTTGGTCTCTATCATTGTACCACTGACTGACAAAAGGAAGATTCAAAATCAAGAGCGCCGCCAGAAGAAACACAAACAAAACCCGCTTTCTGGTCCTATCTCTCATCTTCTGCCTCTCCTTCTGCGCCGCAAATAATAGAGAATTTCCAGGACAATCAAGATCAAGACTCCTGTGAGAATCCCCTTGAGATACTGTCTCATCCAATGGCTTCCCGTCTTTACCTGCCCGGTATTCTCAGACGGCTCATAGGGAACACGGACTCCTCTGACCAAGAGACGGTGAGAATTCACCCCGTAGGGCGTGCAGGTAACCAAGGTGACATAGTCTTCTCCAGATTCTTTCTGCAGATCTCTCGTGTTCTCAGGTCTCACCACCTTAATCTGATCCACCTGATAGGCCAATGTCTCTGTCAAAATGTGGATATAAAATACATCCCCGACTTCCATCAGCTCCAAATCTGTGAATAGTTTCTTTCCTGGCAGTCCTGTATGCGCCGACAAGACCGCATGGGTCCCCTCGCCTCCCACCGGCAGCGAAGAGTTCTCCAGATGCCCTACTCCTTTCTCCAATGACTGGCTTCCCGTGCCATGGTAAATTCCCAAGTTCAAATCCAGAACCGGAATCTCCAAGTACCCCATCAACCCGTCATCCGAGAAGTTCAAGGTCTCCTCGTAAAGCCGGTTATTCTCTCCGGCAAAAGCCTCCGGGTCAAAAGGATCTGTCAGTAAGACGTCACTGGCATTCAGAGAATGGTTGTACTCCTGGGCCTCCTCCCATATGTGATCCAAAGTTCCGGACGGTTCACTCTTCATCTGCGACTCGTAACCTGAGATCGCCTTTTGCTGATTATGCTCATATAGATAATTGCTGATAAAAGGATAGGCCGCAAGAGCCACGCCTACAGTGACGATGGCTGCGGAGATTGCTATCTGGGTAGGTTTCTTCATGAAGTCTTGTCATTCCTTTCCGGCAAAAGAGGGGAGATCCTCCCCTCTTTCACAGATGAACGCTTGTCTGCCTATGCCCTCTTTCTCCGGGTTACCCCATAGAAGACAAACCCTGCTGCTGCCACCAGGACTCCGGCAATCGCGAACAGCCATACGCCCATGCCGCCTGTGGTGGGAAGCTGGAAGCCTGAAGTATTGTTGATGGTCATGGTCACGCCTGTACGGTCATCGTTGAGATTTGCCTCCTCTCCGTTGACAACGGAAGCATTGGTCCCGTTTGACAGGAGCACACCTGTATACTCATTGCCGTTTTGCGCAGCGACCAGTTTCAACTCTACCGGTTTCTTCAATACATTGAACCCGTCTGCTGTGGTAAGCTCTTTTAAATACAATGTAGTGTCCGTGGGAACTCCTTTGATAAACAGCAAACTATTGTCATCTAAAGTCAGAGTGCTGATTTCTTCCTCCGTATCTGCCACCCCACCATAGACATAATTGCCATTGTTCCCTGTCACTTTCACACCTGTGGTACAGTCCTCGTCGGTGTACAGCTTGAAACTTACCTCATCCTTGTACTCGGCGCTAACAGTTCCATCAAACAGTTTCGTCGCATCCATGGTGAAGATAAACTCTTTTACGGAATCCCAGCTAGTGGTCACGTCGGCCGCTGAGCCTGCGCCGTAGATCAGGCGTACCTCATTGGGATTACCCTCCACGCCTACCACTGCGTTCTCATTCACAGTTGCAGTGTAGTACACGGAAATTTCTTTCTCTTCCTTTGATTTAGCCAGAACAGTCAATTTGCCCAGACCTCTCTGGGTGAACAGAATCTCAAACGCACTTCCCTCAGTGATGCTGCCGTCCGGGTACAGGCTCTGTGCCTTTGACACCGTATAGTCTGTGTTGATCTCATAAGTCTGATCCATTCCGTCGGTGATCACCAGATTATCCGCGCTGAAAGTCGCTGGCAGAGTCAAGCCTGCGCTGAGGTTATCCTGAATTTTGTATGTATTCATCCTCACCTCAGCGTCGTCTGCGGAGTCTGTCAGATCCGGCACACTGGAGGTAAACTTAAACTCAACGGTATCCCCCACATGGGTAGTATCTGTGTCAGACAACTGTTCCTGAGCCTGAGCGCCAAGGGTATCCTCATAGCTGCGGACAATATCTTTTTCAATGGATGCGGTACCTGTCTCATTCTTGGCATTTGCATTTACTGATGCACTCCAAGTGTTGCTCCCCTTATTGTAGACTGGTGCGGACACCACATAGGGATACTGTTTCTTGACAATTGAGATCGGTCCCCAATCTCCATTCGCATCTTTCACCTGGGCGCCATCGATCTCCGTCTCAAGTACCAGGTACAATCCATAATCCTGATCTGAGAATCTCACGGTCCCGTTTTCGCCTGTGGCCGTACCCTCCCCGATTCCGGCCAGGGTCTTCAAAGTATCAATGTCTGCGCCTCTCAGCGCGGTGTTGATCGCTTTGTAATCTTTCACATAAGAGTAATCGCCGGACACATAGTCTGCTGTAAGTCCAATCTCATCGGCGATCTCTGTCTGAATGCCATAGACCATCGTGGAGACGCCTTGCTCATTGATCTGTGCCAGATCTCCAATCTTGGCTATCCCGAATTTGACCCCTTTGATCGGACGGTCCGCACTGGTCACAGAAGTACTGTCGACTGCGGCCTCCCTCTTGGTGATCGTAATCACGGCTTTATCCGGAGCCGTACTTCCAATCAAGGACTTATAGTACGCTTGATCTGCCACCTCCACATTCGTCGCCTCTGTGGGTGCAGCCATCGCAGTCACGCTCAGACACCCGACTGCCAACGTGGCAGCCGTCAGTGCTGAGAGAACCTTTTTTAGCCATTTTTTTCCCATACCATTCTCTCCTTTTCTCATTGATAAATCCTTTTTATGTCAAACGCTTCCACTCTTCTTAGAGCTTCTCCGTCTAAACATTAGATCCTTTCGCCCCTGCTTTTCGCCGGCTTCTCTCCTCCCAAAAGCGGTAGAAGCCCATGCCTGCAAAGGCCAACAACAGACCGATCATTCCAGGCCAGAAGAATCCATCTCCAGCCGTGTTGGGCATCACAAAGGTTGAGTTGTTCTCCACTTTCAGCGTCACCTCAGTGTAATAATACTTCGTGTCGCTGGAATCCTTACCTGTGATAGTGTAGTAAGCATCCTGTCCCGTCTGTGGGGCATTCTCCGACTCATAGGCCAGGTGAATGTCGATGGGCTTGAGTAGTTTGTTCACTCCCGCCGTCGTCTGCACCTCTGTGATCCGGTAGTCGTATCCCAGTGCCAGCTTATTAAACGTCAAATCTCCGTTCTTCCCTGTCGTTCCCACACCTTTCGCCGATACCAGAGCGGTATCCTTGCAGACAGTAGCGTCCACAGGTACGTAACTTCCCTCTTCGTCTGTCGTCCCGGTTTCTTTGAAATATTGCAACTGGAATTTCACACCTTGAAGCGCCGCGCCATTCTCATTCGTCTTCTGGATAGTAATCTTACCCGCTAGTTGGTTGATAAATTCCACTGTGGGAATGCCGTCCCCCTCCGGTCTCGTGGACGGGATCGTCACTGTAGCCTTCGTCCCATCTTTCGCCGTGGCTGCGTCCCCGTCTTCTGTGTAAACCTTATAGGTGGATATATAGCCATCTAACGCTTGCTCTGTCACAGTGTAAGCTGCTTTTCTCAGGCCGTAGATTAAAATATATTCTCCATCTTTCAATGTGAACGTGGCCTTATTACTGGTAAATTTCAGCGTTCCACTCTCCACACTGCCGTCGTTCTTATGTTTCTCATAGTTGAACGGACTACCGGTACTGTTGCCCTCGATGGTGAAGTTAAAATCCCGGTTGAGTTCCGTCTGGTTTAACTGCGCATCCGTCTCCGGCCTCTGAATCCGCTTCATAATCTTTAACTTGGTGTCCTGATTCCGATACGTGACCGGACTCTGTTCCGAAGAACCTCCCTGAGCCGCATCGCCTGCCAACACATAGGGATCACTACTCGTTCCGGTACCTACCGTGCCCGCCGTCACTTCATAGCTGTTCTCTGCGATCTCAACCACACGGTAAATGGTATCCCCATTGCTATCCTTCACGGAACCTGCCAATTTCTTCGGGACATTCAGCCATTTCGCCTTCCACTCGCCGTACTCGTAATAAGCAGGTTCTTTGTCTGTCGGCTTAGACGTAGGCCAATCCACAGTTCCATTGAGAGCCACTTTTGCCGCTGTCCCAAAGGACGCCCATTTCTCCGTATCACCGGTCTTAGACTTCAGATACTGTAACTCAAAGGTCACCGTCTCCTTGAAGGAATTGGCCACCCAATCTTTCTGGGCGTAGCGCTCCACGCTCTCCATGGTATTGACCACATCTGAGCTATAGCCGCTGTCTGACGCCCCGGCGTCCTCCACAGATACTTTGTAGGCCTCGTTGAAGTACTCCCCGTCTTCCACGGTCTGTGTCCCACTGGGCTGAAGCTCCCGGCCTCTGTACTCATACTCCACAAATTTATAGTACGTCTTCCCGTTCTCAGTCTTCTTCTCGATTCCACTCTTCAAAAGACCTGTGGCACTGTATGATTTCTTTGCGTCCGTGTTGTTGCCGCTTATGGTTATCTTACTTCCGTAATTGCTCCAGTCTCCGTCGGCATCATTGATATCTTTGCGCTGAATCATGAAGTCCAGTTTCCATTTCCCACTTCCGTTGGCCGGACGTGTTCCATAGACATTGTTGGCGTCATTCTCCCAGGTCTTGGTGAAACTCAGCTTCGTCTCATCCACAAGATTGATGATATAGTTCGTGCTCTGTCGATAAGTACTATTGCCTTGGATCGTCACAAAAGGATACTCCGTTTCCTTCATGCTGCTGTATCCCCATTTCGCAGGACCTTGTTCGCAGAAAGTATCCAAGTCTTCTTCTGAGCCAAACAGCGGCTCAAACAATGTCTGGTCTATAGTCTCCCAGCCATTTTCGCCAAGGATCTGGTTCTCTGTGTCAATCCAGTAACCCAGAGCAGTGCCCTTTTTCTGTGTTCCGCTCACCGTGAAGTCGTAGTCCACAGTCTTAAAGTGCGGTGTAAAAATCTCTTTGTAGATGGAATTCGTGCCGTCTTTCAGCTCCATTCCCGTCTCCAGCATCACGTACTGCAGATAGTACAAAGTTCCGTCTCCGTCCTTGACAATCTTCGGAAGATTATCCACGTTAAAGGTGGATGCGGTGCTGTTGGCCGGAAGCGTCGCGCCGTTGGCCCACTTCACAGTCTTCTTCCATGTACTCTCCTTGGAATAAGGAGTGATCAGATCTTTGTAATCGGCCTCGGATGCCTTCCCCCAGTCTGCACTGTAGAATTCCGCTTTGGGGTATGCCTTGCTGATGTCATTGTCCGGAACCTGCACGGCTGCCACATACAACTCCATCGTCAACTCAATTGCGTACCCCGTTCTATTAATAGGATTACGGTTGGTAACACCTGCTCCAAACCGGACATTTTTGTATGTCTTCACGCTGGCTGTCGTCGAGTTGACGAACTTACCTGTCCCGCTGGACACCACAAAGGCCTGTTTCTCGCTGTTGTAGACAAAGCTCTGCACTCCGGTCACCGCATAGTAGGGACCTTTCACATTTTTCTCCGTGAATTTGTAGATCCAGGTGGTGCCGTTGGGCGCATAGACGTCGAAGCTCTCCATCTCTATCGTCCACTCGCCGGCAGTTCCTAAACTGTCTCCCGTGGTAGAGATCTTTACCGTCACATCCTTGCCGCCGATCTGTAGCGTCTGCTCATCCGTCTTTTCATTCCAGCTCGTGCTAGGAATAGTCAGGGTCACCGTGTCATACACATACTCTGCAATGGCATTTGACTGTCCAGACTGGGCGTTGGCCCGTTTTCTGATCTCGAAAGTCAGAGATTTCGGTCTGACGTCTGCCTGATTGTTGTCATCTGTCCACTGCTTAGTGAAGCTCAGAGGCGCCTGCTTCTCTATCGGAGTATTCTGGAACGTCGCGCTGGCTTTCTGCTCTTCCTTGGTTGTGGAATCTTTGTCAGCCACCTTCACTTCCAGGTTATCCACAGACGTCTGTCCCTTTACAAGGGCCTTATCGTCCACCTGCACATCTCCTAACGCCGATGAGACCTCGAATCCCACCAGGAAACCGGAAGTGGTATCCTCTGTGATCTTGTACAGATATTTCGCACCGTTGGGCGCATAGATCTCCAAATCATCAAAAGTCAGATAAGCCGTCCCTTCCCCGGCGTCAAATTCTTCACTGCTGAGGATCTTTCTCTGCGTTCCATAGCCCTGATCCTCCTGCCGCACGCCTGCATTGTCCACATAAGAACGGGTCAGGTTAAAGGCCACTGAAGGATATTTCTCTGAGCCACTGATGGTCTCATCGACAATCTTCTTGACCGAGAGGCTTCCCTTCTCGCTGTCGTAAAAGTTATTGATCGTGTAGCCATTGATCTCAGGATCTTTGTACACCTGATCCACATCCGCCTTCAGGCCAAGATCCATGCTCTCTCTCAACTCATAGGTATAAATCCTTCCCTGGTCGTCGTACTGAGGAATCTGAGCCGCATCCTGCTGCCCCTCTACAACCAGAGCGCCGTTCTCAACTCGATTGGTGTTCTCTCCTATATACTCCAGACCAAAGACGTAATTGCCATCCACAAGCTGCTGATTCCAGTCTTTGATGCTCAGCCAGGCAACCTTCTCTTCCTCATCAGATGCCCCGACACGCCACAGCTCTAGAGTTACCTCTGGAAGATCTGCGTTGGAATAACCGGAGGGGATGGAACCCCAGATCTTCTTACCACTGATCAATACTTCCTCTTTCAGCTCATTGACAAAAATCCCATCTTCTTTTAACAGGTAGACGTTCGCCCCGTCGCTGCCACTTAGCGGAGCCACCAAAGTCTCATCAGCCACTCCGTCCTGCAATCCATTCTTCTCATCGCCGATTACCACTGGCGACGGATTCGCGGAATCCGTGCTGCGGACTTTATAGTAGACGTCTTGATAGTCGAAAGCTTCCTTGTCAATGTTCATAACTTCCTTGGCGTAGTAAGTAATCTCGTAGCCATAGGAGTCGTACTTGGGCAGATTCTGGATGGTCACATCCCAGACATCCTGACTCTCATCGACAATCTCATTTCTACTCCACTGATAATCCTTGTAGTAGGATTTCAACTCTGTCTGTCCGTCTTCTGTGTGTATCTGCTGATAGATATCAAGGGAGATATCCGGACGCTCGCCTGAGTTCTTGCGGTACTCGTCCAGCCATTCCTTGTGGTAAGTCACATCCTTTGTCCCATTGAGGCTGTTAATCACCTCAAAGCTCTGGGTATCGTGGGTGTGAAGTTCACCTACCTCATACTCTGTCTGCTCCTTACTGATTGTGTACTCCTCTGGGATACCAGCCTCGTCCCAGGGGATCTCATTTCCATCCTTATCCAGCACAATCTCTTGGATCGTGTAGTGGACTACCTGGCCATTTCTGTCATACTTAGGTAAATTCCAGAAATAGAACTCCTGGGTATCCTTGGTCAGGTCTATCTCCTGAATGGCCCGGACGGGATCTCCCTTATCCAAATCTGGGTTCGTCTTGTCATAGTAGCCACAGATCGGCGTGTCGCCGTCCCCAATATCTACGTAGTCTCCCGCTTCGTCCTCCAGATACTTCACAGCCTCCGGCTGTTCAATACACTCTAACTTTAGATTCAACGTATAACCTTGTCTGTCCAAGGCTTCCTTCAACTCTGCACGCTTGCTGTCAGAAGGCAAATTACCCGTTCCGCCTGCATAAGAGCCGTCTCTCCAAGTCTTCGTCACTGTCAAGTCGATCACGCCAAGTCTCTGGTTGGTCACGGTATAGAACTCTTCGCTCTCCAACGCTTCTATGGAGTAATATCTGGCATATTTGTGCTCCGCCGTGTCGTATTGCTTTGCCACATCATACTGACCGTCATTCTTGAGTGCCTGATAGATCGCCTCCATCTCTGTCTGGGGCAGATTGTCATCCACAGCCACTCCTCCAGACGTCTGGGCAGAAGTCACATAGGACTCCAGCACAATCACTTCATCTTTGTCCACAGAAGTCGGCAGTCCAATCACATCCCACCACAGACCGTCTGACTCCATGGTAGCGCCCACGGGATTTCCATTTCCATCCACCACCTGGACGAAATCATTCTCGCCCTTGCGCTCCCACACTTGTACGGTAACGTCGCCTCTGTGGTTGATATCACTGTCGTCCACCCATTGCTTCCTCACATTGATGTAGTTGCTAGGGCCTGGCATATTGATCACAATCGTCGTGTAGACGTCGTCTTTCAGAGAATGCTCATAGTGAGGCCTAAATTGAGCGTCCACCCCTTGGCTATCGCTCTCTACCAGTATATAGTCGTACTTACTTCCGTCTGCATTGTACTTGGGCAGATTGGTGAACGCGCCTTTCCAGGCTTCCGTCTGCGTAAACGTAATCTTTTGACCATCTTCTGTGTAGAACTCTGTTACCCTCTTCTTATCGCTGTCATTCAGATAAATCTTAACCTCTTTGCCATTCTCGTCTACGTTGACCTTCTCATACCCTCCGGCGCCTACTTGCCTGTAGAGAGCCAGATAGACCTTTGCATCCTCCGGCGGATCGATGTCCTCACCGTCTGCATTCTTCCACTGTTTCTCCACCTGGTACTCCACCGTGTCCATCATACGGTTGACAATCACCTGATTGCCGTCCACCGTCTCTGACTCTGAGGCGAACAGAACTTTCTCCCCCTGATTCTCCCCGCTCCCACGGACCAGAGTAAACGTTCCGTCTTTCTTCAGAAGATTCGTCTTAGAGTTCTCACCCTGGTACACGCCCGTCTCAACCCACTGGTATTCCAGACTGCGACCTTTCTCGTCGTATTCCGGCATGCTTTGCTGGTGAGTCTGGGTCAAAATCTCCGCCATAAAACCATCAAGCCTAACGGTGATGTTCTCCCCACCCTCTTTGGCGTCCTGCCACTCACCGGCCTTGTCTTTGACTCTGTACTGGAGTTTAAACTCTGCCTCAACGTCCTCCAGACTCTCCTGGAAAGAAGCCGCCTTCCAAGTCTTCTCAAACTCCGTTGTAATCTTATCTGCAATCCGGTTGGTGATGGTTCCACCATTATAGATACTACTGTCGTCAGACTTACGCTCCCCATCGTATGGGACAGAATCCGTGACAGTCAGCTTGCCGCTTTTCTCTGTGACCTTTCCATACAACTTCTCATAGGAAACCTTGCCAGTACCACTTCCCATCGTCTCTCTGGCCAGATACACATAGGGATACCCCTCAGAGTCGTACTTGGGAAGCTTCTCGTCCGCCCCAAGGAGAACATCGCTGTCCGTGCCCCCGGCGATTCCGTTTACAAAGTCGATATCCAGAGTATCCTCAGCATCATAACCCGCCGGCACATGGATGGTGACTTGCTCTCCCTGGCCATTGTTCTGTTTTACAGGGGCAGCATCTTTGTATCCGGCATCCCCCTTGTCCGTGTAACGCCAGAGCTGAAATTCCAATTCCGGGCGGTTGGACTTATCCTCCAGATCCTCATCTGCCCAGGCTTTCGTCCCGTCATACTCCGTATCGCCCGTCACCGTGACAATCACAGTACCTCCGGAGTAAGCCGCATCCGTCTTGTTGCCAAAGTTCGACACCTTGTCATTCTCGTAGGTGATCTTCAAGTAGTCTCCATCAGTCAGGTTGGTGATCCCGTCCAGCCGGAACTCATCTTCGTCACCAGACTCTGCATTCTTCTTAATATAGTAGACGTTCTGACTGCCGTCCACACGGTAAAGAGGCATATTGGACACCGTTATCGTATACGATTTGCCGTCCGCTCCCTGTCCCCATACAACCTTAACACCAGTGTCATCCTCGATATCTGTCAACTCCTTCAATGTAATTGACTCGTAAGAACCAGACACACCGTTGTTCTTAAAGTAAAAACTCATATTGGTGGTAAAGATGTTTTGCAGTCCCCAGAGATTTGTCAGGTTACCCTGTCTCTGCTGTAACGTCATCGTGTAATCCTGGGTCTTCAGATAGTACCAGCCCAGACCAATGTTAACGTTATCTGTGAACTGACTCTTATTTTCATCCGTCACTTCCACATAATAGTAGCCATCTTTGGCCGGAAGCGCGTTCAAAGACCACTCGAAGCTCACATCCATACCAGAGATATCTCCCACTGTGGGTAGGCTGTCCTCAGCGATCTCCATTACATAATGGCCCGTGCCACCCAGATCAGTCACCGTGATTTTGTCTTGTGAGAGGAAATCTTTTGCCGGAACTTCGACTGTGTATTCCGTCTCCCCGTCCTCACTCTTGGCGACCACCGTCAGAGTGGCGTTCGCATAGTATTGCGCCTTAAACTCCTCCGCCGAGTAGCGGCCTTCCGTCACTTTATTGTCCACCCAATAGACATCCTTTGAGAGCCTTTCGGAAGCATTTTTTGTGTCGTCATATGTAGCTGTGACTCCGTCCGCGAAGACGATTTTCTTCGTGGCTCTCGTCTCAACGCTCTGTTTATTTGCCGTCCTTCCCTTCGCTTTGCTTTCATTTTTCTGGGAATTCTGTTCTTCGTCGGTTTTCTGAGTATCCAATTCTTCTGCCCGATCCTTCAACGGAATATAGCCGTAAGAGCCCTCGGTACTGTTCTCTATTCCTTTTGCGAAGGTCACATGGATCTCATCTCCATCACTCACATAGGTGGCAATCTCCACCGGTTCCGTGTCCGTCTTCTCCTGACTGTCCGCCCGATAGACAGAGACAGGTTCCTCCGAAGCCTCCACCTCGTAGTCCGTATCCTTCAGTGAGAATACTGCCGTATCCCCCTCCATCGCCGGGAGATCCGGGTTGCTCTTTGAAAAGCCAAAACGCAACTGCACCTCTTGGGCGTCTTCATCCAAGATCTCTGATGAAAAATACTCGCTGTAATCTGACCAATTCACCGCCTCCCTGGCTGGGAGTGTCAGCGTGATATCTTGAGATTTCTGATCCGCGTAGGATGCAATCCTCCACTGGACTTCCTGAGTCTCCTGGGTAAGAGCCGCTCTCTCATACCTGGCCTGGAATTCAACTCTTCCAAAGACAGAGGAGAGATCCACCTGCTCCACTCCGCCCAGAAATGTCAACTCTACTTTCTGATCTTTCACGGTATACTGGGCCAACTGTACCCCTGTCAAACTTGCGCCTGAATCTCCATAACCTTTCAGATCCCCGGCGTACACAGCCACTGGTTCCCCCTGATCCGCCACATAGAGCCACTCTTCTGGAACCTGAAATGACAGGGTATCTCCAGACTTGACCTTTTGATCCTCCGCCAAACCCTCAAAAACAAAATCCAATTTCAAGGTAGACCACAGATTTTCTTTGGTATTCTCCATTCCGGCCAGGGCATACTGTACTGCTTTCTCCCCGGTCCAATCTCTGTGACCAACGTCTGCCTCAGCCGTGGGTGTGGGCGACGCCGTCACCGTCGGAGTCGTTTCCGCCTCTCCCGTCTCTTGGGACTGTTGTTGGACCGTCCCCGCAGCAGATTCCTCTTCCCCTGTGGTCTGAGGCTGCGAATCCTGCCCTGCGCTCTTTTCGTCTTCCCCAGCCGTCTGACTGTACTGCTGGTCTTCTACGGCCTGTCCATTTCCCTGTGCGTAAGTCACTGTATTTCCCAACAGCAACACAATGCACAAGAAAAACGCGACCATCTTCCTAACTGGTTTCTGCTTGAATATTCTCACATTGAAGCCCTCCCTTTCTTCTCCTGTTTATATTCCATGCATCTGTTATGTCCACTTCATCAACACCGAATACCCCTCTTTCTCTTAAATCCTTTGACACCACGCCATAAAACTAAATGAGTCCTGACAATCCCTCTCACCCCATTATTTCCCTAAACAGATTGGAACGTCAGAACGGATTACAGATTATTCCGTCATGTAGAATGGCTTTTGACACCTTAATCCTAAACCTTCCAAAAAGTGTCATAACGCATTTCCCAGCCGATTGTGGCCGTCTACCACATTTTCATCTTCCCACATGACTCGTATCCCTAAGAAAATATTTTACTTTTTCTCAAGCAGAGTGCGATTCTTGCGGGATATCTTCTGTGTAATTCGGAACTTCCCACAAATTTCCAAATTGCACAAAAAAATGGCAGCCGTCTCCTCAGTCATATCTTCGGAAACTGGCTGCCATTTTACAGGCCCTATAGTTTTGCGTCCTCGGTTTTCACCAAGTTTGCCTTTGTCAACCACAAAAATTTAGTGGTAAATACAAATTATCAACTTTTCCAATATTCAATTCTTACAAATAAAAATATCAGAAAATCATTCTTTTGTCAACATTTAAGTAAGCGCCCAATATGGGCTGAGCGATACATAAATCCACCATCAAGATCATTTTCTCCGTTTTTATCCGTATATTTCAATCATATTATGCTGTTTATACACAATTCATCCCAGTCAAACTACCGTTCATTTTCAAAAAGAATATTCTTTTTATTTAACAGGAATATTCTTTTTATTTTTCAATATCATTCTTTTATCTTTTACCACCATTTTTCACCGTCAGCGGAATACAAAAGAGGAATTCAAACATCTATGTTTAAAGAATTTCTCGAAAATTTATTATCACATGGAAGAACAGACTCAAAAAATCCTTTGATTTTTCGTATCTGCCTTCCTTCAAATTTCTATCCGTCAAAACAGATATTCACAATTCAGTTCGCTACTTGCTCATAACCTTATTGCCACTCTCACAACATTTGGACAGGAACTTGACTCCTGCCAAAACAGGGAAGACTCCCGCTTCTCAGGCAGGAGTCTTCCCTGATAAGGTTAAATTTCATCAATCGTACAATATTTTTTCACAGTATCGATAGACAAATTCCGTGGTGGTAATCCCCTCGTCTCTGGCCCCTCTCAAAGCCATAATCGCATTTTCCGGCATGATCTTCTCAATCTTCTCTCGAAGGGTCTTGGCAGTCCCATCATACAAGTATTCCTCGGCTCCGCAGATCACACCTGCCGTGTTGTGCCACCACTCCACCTGATAGTGGATCCCCCTCTCATCGATTAACTTGGCCAGCCGGATCTCTTCCTCCTGGGAGGACGCTTTTAGTCCATTGTTGCTGGATCCATAGATATATTTACACTCTAACTTCGCTATGCTCTCCTCATCGAAAATCCCACCGACAGCGCAGGGACTGAGTATATCCACCTTCTGGAATAGGATCTCAGAGACAGGGCAGGAGACTATCTCCGTCCCCGGATGCTCCTGGATAAATCTCTCCACAGTATCGGCGTTGATATCTGCCACAATCAACCGGGAGATCCCACCTTCGATCAGGTACTCTCCCATATACCACCCCACTGCCCCCAGCCCCATAATGGCGGCAGACTTCTGGCTCAAGCTCTTGGTTCCCTCATAGAATTCAACGGCCTCCAGAAGAGAGAGATACACTCCGTAAGCAGTCGGTTTTCCAGTCTCTCCGGTCTTGGCCTTGGGGCCCCCGGTGAACTGCACAGAGTACCCATTCTCGATCATCACATCCGACATCTCTGTGGGGAAGTTCATATCCGGGCCGGTTTGATCTCTGCAACTGTCCAGAGCAAAGGCAATAAATCCCATGATCTCCATATTGCTCAGATCCAACGGCGCCATAGTCACCGTGGCTTTGCACCCGCCAAAAGGAAGGTGCCCTGCGATATTCTTAAAACTCATTCCCCGGCCCAAATTCAAGCCGTCAATGATCACATCTATCTCCGGCTCCTCATAGGAATGTCGTCGAATTCCTCCGGCCATGATACTGTGACTCTTATTGTTCAACCCCATTTTCCGGCTGTGCTCATGCATCATATAACGGATGTCGTACTTATCGTAATAATAGAGGTCAATTCCAAAATGTTTTCCAGCTCGCAGAAGGTCCAGCACCTCTCCCAGATAGTCTTTCAGCTCATACTTCTCAAACAAAGACCATACTTCTTTTGTGTTGAGATATCTGGCATCCTCTGTGTAGATTCCATCAATCCACCACTTATGGTTGTAGACAGAGAAGTCAAAATCCTTCTCCCACTCTTTCGCCGCATACAGGCGGACCGCCCCTGTCCGATAGTCATAACGGATTTTCATCGTGGTCAATCCCTCTTCTCTCAGCGGATGAAACAAGCTTCTCTCCATTTCAAAACCTCCTTTTTTCTTTCTATGCACTATGCATACTTTTAATTTAGCACAAAGCTCCTTATCTGTCAAGCAATTTAGATCTTCATTCAAATATCCCATATACAACAAAGGTGAGCCGTATGAGCGACGTCATTCCACGGAGCGTGTTTTACTGTTATAGGGGAGTTCGGAGAACTTTCTTATAACACAAAATAAAAAAGCTCGTCTGCAATCAAATTGCACGCGAGCTTTTTTCATCCCAGTTATTCAAATTTAAGCCTCTTCAAATTCATCTTTTCCAGCGCCGCAGAGTGGACAAACCCAATCCTCTGGCAGATCCTCAAAAGCAGTTCCCGGCTCAATTCCGTTATCCGGATCGCCAACTTCTGGATCATACTCGTATCCGCAAGGTATACAAACATACTTTTTCATAGCCAAAATCTCCTTTCAACTTTTTTCATAGACGTGACTCGGGTGCGAAAACGCTTCCCCTTCGCTCAGAACAATTCTCTGGAAGCCACTCCTGAATCCAAACAAATATATTGTCGAATTCTATACCTTTTTTGTATGATTTTCGACACTTTCATCATACCAGCTTTCTGCCGAAATTTCAAGAATTATTTTCCATATTTTTATTTTCTTTCACAAATCTTTGAAAGATATAGGCGTTTGCCTCTCTCTCTTCCACATCTGGCAGAGGATCCAGTTGAATCTGACGCTGATACTTCCGCTCCAGCGCCTTCGTGATCAGATAATCTGCGACCTGGGGATTCTTCGGGAGCAGTGGGCCGTGGAGATACGTTCCGATCACATTCTTGTAGACCACGCCCTCATAACCGGAAGTTCCGTCATTGCCGGCCCCATAGAGCACTCTTCCCAGCGGCTGATTCCCGTTGATGTAAGTCCTACCGCCATGGTTCTCAAATCCTACCACAGGGTCGGAGAACAGCTCACTCTCCAGCACAATGTTATCGATCAGCCTGGGGCTGCCCTGCTCGGTATATAAATCCACCAAGTCCAGCCCTGTCACCGTCCCCTGATCCGTCTTGTAATACTTTCCCAGAAGCTGATAACCTCCGCAGATAGCGATGACCACTCCGAAATCCTCCACATAGGCCTTGAAATCCGGCTGGATCTTTTTCAACTCATCGTTCACCAACATCTGCTCCCGGTCGGAGCCTCCTCCTAAGAGCACCAGATCCAACTCAGAGAAATCGATGGTATCCCCCAACTCAAAAGTACGGGTCTCCGCCTCGATCCCTCTCCACAGACACCGTTTCATCAGACATTGGATATTCCCCCTATCTCCATAGAGGTTCAACAAATCCGGATATAAATGCCCGATCGTCAGCTTCATTGTACTTTCCCCTCCATCTTCTTTAGAATATTGTGGGTGGCATACAGACCTGTATAGTTCACAAGCAGATACAGATTCCCCGTCCCCTTTTGAATCTTCTCCCGGATGGCCTTCTCCACATCCAATTCCAGATCGGAATCGATCTCCACATACTTCAACCGCAATCGCATGTCGTGACAGCGGATCCCCGTCACTGTGATGGAAGCTGCCTGAGCGTCCTTGAGACGGTCAAAGTCCACATCCCATAGCCAGGAGATATCTGTGCCATCCTGCGCATTGTCGTTGATCAGGATTATGATATCCTTGGGCGACTGATCCGCCATCACTGCGCCGATGTTTTGATTAAACCCAGCCGGATTCTTGGCCAGATTCAACATGACCTTCGCCCCTTGAATCTGGAACAACTCATTGCGTCCAAACTGAGGCCGGTAATCCCCCAGCACCCGGTTAAAATTCTCCAACGAGATACCCGCCATGGAAGCAGCACCGTAGACAGCCAGAATATTATAAATATTGTAAAATCCCCGGTAATTGGCCTTCACATGGAAGTTCCCCACATCAAAAGCCAAGCCGTCAGACATATCCACATGCGACCCATCAAAATCCGGCTTAGGACGCGAGAACCCACACTGAGGACAATGATAGGACCCCAACTGGCTGTAATGGTAAAAATCGTACTCCATCTTCGCCCCGCAGCGCTTACAAAACCGCCCTTCCCGGATCTCCCTGGCGTCTGCGTCCAAAACCTTCTCGCTGATTCCATAAGTCTTATAAAGATTCTTCCCCTCCATGGCCAGGTAAGTGGACAGTGAGTCATCCCCGTTCACCAGAAGTTCCATGGCAGGAGCCATCCCCATAGCCCGCGACAAGAGATTCATGGTAGTATCAATCTCACCATAGCGGTCCAACTGATCCCGAAAGAGATTGGTCAATACCATGTAGTCTGGCTTAAAGTAAGGAAATACCCGGACTGTGGAAGCCTCGTCGATCTCGATGCAAGCATAGTCCGCATCCAGATGGCCGTTGAGTCCAGCCCTCAACACAAAGGCGGCCACCACCCCGTTTAGCATATTGGATCCTGTGCGGTTGCACACCACTTTCTGTCCATTGGCCTCCAACACAGAGCACAACAGATTGTTGGTGGTCGTCTTTCCATTGGTTCCACAGACAGCGAAAATCCCTCTCCTCACTTCCCGGGACAATTCCCTTAAAATATCCGGATCTATCTTCAGCGCAATTTTTCCTGCCCAAGTGACCCCCTGTTTTCCCATCTTCTTACAGACGTACCCGGCAAACTTCGAGACCCAAATGGCGGTTAATCTTCGTATCTTCATCTCAGTATCCTTTTCTGGTTATTCTGTAGACATTGGGTTTCCCCCACGTCTGCCTAATAGTATACCCTCTTTTCACACAATTGAAAAGAGGGTACCCGATCATTTTGCTCTCATAGCCGAGGACATCAGACAGTAACCCGCCGCCTGCTGTTCAAGAACCTGACCACAATTATTCTGATTGATTCCGCCGATGCCGTAGACTGGTATCTGGACGGACAGGCAGACTTCCCTGAGAAATTCCAGTCCTCTGGGCGGCAATCCCCGCTTACAGTCGGTGACAAAGACATGTCCCGCCGTCACATAGGTAGCTCCCAGTCGCTGCGCTTTGACTGCCTCCGGCCCACTGTGTACAGAAGCCCCGATCCAGGCGAAATTACTCACATCCTCCCTCTCCAGTTTCCACAAAGGCAGGTGGATTCGGGACACCCCCAAATTCCTAGCCACCTCCGGGTAAAAATGGAGCGTACACGGAACTTGACGCCTCTCGCAGATGGATAGGACCTCTGTGGCCAGCCGTTCATACTCCTCCGGTTGCAAGTCTTTCTCTCTCAATAAGATGCCCGCCGGCCTTTGCCTCGCCAGCCAGTCAATCTGTTCCAGAAAAGGCCTCCGGCATAGATGGCGGTTGGTCACCACCAGAGCCTTCTCATAGAATCCGTCAGACATACACATAATCATTCGTCACGGGCTGCATTCCCTGTGACAGAATCATTTTCCTGATCTCACCCACATCCCGGTTGTCGTCAATCTCAAACTGGTTGTCCCCTTGCTCCTGGATCTCCTCGGTGTGACTCCCCACGCCGGTGCTCACTCCGGCCGAGATCTTCGTGGCCGCTATCTGGATCACGTGATCCCGGAAGCAGGCGCTCTCTCTGCTGGAGATGGTTATCCCCGCATACGGCATGAACAGCCGGTAAGCAGTGATGATCTGTAGCAATTGCGGTTCGTGGACATCTCTGGGATTGATCTTATCATTGTTGATAATCGGCCGTAATCTGGGACAGGAAAAAGAAATCTCCGCATGGGGATATTTCTTCTGTAGAAGATAGGCGTGCATTCCCGTGGCAAAGGCGTCTTTTCTAAAGTCATCCAATCCCAACAGAGCCGCGAACGCCACTCCCCGCATTCCTCCTCTCAGCGCCCTCTCCTGCGCATGGAACCGATAAGGAAAAATCCTCTTGTGCCCAGCCAGATGCAGAGTCTCATATTTGTCTGAGTTGTAGGTTTCCTGAAACACGGTCACATAGTCCGCGCCACACTTATGGAGATAGGCATATTCATCTGTGTTCATGGGGTAGACTTCCAGGCCTACCATCTTAAAGTATTCCCGGGCAATCTTACACGCCTCGCCGATATAAGAGACGTCTGAGCGCTTCCTGCTCTCCCCGGTGAGAATCAAAATCTCCTCCAATCCTGTGGAAGCTATGGCCTGCATCTCCTCCCGGATTTCTTCCATGCTCAACTGTTTTCTCTTAATCTTATTGTGACAGTTAAATCCACAATAGACACAATAATTTTCACAATAATTGGCGATGTAAATCGGAGTGAAAAGATAGACGGAATTGCCAAAATGCTTTCTGGTCTCCATCTGAGCAAGCCGCGCCATCTCCTCCAGAAAAGGCATTGCAGCCGGCGATAACAGAGCCTGAAAATCTTCCACAGTGCGCAAGTCACTGTCCAAAGCCCTCTGTACATGGGCGGCAGTATACTGGCTGGGATCATACGCTTCCATCGCGTGGATTACCTGTCCTAACACATCCGAGTCCAGCGCCTCCATCCCTTCCATATACGCCATATGATTGGTACGTTCTCTCTCCTCCATGTCTCTCCTCCCCCCTTTAGTCCTTCAAAAATCCCGTCAACGGCGAGGAAGGGCTCGCTCCAGTCTGCAAAACTCTCCCCAAACCTGCCAGATACGCTGCTCTGCCTGCCTCGACAGCCTGCCCAAAAGCCCTCGCCATCAGGGGAATATTCCCGGCGGTGGCAATGGCCGTATTTGCCATGACGGCGTCCACCCCCATCTCCATGGCCTCACAGGCCTGGGAAGGACATCCGATCCCGGCGTCCACAATGATAGGAAGGTCGATCTCCTCCACCAGAATCCTGATGAACTCCTTAGTACAAAGCCCTTTGTTGGTCCCAATGGGCGCTCCCAAAGGCATGATACAAGCCGCCCCTGCATTCGCCAGATCCCTGGCCACATTTAAGTCTGGATACATATAAGGCATCACCACGAAGCCCTCCTGCGCCAGAATCTCGGTGGCCTTGATGGTCTCCTGATTATCCGGGAGCAGATACTTAGAATCCCGAATAACCTCAATCTTCACAAAATCACCGCACCCGATCTCCCTGGCCAGACGGGCAATCCGTACTGCCTCCTGGGCATTCCTGGCCCCAGAAGTGTTGGGCAGCAAAGTGACTCCCTTGGGAATATGCTCCAATATATTGCCCTCTCCCCCACTGTTTGCCCTCCGGACGGCCAAGGTAATAATCTGAGCCTTTGCGTGCTCCACAGCCGCCTGAATCAAATCCATATTATATTTCCCAGACCCTAAGATAAAACGGGAGTCGAATTTATAGCCTCCCAGAACCAACGGATCTGCTTCTCTCTCTGTACATCCACAACTCATAGTTCTCTCTCCTTTTCTCACAGAAACGCACCTTCTCCTTATACTTGTGTCTCTCCCAACAATAACCTGAGAATCATATTGGCCTGGTGAGCCGCGCAGAGCGTCACCCGGGGCGCCATTAGGCTCTCCCCCTCCTCAATTCCCCTCTGGCCATCTCCACACAGATACAACCGTCCCATTCTCCGCCTGGTCTGTATGGTGTTGGAAGAATAATAGCCCGCCATACCTGACCCAGACACAACGATTGTCTCCGGACAACTGGACAGCAAGGTATTCACCAGCATTGCTTTGCTCTCCGCCTTGTCGAAGGCCTCGCAGACCAGAGTGTCTCCCCAAAAAATCTCCGGAATATTCTCCGTCCCCAGCCTCGCCGTGTGGATCTCCACCTCCAGGTAAGGGTTGATCCCCCTCACAATCTCAGCCATAGCCTGAGTCTTATACTGGCCCAGATGAGTGATCCAATACGCTTGCCGGTTCAGATTACTCAGATCCACCCGGTCAAAATCTACCAAGTGCAGGTGTCCCACGCCTGCCCTGGCTAACATGACGGCCACATGGGAGCCCAGACCGCCCAGGCCCGCCACGGCCACCCTGGCTTTCTCCACCTTCTCCTGGATCTTTTGGCCATGGCGCAGGGCCAAGGCCTGGCGAAATTCCTCTCTGGAAGGCTTTCCGTCAAGTGTACTCATCTCATCCACCTCCCACAAAGCTCACCACCTCCACAGTGTCCCCATCCTGCAGCAAACACTTCCCATAATTCTCCCTGGGAAGAATCTCACCGTTGAGTTCCACCGCTATACGTCCTTGCTCAAATCCTTGTCTCCTCAACAATTCTTCCACAGACAAACCATCCAGCCTCTCCCGTATCTCTCCATTCACTTTCACCATGACTGCTCACCTCCTCCCATCGCCCGAACCGATCTTCTAAGCCCAAGTTTTCCTCCCCTACAGCGGATTGTTCCCCCACATTAATAGGACAAGATCCTCCCTATAACCCTTCGCAGAACTTTTCCGTGATAGAGAATCCTGCGGCAGGTCGCACAAGCGACATAACGCAAAAAAGAGGCACCCAGACGGACACCTCCCATAGACTTATCTTATCACTTCCTACGCCGGCATGATCCGTTTCAGGTTCTTGAGTCGAAGCCGTTCGTCTTCCTCTCAGCCACCGCGTGTGACTCCCCAGTTTTTTTATTTAACACAGACAATATATCAAACTTTTATGTTTTTGTCAATAATTTTCAAAATATTTCCGACAAAGCTCTGTCCTTTTCGCCATTATACACTTAGAATCACCCAACAATGTCCTATCTCTTCTTATGGGCAGACAGCAGTTTGTCCAGATAGACAGACTTAAACTGTTTGCTGGCCAGAGCCTGCTTCAATGGGGGAAGTTTTAAAATCGTCCCGAACACAGCCGCCATCGCCCGGTGATTCGCAAACGCTTGGTTGTCAAACACCAGATTTTGCAGAGTGCCTTTCTCTATGGCCTGGAGTACAAAACGGTGAGTGCTGTTCACCGGAGTGATCACTTGCACCGGACGGCGCTTCAATTCGATGGCTTTCGTGGGACAGTTTCTCCCACAGATCCCGCAGCCCAGACAGATCTCCGTGTCCACCACGGCCCTTTTCTTTCCGGTGGCTGTATCCTCTTCCATCTCAATGGCCAGAATAGGACAGACTTTTGCGCATTTACCGCAACCCACACAGGTCTCCTGGGATACCTGGGGCAGGTAATTGGTGGTTGCCACCGGCTGCATGGGGGAGAATTTTCTCGCCGCCTGCAGGGCCTCGCAACAACACCCGCAGCAATTGCAGATAAAAGCGGGATTCTCCCTGACATTCTCGCCGATCTGTACCAGATTACTCTCATAGGACCTCTCCAACGCGTCCATCGCCTCAGACTTGTCGATCAGCCGGGCGTAGCCGCCATTTTCCGCCAGAGAACGTGCTACATTCCCGAAAGTCAGACAGACGTCCCAGGGGGCGTCGATCTCACAGGGATGCCCCGCATGGGACATCTTATGGCGGCAGTAGCACAGACCCAGACCGATATAGTCTGCCTCCTCTATGATATGGCTGGCCCTCTCATAGTCCAATATATGGTTCGTCTTATCATTGGTCAGAACCGGCTCCTGTACATACACTCTGCCCAGTCTGGTCTCCGTGGCGAAGAACAGATCTTTGACAAAGTCCTCCTCCACGTTCATGTACTGGTAATACAACTCACCCAAATACTTCTGATCAATATCTCCCCGGGTGCGCATCAGCGCAAATTCTATAAATCCCGCCATCGGCGGCGGCATCACAAAACGCCGGATGCCATGGTACTCAGAGTCCACCAGCAAAGCTTTCTCACAGAGATGATCCAACACTTTCTCCGCCTTGGCCTCGCTGATTCCCCAGACCCTGGCCGCCCGCCGGATAGTAAAAGGCCGCACCGGGAGCAGAGAGACCCATTTGGCCTCCTCCTCCGTGTACAGCACTTGAAGAATCTTATATAGCGACTGAGAGGCTGGCGCCCCCTGTGTGAACCAGTTGATCCTTTCCTCCAAACTCTTATAGGCATCTTTCGTTGTCAAATGTCCCATCTTCGTCTCACTGCCTTTCTGTGCATATTTCTTCTCTTCCCATTTCCAGTCTATTTTACTCTGGTATTGCCCATTGGGCAAGTGTATTTTATCAGAAAAAAATTTTGTTTCGACTAAATCACTCCATTTTTTGACACATCCGCCATTTCATTGTATGATAGAGGTATCTCATACAGATAAGAACTATAAATACTACTATGACAATGTGAGGATCAAAATTATGTTATACATGGGAACCCATCTCTCCTCGGCCAAGGGATACTTGCGCATGGGAGAGGACGCCTTAGATATCGACGCCAACACTTTCCAATTCTTCACCAGGAATCCCAGAGGATTCCGGTCAAAGCCTTTGAACGAGGAGGACCTGCGCGGCCTGTCAGCCTTTCTCGCAGAACACCGATTCGCCCCTATTGTGGCCCACGCGCCCTACACGTTGAATCCTTGTTCCACCAGACCTCAGGTCTGCCAGTTGGCGTTACAGATTTTCCAGGAAGATCTCAAGATCATGGAATACCTGCCAGGTAATTACTATAATTTCCACCCTGGCAGCCACTTAAAACAGGGACCAGAGGCCGCCGCTGAGAAGATCGCCCACATGCTCAACCAGGTGCTAACCCCCAGCCAGCACACCCTGGTACTTTTGGAGACCATGGCCGGGAAGGGGACGGAAGTGGGACGCAACTTCCAGGAACTGCGTCTGATCTTAGACCAAATAGAACTACAGGACAAGGTGGGCGTCTGTTTCGACTCTTGCCACTTATGGGATTCCGGCTACGATGTGAAAGAAAACCTGGACAAAATTCTAGAAGAATTCCATCAGATCATCGGTTTGCACCGACTGAAGGCTTTTCATCTCAACGACAGCCAAAATTCCATGGGCAGTCACAAAGACCGCCATGCCCAGATCGGCCAGGGAGCCCTGGGATTGGAGACAGCCGTAACGATCATCAATCATCCACTGCTTCAGAATCTGCCCTTTATTCTGGAGACTCCCACAGATCTTCAAGGTCACAGGCAGGAGATCGCCCTGCTCAGAGAACATTACCATGCCCCCACACAGAAGGGATAGAACAGAAAGGTGAGATATATTATGGAGACAAAAAAGAACGTATCTGATTTGTTTACCTCCACACCCGACCCGGCCGGGCGTCTGGAGAAAGAAATGCTGTGTTATGAATTGTTGGAGAAATGTCAGATCCCCTTCGCCGGCGTCGACCACCCTCCGGCTCTGACCGTAGACGATTGTCACGACGCCGATATCCTTCTGGGAATCCATATTTGTAAAAACCTGTTTCTGTGCAATCGGCAGAAGACCGCCTTCTATCTATTGTTGATGCCTGGACACAAAGTATTCAAGACGAGACAACTGTCCACTCAGATCCACTCTTCCCGGCTCTCTTTTGGATCTCCGGAAGATATGAAGCAGCTTCTAAACGTCACACCTGGCTCCGTCACTGTTATGGGACTGATGTTCGATCTATCCAGACAGGTGCAATTGCTCATTGACCGGGATCTGCTAAAAGAAGAAGTATTCGGCTTCCATCCCTGTATCAACACGTCCAGCCTACGGATCTCCACAGATGATCTGATCCACAAGCTAATACCTGCGCTGGGACACGAACCGCTCTATGTGGATCTGACTGAAGAAACCTCTCCTAGCTGACTATCCGTACAACCGTTTCTCAAAATGCTGGAAGTCTTTTGGATTGCTCCAGTCGCCTCCCCAACTGAATCCGTATTTGGCAAAGATCTGATAGCACAGATCCTCGTGGGTGATCACATGCGCTGCCCCACTGTTCCGGTCGATATAAGGGTCCGCATTGGAGTGGGCCCACTCCACCGGAGTATCCCCGTCGTACACCACATACGGGTTCTCCATAGGATTGAGATCGATGGCGCAGCCATAGGCATGATTGGACAGTTTCCCTCCCCCTGTCTGCTCTCGGTAATTAAAAGCAGAAGTATTGTTCACATCGATAGATGCGTAGTCACTCCCGTCGCCGTCGCCTGTCCAATAATTATCCACCAGATACATAGAGTTGATCTCATACTCATTCTGAAACAACTCCTTAAATATATTACAAATCTCTTGGGCCAACTGAGCGTTCACAATCATCTCTCCCACTTGGATTTGATGATCATAATTATAGTGAAGCATTTTCAAATAGCGGAGATCCTCCAAGGCAATATCCGGGTTCTCCCGGTAGGATTTCCCGTTGATCCTCTGATACACATCGTCTGGGATCTCGCTGGCCAGAAAATACTGATCCAGACTCTCCATATTCACCGACGCCCCGTTGATTTTCTTCCCAGCCGGGATATCCATCACCGTGTCATAAGTTTTTTCGTTCTCCTGGCCTGTTGTCTCCTGCTGAGGTTCCTCAAGCTGGCCACTCGCCTCGGCCTGGTCTGTCTCCCCCTGGGACGTGGTCTGCTCCTTGTCCCTCGTCTGCTGCAACTCCTCCAATTCTTCCTGACTGTCCTGAAGTCTCTGAGCCATCTCTCGATATTTCACGGTGGAAAAAATCAGAATGCCTGCCAGCACCAACACTGCCGCCGACAGAAGAACCACCGCCAATATATTTTTCTTTTTTTGCCTCATGACCTACTCCTTCGCATAGATTCTCATGTCCGTAATACAAGTGTCATCCCAGTCCGTGCCAACATAGACCTCATCAATTGTCATTCTCAGGCTCTCAGCCTCACAGGGACGGCTAAACTCCAGACAGAATTCTTCCCACTGATCAGGGAATTCCACCTGTTGACTGAACTCCCCGACGGTGATCGTCATCTTGCTGGGTCTGTTGTTGCCATAATAGTAACGGCTGGTCTTCCAGTTTCCCAATTTAAATGTCAAATATTTGACTTGACTCTCCTGGCTGAGCTTGGCGTCAATCCACTCGCCCAACCCAGGGCCGTCCACGCCCTCCTGCCAGTTGGTCTCAATATTCTCATCGAAGATCATCATAGGCGTATTCACAGCGCCATTGGTCTGCTGAATCACAGAACTGGCCTCCGCCGACGCCACCCGTACCTGCCTATACTCGCTCAAATCCACCTGGGAGAGCTCCACCAGCTTGGCTGTCACCGGCTCCAGGACCTCCTTGCTGTCCTCCCCTTTATCTACCTCCGTGCCCGATGAGACATCCGCTTTTGCCCCGCCTGGGTTACCAGAATTCTGGCTTTTCTTTTGGACAATCACGTAACCTAGGACTGCCGTCACAGCCAGAAGGACAACCAGCACACCCATGATGATTCCAGCGTAAGATTTTCGAGGCGCTTCCTCCCAATTGGGATCCGGCCGATAATCATTCGCCTTTTTCTCACCGGGATCTGGCCACGTGGAGACCTTCTGGGGCTCCTTACGGTAGAGATCTTGGATCAGACTTTGCACATCCAGATAACGGTGAGTCGCCTGGACAGACATTCCCCTCTGAATAACGTCGGACACTCTCCTACTCACCTGAAAATGCTCCTCACGGGCCAGCACTGTCAGAGGCTTTACTTCATCGTGCTCAATCCGGTCCACCGCTTCCTCCGGCACCTTACCCGAGATCATCCGGTATAAGGTGGCGCAGATAGCGTACACATCTGTCCAAGGACCCTGCCTGCCCTTGGTCCGATACTGCTCCTCAGGGGCATATCCAGGTTTCAAAAGCACGGTCAGGTCTTTCTCATTATTGTTCGAGGCCCTCCTGGCCGCGCCAAAATCAATCAACGTCACCTTCTGATCCTGTGTGATCAGTATATTGTCCGGGCTGATATCCCGGTGAATAATTCCTTTTTTGTGGATCTTATCCAGAGAGTCCATAACCGGATACATCAGGCGAAGGACCGTCTGTTCATCCAGCCGGTTTCCCTTCGAGCGCAGGTACTCCTTTAAGGTAATTCCCGGCACATACTCCATCACCAGATACGCAGTACAATTCTCAGAGAACAGCTCTTTTACCCACACCACGCCAGGAAGGTTGAGAAACTTCGCCAGGTTCTTCGCCTCCTGTTTAAAGCTCTCCAGCTCTGACTCATAGTATTTGCTCTGATCACCTGCCACCACACGGACAGTCTTGCCATCCTCTCCTCCTCTGCTGGTATCCCGGATGGCTAGGTCTGCTGGAAAATACTCCTTGATGGCCACCGGAATCTCCAGATTAATCTCCCAGGCCAGATACGTGATCCCGAATCCTCCCTTGCCAAGCACCTTCCCCAGCAGGTATTTTCCCGCCAGGACAGTAAACGGCGGCAATGTCCTGTAATCTCTCGTCCTCTCATACGCTCTTTTATCAAAACCGCAGTAGGGACAGGGGATATTGGGATCGTCCAACATCCGCATACAACCTGGACACAATCTGTACAAATCTTCCATTTTCTCTCTTCTCCCCTCCACCTCTTATCACTTCACCAATCCACTGGGTTCTCCCAGACAGAAACGAACAGCCTTCGTCCCCAGATAAATCTTGGTTCCCGGTCTGAGACGCTCCTCCCGGTAAGACGCCAGACGGCTGTCGTCATCCGCCAAGTACGTCCCGTTGGACGAGTAATCCACCACCAGGTAGTCGTCCTGTCCAGGGTCATAAGTCACACTGCAATGTTTCCGGCTCACTTGATCTCCCTTGACGATCAGATTGCACTCCTGGGGGCTTCTCCCAATGATCACAGACTTCCCATCGTCCATGGGAATCTGTGCACCGGCATATTCTCCGGACAACCCATAGATAACTCCCACCTTGGGCAACTCCACGGAGTTTTCTTCCCTCTCAGCTCCAGAATGATTATGCTCTTGGCCCCATGCTCCGGCTCCCCTCTGAAAACTCAGCGTCTGCCCGGTCTCCACCTCCCCGCCACCTTGAGCCCAAGGGTTCTTCTCCCGGTGCTTATCCGCCTGCTCATACTCTAAGCGCCCCTGCGGTCTTCCCACCTCCTGACAACCAGAAGGCCTACTGTAAAAGGCGCGGTTGTCTGGCCTTAGGCCCTGGTCTGCATCGTTATAGACTCTCGCCAACTCATTCAAGTTCCTCATCAAGATATAGTCCCCCACCAGAATGCCAATCCCCAAGAACCATCCACCTACCAAGAACCACAGCAACACTGTGGCGCCATTTTCCTGAATCTTCACCCCATAGCGGGGGGCATTCCCCTGTAACCGCTCAGCCTGCTTGTAGTACCAGTACCACAGAAAGACGCTGCAAGTCACCACCGAGAGAACCACAACCGCCAGATAACTCATGGGCTGCTTTCCGTCGCCCTCACACACCGTATTCACATCCCTGTCAAACTGATACCAAAAATAGATCGAATAAATCCCACAGGTCACCAGTGACAGAAGAATATATTTTAATAGACTTCTCTCCTGAATCATCTCTCGCTTCCCCCAAATTCTCAAAAGTCTTCTTTGAACCCTCCGCTATCTTCCCAGCTAAAATGCTCTCCACACAAGGCCACAAACATCAGCTTCGTCTCGCCAAACTGCAGAACATCGTAGGACTCGAGCAAAAGCTTCTCTAAGACCACCTCACCGTTGCGGTAGAACAACTCTCTGGAATCCCCTGGCTGGATAAAAAAAACTTTCTCTCTGGGCTCATAGACAAGTATCCCATGCCGCACCCGCGAGACACTCTTGTCGCCGTGCAGAACCACGTCCATCTCCTGGCTGCGCCCGATGAAATTCCGGCCCGTGTGCAGAAGAAAACTCTCGCCTTTCCCGGCCCCCTCCACGATCACCAGCCAGCCCACCACCGGCTCCACGCCGATTCTGCGCGGATAATAGCCCACGGTCCTGTTTTCATCCGCCTGGGCCATCCCTTCAAAAAAGTGTGGATGACCTTCCGGACGATACCCGCCTCCCCTGGGCAGATTTTGTCTCCTAAACTGGCCGTCCCATCTTCGCTGCGGAAATTCTTCCTTCTCCGCGCTGCGCTCAGGCGGCATAGGCCTCTCCGGCGGAATGTCGTCCCCTCTAAAAAACACCCTTCTCTCTGCCTCGTCCACGTCTATCTGAGAAAACACGGATTCCGCCTCTCCCGACTCCAGACCACCTTCCTGAGATGGTGTTTGGCACTCCGGTTCATCGGGATATTCCAAGAACAACCTTTGATTCGCCTGTTCCTCACTCCTCCCCTGGGACGGGACTTGCTCTTCAAAGTATGCTTGCTCCTCCCCACCCTGGGAATGTGAGCCCACTGTGTACTCATCCCCACTCTGATCCCGGTCGCCCATATCTATCTGCTCACAAAATGGACAGTTATCGTATTGACTCTCATCGTAAAAATGCCCGTTGGCACACTTTCTCAACTTCATCTATGCCTTTCCTCCATTGCCCCCAATTTCTGCCGCCGTCTCAGCGCCATCCTTCCACCGACATTGTACCACATCCGGATCCATCCCCTGTAAAGCAGAGAATCTCACCTTCCTAGTCCACCCAGATGCCGATGGCTGAGAAATTGTCCAGCCTCTCAAACATTCCCCGGCGTTGCACCTTTCTCTTCATCCTCGTCAGCCAATCGCATGGATTCTTCGCCTTCCTGAGACCCCTCTCCATATCCCGCTCCGTCACATAATCCCAGAATCCGTCTGTGCACAACAAAATCCGGTCCCCCTGCTCTAATCCCTGACTAGGCATCTCTTGATAGCGTATCTTGCGCTCCCGATCCCCCAGAACCCTCAGAAGACGGTTGCGGTCTGGATGTCTGCGGATCTGCTCAGGTTCGATCTCCCCGGTGGCCACCAGCATCTGGGGGACGCTGTGATCCAAAGTCTGATAACAGATCTGCCCCTGGCGAAAAAAATAGAGCCTGCTGTCCCCGATGTAAGCGCCGAAGAACTGTCCGTTCTCCAACATAGCACACACCAAGGTGGTCTTCGCCGCGCCGGCTACTCCCCGCTCATCTTGAAGCTGCAGCAGCCGCTCATTACCCCCGAGGAACACCTCCTCAAAATAGACAGACGGGTCGCACCCCGGCTGGTACTGTTGCAAAGCGTAATAGACAGCGCACTGGGAAGCCTGGTCCCCATGTCCATGTCCCCCCAATCCATCTGCCACCACAAACAGTCCATGTTCTCCCTGGCAGAAAGCTCCCACAGAATCCTCCTGGTATGTGCGTTTTCCCTGTTCATTTAGACTGTAATACTGTATCATGCCTCTGATCTTCTCCTGCCTTCTCACACTCAACAATCTTCTGATCTGCCCCCTAGAACTCCCACTGCCAGTGGAGCCAGTTGGCGGCCAGATCCATCCAGTTCTCACATTCTTTCTGCACACCGCTCCCCTGACTGTCCACAGTCAGAGGCCCTGCCGTCCCCATCCCATGGACTCCCGTCCCATACAGATGAAACTCCACGGGAACCTTCTCACGGCGAAGGCTTTGTACAAACAACAACGAGTTATCCGCCGGCACAGTCTCGTCGGTATCTGTGTGCCAGAGAAACGTAGGAGGGGTATCCGCATCCACATAGTTCTCCAGGGACACTTTTCCTCTCTGCTCCCCCCAATTCTCCCCCAGCAAATTCTGAAAACTGCCCACATGTGCGAACTCCCCAGAAGAAATCACCGGATAACTTAGGATCATCCGATTGGGCCGGATCTGCTCGCTGGAACACTTCAGGCGTTCCGACAAAAAGCCATGGTTCCAGAAGACTCCCAAGGAAGCGGCCAGGTGCCCTCCAGCCGAGGAACCTTGGACAACGATCTGCTCCTCCTGGACATACCACTGCTCAGCCTTCTCCCGGACCAGCCGGACAGACTCCGCCAATTGTAACAAAGCCTCCGGGAATCGGGCAGGCGCTACGCTATAGCGGAGGACGGCGCTGTGGCATCCCATAGTCATAAATTTTAACGCCAACGCCTCGGCCTCCCGGTCTGAGGTCATCCCATAGGCTCCCCCGGGACACAGCACCACCATAGGTCTCCGTCTTCCGTCATACAACTCCTCCGAGTTATCCCACAGATATGTATACAGCCATCCCACATTTAAACTTCCAGGGGGTTGAATCTTTATTTTCTCATGTCGCATTCCCACACTCTCCAATCTCTCTGATTCTGACCAGGAAATCATCGCCCCGTCTCCTCCCCGGCCGTCAGTCAAAAAAACTCCGTGAGCAGACAAGGTTGCCTCGACTTCACTAAATTCATTATAGACGAAACTATAAAATTATGGTATAGTATTTTTGAAAAAATGAATATTGGGTGTGCCCGATTTTGGAAACGGAATACTGCCGGAAAAAGATTTGCAATCCACAGATTGCAAGTGTTTTTTCGGTTTTTTTATTTCAAAAGAAACTTGTTGTGAAAGAAAGGAATCCCCTACTATGTATGTTATGATTGACAACTATGACTCTTTTGTCCACAATTTAGCTGTCTATATGGAAGAACTCGGCCAGGAGATCCAACTCGTGCGCAATGACAAAGTGGATCTGGACGATCTTCGCCGACTATACCGCCACCGTAAACTGGACGGGATCCTCATCTCCCCCGGCCCCAAAAGTCCCAAAGACTGCGGCCAATCCCTGGAAATCCTCCGGGAGATGGCCGGTCTCGTCCCCATCTTAGGGATCTGCCTCGGCCACCAGATCATCGGTTACGCCTGGAATGCCCGGATCGCCAAAGGCCCCCGGCCCATGCACGGGAAAGTGACTCCCATTCGCACCAGCCAAAAACGATTGTTTCAGGGACTCCCCGCCCAATTTCAGGTGACCCGCTACCACTCTTTGGTTGTCTGCCAGGAGAATCTGCCCGATTGCCTGGAAATAGACGCCACCTCCCAGGATGGGGCGATCATGGCTCTCAGTCACCGATTTCTCCCCGTATACGGAGTACAATTCCACCCAGAAGCCGTCCTGACCGAGCACGGCCATGAACTTTTGCACAATTTTATCACTCTCTGCCAAGAATGGAGGATCCCAGATGAAGACTGTAGTTCGACAGCTCCCGTTTTATAAAAAAGCCGCCGATATTTTCCCGCGATACGCCCAGGAGGAGAAGGCCGTCTTTCTGGACTCCTCTCTCCACAGCGATCTGGGGCGTTACTCCATCCTCTGCCTAAATCCCTACCTGACCATCACAGAGGAGGACGGCGTCTGTTATCAGAACAGGATTCCACAGGATGAAAGTTTTGAGAGCATAATGAGCCGTTACCTGGAGGAACACCGGGAAGAAAATCCCACCTGTCTGCCGCTGATCTCTGGGGCCGTGGGCTATCTGACCTACGACTATGGACGTAAGTTTGAACACATCGCCACCCGTCACCCCAAAAAACTCCAAATTCCGGACGCCCAATTTGTCTTCTATGACAATTACCTGATCGAAGATACCCAAGAACAGCGACTGTGGTTGACGGCCAAGGGGGAATTGCAAGACCCCCAGAGCTCCATCGCCCAGATCCAGCGACAGATCGGCAACTGTCCCACAGCCCCTCTGCCTGCCCGCCACAGCCAGAGCTCCCACTTTACGCCCAATTTCCAAAAAGAAGAGTACAAGCAGGCCATCCACAGGATGATCTCTTACATCACAGAAGGAGATATCTACATTGCCAACATGACTCAGCAACTCCAGGTGGACAGCCCCATCGATCCCTATGAAGCCTTCGCCTACCTGAGGACCTACAATCCCTCACCCTTCGGAGGCTATCTCAACTATGGGGATTTCCAGATTGTCTGCTCCTCCCCGGAGCGCTTTCTCCAAGTACGGGACGGGCAGATCGAGACACGCCCCATCAAGGGCACGCGAAAGAGAGGGGACACGCCCCAGGAGGACGCTGCGCTCCGACAAGAATTGGCAGACTCCTCCAAGGACCACAGCGAACTTTTGATGATCGTGGATTTAGAGCGAAACGATCTCAACCATGTGTGTATCCCTGGCAGTGTAAAAGTCACGGAAAACTTCTCCGTGGAAACCTACGCCACCGTCTTTCACCTGGTATCCACCATTGTGGGGACACTAAAGCCATCCCTGGGAATCATGGATCTGATCCGGGCCGCCTTTCCCGGCGGTTCCATCACCGGAGCGCCTAAGATCCGCGCCATGGAAATCATCGATGAGCTGGAACACGACCGCCGGAATCTGTACACTGGCTCCATCGGCTATCTCTCCTTAGACGGCTCCTGCGACCTGAACATCGTCATCCGCACGGCCATACACCAGAACGGACACTATTATCTGGGGGTGGGCGGAGGAATCACCTGTGAGTCTGACCTGGAATTCGAATTCGAAGAAACCCTACAAAAAGCCAAAGCTGTTCTGGAAGCTTTACACAAAACTGTCTAAGGAGGTTCCTATGAAAAAAATTAACGTAGACGACGGGTACTTCTTTGGCCTGGGTGTATTCGAGACCATCGCCGTGGAAAGGCAGACTCCCATCCTCCTCTCCGAACACCTGGAGCGAATGCGCTACTCTCTCGCAAAATTAGATATCCACCCTCCCAGGGCTAAGGAACTCCTCACTCCCAGCCAGATACAAAAACAAGCCTCCCTCTGTCCCTTCCCCCGGGGCGTGTTGAAAATCTCTGCCTCCAGCCAGAATCTATTCTTCACCCTCCGGGAGAATACTTACACAGAGGATCAGTACCACAGAGGATTCCACACGAGAATCACTCCTGTATTCCGAAACGAGACCTCTCTATTCACCTATCACAAGACCACCAATTGCGGGGAGAACATCTGGGAGAAACGCCGGGCTCACCAGAAAGATTTCGACGAACCCATTTTCCTGAACACCAAAAAACAGATCTGCGAGGGCGCCACCACCAACATTTTCTTCGTCCGGGAAGGCCATATTTTCACACCCAGAGCAGACTGCGGCCTCTTAAACGGAGTTCTGCGCCGTTACCTGTTAGAGCGCTATCCCATCCGCGAGACCACCATCTATCCCGAACAAGTCCTGGGATTTGACGAACTCTTCCTCACCAACTCACTGCTGGGAATCATGCCTGTCGCCTCCTGGAACGGACATTCTTTCCCCCAGCGCAAGGTCAGCCAAAGGCTCCTTCAAGATTACCAACGCTTTCTGTCGGGAAGGTGAGCAAAAGATCCTAAAAGGGAGAGACTACATAAGGAAGTGGCCTCTCCCTCCGGCTTAGTAATCAGCCAGTATGATTGAGATTGTAGAAAAATCATTATATTTGGAGGATTACATAATGGAAGAGTACATTTACGATGAAAACAATGGTTGTGGTATGAATTAGTCGAGGATTATTATATCACTTGTTTGCCATTGCCACCCGAAGGAAATAAGTCAATCGGAATATGGGGACAGCGGCATTTACAGTATATCAAGAATTGCAAGAGAGTTTTATATACCTCTCTGTTGACTTCCTACAAATTAAAAGTATCGACTACATCAATAAATGTATCATCATACACAAAATCTTTATTTCCGGTGTTCTCATTTTGCGGAGCAACAGCGATAAAATTGCGAATTTCTTAGATTTTCGCAAGCAAATCTTCACGCTTTTGTTTTGATATATTTGTACTCATTTCTGCCCTTCCGTATTTTTTTGTTCCTTGGGCACAATATTAGTCATTGTATTTAACAAAGTATTATATGCCTGCTGTGATGCCGCCTGCTCTCGCCATTGCTCTATCATCCCTTTGGGAATATATGGATTTTGAATTGTTTCCCAAGTAACCTTGTTCTTATATCCAAGAGATTTTGCTATTGTTTCCAGCAATTTATATTGTGCGTTTTGGATTTTTTTAAGCTGAGTTTCATCTGGATTTTGAACACAATATTTATCATATAGGTCTTTCCATGCTTTACAAACTTTTTTATCATCTGAAAACACAATTTCAATTATATTAAGACAATGTACGCTCTCCTGCGTCCATCCATATATTCGTGAGGTCATTAGTGTCTTAAAAATCTGCATTTTATCTTTTCTTATTTCTTCTCTGTATTGCAAGTATTGTCCAATCAAGACAGCAACTATGGGAATTACAATTATTGCGATTAAATTCAATATATCTTTACATTCCATTTTTCTTTCTCCCTTCTATCCACTCGCCATTAATAGCAGCCCATTTTTCAACAAATTCTTTGCCTCCAATTGCTGCTGTAAACGGCTTTGTTAGGAAGGCTTTTATTGTTTTCAGTATCGTACTGTAATCATCCGTGTTCGTGTTGATTTTACGGGCAAAGGCTTTCCATTTCTTTTGCATAGCAAAATCATCTGCAAAACTCATAACCTGCTCAAACTGTTCAATCGTAAACGTATGTACACGGTTTTCAAAAGTCTTTTTGAGTGCTTCAGTCAAGATGTTGCCATCAAAATCAAACTTATTTGCAAGATAATAAATATCGTAATAATCTTTCATTCGGCTTGAAAATTCCATTAGGCTGAGAATTGCATCTAGTTTCTCGGCAATGGTTGTTTCAAGAGAATATGTATTTACTATTGGAGCAGTAAAATCATCAAGTTGTGTAGGAATTTTTCGTTTTTCCTGCTTCGGCACAATAACATCGCCTACGCCGAAATCAATGCCAAACGGTGTTTTTGTATTTTTGATGTACGCCACAAGCGAAGCGCCGATACCTGAATACTTCTTTTGAACAGCAATCGGTGAAATGTCTTTAATTTCAAAGGTAATAAAATCATTTTCTGTTGGAACAGCAATGATTTCCTCTAACACAACCTTTAACTGTTCAGGAGTATTAGGAACTTTCCTAAGAAGAAAATCCACGTCCACCGTTACTCGGCTGTCAAAATCAGTAACCGAATAAATTAACAATCCACCTTTTAATACAAGATTTTCTGAATACTTTGATTTTTCTAAGCGGCGTAGAAACTCCTCTTGGCAAAAAAGCTGCAAGCAAAGTTGATAACTTCTACCACTTTCTTTTGCTTTATTTTTTAGTCTTGCAAGTACGGACACAGCCATATCAGCCATTAAGAAGCACCTCCATTACATTCATCAGTTTTGTGTAAACACGCATTTCCTTTGCGTATTTTGAAAGATTACTTAAATTCTTTTTATCATCTGCGACATAGGCGTTAAGAGCCTTATTAAACAGCTCATTATCGAGCTTGGTACGATATTTAAAGCAATCGCAAATAGTACGCTCACGGTCATAAACAGTAAGTTTTACTCCATTAAAATTGCTTTCTGTTTTTCCTATTTCATATTGAGAATTTTGAATGTAATATATTTTCATAGGCAAAGTATCAAATTTCAGTCTTGTTCTTGAAAATGTTCTTGGAACAGCGATAGACCATTGTCTTGGTGCAAAATCATTGTATCCATAATAAAAAAGTGCAGACTCAACACAAACAATTCCTTCCGGAAGAAGCGAGGCAAGTATTTGTTCCTCTTTTATATCTTTTATCTCGGCAAGCTGATAATATCCGTGTCGTATACGCTCGATATATCCGTCATTGCACAAATTAGCAACATCAAAATTCGAAAGTCCTGCGGAAACAAATTCAGAAGTTTTAGCAATGCCACCTGCATTACTTATTATCTTTTCAGCAGTTTTCTTTTTGTCCATTCATACACCAACTTTCAAATCACAATTATCAAAAACTGTGTTTTGAAAATATTCTAACACAAAAGGGAATGGATATCAACAATTTTAGGAAGAGCCGACGGCAGCCGATAATTGCCGTGCCAACCGTTTACGCACTGTCTGCTTGCGTGGTTAGTTAAAGAGCAGACAACACGGATTTGAATTTCAAAGCCGGTACATAGTTTCATCAAAACGATAGCAAGAGCAAGGGCTTTTGCTATTTTGGTGATTCTGTGTATCGGCTTTTTTGTTTTGTCGATTAACAACTGAATGACCGTCTGAATGGAATACTCCGCCAAGACTTTCTTCACGGAAACGAGCAAGCGAAGCAACGCTCTTAAAAAGCAGGAGCAGGAACGACAGCTACGAAAATATGAATGTTGATTGGTTCCGTACCGATATGAACATTCACTTTAAAGACTGTGGCGATTTATCAGATTAGTCATTCAAAGAAATGGAAATCTGCAAATGCGTTAGACGAAAACGACAAGCCTTTGGTTGATAAGAACGGCAAGTCCATATATCTGAAATCATACAGCGTATTGTAGGATAAGTTCTTTGAATATATGCAGGAAGCAGGCTTTAAAGGTTTTGAACGGGGCAAGCGTGACAGTGATGCCGAAAAACGTAGAGAACTGAATAAAGCCAATCGGCGTACTCGAGAGATTGACAGCATTATTCAAAAGCTTCATGAGGATAATAGCGGGAAAGATAAATGATGACCGCTTTGCTACAATATCAATGTCTTTGGAAAATGAGCAGGAGAACTTTTCCATAACACAAAAATACCGTTGCAAAGAGGAAACCTGTTTCCCATTTACAACGGTATTTTTATATGGAGATCAGATCTCCTCCGTGTCCCGGTAATCCCTCAGAAGGCCAATCAGACGACTGGTCCCCAGTCTGTCCGCCCCCAACTGAATGAACTGCTTTGCATCCTCCACAGAAGAGATCCCCCCTGCTGCCTTTACCTTCACCTGAGGCCCTACATGTTTCCGCAAAAGCGCCACATCAGAGAAGGTGGCGCCTCCCCCTGCGAACCCCGTGGAAGTCTTAATGTAGTCTGCTCCCGCCTCCGTCACCACTTGGCAGAGACGAATCTTCTCCTCCTCTGTCAACAGGCAGGTCTCGATGATCACCTTCAAGATTTTTCCACGGGAGATCTCCCTGAGCGCCCGGATCTCCTTCTCCACACCGTGAAAATCCCCCTGTTTGACCATGCCCAAATTGATGACCATATCAAGCTCGTCAGCGCCGTTCTCCAGGGCTTCCCTGGCCTCTGCAAGTTTCGCCCCTGTGGTGGTGTTGCCATTTGGAAAGCCGATCACCGTACAGACGGTGAGTTTCTCCTTGCCATACTCCTTCGCCTGTCTCACATAGCAGGGCGGGATACACACCGAGGCCATCCGGCCATCCATCCCCTCCTGGCAGATATTCCGCACTTGTTCCCAGGTGGCTGTCTGCGCCAACAAAGTATGGTCCAGTCTCCCTAATAATTCTCTCTTATCCATAATCCTTTTATTTCATCTCCTCCACCCGGGCAGCGATACTCTGTTTAAAGTTCAACACACTGTGCTGATACTCCTCCTCCATATACTTAGATGTAATCATAAAATCTGCCGTGGCTTTGTTGTTAGCGATGGGAATGTCGTAGACCTGGGCAATGCGCAGCAACGCCTTCACATCCGGGTCATGGGGCTGAGCCTCCAGCGGGTCGGAGAAAAAAATCACAAAATCAATTCCGCCCTCCACAATCTTTGCGCCGATCTGCTGATCACCTCCCAGCGGTCCACTGTTATAGCCCTTCACTGGAAGGCCTGTATGCTCGCTGATCAGGCGTGCCGTAGTTCCCGTCCCACAGAGAAAATGTCTCTGCAGAATTTCTTTATGTTGTCCACACCACTCAATCAATTCCGACTTCTTGCCATCATGGGCAATCAAGGCAATCCTCTTTTGCTTACCAATTGCAAATGTAATATATTTATTGTCCAAATTATGTCCCATACGCATTCCTCCTTATCATCAGATATATTCTGTAGCCTGCGAAATAGAAGTCTCCCCCTTGGAGATCTCCCGCTTTCTGTGTATTTTTTCGTGTACAGTTCCACAGGATTACCCTATCCACTGTTCTAGTTATAAAGGATTTTCCACCTTTTTTCAATAGATACCAAGTAAAAAAAGTATAACTTTTCTCAAAATTTATCAAAAAACGGGCAATAGACACGAAATGGCCCGAGACATAGCGATAGGGGAAACGCACGCACGCATTTCCCCCTCCAAGGCATTCCTATGTCCAAAATGATTCTACATAACGCTAAAAGAATGTGGCTTGGCACATTCTCGCGCTGAGCGCAGTCGCTTGCGACGCTCTTCATTCCGCGCGAGTGCGCGTCAATACTCCGACGCAAAGACTTCCGCCAGAGAAGCCTTCCTGTCCACTCCCAGCTTATCCAGCGCATGGTCCAGCGCCGCCATGGTATCCTTCACATTCTCAAAGGTGGCGTTGGCCCCCATGTGGCCGATGCGGATCACTTTTCCCTCCAACACATCAAAGGATCCGGCCAACAGAATATTGGAATCCCGAAGCACGGTCTCCAGAATCTGCACCGCCGTCACCCCCGCAGGCACGTCAAAGACGGAGACTGTGTTGGAATAGCCACTTTTCAAGTGAAGTCCTAGACCAGATTTTCGCAGCGCAGCCCGCACCGCCTCTGCAATTCTCTCATGTCTCACATACAGCCCAGTATCCTGCCGGATATTCTCCATCGCCTGACGCAGCCCGTAGATATCGCTGATCGGCATGGTATAGGGAAACCACTGTTTCTCATAATATCCCTCAAAGATCCGAAGATTCGCATAGAAAGACGCCACCGGAGTTCTCCTGGCCGCCATGGCCTCCTTCGCGTCCTGGCTGACTGTGACGAAGGTCAGTCCCGGAGGCGCTGAGACCGCTTTCTGTGAACCTCCGCACAGAATATCAATCTGGCTTTTCTCCGCCCACACCTCATTGCCGAACATTCCGGCCACAGAGTCCACCACCGTCAGAATTCCATATTTCTTCAGCAGCGGGCAGATCTGTGAGATATCATTGAGCATTCCGCTGGGAGTATCACAGTGCACCACTGTGGCATACTTAAACGCATGGTCCTGTTCCAGATAAGTCTCCAGCTCTCCCACATCCAAAGTCTCAAGATAATCTCTGGTATACAAAACCGGCTCTCCCCCGTAGATTTTCACGAAATCCGCGAACCCCTTGCCATAGATCCCATTGTCCAACACCAAGACCCGGTCCCCCGGCTCCGTCATGGAGGCACAGGCCGCCTCCAATCCCAGGATTCCCTCTCCGCTCAAGATCAAGGTCTCCTCCCCGGTGTGCAAAAGTTCGCTGATCAACTGGCAGGTATCCCTGTACTCATCGTAAAATTGGGGATCTAAGTCTGGGTTGGTACACTCCAGACTCCTGGCCATCCTGACATTTTCCAAAACCTGAGTCGGGCCCGGTGTCATAATCTTATACATCTCTCACGCCTCCTTATCCCGGCAAAGCCTCCTCTGCCTCTATACTTCTTACTCCTCAATGCCTGGGTCTACAGGCGCCATCCTTCTCAAGATCACATCCAATCTGCCCACGATAGGGAGCACGATCACCGCTGCCACACCGATCTGAACCAGGTTACCCGGGATGGAACTCAGCGGTGCAGCCCAGTTTCCATACAAGATCACTTCCGTCAGATAGTAACCCACGACTTTAATCACGCAGGCCACGATCACCGCCAACGTCCTCCAGACCAGATTCCGGTGCCGCTCCGTCATCCTGCCCACTGTGTAGCCCATCAGTCCCACGATCACCAAAGTAAATGGAGCCCACATCGTCCAACCGGACAATAGGTCAAATAGCCCCATCCCCACGCCGCCTGCAATCATCCCAGTCTTTTTTCCATAGATCATCGCTCCTAAAAACAACGGCACATTTCCCAGATGGATCAGTCCTCCGTTTGCCGCAATAGGCAGACGAACGTTGACAAACGCCGTGAAAATATAAGTCAACGCGACTAGCACTGCAGTGATGGTCAGGAAATAAACCTGTGAACTTCCTCTACTTCCCGATGTCTGTTTCAATGTCTCTTGCATGTCTCTCTCCCTCGTTTCTGTCGTTCTCTGATAACAGCATCCTCCTGCCCCCTCTCTCCGGCGTCTCGAATCTGTCTCATGGATCCCATTATAACACAAACTGATATTATAGAAATATCCAGTTTCATATATTTTTATATGGTCAGTCTGGGTTGTTACCGGCGAAATACGCCTTGCCGTCCATAATAATCTGCCTGTGAACGGACTTGAGAACAGAGAATCAGCAAAGTGCTTTTTATCTCAGAAAAGCCTCGCACTTTCACATATTCGTACTGCCATTCTCTACTGCAAGACAAGATCTTAAGAATCCTTGGGCTTTCGGATCATCGCTTCCTCCTCGTGGATCACAATGTCTTCCCCCTCAGCCCCGTCCCCCACATCGATAAAATACAGGATGTCCCCACAAGGCCTCTCCTTCCCGTCTGTCAGGGAATTGATCACCCTCCCTTTGAACACTAAAGTTGTGGAACCGCCACCGTCCAGATTATAGGCGTACTCACAGTCCAAATCCAAAAAGACCTGTTGCAATTCCTGGTAAGTCATCCCCTGAGAACCGCCGGCCCCCTTTCCATCCACAATCACAATATAATAGTCTCCAGGATTGACCATTCCCACGGCCGTCCGTTGGTACCGATAGGTCTGCCGAAATTGATCAGAGATCTCATAGGCTCTTCCATTCTCCACCAAGGTAGGGCCAAAACAGTAGGTATCCTTCACATCCCGGTTCAGCATCTCATCTGTAGTCATCCCCGCCGGTGCTGTGAACATCCCTCCCTCACCGGTCACACACATGATATTCCCATTGGAATACACATCCTCGTAGACCTGACGGTCCTTGATCATGGTCTTACCCGGAGCGGGAATCCCAGAACTGTAGGAGAATCCGCTGCCGTTGATTCCCAGCACTCCATTGTGGTCTGCGAGCTCCTGGGAAGTGGGCCTGCGTGGGTTGCCATAAGTTCCCCCACACAGCGCAGAGCAAAGCTGTTCTGTACTGAAAGTCTCCACATGACAGATCCAATAATGGGTGTAAGAATTCTCCAGCGGTTCCACAGAAATCCGCAGTGTGCTGGTCTCATAATGCCAGTCGTCATTTTGGTAATTCCACTCCTGGGAGATCCGCTCAATGATCCGGTCATACTGCCGACGTTTCCTGGGATACTCCTGTGGAATCTTCCACACCTGCTGTTGTACCTGGCGAAAGATCTGTCCGTTCTTCCCGGTATCCATGGCCACTGAATCCTCTGTGGGATTATACAACGTGGCAATCTCCTGTTGAATCTCCCCCACATCCAAGATCTGCCGCGCCTTCTCCTCCGTCTCTCCCAGAATCTCCTCAGCCTCCTCTACCAATTCACTCTCGTCCGCCTCGTGGCTCTCGCGAAACTGTTGGATCTCTGATTGAGCCTGGCTGGCCGCTGCCAGTGCATCCTCTATATTCTCACAGAGGTTCTCATCGGATCCCGCCTGTTCCAGGCGATTGGCGATCCCCTGAGCCTCCCAAGTCCTCATCTGTATCTGTTTCTTTTTTTCTCTCTGCCTGGCTGCTCTTTGCTGTTCTCTCTCAATCTTCTCCTGCCGTACCTTCTCCCTTTCTCTCACCTGACGATAACGGTAGCCGCCCCCTCCGCCTGCCAAGAGCAAGAGAACCAGAACCACACAGAGCAACCTTCCAGACAAAAATCTCTTCCTTTTCATGTTCCCTTGTCCTCCCGTATTTTCCCCATCCTTCTTCTCCCTTCGAGGTCGGTTCTTATGGTAAAAAGTATAACACACATGGAAAATGACCGAAAGCAGCAGAACTACTCCCGGTCATTTTCTATTTAAGCTCCGTTAGGATTGACCCCTGACACTTACTCCCAAGCGAAGGTCTTTAGATTCCTGCCTCTTTCAGAAGAGCGGGCACCTTGGACTCCCATCCCAGAGCCATGATATGTACACCCTGGCAATAAGGCTTACATTCTTTGATGATACGTGCGATAATCTCCACGCCTGTGATACCTGCTTTGGTCTTCTCCTTGTCTGCTTTCAGTTCCGTGATCAATTCCTCCGGAATATGAATACCAGCCACGTTGGCATTCATAAATCTACACATACCCACAGATTTTGGAATTACAACTCCCAACTGAACAGGTTTTCCAAACTGTTTTGCCTTCTCCATGAACTGGATAAACTTCTCCGGCTCATAGACTGCCTGCGTCTGGAAATAATCGCAGCCTGCGGCAACCTTTCTCTCCATCTTTGCCAACTGCGCGTCAATGGAATCGCTGCAAGGCGACACAACCGCGCCCTTCGCGAACTTGGGAGGCTCGCCCACCAGCTCGTTTCCGCCCAGATCCACACCGGACTCCAACTGTTTTACTGTGTGAATCAAAGACACAGAATCCAAATCAAAGACAGGCTTTGCCTGTGGGTGGTCGCCCAATTTGGTGTGGTCGCCTGTCAGGAGCAACAAATTCTCAATTCCAAACATAGCTGCACTCAGAAGATCCGACTCCAGCGCGATACGGTTTCTGTCACGGCAAGTCACCTGGAAGATCGGTGTAAGCCCTTCGTCCTTCAACGCTTTACAGGTGGCCAGAGATCCAAGGCGCATAACAGAAGACTGATTGTCTGTCACATTCACTGCCGTGATATCGCTCAGATAAGTCTTCGCCTCATCCAGCAGATGTTCAATATGATATCCTTTTGGCGGTCCCACTTCCGCAGTCACTACAAATTCGCCACGTTCAAATGCTTCAGTAATTTTCATTATATTCTACCCCTACTCCTTCTATATTTTTACAAGTTTCTTATTTGGACACTTCCTCATCTGTCGCATAATTGCGCACCTGTGTCGGGCATTTTAAGATATCCAGACGTCCGATTTGTTCCAGCCGTCTGTATATACGCTCCCAGCCACACTCCATATCACTGTCCACTTCGCATTTGCCGTCTTTCGAGCCTCCGCACTGTCCGTTGACCAGGCTCTTGGAACAGGCCGTGATCGGGCAAATCCCACCAGTCAAGTTCAGATAACACTCGCCGCACTGATCGCAGTCGTACTCCAGCGGCGTCACTCCCTGGAATCCAGGCAGTGGGTATGTATCACAGGCCACACAAACTTTCTTATCCTCAAAATACTCAGAGACGGTTTGCACTCCGACGCCACAGGAGAACACCAAAATCATGTCGGCGGCCTCAATCTCGCTCTTATACTTTTGCAAACGCAACTCCATATTTTCCGGATTACAGATATAATCCGTTGTAATAATTCCGGTCACATTCCCAGCGGCTACCAATTCCTTTTGGATCTCCGCGGCTTCTTTCTCCGGAAAACTAACTTCCTTGCATCCCTGGCAGTTAATGATAAAAACCTTTCCCTCTACCAGTGATACGATTGTCTCCTTGGGTTTTAATTGGGTAATTAACATATCACTTCATCTCCATTATCGCTTTTTTTCCGGCTTTTATCTTGGTAACCAGCGGGATCTTAGAAGAACAGATATACTCGCAGCATCTGCACTCAATACAATCCCTGACATTCATATCCAGCATTCCCTGCCAATTCTGCTCATCCGCGTATTTCGCATAATACAGCGGTGAGAGTTCCATAGGACAAACATCTACGCAACGCCCGCATTTGATACAGGACACCTCCTTGGTGTGATCCGTGTCGATGGCGATGATCCCATTGGAACCTTTGATAATGGGCACATCTGTGTTGGCCAAATTAAAGCCCATCATCGGACCGCCAGCCTTGACGGTGACGTCATCCCCAACGATACCGCCGCAATAGTCAAGGAGCTCGTTTACGCTGGTACCGATCTTCACAATATAGTTGCCCGGTCTCTTTATCTTCTCCCCAGTGACCGTCACAACACGCTCAACCAGTGGAATTCCTTTTACAATAGCATCCGCGATTGCTTTCGTGGTGCTGATATTGCTCACCACAACTCCCACGTCTGCAGGCAAACCGCCGCGGGGAACTTGCTTGCCCATAACGCGCTTGATCAACATCTTCTCTGCGCCCTGTGGATATTTTGTCTTTGCCACCACAACCTCGATGTTGCTATAGGGAGCAGTCTTCTCCTGCAATAGCTGAATGGCGTCTTGTTTATTGTCCTCGATTACAATAATGCCTTTCTCTGCATCCACAGTCTTGATTATGGCCTGAAGTCCAAGAATCACATCATCTGCGTACTCCAAAAGTACCCTGTGGTCTGCAGTCAAGAGCGGCTCGCACTCACAGCCGTTTAACAGAATCGTATCGATGGGTTTCGGAGGTTTCAACTTCACAGCCGTCGGGAAACCTGCGCCGCCCATGCCGACGATTCCAGCCTCGCGGACAATATCTACGATCTCATCCGGAGTGAGACTGTCAAGAGATTTGTTGGGAGTTACCGATTCGTGCAGAGTATTTTTTCCATCCGATTGAATCACAACAGACATGGACTCGCCTCTCGTGGGATGTGGACGTGACTCGATAGCCACCACAGTTCCGCTGACACTGGAGTGAACCGGGCTGCTGATAAAAGCCGCCGCCTCACCGATTTTCTGGCCCACCTTGACAGTGTCTCCCACCTGCACCACAGGATTAGCCGGAGCGCCGGCATGCTGTGAGAGGGGAATCACCACGGTCTGTGGATCCGGGAATCTCTCAAGTGCAATGTGCTCGCTGAGCTCTTTGCGCTCTGAGGGATGAACACCGCCATAGTAGCCGTCGAACCTGCTCTCGCGGATGGACTTCACATAGTCGCTGACAACTTTGACATTGACTTTCGAGTAGTCGCGCACCTGGATCGGCTGATTCAGGAACTCCTCGAGACGTCCCTGTCTCTCCAATCTCCTGTATATCTTCTCCCAGGCACAATCCTTCTCGCTGTCCACCTCGCATTTCCCGTTTTTAGCTCCGCCACACTGCCCATTTACCAGACTCTTTGAGCAGTCAACAATTGGACAGACTCCTCCGGTCACGTTCAGATAACACTGGGCACATGCATCACAGCTTTTCTTAGTCAAAGCCATACCGTGATGTCCTGTGTAATTCAGTGAATTGCTGGCCGCATACACGGGCTTGCCAGCCAAGTCCGCAACCGTCTGAATGCCCAGACCGCAGGAGATCACAAAGACATTCTCTGCACCTTCCGGAATCATACTCTGTAAATTCTTCTCAGTATGTGTTTTGTTGCACAAAAAATCAACCCTTGCACTTCCTGCAATTGTCTTTCCCTGCTCGGCAACAAATTTTTCGAACTCAGCGCAATCCGGTTCGTCAACGGTTTCAAATTCCTTGAAGCACTTGTTACAGGCAACGATAAACAGATTATCTTTATCGGCCAATAAAGATGCAAGTTCGTCGTTGCTTTTTAACTGATACTTGGTATAGTTTTCCAATTGCTCACCTTCCTTATCCATTATTCTCAAGCCCTCTGCCATCTGTCTATGCCATTTTTCCCACCCTCTGCACCTAATGAAAAAATGGAATTCAGCAGACAACTTAATTCGCATTTCATGCTTCTACAAGTATAACACACTCCTGTCATATTATCCAGTTTAAATATGCGTTTTTATTGAAAAATTCATCAATCAAGTTCCTATTTTTAGTTATAATGACGAAAACAGAGTATTTTCATCTGCGTTTACCCTCCGACCGCGCCTTCTTCCCGCATTCCCAGCGCCACTCAAGGGGTGTTTTTGTGATCTTCAGCAGGCGGTTCGCGTCTGTCTCTCACCGAAAGATATAGGTTGAGTCGGCCAGCGATCAATGATATAGTAAATGTGAGACATTTCTATTTGTCACAGCGGATATCCGGAATGTGCCCAAAGAGTTCTTTTCCTACTTTCTGGCACGCTCCAACTACTATACGATAGGAGGATTTTGATTATGAGATATGAGATTCAGGGAGGTAATCTCCCCGTAGTGATCTGCCATCTAAATGCAGGCGAGAGTATGATTACTGAGAGAGGATCCATGAGCTGGATGTCCCCCAACATGCGGATGGAGACCAGCGGAGGCGGCAGCATCGGCAAAGCCTTCGGACGCCTGATCTCAGGAGAAGCTATCTTTCAGAATATTTACACCTCAGAGAAAGTTCCAGGCATGATCGCCTTCGCCTCCAGCTTCCCGGGTTCTATCCGGCCCGTGGAGATCTCCCCTGGAAATGATATGATCGTACAAAAAAGCGGATTTCTCGCCTCTGAGAAAGGCGTAGATCTGTCTGTTTTCTTTCGAAAAAAATTCGGTTCCGGTCTCTTTGGCGGAGAGGGCTTCATCATGCAACGCCTCTCCGGAAGCGGGACCGCCTTCATCGAGATCGACGGAGCCGCAGTAGAGTATGAGCTGGCTCCCGGCCAACAGATCGTGGTGGACACAGGATACGTGGCCGCCATGTCCGCCACCTGCTCCATGGATATACAAAGTGTCCCTGGAGTGAAAAACATTGTGTTCGGCGGGGAAGGCCTGTTCAACACGGTGATCACTGGACCAGGCAAGATCATCCTTCAGACGATGCCAGTCAGCGACGTGGCCAAGACTCTACAGCCATTTATAACCACCAACAACCAGTGACTCACACCAAGGGACAGTCTTACAAACTCACCCTCACCCTTCGCGGTCACCCCTGTCCCAGGTACTGACCGGCGATACCAGACAAAAAGGGGGGAACCACAGTGGCAGCAGTCGCTTTCCCATTTCACAGGAAATCGACTGCTGCCATTGCGTTGGGGGCAGATTCCACCGACCTGCCGCCCCCTCTCCTGAGACAGTGAGTAAAACCTGTCTGCCTCAGATCAGAATACCATCTTTATACACATAGTGATCATCCACCATACAGGTGGGGTTCTTCAGAATCAAATCGATATGTATGGGCGTTCTGCAGGTTCCCCCATAAGCCAGGTTATTCCCGATACCAATGTGCATGGTACCGTAGACACCTTCATCTTCCAGCATTCTCCCACTTAATGAGGCAGCAGGATTCAGGCCAAAGCCCACTTCTGCCACCAGATACACCCTCGGATCGTCAAAGTCTGCCAAAGATTTCTTCAGGATCTCCGCCTCTCTTCCCCCCTCGATCTTTGTGATGTATCCTTCTTCCACCATCAGATAAATCGGTTTTTCCAGCAGTCCCAGACCTGGCAGCGGAACGCTTCCGTCAATCACCAGAACACCCTTGGCCGAGTCGTCCGCCGGCCCGACGGCGCACTCCGCGTCTGGCGGTGAGGAGGCCTCCCCTCTGTGAATCGAGGTTCCATACCCCACATCCGCATGTCTCCCCTCAATGGAGGTCCAGAAATCCGTCCCCGCCGGGGTTGTGATTCTCAATTCCCGCCCTACAATCTTCTTGGCCGTGGCGTCTACCTGTCGGCGAATCTCCTCCCAGTCTGTGAACAGACAACCTTCTCTTAACATGCTTAGGCTGTAGTCCGCCATATTGACAAAACGAGCCCCTCGCTTACAAGCTTCTATTCTGGCGTCCGTATTATATAAGGAAAACGTTGTGGCCGAGAAGATCACATCGGCCTCTTGCATCGCCGCGGCCACACAGTCTGTGGGGGCTTCCCCATGGGTACTCCGGTCCTCCGTACAAACCCATGTGGCGTCCGTAAACCCGGCGGCACATTGGTACATAGCCGCCCCAATCTCGTGGCTGGTCTCGTCGGTGATCACCAAAACCTTCTCGTCCTTCTTTACGCCGCCACAAGTGTGTAATAATATCTTGCATCCCTCTAAGATTTCTCTTGCCATCCGTCTTACCTCCCGTTGAAATAGTCTTTTACCGTCTCGATCACATAATTCATCTCTGCCTCCCCATACCGGTGATCACAAAAAAGCATCAGATTATGATCTGAGAGATACCAAGCAGCCTCTCCCGGCTGGTAGTAATCCGTGGGGAGTCTCCACTGAATCTCCCCGATCACCCCCCTCCTGGCCAGATACCAGTAGAAGTCCTCCCTCCTCTTTACAAGCACCACAAATCCAAATGGCACATACTTCCCTTCCGGGTCCAAGGGTCCCGACAAGACGGAGAGTCCACGGACGCCACTTAGCTCTGCATACAGTTTCCTATAATTTTCTCTGCGCCGTTCTGCCAAGCCTTGATGATCGTATTGAAATAAGATCCTTCTGGTAGCTTCTGTCATCTTCTTAGGAGTGAAATCCAGGTATCTGGCCCCGTTGGCCTGCCTCTCCAGATCCAGGTAAGCCTCAATCTCCTCCACGTCAGTCTTGGAAATCTTCTCCCTAGCCACAGAAATCAAAAGCTGTCTGTAGGCCGCCTCATCATACCCGTCCTCCATAGGGACTTCCTCCAATGGCACTCCCTCTCTCACCGCCAAGAGTCCGCCGTCCGTCACTGGGAGCCACTTGCGGGTGCTGGCCACCAGATAATCTCCAAACCCAATTCGCCCTGTATCCCAAGTATAGAGCGCCTGCGTCAGATCTTCTATGATCCAAAATGACTGCCTCCCCCGCATTCTTTTTATGGCCTCCACAGTCCTAAGTGGCTGTGGGATTCCAAAATAGTGGATGACATACAAGATTTTCACCTTCTCATCCAACTTCTTCTCCAGATCTTCCAGATCAATAGTCAAGTCTTCCCGGATATGGTAAAACCGAAATTCCAGATCCGCCACCTCCAAAGAATTAAGAACCGATATACAAAGGTAATCCGGCGCCAGGACTACGTCGCCTTTCCCGGGCTTAATCCCATTTTTCAGAGCATACACTGTGGCCGTCCTGCCGTTGTTCGTGTAGATCTTCCGCCGATAGTTGTGTGCCTCGTCACAGCGCAAAGAAAATGTCTCTTGCCTGGGCACATGCTCTGTCAACGCCAAATCAATTTGATAAAAACCGCCGACCAGCATCCTTCCACCTTCCTTCTCCAAACTATACCCTCTCGTCCACAAACTCAAAAATCCTAGGTTTCAAAAAGTTGATCAGCGCAGTGGCCGCCAACCGGGACGTGTTCTGTGTCAGGTCCAGATTCGGGGCGACCTCCACAACGTCGATGCCGCCCACAGGATATCTGGCCAATTCAGAAGCGATCTCCAACAACTCACATGCCGTGATCCCACCATAGATAAAAGACCCTGTGCCGCAGGCGTAAGCCTGGTCCACCACATCGATATCTATGGTGACATAGATCGTGTCGCAGCCTTCCCCTGCAATCTGCGCCGCTCTCCTCACGATTGGGGCGACGCCATCTCTGTGAAGATCCTCCGTGGTAAAGATCGTTCCCCCATTGTCTGTCACATAGCGGTAGGCCTCAAGCCCTGTGGTTCCATTGACACCAACCCACACCATATTTTCCAGACTCACACCTTCCAGCTCGCTGATTCGGCGGGCCGGGGAACCGTGGTAATACTTTCCCCAGGTATCATTCTCGTCGTAAGCATCCAGATGGGAATCTACATGGATATAACCAATCCTGGATTTCCGACCTAGGCGTTCATCCATCCCCCTCTCGAATCCCTTCATCACTGGGTAAGTGATATAGTGATCCCCTCCCAGTGTCACAGGAAACGCGTTGGCTGACACGATCTGGCGAATCCCTTCTGCGATGCTCTCTGTGGTTTTGCCCACATCGGAGGGATAGACCCTCAGGTCTCCGGCGTCCTTCACCTGCCGGATCATATTTGCCTTCATCCTCTTCTTGGTGTCCACATCGATCACTTCCCCATCGATGGCCGTCAAATGGTACAAAAAATGTACCGACTCTTGGCGAATCGCATTGGGCGCATACCTGGCTCCCGGCCTGGAACCAGCGGTGGTGTCGTAGGGCGCCCCCACCACAATATACTCGTCTGGCAATGCCTCCTCCGGTAAAATATAGGGGGACCGAAGAAAGGTAGACACCCCTGAAAACGACGGGTACACAAATCTCTTATCCATATGTTTCCTCCAATCTTATCTTTTTGCACAGTCGGTTCGTAACCATCTAAATATTTCTATTCTCTCGCAGTTGCCGGGGCAGCCTATCAAACAGGCTTTTTCCACCCCGCAAAAAAAGTTCCCACCTGCTCATAACCTTACCGCCACTCTCGTGACATTTGGGTTGGAGCTTACACTTCTGCCAAGACAGGCAAGGCTTGCTCCCGCTTAACAGGCGGGAGACTTCCCTGACAAATTCACAGCAGATATCCACAATCCGCTTCGCTACTTACCGATAAGACTAAAACAGCGCCAAGATTGCCGGAATAGACGAGTAGGTGAGCAGGATCACCACCGCCGCCACAATCGCCATGGCGATATTCTGTCCCACGGAACTGGCCTGTTCCCCCAAAATCTTTCTCCGGTTGGCCAAGATGGCGATCAACACCACACTCAGCGGAAGAATAAAAGTATTCAAAACCTGGGCCGCCACAATGATAACCGTGGGCACGGTGCCTCCCATGGCAAAAGTGACTAAGATAGGAAACGCCGCGATCAGAATCACACACACCCTGTGAGACATGCTCTTGGGATCTTCCTCCAGGCCAAACGCTTCCTGCATCATCGGCGGAATGCAGGAGGTCATATAGACTGCCGATGAGAATCCAGCCGCCCACAGCCCCACTGCAAACAGCACAAATGCATAGGTGCCCAACACAGGCGTCAACGCCTGAGCCATATCTGCCGCTGAGGATACGGTGATCCCCCGTGGAAACAGGTTTGTCGCCGCACAGACAGTCACCGCACAGGTGATGACGCCGGTGGCCACCATATTAAACCGTAAATCTTTGTGAGCCGCTCTCAGATCTTCTGTCCCATTGACCCATTTCTTCTTCGCAAGGCTTGACATGGCAAAGGGGATGTCCGGGCAGACTGTGGTGCCGATCAGCCCCAAGACCAGAAGTTTTCCCCCGTCCGGTATCGTGGGGATCATTCCCTGGGCAATCCCAGAAAGGCTGGGTTTGGAAGCCACCATAGTGATCAAAAAGGCAAACATCATCAACGCCACTAGGGCTGTATTCACGTTCTCAAGCACTTTATATTTCCCGATGAAAGCAATCACCACCGAGAAAATTGCCAAAATCACCAACGCTCCCTTGATGGACAACGCCGGAATCAACAGATTGATGGCCATGGCGGCTCCCAGATAATTTCCTGTCTGGTAAGCCAAAGCTCCCACAAACAGCGCCACAAACGTCACCTTGGACAGAATGGGATTCATGCTCCGCACTCCCTCCAGCATGGTCGTCCTCGTCTTCAAGGTCCACCTCAAACCGGGCTCATTTAAGATATATGCCAAGATCGCACTGATCACAGAACACCAGAGAAGACCGTAGCCATACTGGGCGCCAGTGCTGGAAGCAGTGGTCACTGTCCCCGGACCGATGATACTGGCCGCTATAATAATGGCCGGACCGATACTGCGAAAAATTCGAGTGAAACCAAGTGTCTTTAAAACATCATTTCTCTTCTCCATACCATCCCTCCCAATCCCGTTCGTTTTTTACCTCCCCAAAACTTCCAGACAAGTCAGTGCATAGACTTGGCAGGCCTCCCTGACTTCCTCCAGCCATACATACTCGTCCGGCATATGTGCCAACAATCCAGTGCCCGGACCGTAGATCACTGTGGGGATCTTACCGTAATTTGTGAGAAAATCCGCGTCGTCATGCTGAGGCGTCCCACACAGAGGGCAATCTTTGCCGATAATCTTGTGTGCCCGGAGCACCGCCTGGACAATCTCCTCCCCTTCATCCACCACCGAAGGGTTGGAATCATATGTAAGCTCCGCCTCCCCGGCAAACGTGGGATCCTCTTCCTTTAACCTTCGCAGAATCTCCTCCACCTGGCCTAGGAACAGTTTCCCATCTTCTCCTGGCACGGTGAACCGTGACACCCGTATCTCACAGCGGTCAGGGACTACGCTGGAACGCTCTCCCCCGGAGATCACTCCAGGATTTATGGACCCCTGGCCGGCATACTGGTTCACCCCCGGGACAATTTTCAGCAGCCTCTCATACACTTTGCACATATTCCCGATTGCGTTGACCCCCTCAGACGGTGTGGCCCCGTGAGCCCCCACTCCAAAAGTGGTAATCTTAATCTCCAACATTCCCTCGCACACCAGGCATACCTTTAAGTCTGTGTCTTCCCCGTTGATGCACATGTCCGCTCGAAAACCATCCTGCAGCATCTTCAATGTCCCCTTGCGGCTGATATCCTGTACTTCCTCATCCACCGGATACATCAGGGCAATCTCCCCGTCAAACTCTATCCCGGCATCCAGAATCGACTTGGCCGCCATGATGGACGCCGCGATTGCAGCCTTACAGTCTGTACTGCCGCGGCCATACAGTTTTCCATCAATGATCTCGGCGCTAAAGGGATCCTTGCTCCACCCATCCCCCACAGGAACAGTGTCCAGATGACTGTTAAAGGCGATGCGCTTCCCTGGCTTTCTCCCTCTGACCAAGGCCAAGACATTGCCATGACGGTCAATCTCGCTCTCGAATCCCAAGCTCCTACAGTACCCGTCCACAAATTCCGCCAATTTCTTCTCATCTCCGCTGACACTGGGAATCTTCACCATATCAGCCAACAACTGAACCATCTGTTCCCGATTTTGCTCTACACAAGCTAACAATTTCTCTTTCATTTAAATCCTCCTATGATCTCCTCCCCGCACGGAGGCAGGGATCTCTCTAGATAAAACTAAAACATGGATAGGATATTTTTGGCCACACTGACCAAAGCGTTAAGTGCAAACAGCGTCGTCAACAAAGTGACACACCCCATAACGATATTCTGTCTCAGATTGTTGGCATAACTGCCCAGCAGCTCTTTTTTGTTACACAGAATCCAGCAGATGACGCAGACCATCGGGAGAGCGATCCCATTTAATGCCTGTGCGGTTATAATCAACTGAACCGGAGAGGAACCTATGAATGCAATAATCAAGACAGGGATCAGTATCACGGCCGCTATCACGGCAATGTTATGTTTTGCTCTCGGATTCGGGTCGATATGGAACGCCGTGGGGAACAACTCATTGTGGATGGACACCTGATATAAAACAGAGGAGATAGCCGCCGCCCACAGACCGATGGCGAACAGAATACCTGCATACCTGCCAAGCAGAGGGACCAATTGCTCCGCCATATCAGCCGCTGAGGTGACTGCCTTTCCGGTAGGGTGGATCACTGTAGCTGAGCACACAATAATCGCCGCTGTGATCAAGAATGTGACAAACATACTCAGCGCCAAATCCGCTTTGGCAAGCTTGATATCGGTCCTGGGATCTGTGGAATCCGCATACTTCTTCCGCAAAAAAGCAGAGTATCCCAGGACCAGATTCGGGGTAACTGTGGTGGCCAACAGCGAGACCGCCAAGACAGCGTCGCCCCCAGGGATCTGGAACGAAAAGCCTTCCCGGATCATCCTCCCTGGATCAGGCCCCGACGTAAATGCCGTCAGCACAAAGGCAAACACCATCATCAAAATCAAGACCTGATTTACATTTTCTATGACTTTATATCGGTTCAACACCACCACCACCAATGCCAAAAGCGACATGATAACTGCCCACATCAGCGTGGAAGTCCCGGGGATCAAGTACTCCAAGGCCATCGCCGCCCCACCTAAGTTTCCTGCCTGGAAGGCAATACTTCCCACAAAAATCACGATCCAGAGAAATTTGGCCACACCGGGATTCAGGTGATCGCGCACTCCCACCATGACTGTCTCCTTACATCCGATGGCAATTCTCATGGCCGGCTCCTGAAAGAAATAGGCAATGAGACAAGCCAGCATAATCACCCACAGGGATGTGAACCCATACATGGCTCCCTGTTGGGAGGCCGTCGTGACAGATCCAGGTCCGATGATGGCCGCCGACATAATCGCCCCCGGTCCCAAAGCCTTCGCATAGTCCTTGATTGTCAATTTTCTTTCCATCCTACACACTCCCTTCTCTGTATTTTCACCAATACACTATCTCAATCTCTCCAGCGCCTTTTCCATCCGGTCCATTCCTTCCCTCAATCTCTCCATGGAATTGGTGTAGGCAATCCGCACGGTCCTGGGCGCCATAAACGCTGCACCCGGGACAATGGCCACCCTGGCCTCCCTCAAGATGTAGTCACAGAAATCCAGGGAATTCTCAATGGTATACCCCTCATACCCCGTCCCAAAGTAAGCGCTGACGTCCGGCAACAGGTAAAAGGCCCCCTTCACATTGTCACACCGGATGCCCGGAATCCGGGAAATCCGCAAGAACATATAATCCCTACGCCTTGAGAACTCTTCCACCATCTCTCTCACCGTGTTCTCATTTTTCTCCAACGCCTCCATAGCCGCCCACTGGACAAAGGTTGTGCTGTTGGACGTGGTGTGGCCTTGGATGGCATTAATCCCTCTTGCGATCTCCTTTGGCGCCGCTGTGTAGCCAATCCGCCACCCTGTCATACAGTAAGCTTTGGACATTCCATTGACAATGATCGCGCGGCGGTAGACATCCTCCGAGAACGACGCCACGCATTCATGGCGCTCCTCCCCGTAGATCAGTTTCTCGTAGACTTCATCCGAGATGATATAGATGTCGCTCTCCACAGCCAGCTTCGCCAATTCTTCCAAAGACTCTCTAGAATAAACTGCCCCGGTAGGATTGTTGGGTGTGTTAATCAAGATCGCCGCCGTCTTCGGGGTGACAGCTTCTCTGATCTTCCCTATGTCCAACTGTCCGTCCGCCTTGCACTCCACACAGACGGGAACTCCCCCTACTAATTTCACAATCTCCACGTAACTCACCCACCCTGGCGTGGGGATGATCACCTCATCTCCTGGATTCGTCACCGCCATCACAGCATTGTTCAACGCTTGTTTCGCCCCCGTGGAGACACAGATCTGGGAAGGTTCATATTCTACGCCATTGTCCAGACGTAGTTTCCTACAGATTGCCTCTCTGAGCTGCTCAATCCCCGTGGTATTGACGTACTTTGTCTTTCCCTCTCTCATGGCCTGGATGCAGGCCTCCACAATATTGACAGGCGTAGGCATATCCGGTTCCCCCGCATTCAACTCAACCACATCAATCCCTGCATTTTTCATATCCGACACCACGCCTTCCAACTCACAGGTGGCCGACGGCGTAATGTCCCCACAATTCTACTAAGCAAACAATCCCCTCCTAAAATCTCATAGTCTCTTCCACGTCCACACCCAGATATTGGACCGCCCTGGACGCCAGCACCAACGTGGGATCCAGAGCTGGCTGTGTAAAACGGTATCTCTCAAAAGCCACAGGAAGCTCCGTGCACCCCAGGATCAAGATCTGCGCCCCTCTCTCCAAAAGTCCGTCCATAGATTCCTGAAACCTCCGGGTATCCACACCACTATCTCCCGCCTTGATCCCCTTATAAATCAATTCCATCACTGCCTCCTGGTCTTGCCCCGATGGCGTCTCTGCCAGGATCCCTCTCTGACGAAATACTTTCTCGTACACACCAGACCGAATCGTTCCATCTGTGGCCAGTAATCCCACTCTGCGAATTCCCCTTTTTGCCACTGCGTCCGCAGTCTCCTCCGGCATATTCAAAAAAGGAATGTCCACAAATGGCAAAATCGCATCGTAGAAGTAGTGAGCCGTGTTACACGGCATAATCAACACATCTGCCCCCATATTTTCCAGACGCACAGCGCTTTTTACCATCTCCGGCAGAGGACTGGCCCCGTCCTCCACAATGGCCTGGGTACGGTCCGGAATGTTGGTGTTGCTATCTATACAGACTCTCACATGTTCCTGATCCTTCCCGGCCTTTGTGACTTTGATGATCTTCTGGTACAGGTCACAGGTGGCCAGCGGTCCCATGCCGCCTAAAATACCAATCGTCTTTCCCTTCATCCCACCTGTTTCCCCTCTTCAATATCACCGGGGCCCTCCTCTTTCTCTATATAGAGGACAAAATCCGGACAAGAAAGCTCGCACTTTTTGCACCCGATGCAGTCTTCCTCTCGCACTGCCTCCACATAGTTGTACCCCTTCTTATTTACCCTGTGGGTGATCCCATACACATTCTTAGGGCAAATATGTACGCAAATCTTACAACTTTTGCACAATTCCTTGTCTATGTATACCGCCATAATTCTTCCCCTCTCTCACCTTGCCAACTCTCGGATTGCCTCCACCATCTCTGTGGGATTTCTTACAACCTGTACCCCTGCCTCTCTCAGAGCCTGTATCTTCGTCTCTGCAGTTCCCACATCTCCGCTTACGATAGCGCCTGCGTGGCCAAGACTTTTTCCAGGGGGCGCGTTTCTCCCCACGATCAGAGCGACGACTGGTTTCGTAACCCGTTCTTTGATATAAGCCGCGGCTTCCTCCTCCGATCCGCCTCCGATCTCCCCCAGCAATACGATGATCTCTGTCTCGTCATCTGACTCATACCACTGGATGGCATCTTTCTGGGTAAATCCCCACATGGGTCCTCCCCCAATGGCCACCACGCTGGACTGTCCAATTCCGTTGTCCGTCAACGTCTTCCCAATCTCATAGGACAAAGCTCCACTCTTAGACACAATCCCCACAGATCCCGGTGTGAAAAAACGAACCGGATGGGCGCCGACCTTGCACACCTTAGGGGCGATGACTCCTGCACACCCAGGCCCCAGCAAAATCGTTCCATGGGCCTTTGCATAGGCCACAATCTCCACGACATCCTGCAGGGGGATCTCTTCCGTCGTCAGGACTAGAAGCCGGATTCCCCCGTCGATGGCCTCAAAACAGGAATCCTTGGCAGCCGCCGGAGGTACAAAGCTGATCACTGTGTCAAAATCCTGCTCCTCCTTCGCCTCGCTGATATAGTCGTAGACTGGAATCCCATAGATCTGCTGTCCTCCCTTCCCCGGGGTGACTCCGGCCACAATATCAGTCCCAGCCTCCAGCATCGCCTTCGTCTGCAAAGAGCCTGATTTTCCCGTGATGCCTTGTACCAGAACTTTCGTATTCTTGTCAATCAATATCGCCATAACTGCCTATCCCTCCGCCACTGTCTCTGCCAAGTCTTTCACTGCCTCTGTCAAAACCCGGTAAGTCTTCATTCCTGCTTTTTCCATGGTCTTCAATCCTATTTCCTCCATCGTCCCACACATTCTCGTGTAGACTGGAATGCTGACTTGATGTTCTCTGACGTACTTGGTGATTCCCAGAGCCATATTGTCCATCCGGTTAAATCCGCCGATGAGGACAATCAAGAGCCCTCTGACCTGAGAGTGCCCATTCAATGTCAGATCCATGGCACGGTACATCACCTCCTCAGAGGTCATTCCTCCCAGCTCGCAGAAAGACGCCACCTCCAGTCCTTCATCTCTCATCAGATCCAAAGTCAGCATACCAGTCCCCGCCCCGTCAGAGATCAGTCCCACTGTTCCGTCCAGAGGAACGTAAGTAATGGTAGTCTCTTCTCTCCTGGGAGGTTGATAATGATAGAGCTTCTCTCTGCCTGCCTCTATCTTTTCCAAGGCGCTGCCCGCTGCTTTTGCGTTATCGTCCAGGACAATTTTCGAATCCATAGCGATGAATTTCCCATCTCTGACTCCCAGAGGGTTGATCTCCACCAACTTTGCTCCCGTCCCAAAGAAAATTCTCTCCAATTTATCTAAGAAATCATAGAACTCTCTGACTTCCTGTATCTGCAACCGTTTGGCCAAATACTTTTTCTGATAAGACTTCAATCCTAAAAATGGATCAATCTCCATCTTTATGATCTCACGGGGATTTTCCCTGGAAGTCTTCTCAATGTCCATCCCACCCATGGCGCTGGCGATCAAGGTAGGCTTTGACACTCCCTGAAGGGTAATCGACAGATACAACTCTCTATCTGCACTCACCAGCTCCTCAGCCAACACTCCGTGAACTGGATATCCCTTGATTCTCATCCCCAAAAGACTGTTGCTGTGCATTCGAAACTGTTCGTCGTTCTCGCATATCTGGATTCCCCCTGCCTTTCCCCTACCTCCGGTCAGCACCTGGGCCTTCAGTACAAACGGATACTCCATAGGTGGCAAGGCCTCCTCAGAGACCAGGAGACGGCCCTCTGGAACGGGAATGGCAAATTGACTCATCAACTGCTTCCCCTCGTACTCGAATAAATTCATATTCTCCCTCCTTGCTGACTCACTGTCTCACATATAAATTGTGTTCCCTGGCGTAGGCTATCCCTGCGTCCACCGCCCGAAAATTCAATTCCACAAACCTCTCCGCCACGTTCTCCTTAATTACCTCCAGCAGATCTTCTCTCTTGATCAGTCCCAAAGACTCACTCAAGAACCCCAGAACCACCATATTGGCAGCCATCCGGTTTCCCAAATCCACTGCGATCTGCGTGGCCGGAAGCTCAAAGGTATTTCGCACTGGACGGGTAATCTCTGTCACCAACTGTGGATCAATCACCAGGCAGCCATCCTCCTCCAGAGTATCGATATACTTCTCATAGGCAGTCTGAAAGAGGGCTACCAGAAGATTCTTCGTCTCTGCAATAGGCGAATTGATCTTCTCTCTGTCAATGATCAATTCCGCCTGACACTGTCCACCTCTGGCCTCCGACCCGTAAGATTGCGTCTGGACCGCATACAGGTTTCCCTTTGTCACCGCTGTCGTGCCCAAGATCACCGCCGAGAGAATAATACCCTGGCCTCCGAAACCACACAGACTGATTTTCTGTGGATATGCTAACATTTTTCCACCTCCTTACATCAAATTCGTAGTTCCCTCATACACCGGCTTCTCCACACAGATATATTGCCCGCACCGAAGTTTCCCCACCAATTCTTCCGGCTGTCTCTTCTGCGCCTGCGCATCGGTGTACGTATAATCCTTGATCCAATCCAGGACGGCATTGGGGTCGCCAGTATTCAAGGCATACCGTCCAAAATGTGTGGGACATTGAGACACAATCTCAACCAGGGAAAATCCTCTGTGCGTCAAAGCCCGCTCCATTGCTTTCTTACATTGTACCGGCTGGGCTGTGGTCCATCTCTCCACATGTGTAGCCCCAGCAGCCATGGCCAGCGCGCAGACATCGAACCTGGGTTCCTCACTCCCGTAAGGTGTGGTCATAGTCCGGCTCTCCTCCGGGGTCGTGGGCGCCACCTGGCCGCCAGTCATGGCGAAGTTTAAGTTATTTACCATCACCACCGTGACATCCAGGTTTCTCCTGGCCGCATGGATCAAATGATTTCCCCCTATGGAAGCCAGATCCCCATCCCCTGCGAAGATCACAACGGGTAACTTAGGTTTCATCATTTTCACTCCGGTGGCCCACCCTAAGGTCCTGCCATGGACCCCGTGGAACATATCCGTCTTTAAATACACGGGAATCCTGGCCGTACAGCCCACCCCGCCAATGTGAAGCATAGCCTCCGGATCCATGTCCAACTCCTCCAGAGCCTGGGTATAGTAGTTTAGAACTTGCCCACAACCACACCCAGAACAGAAAAAATGTGGCAGTTTTTCCGGCCTCAAAAATCTCCTTCTGGGATTCATTTTCTGTGTCCCCATCTCTCATCGAACCTCCTTCCTCACAGCATTCCATACTTCCAAACCCGTGTGCACCAGCCCCAGATTCTTCGTGACAGGCACCACCTGGCATTTTCCCGCGGCCACCCGCTGAATCTCCCGCACGTACTTACCGTTATTCATCTCCACCGCAAAAATCTTTGAGACATTTCCGGCCACCTCACAGATCGCCTTCTCAGGTACCGGCCACACGTTACACAATTTCAAGACTCCCAACTTGATCCCCTGTTCTCTGGCCAGTTCCGCCGCTTCCAGAGACGGCCTCACCTCACTGCCATACGCCACAATCGCATACTCTGCATCCTCCATCCAATAGCTCTTTGTCCGGCAGATCTTATCTGCATTCTCTGTGATCTTGCCACAGACGCGCCGGTATAGCTGTTCGAACACTACCGGGTCCCACTCAATATCCCCCCGCTCATCGTGGGGATTCAGAGAGTAAATGGTGTGATATCCCTCTCCCAGTGGAGCCATATCGGGACAGCCATTCTCGGGAGCCTGGAAGGGAAGGTACTCTTCCGGCGGCTTTGTCGTATAATTTCGGTCATAAATCTGAATCTGGTCTGCCCGGGGGATGTCCAGTCGCTCCCGCATCAGCGCAATGGTGGTCTCAGAGAGGATGATCACCGGATTGCGGTATTCCTCCGCCAAGTTAAATGCCCAGATCGTGTAGTCATACAACTCCTGCACGGAGGATGGGCACACCACAATCGCTTCGTAGTCTCCACTGGCTCCATATCTCATCTGATAGACATCCGCCTGGCTGGCATAGTTCTCACCTCTGCACCGCTGCACGTCAGCCACCACCACAGGCGCTTCGATGGCATAGCAATACCCCAATCCCTCCTGCATATAGTTGTAGCCTGCGCTGGCCGTGGCGGTCATCACTTTCCCCCCGGCCAGAGCTGCCCCGGCACAGGCATAGATGGAGCACAGTTCATCCTCCCCCTGGACAAATTTTCCGCCCACCTGAGGAAGCCTCTGGGACATTCTCTCGGAAATTTCATTTGCCGGAGTGATCGGATATCCTCCAAAGAAATCACACCCGGCGCTGACTGCACCTTCTACCAAGGCATAATTACCCAGCATAAAATGGACGCCGGTCATCACCCGATCTTGGAAAGCAGTTGTAATCGGCATAATGGTTCTCCTTTCTCCCTTGAAATGTACGTCTCAACACTTTAGTCTATTGTCTACAATAAACTCCCAAAAATATAAACAATCATTTTACATATTGTTTATTATCGACAAATATAAGATAAAAAATAAAAAGCTTCATAAAGCTATCAAAAACACAATGGCCATTTCTCTTTTTGCTGACTTAATTATATTCAATATCCTTTTATTTGTCATCTCAAAAATATTTTCGTATATTTTCACAAAATTCCAAAATTAATTTCGGCACTTTTTTTGTGCCATCTCATCCAGCTAATTCAGCTCCCACAAGAATTTTAGCCTGCAAGCTCCACAGCTCCTCCCCACATAAATAGTATATTTTCATTCACTCTCACAACCTCCCCCTTCCACCCAGAGCGCTCCTCACAATAAAAAATCCATAATGTACAAAAAAAGCATGTAAGCCTTCCCCTCACACGCTTTTTTCTGTCCTCTCTCCTACCTCGTGGACAGTATCCTCTGCTTACTCTTTACAATGTGATCATACACCGTCTTATAGACTGCCTCCTCATCCCGTCTCTTTAAGGCCTCTAAGATCAACAAATGTTCCTTCGTGGACTCCTGCTCAATATCCGAACGCTTACCTGGGCAATTACTCTCCACCGCCCACCTCATCCTGAGGGAATGCGCACGCATGTTTTCCAAGGTATCTTTCAGGAAATGGTTGTCCAGATTTTGAAAAAACATTTCATGTAATTCCAAATCCGACTTCATATACAATTGCAGATCATCGGGATTGTCCACCACTTTTTTCAAGTCGTCCTCCACTTTCTTGATCATCTCGTCGGTAATTTTAGAGATCGATTTCACCGCCGCATAGGGCTCTAAAAGACCTCTCATCTCCCAAATATAATCTCTCTCCTCCTCGGTGGCCTCCGCCACGACAGCCCCTTTTCTGGGAACAATCACTGTGAATCCGTCTCTCTCCAGCATGTTAAAAGCCTCCCGGATCGGAGCCCGGCTGATATTCATCTCCACCGACAAATCTTCCTCCCGCAGACGGGTTCCTGGCTTTAGCTCGCCACTGATGATTCTCTCTTTTAAATTATCGTATACCAGTTTTTTTAAGGATGGGATTTTCCCTATATCCATTGAACTTCCCATTTCTTGCTTCCCCTTCTCTCCTAATTTTCTCCAGCGAAGTCTCGTCTCACCGCCTGATTTTCCCAACAATACGTCATAACTTTCTCTTAATGATAGAGGGAAATCCTGTCACTGTCAAGTAATTACCACCCCATATAAAAGAATTGGACACGGCAATTCAAACGGAAAGAATCCCTCTCTTCATCTTTGCGTGAGCGCGCGTCATCACACAAAGTGTGCTTTCGTGTTATGGGGGAGCTCAGAGAACTTTCCTATAACAGTACAAAGATCCTGCCACGCAGGATTCTCCGCCTGCGGCGTGTCGCATAGGCGACATCATCCCACTTGGCCGCTGTGCGATCCTCGCGGAGCGTTTTCGTGTTATGGGGAAGTTCAGAGAACTTTCCTATAACGCGAAAACCCCCTCCGCCAGGCGCCAATGCCTGACAAAGGGGGCTCTCATGGTTCTTACTTCACGCCCAACAAATCGCACAGAGAGAGAATATAGATCAGACCTGCATTCTTCACATCCTCGATATCCACCGTCTCGTTGTAGGAGTGAATTCCCACTGTGTTGGAGGGACCGTACTGGATGGTAGGGATTCCCTTCTCCCGGTACTCCCGCGCATCGCTGGAAGCCCACTGATAGGCCGGAAGGACTTTCTCCTCCCACAATTCCTCGGCATTCTTCTTGATAGCCTCCACAATCGGCGCGTCGATCTCTGTATAGTTGGCCAGCATCTGGCAGCCAAATTCATACTCTACTCCCGTCACGCCGCTCTTCTCAATCAGCTTTTTCACACACTCCTCCACATCCTGGAAGCTCACTCCCAGTGGAAGGCGAAGATCCACAACCGCCTGACAGTAATCCGGCACCATATTTGGCCTGGTTCCTCCTGTGATCAGTCCCACATTGGCAGATACATGGTCGATAGCCTCTCCAGTACCCGGACCATTCTTCTGTTCCGCGATGATCTTCGAGTTGATCAGCGCTTGTTCCTGATTTTTGCCGTACTTTCCTTCTAACTGACGGAGCATATCGATGTGCTCCAAAACTTTGGCCAACTTCAGAATCGCATTCTCTCCCTTGTAACCGGCCAGACTTCCGTGGGCAGATTTCCCGTAGGACTTCAGGATCAGATCGATCTTTCCCTTCTGTCCAATCTCAATAGTGTTGTGACTGGTGGGTTCTGCAACCAGGCAGGCGTCCGCGTGCTCCGCATACCCCTCTTTACACAGCCAGCTCGTCCCGTACTCTCCGCCGCTCTCCTCGTCGGAGACGATGTGAAGACGGATATTCCCGTTTAACTCCACCCCAGATTCCACCAGCATCTTCATGGCAAATAAGACGCCAGCCACGCCGGCCTTCATGTCGGAAGTTCCTCTTCCCAGAATGCATTCGTCCGTGATCTCACCGGAGAATGGATCAAAATCCCATTGGTTCCGGTCGCCGGCCGGGACCACATCCACATGACCGTTGAGGATCACACTGAAACCTTCCTCTTTTCCGATCTTGGCCACCACGCAGGGATGGTCGGGATTGCAACTGACTTCCTCGCAGGCAATCCCCGCCTCTTTCAGATATCTTTTCACAAAGTCAATCACATCTCTCTGGGTTCCAATGGGATTCTCGCTGGGAATCTTAATCAGATCGGAGGTCAGCTGAACCAAATCGTCCAGTTTTCCTTTTGCCAATTCCAAAACTTCTTTTCTCGTTGCACTACTCATATCTGCTCTCTCCTCTCCGTCCTTGAGTCAAAATTTTCTATTCTTCATATAAGAAACACGCCACCTGATGCCCGTCTTTGACCTCCTGCAACTTGGGTGTCTCCCTCAGACAACGATCCATACAATTGGGGCAACGCTTCGCCAGAGGGCACCCCACCTGCTCGCCGATGGGACTTGGAATCTCCCCGGTGAGTACGATTCTCTCCTTCTTCTGGAAAGGCGACTCGGGAGGGATAGCCGAGAGCAACGCCTTGGTGTATGGGTGCAAAGGATTCTCATAGATGCTATCCGCATCACAGAGCTCCACAATCCTTCCCAGGTACATAATCGCAATCCGGTCACTGATATGCTTGATCACACTCAGATCATGGGAGATAAACACATAGGTCAGATGGTACTCTTCCTGAAGTCTGTTAAATAAGTTCAGCACCTGTGCCTGAATGGACACATCCAAGGCGGACACCGGTTCATCGCAGACAATCAGCTTCGGTGTCAGGGATAGAGCACGGGCAATGTTGATGCGCTGTCTCTGTCCTCCTGAGAACTCATGTGGAAAACGGTGAACGTGCTGGACATCCAGCCCCACCGTCTGAAGCAACTCCAAGGCCTTTTTTGCCCTCTCCTTCTTGTCTGTGACCGTCTTGTGGACAATCATCGGCTCCTCCACCAGTTTTCCAGCCGTCATACGCGGATCCAGAGAGGAGAAGGGATCCTGAAACACCATCTGGATCTCTTTTTTCAGCTTTTTCAGCTCCTCCTTCTTCAACTGGAAAATGTTCTGGCCGTTGTACTCCACCGTTCCCCCGGTGGCCTGGTGAAGCTGCACCAGACACTTTCCAAAAGTGGATTTGCCACAGCCGGACTCCCCGATGATTCCCAGTGTCTCCCCTTCATAGATATCCACTGACACATCGGTCAGTGCGTGGAGGATCTGCGGTTTCTCCCCCAGCTTCTTTCCCCGGATTTTAAATTCCTTGGTGAGATTTCTGACTTTCAGCATTACTTTCTTTTCATCCATTGGGATTCACCTCTCCTCTCACCAGTTTTTTCTCCCCGTTCTGCCTATGGCAGGCCACAAAAT
>JBKXQO010000013.1:0-92189 GCA_047014865.1 Blautia sp. | reverse complement strand
CCGACGCAGGTATCACAGCTTCTGAGCTGGGCCAGGTACTGCTGGTAGGTGGATCCACTCGTATCCCGGCCGTGCAGGATAAGGTTCGCCAGTTGACTGGCAAAGAGCCGAGCAAATCACTGAACCCAGATGAGTGCGTGGCGTTGGGAGCATCTGTCCAGGGCGGTAAATTAGCCGGGGATACAGGTGCAGGCGACATTCTTCTTCTGGATGTGACTCCGCTGTCTCTGTCTATTGAGACCATGGGAGGCGTGGCGACCAGACTGATCGAGAGGAACACGACGATTCCTACCAAGAAGAGCCAGATTTTCTCCACAGCGGCCGACAATCAGACAGCCGTGGATATCAACGTGGTACAAGGCGAGAGACAGTTCGCCAAAGACAACAAGTCCTTGGGGCAGTTCCGTCTGGATGGAATTCCGCCGGCAAGACGTGGCGTTCCGCAGATTGAAGTTACGTTCGACATTGACGCCAACGGTATCGTCAACGTATCTGCCAAGGATCTGGGAACCGGAAAAGAGCAGCACATCACCATCACCGCCGGATCGAATATGTCTGACGCGGACATCGATAAGGCTGTGAAAGAGGCGGCTGAGTTCGAGGCTCAGGATAAGAAGAGAAAAGAGGCTATCGACGCCAGAAACGACGCGGATTCTATGGTATTCCAGACGGAGAAAGCGCTGGAAGAGGCCGGAGATAAATTGGATGCCAGCGATAAGGCGGCCGTGGAGGCAGATCTGAATGCGTTGAAAGACCTGTTGAAAGATACAAAGCCGGAGGAGACCACAGAGGCTCAGGTGGCTGAGATCAAGGCAGCCCAGGAGAAACTGATGGAAGGCGCTCAGAAATTGTTCGCTAAAATGTATGAGCAGACGCAGCAGGCTGGCGGGCCGAACCCGGGCGCTGGAAACGCCGGAAATGCTGGCGGCGATGAGGCAGGTTACGGCGACGACGTGGTAGACGCAGACTACAAAGAAGTATAATAGGATGATCTAAGATGGCAGAGAAGAGAGATTTGTATGAGGTTCTTGGCGTTGACCGAAATGCAGACGAAGCGACACTGAAAAAAGCATATCGAAAGCTGGCCAAGAAATATCACCCGGATGTGAATCCGGGTGATAAGGAGGCGGAGCAGAAGTTCAAGGAAGCCACCAACGCCTATGCGATTCTCAGCGATCCGGAGAAGCGGAAGCAGTATGACCAGTTCGGCCATGCGGCTTTTGAGAACGGCGGCGCAGGCGGCGCCGGAGGTTTTGGAGGTTTCGGAGGCTTTGACTTCAACGGAGCAGACATGGGAGATATCTTTGGAGATATCTTCGGGGATCTGTTCGGAGGTGGAAGAGGCGGAAGAAGAGCGCAAAATGGTCCTATGCGGGGCGCGAACCTGAGGGCTAGGGTTCACATCACCTTCGAGGAGGCGGTTTTTGGCTGTCAGAAGGAATTGGAGATCCAGTTGAAGGATACTTGCGCCAACTGCCACGGTACCGGCGCGAAGCCGGGAACCAGCCCCCAGACCTGTCCCAGATGTCATGGCGAGGGGCAGATTGTGACCACCAGTCAGAGTATGTTCGGCATGGTGAGAAATGTCCAGACTTGTCCGGAGTGTCAGGGAACCGGGAAGGTGATCAAAGAGAAATGTTCGGAGTGCCGGGGAACCGGCTATACTTCTTCCAAGAAGAAGATTCAAGTGTCTGTGCCGGCCGGTATTGACGATGGACAGAGCATCCGTATCCGTGAGAAGGGCGAGCCGGGTATAAACGGCGGTCCCAGAGGCGACTTGCTGGTGGAGATTTCTGTGGCCAGACATCCGATCTTCCAGCGACAAGATATGAATATCTTTTCCACAGCTCCCATCACTTTTGCCCAGGCAGCTCTGGGCGGAGAGATCAAGATCAATACGGTGGACGGGGATGTGGTCTATGAGGTGAAACCGGGAACCCAGACGGATACCAGAATCCGCCTGAAAGGAAAGGGAGTTCCCTCCCTGCGGAATAAGAGCGTGCGGGGGGATCACTATGTGACTTTGGTGGTACAGGTGCCCACCAAACTCAACGAGAAGGCCAAGGAAGCCCTCCGGGAGTTCGACGAGGCCTGTGGAAACCGTCCGTTTACCAAGGCAGAGAAGAAAAAGAGAGGTTTCATGGAGAAAGTGAAGGAGGCCTTTGAGGAGTAGGTACAGATCGGTCAATGACTGGTCGGCAACGATTCCTCAGAGCCGCCGTGTGAAGTGAGTGAGAATTTTGAAAAGGTAAGCAGTACCGGAAGGGCCAAGACAGGCAGAGCGCTTGGGGTGGTAGTCCGGGGACGGCTTGCCTTTTTCTTTGTGTTATAGGAAAGTTTGCCGAATTCCCCAATAACACAAAGACACAATTCGTGTGATGGTGTACACTCATGTGAAGATGAGAATGTCGAAAGCGCCCGCGCCCGGCGCGAGAATCCTCCGGCGCAGGATTCTTTGCTGGGGGAGACAGGGGTTGCAAGGCGTTCTGATGTATTTGACGGCGAATTTTGTCGAATTGTGCAATATGCATACGCCATATTTCTGATGCACAAAAAATATTGGAAAAATGCTGTGGAATGGGCAAATAACACTTGCATTTTTGGCAAAATATGGTAAAATAAACAATATAAAATTTAACAAAAATTGCGGTCGGGCGAAAGCCTGTTTGAAGGAACCCGGTGAGAATCCGGGACAGTCTATCTCTACTGTATAGGGGACGAAGGAGCACGATGCCACTGGGGATCAACCTGGGAAGGCGCTTCGGAGGGAGAACCTGAGTCAGGATACAAACGCAATTTGTGGATGGTATTCGTAGGCAAGGCGGATAGTCGTGATATATAAGAAGAGTCTGACTATCCCTCTGTGAGAAGAGGGATTTTTCTGTATTAGGCCTTAGCCCGTTGAGGATAGAAATCTGAGACTGGCTGATGCAGAGTGTCTGGCGGAGAGAGGCCGCCTGTGACAGAGAGATCCTGTACAAAATATAAGGTGTAAATCCTCGGAATCCTATTTGCGGCGGCATAGACACGTATGGATGGATTCAGGAAGAGGGGGCGATATACACACGGGATTTTGTGATCGGATTGCCCTTGCGTATGGATATTGTCAGCCTGGAAAAAGATAGGAACCCTATTGTGAGAGGGGATCGTTTGGCGAGATCCCAATGACATAGAGGTTCCTTTTGCCATTTTCCGGGAGAAAGTGAAGGAGGGAAATTATGAGAGAAAAGAAATTGACCAGAGCAGAACGGCGGCGTCTGGCGGGGAGGCGCTCCATGGCAGGAATTCTGACTCTGGCTATGGCAGTGGGAATGACGCCGGCCATGGCCTCGGCTGTGTACGCGGAGGAGCAGGAGAATGCGGGGATACAGTTTGGGATGGGCGGGATCGCCAACCCTGTGCCCTGGGAGGACGGAGTGACAGACTGGCAGGGGAGTTACGTGTATCTGGGCGAGTATCCGCAGACTTTAGATGAGAGCACCGGGGAGTTTTTGGTGGAGCCGATCAAGTGGAAGGTGTTGGATGTGGACAGCTCGGCCAACTTAGACGCTGAGGAGAAGGGCGACGCCATGTATCTGATGTCAGATCTGGCCATCGCCGGCGCCAAGTATTATTCGGTTCGTCCCAAGCAGGCCACCTGGTCGGAGAGCGAGGTGAAGCCCTGGCTTACCAATGATTTCATGCCCGCAGCCTTCTCCCAGCAGGAGCAGGACGCGCTGGTGTTCACCAGTGGGGAAGGAAAGATGGCGGAAGATGCTGACGATGAGTACCGGGAAGACGTGGGGGGAGTAAAGGTCTTTCTGCCATCGGAGAGCGAGATGATGGAGGTTTCCTATGGATTTCCCAATAATAGTAAGACGACCGCTCCCAATAGTATCCGGCGTATGGGGTATACAGATTACACGGAATACATGGCCAATGTCTCCTACAAATACGGGTTTTGTCAGTGTATGTTGCGCTATGGCGTGATCAAGGGACCGGCATTTGGAGTGATTGGGGTTAATGGTGACGTTGGCGGGGTGGGAACAAAGGAGCCCCATCCCCTTGCGCCGGCAGTCCAGGTGGACAAAGCGCAGGTACTGTTCTCCCAGCCTGTGGAGGGCGAGGAGGGGGCCTGGGAGCTGACGTTGGCGGATCCAGACCAGAAAGTCAGCGTGACCGCGGCCACCTACAAGGGGAACGAGGCGACCATCGCCTTCCAAGGGGCCACCACCGGGGAGAACCAGCAGGTATCCGCAGTGGTCACCGACAGCGAGGGGACCCAGATCCTCAGTTACCAGAAGGTGGCTGACACGGCGGAGAACCCGGAGGGCAGCGGAACGCTCACCTTGCCGGAGGGTTTCGTGGAGAATGGATATAAGGTGTTCGTGTTCTCGGAGGAGGAGAGGCCTGGGGTACTCACCGACTACGCAGGGACGCCCCAGGAGGTGACGCTGACCAAGGGAGTCTCCAAGGTGGAGAGTATCGCCCTGGATAAGACTGCCCTGAATTTTCAGCAGAAGTGGGAGAAGCAGCGGCTGACCCCTGTCTTCACGCCGTCGGACGCCGATAACCAGAAGGTGACTTGGACCACCAGCGACGAGCAGGTGGCCAGGGTGACAGAGAAGGGGCTGGTGATGGCAGTCAACGACGGGACTGCCACGGTGACCGCCACCTCCGAGGACGGGGCGAAGATTGCCGCCTGTCAGGTGACCGTCAAGGGGACGAAGCCGGACGTGGTCGATCTGGACAAGGTGCAGACCTGGGGGTATAACGGGCTGAAGGTTAGCTGGGAGAAAGGATATCATGTGGACGGCTACCGTCTCTACCGCGCCGCCTCCCGGACAGGGAGCTATACGTACGTGACCCAGGTGGGCGCCGACGCCACGGCCTATGTGGACAGTGGGCTGACCACGGGGAAGACCTATTATTATAAGATGCGGGCTTACCGGACCGTGAATGGAGAGAAGATCTTCGGCGGCATGTCCCAGATCATGGGGGCGAAGCCGCTGCCGCGGACGGTGAAAATCACCAAAGGGACCGGGGGCAGTAAGCAGGTGAAGCTGAACTGGGAGCGGGTGAACGGCGCCAGTGGCTACCGAGTCTACTATAAGACGTCGAAAAACGGTTCCTGGAAGTATGTCACCCAGGTCGGGCAGGGCGGCGCCACCGCCTACACTCACAAGGGACTCAAGAGCGGGCAGACCTGTTATTATAAGATGCGGGCTTACCGGACCGTGAATGGGGAGAAAGTCTTCGGAGGCTATTCTGCGGAGAAATCCGTCAAGGTGAGATGAGGGTAGTAACGCGTGCAGGTACGCGAGACTATATGCTGTGACCCGGTTGTTCACAGGGACGCGGCGGCAACCAACAATGTTTTGTGTGGCAGGAAGGCCCTCTGGTTTTTTAGGCCACACAGAAAGCACTCTACGGAGAAAGGAGCTCTTATGAAAAAGATGAGTAAGAGAATGTGGGCGTTTACGCTCACGCTGATCATGGCGCTGACCATGATGTTGACATCGGTGATTGCCTTTGCAGACGTTACGGTTGAGGGGGCGGACAATCTGGTAGAAGCCCTGACCATTGGCGATAAGGATGCAGAGTATACCACCTTCACGGCGGGGAATCCAGAGGTCACCCGGTACTTCTTCAATGCCAAGATGGACACCACCGACCTGTCCTCACTCACAGTCACGGCCACATTGACGGGATACGGGACGATGCAGATCGGCGATCAGGAAAAGGAGGGTGATTATATATCGTTAGAGGATATCGATCTCACCACCGGCCAGGTGATGACGGTGACGGTAGACGGCGAGACGAGGGACTACCGCCTGACTGCCTGCGCGCCAGGTGAGATGACGGTGTTCGTGGGCATCGACACCAGCCTTGGAACGGAGTGGGCCAATGAAAATACAGGCGCAGACGATTACACAAAGGTGCTGAAGGGATCAGAAGCCTTAAATGTCCCGGTGCTAGATGTGAAAGTGCCTTCTGGCGCCACGGCTATGCAGGCCACAGAAGCTCTGGCTAAAAAAGTGGATCCTGTGATTACCTTTAACGGCGGCAGTAGCAGCGCCGGAACGTACATCGCAAGTATGGAGCGCGACAACTGTTCTCTGGAAGCTTTTGACGCTACCCAATTCAGTGGATGGATGTACTGGGTAGATGATGATCTGGCCAATGTGGGGGCGTCTGCCTACGTGTTGAATGACGGACAGACTGTGCAGTGGAAATTCATTGTAGATTACCGGACGATCTGGGGATAGAAGGAGCTTATTGAAAGAGCAGGCATTCCGCTTGGGATGCCTGCTGTTTGGCGCTTCTAAGATCCTGAACTGACAGAGACTGTGTGTCGGAGGACAGATATGCAGGGCTTGAACGTGGATGACCATCTATCTCTCAGGAGGGCGGATGGTCTCTGACAGATGGGAAGAGGAAGGAGAGAAGAGTTTGAAAAGAAAGCGTAGAGTGAGGAGCAGGATTCTGGCCTGGCTGCTGGCGGTCTGCCTGTTGGCCACCTCGGCGCCTGTCTGGGCAGCGGAGGACGCCGGTTTTACCCAGGGAGGAGATCAGGAGATAGGGTTCTCGGAGGAGACTGTGGAATCCCAGGAGGAGGAACAGTCCTACCTGATTAACTTCCGGAATTTTTTCAGTTACACGGAGGACGAGGTGGGAGATTCGCCCAACTACGGAGTCCTGACCTATGAGCGAGCCTGCCAGGAAGACGGGACCAAAGTCAACGTAGGAATTCCGGGGGAGCGCTATTACTGGCAGAGTGAGGACCTGAAAGAGGGATTGAATTTCAGGAATGTGAGATTGGTGAATATCCGACCGGTGGGGCTATCCCTGACGGCGGAAGAGCAAGAGGAGCTGAACCGCTGTGCCCGGACCGGGGAGAAGTTTTATTTCACCATGCCGGAGAACGAGGTGGAGTTTCAGGTCTATGCGTACTTCTACTGCCCGGTGGTAAGCGGCAATGGGGTCGTCGGGGGCAGTGTGGAGATTGACAATGAGTTGCCTGTGACCGGGGAACACGTCTCCATCCGTGCGGTGCCGGATGAGGGGTATGTCTTTGCGGGGTGGAAGTCGGTGCAGGCGGCCAGTGTGGGAGAGTCGATGGAACTGGACGCCGATGCCTCCCAGGCAGACAACGGTTTTACTGTGCCTTTGATGTTGAAAGGAAAGATGAAATACGTGACCATCACGGCGACCCCTCGGTTCGAGGAGGTATCTGGAACCCTCTTCGGCGTGGATTTTACCAGTCAGGAGGGGGAGGGGACGGCTCCGGAATCTATGGAGAAGGCCAAAGGCGAGCAGTTTGTACTCCCGGAGAATCCTTATGTCAATGAGGGGAGGACGTTCTTGGGCTGGTCTGACGGGACGAAGATCTACCAGCCGGGGGAGACTTACACCATGCCGTTTCAGGCGGTGACCTTCACGGCCCAGTGGAGGAATGCCACGTGTCAGGATATCTGGTTCTTGGCGGGGGACGCCTATGATCCCGAGAATGAGGTGAGAGACGAGGCGGGGAATATTTTGCCCGCCGAGAAGGAGAGCCTGGGTGTGGAGGCAGCCGAGCCGGGAGAACAGATCACCCTGCCGGAGAACCCATACGTCCATCTGGGGACGGAGAGGTATGACTTCGTCGGCTGGTCTGACGGGACGAAGATCTACCAGCCGGGAGAGCCTTACACTGTGGGGACAGAGACGGTGACTTTCACGGCCCAGTGGGAGCGATACTATTATTTCGCCATAGATAAGGGGGGATATTCCAACCTGATCGTCTCCTCGGAGTTTCGGCTTCAACCGGAGGACGCAGACTCCTTGAGAAAACTTCAGAAGGAAGAGCGGGCTCCCCTGGGACGGGTGGAAAATCTCAGTTGGGGGATGCTGTCTGTCCAACAGTCCATGTATTACTGCGAGTATGCCGGAATTGAGATCAATGGAGAGAGATACACAGCGGATACGGAGCTTAAGGATACCGGGTACTTTGACGGGACGGTGAGGGTGCACGTTGACCGGGACGGGATCTCGGACGAGAGTGGCTATATCTACAGTTATGTGGAGTTCTTGGACGGGACTTTTACCGGGGATGTGCAGATCCGGCCGGTGTTTGAGCGGACCACCACGAAGACGGAGAATGTGACCATACAGAAGTTTGTGTTGGGAGGGATACAGGCTAAGATTGAAGGTAATGAGATCCTGGTACGTCTGGGAGAGTCGGTGGATGTGACTCGGTTAGCGCCAAAGATCACCCTGTCTGAAGGAGCTACGGTTGCGCCGGGCAGCGGCGAAGAGCAGGATTTCACCCAGCCGGTGATCTACCGGGTGACGTCCTCCAATCAGAAGGTCACCAGGGCTTACCGGGTGACTGTGCAGAGGGACAGAGAGTACTTACAGGAATCCCTGCCTCCTGTGTTAGAGAAGAGTATAGCCAGTAAACAGGGGGATAACGGACTGATCTTGGGCAATGAGGATTTCTTGGGTCAGGTGAGTTCTCCTTACACGGACTGGGCGGCCTTTTCTCTGGGCAGGTATGGCTACGTTCAGCCAGACGGAAGCATCCGGTTTCTCTTCCTGGACGGGGAGGACAATCAGGGAGTCCAGGCTTTTCTGGAAGCTATGGAAGCCTATGTGAATCAGCGCTATAATGAACACGACGGGATGCTGGATCCCATGGGCAGCAGAGCTACAGAGTGGCAGAGGGCTATCCTGGCCATTGCATCCGTGGGAGGAGACCCCACGGATTTCGGGGACTGGAATGGGGACTCCATCGACTTAGTCGCCGACGGAACTTACCACTCCACAATCGAACCGTCGCATCAAGGTATCAATGGGTCGGTCTTCGCTTTGTTGGCTAAGAATAGCAAGGACTATGCTCAGACAGCGGAGGTCATTTATTCTGACGAGTACCTGGTCAAGGAGATTCTGGGGCGGCAGATCTATGACACTGCGACAGGGATTTTCGGGGGCTGGGATTTTGGGGACAGAAAGAATGACCCGGATATGACGGGGATGGCTATCCAGGCATTGGCGCCTTACTACTGGGACGATACGGTTTATACGTACGCTCACCAGGAGTCAGGACTGACTTTCACCAAGACGGTGAGGCAGGCTGTGGACGAAGGGCTGCAGGTGCTCAGCGACCTTCAATTGGAGGATGGAGATTATGCATCCTGGGGTACTGTGAACGTGGAGTCCACGGCCCAGGCACTGGTGGCAGTCACGGCCCTGGGGATCAATCCCATGGAGGATCAACGTTTCATCAAAAACGGAAATACTTTGATCGACGGAATCTTGAAATATGAGGTTCAGACAGGTGGTTTCCGGCATGTGGAGGGCGGGACCTGGAACTACATGGCCACGGATCAGGCAAATTATGCGCTGATTTCCGCTTGGCGTTACGCCAATGGTATGAGAAATCTCTACGATATGCGCCCAGAGTTCACCCAACAGCAACAGGAGCAGATACAGGCTTTGAAGGACACCATAGACAAGGCGGTGGCCAAGAAAGGCCAGGAGGGGTACTATGAAGCCCTTTGTAGTGCAAAGGAGACTTACGACAGGGAGGTGGCCGGATTCGAAGATCCCACCCTGCGCAATTACATCAGCAATTACTGGGAGTTGGTGGATGCTCTGGAGGCAGAGGAGAGCCAGGGAGTAAAGCAGGTGATCAACTTGATCGATGGGATTGGCACGGTGACGTTAAAAAGTGAGGCGGCCATCCAGGCCGCCCGGGAGGCCTACGATGCCTTAGATGAGACCCAGCAGGGACAAGTGACCAACTATGAGACTCTCGTTCAGGCGGAGCAGACGCTGAGGGAACTGAAAGAGGAGCAATCCAGTCAGGAGATTCAGCAGGTGATCAAGCTGATCGATGGGATTGGCGCCGTGACCTTGGAGAGTGAGTCTGCCATTGTTCAGGCGGAGCAGGCATATCAGAATTTGAGCGAAGCTCAGCAGAAGCTTGTAGCCAACTATGAGACGCTTGTGGCAGCTAGGGAGACTTACGACAGTCTGAAGGACGCCTATGACGCCTTCTGTGGAGGTAAGCCGGAGGTGAAGGCGCAGTCTACGGCTTATAACAGTATCCGGGTGACCTGGGAACCTTATGAGAATGCCAAGAGCTATTATGTCTACCGTAAGACTGCGGGCGGCAGTTTCCAGAGAATCGCCTGGGTGCAGGATCTGACAGATTTGTCTTACACAGACAAGACGGCCGTCACTGGGACCACCTATTATTACACGGTGAAGGCGGCCAGCAAGACCTGGGGCGATGTGGTCTACAGTAAGTATGTGACCAATGTGACTGGGAAGGCGTCTCTGGACCAGGGGACGATCACGAAGGCGCAGACTTGGGGGTACAACGCCGTGAAAGTCAGTTGGAAACAGGTGGCAGGGGCCAGCGGTTACCGATTGTACTATAAGACTTCCCCCACTGGAAAATACAATTACGTGACGCAGATCGGCAAGGGCAGCACTACCTCTTACGTGCACACTGGGCGTACCACGGGAAAAACTTACTACTATCTGTTGCGGGCCTACCGGACGGTAAATGGGAAGCAGGTGTTTGGCGCTTACTCGGCTATGGTCCAGGGAAAAGCCGTGCCGAAGCAGGCAGTTATCACCAAGGCCACGGCGGGGAGCAAGAAGGTGACTCTGTCTTGGAGTAAGGTCACTGGAGCCAGCGGTTACCGGATCTACTACAAGACTTCCAAGGATGGGGCGTGGAAGTATGTCACTCAGATTGGAAAAGGGACTACCACGTCGTACACCCACACTGGATTGAAAAAGGGGCAGACCTATTATTATACCATGCGGGCCTACCGGACAGTGGGCAGTGAGAAGGTGTTCGGAGCTTATGCAAGCTGGAAGACTGCCAAGGCTAAGTAGAATAATCCCATAGAATGGCATTGCAGATACCGTCCTGGAGCATTCCAGGGCGGTGTTTTCGTGTTATAGGAGATTTGAAAATAACTCTCCTATAACACGAAAACGCTCCGCGGGGATCGCACTGCGGCGGAAGTGGGATTATGTCGCTTATGCGACCCGCCGCAGGCGGAGAATCCAGCGGGGCAGGATTCTTTGCTCTGGGATGAGCCATGGCTGGGGAATACTTTCCACAGAAAACTCTTTTCAACTGTTGAGGAATCGTGTATTATAGAGTGATGGCATTTGATTTACCTGTCTTAGGGCAGGGACGGAGGGAATATATGACAGAGAAGGACGTAAGATGAGCGCGGCAGTGATTTCTCAGCAGATGACGGTTATCTTTCTGTTGATTCTGCTTGGATATGTGGTGTTTCGCAGGGGAGTGATTTCCCTGGAGTGCTCGGCAGATCTGTCCACCTTGGTGGTGCAACTGTGCAGCCCGGCGTTGATTGTGGTCAGCGCCTTGGACGGAAGTTATTCGTTGAGCCGGGGCCAATTGTCCCGGGGCTTTCTATTGGCGGGAGCGCTCTACGGAGTCTTGCTTCTGCTGGGACTGATCCTGCCCAGGGCGCTGAGAGCGCCGGTGGGAGAGCGGCAGCAATATAAGCTGATGACCATCTTTGGAAATACCGGATTCATCGGGATCCCGGTGGTTCTGGCAGTGTTGGGGCCAGAGGCGATGGTCTATGTGATCATTTTCAACATTTATTTTAACTTTTTGATTTATACCTACGGATTATACCAGGTGAACAAGGGAGGAACGAAGAAAATGAAGTTCTCCCCGGGTATGCTCTTTAACGTGGGGACAGCGGCCAATCTCGCGGCTATCCTTCTCTTTTTCTTTCAGCCGGAGATACCGCTGATTGCCAAGGAGTTTGTCAACTATGTGGGAGACGCGACGATCTTTCTGAGTATGGTGATTATCGGGGGTTTTCTGGCCAGAGCGCCCCTGCGAGAGATTTTCTCGGAAGGCCGGGTCTATGTCTTCGTGATTCTGCGGCAGATTCTGGTCCCGGTGGTGCTGACCTTGATCCTGAGGCCGTGGGTGAAAGACTCGCTGATGCTGGGGACTGCAATGCTGATGGTGGCCATGCCGGTGGGAAACTTGCCATTGATGATGGCTGAGCAGGCGGGGACGGATGGCAGGATTCTGTCCAAAGGGATTATTGTGACCACCTTGTGTTCAATTGTGACCATACCGATTTTGGCATTTTTCTTATAGATATGCCGGCAGAGTTTCTGTCGGCCGACACTGCCCGGAATGGGCGTTGAGATATACCACGAGAGTGGCGGTAAAGCTATGAGCAAGTAGTGAAGCGGATTGCGAATATCCGCTTTGAAAGATAGATAGGAGGATGAGTCGGCAATGAGATGGAACCGATTTCGAATTAAGACAAAGACGGAGGCGGAGGACTTGGTCAGCGCCACTTTGGCAGAGCTGGGTATCCAGGGAGTGGAGATTGAGGATAAACAGCCGCTGACAGAGGAGGACAAAAAGCAGATGTTTGTGGACATCATGCCGGAGGGTCCGGAAGACGACGGGATCGCCTACCTGAGTTTTTACCTGGAGGAAGAGGAGGACAAGGAGGAGATCCTCTCCAGAGTCCGCCAGGAGTTGGATAGCCTCTCGGAATTCATGGACATCGGCGAGGGGACGATTCAGGAGTCACAGACGGAGGATAAGGACTGGATTAACAATTGGAAAGAGTATTTCCATCAATTTTATGTGGATGATATTCTGATCACCCCTTCCTGGGAGTCGGTGAAGGAGAAGGACGAGAGCAGGCTGATCCTGCACATCGATCCAGGGACTGCCTTTGGGACAGGGATGCATGAGACGACCCAACTGTGTATCCGCCAGTTGAGAAAGTACCTGGAGAAAGCGGCAGGCCAGGAGGCGCAGATTCTGGACGTGGGGACTGGAAGCGGAATTCTGGGAATCACAGCTCTGAAACTGGGGGCAGGCCGGGTCGTGGGCACGGATCTGGATCCCTGCGCGGTCTCAGCAGTGGAGGAGAATCTGCAGGCCAACGCAGTTCCGGAGGAGCGGTTTCAACTGTTGATCGGAAATATCATTGACGATCCTCAGATTCAAGAACAGGTGGGGTTGGAGCAGTATGATTTGGTGGTGGCCAATATTCTGGCAGACGTGTTGGTTCCGTTGACGCCGGTGGCTGTGCGCCACATGAAGCCGGGGGGACTCTACATCACCTCAGGAATCCTGGATGTGAAAGAAGAGGTGGTTCGTCAGGCTGTGGAGGCGGCAGGACTGACGGTGGTGGAGGTGACCCGCCAAGGCGAGTGGGTCTGTGTGACGGCCAGGAAGGATTGAGGCTATGAAGCGATTTTTTGCAGATCCCAGTCAGATTGAGGGACAGCAGATTCATATTGTGGGGCCGGATGTGGAACATATCCGCCATGTGCTCCGGATGCGCCCGGGGGACGAGCTGTGGGTCAGCGACGGCCAGAGCCGGGAGTACCACTGTGAGATCCATAGAATCAGCCCGGAGGAGGTTGTGCTGCAGATCCTCTATGTCCAGGAGCCAGACTATGAGCTCCCCAGCAAAATATATCTGTTTCAGGGGCTTCCCAAGGGAGACAAGATGGAGCTGATCATTCAAAAGGCAGTGGAGCTGGGCGCTTGTGAGATCATCCCCGTGGCCACAGCTCGCAGCGTGGTGAAGTTAGATCCCAAGAAAGCGGCCAGAAAACAGGAGCGCTGGCAGGAGATCGCCAGGAATGCGGCCAAGCAATCCAGGCGGCTGTTGGTTCCGAGAGTACATGCGGTTTGCGATTTTCAGGAGGCGCTGAGCTATGGAGAGTCTCTGGATGTACGGTTGGTTCCCTATGAGTTGGCTAAGGGGATGGATGAGACTAGGAAGATTTTGGCAGAGATTCAAAAGGGGCAGAGTGTGGGTGTGTATATCGGCCCGGAAGGCGGTTTTGCGCCGGAGGAGATTCAACAGGCAGTCCAGACAGGGATGAGGCCGGTTACCTTGGGCAGAAGAATTCTCCGCACGGAGACGGCGGGGTTGGCCATGTTGTCCGTCCTGATGTTTCAGTTGGAGGGAGAATAGATGGAAGCGTACTTGGATAATTCGGCTACGACTCGATGCTATGAGAGCGTCCGGGATATTGTGGTGAAGACGATGATGGAGGATTACGGAAATCCGTCTGCCATGCACCGAAAGGGTGTGGAGGCGGAGCGTTATGTGAGAGAGTCCCAGGAGACTCTGGCGAGGATCCTGAAGGTACAGCCCCGGGAGATCTTCTTCACATCCGGGGGGACGGAGTCCAACAATCTGGCCCTGGCAGGAGGGACAATGGCCAATCAGAGGGCAGGACGGCATCTAATCACCACGGCGGTGGAACATGCGGCAGTGGCGGCTCCCCTGAGCCGGTTGAGAGAACAGGGCTTTGAGGTGACGGTCCTCCCTGTGGACCAGACGGGGGTGGTGCGTCTTGGGGAGCTGGAGGCGGCGCTAAGACCGGATACCATCCTGGTGTCCACCATGTATGTGAATAATGAGATCGGAGCGGTGCAGCCGGTGGAGGAGATCGCCAGATTGATCCGCAGGGAGTGCCCCGAGGCACTGTACCATGTGGATGCCATCCAGGCTTTTGGGAAGTACCGCATTTATCCCAAGAGGCAGGGGATTGACCTGTTGTCAGTCAGCGCTCATAAGTTTCACGGGCCGAAAGGCGTTGGCTTTCTCTATATATCGGAGAAGGCCAAGGTACAGCCTCAGATTCTGGGAGGCGGCCAGCAAGGGGGACTGCGCTCTGGGACGGATAATGTGCCGGGGATCGCAGGGATGGGCGTGGCGGCCAAGGAAGTATACAGCCGTCTGGAGGAGAACACTCACCACCTGTACCGGTTGAAGCGGCAGATGACAGAGGGCCTTGAGGCTCTTGACCAGGTGAGGGTCAACGGGATGCCTTGGCAGGAGGGGGCGCCTCATATTGTCAGCGCCAGCTTCCTGGGAGTGCGCAGCGAGGTGCTGCTGCACACTCTGGAGGAGCGGGAGATCTATGTGTCGGCAGGTTCGGCCTGCTCCACCCACAAGCGGACAGCCAGTTCCACCTTGACGGCCGTGGGGATGCGCCGGGAACAGTTGGAGACTACGCTGCGCTTTAGTTTCTGCGAGACCACGTCGGAGGAGGAAGTGGCGTACTGTCTGGAGACTCTCAGGGAAGTACTTCCCATGTTGCGCAGATATTCCAGGCGGTGACACAGTAAAAATGAGACGTGTACATGTAATTAGATAGAAGGAAGAAGATAGAATGAAGAATGCTTTTTTAATCAAATACGCAGAGATTGCCATTAAGGGAAAGAACCGGTATATGTTTGAGGACGCTTTGATTCATCAGATGAAGCTGGCGTTGGCTAAGGTGGACGGAGAGTTCCAGGTGACCAAGGAACAGGGACGCATCTATGTGAACTGTATGGGAGACTATGACCAGGAGGAGACCGTACAGGCTTTGCAAAAGGTCTTTGGGATTGTGGGGATCTGTCCGGTGGCCATCTATGAGGAGGAAGGCTTTGAGAAGCTGAGCCGGGACGTCCTGGCTTACATGGAAGAATACCACCCCAACTATCAGGGGACTTTCAAGGTGAATACCCGCCGGGCGAAGAAATCTTTCCCCATGGAATCCATGGAGGTCAACGCGCAACTGGGCGGTTGTATCCTGGACGCATTTCCAGGTTCCACAGTGGATGTGCACCATCCACAGCTCAACCTTGCCGTGGAGATTCGGGAGCGGATCTATATCTACTCTAGGACGATTCCAGGACCGGGAGGTATGCCGGTGGGGACCAACGGTCGGGGAATGTTGCTGCTGTCAGGGGGGATTGACAGTCCGGTGGCGGGATATATGATTGCCAAGAGAGGCGTGAGGATCGACGCCGTCTATTTTCACGCTCCGCCTTATACCAGTGAGCGGGCGAAACAGAAAGTGGTGGACTTGGCCAGGCTGGTGGCGCAGTACAGTGGCCCCATCGCTTTGCATGTGGTGAATTTCACTGATATCCAGCTATACATCTATGACCAGTGTCCCCACGAGGAGCTGACCATTATCATGAGACGGTATATGATGAGAATTGCCGAGCATTTTGCCCGTCAGAGAAAATGTCTGGGATTGATCACCGGGGAGAGTATCGGTCAGGTGGCCAGTCAGACCATGCAGAGTTTGGCCGCCACGGACGAGGTGTGTACGCTTCCGGTCTATCGTCCGGTGATTGGATTTGACAAACAGGAGATTGTGGAGATCGCCCATAAGATCAATACTTTCGAGACGTCGATCCAGCCTTTTGAGGATTGCTGCACCATCTTTGTGGCAAAGCATCCGGTGACGAAACCCAACTTGAATATTATTCACCGGTCAGAGACGAAACTGACGGAGAAGATCGACGCCCTGGTGGAAGAGGCGATTCGGACGGTGGAGATTATCCAGGTGTGATTTTAGATAAAAAAATGCCCTCCGCTGTTGAACTGCCGGGAACGGCCGGTTCCAGTGGCGGAGGGCAGTAGGTGGAATTCTTAAACCAGATATGCCTTTACGACGTCCATGACTTTGTCAAGGTTGCCGCCGTCTGCGTGAATGTTCAGATCGATTGGTTTGGAAAGATCCAGGCTGAAGATACCCATGATGGATTTTGCATCGATGACGTACCGGCCGGACACCAGATCGAAGTCGCAGTCGAATTTGCTGATTTCATTTACAAATGTTTTCACCTTGTCGATTGAGTTCAGTGAAATCTGTACTGTTTTCATAATAGACCTCCCTATTTGATGGTATCATTCTCTTATTTACAGATTTATCTTACATTTTGGCAAGAGAAAAGTCAAGGTAAAAACAGATGAAAAAAAGGGGGATCCTTGGTGAATTTGTATAAGAATTGTGGGAGAAATTCAGGGGCCAGGGCAGTGAGAGTCCTCGGCGTCGGAATCATGATAGAACGAGGAGTGTAAAATGAGTAAAACAGTAGCATTCCACAACCTGGGCTGTAAGGTGAACGCTTACGAGCTGGAGGCCATGGAGCAGATGCTCCGGTCAGCCGGCTACGAGGTAGTCCCCTTTGCCCCAGGGGCGGATGTCTATATTATCAATACCTGTACCGTCACCAACATCGCGGACCGCAAATCCAGGCAGATGCTACACCGGGCGAAGAAGATGAATCCTCGGTCCGTGGTTGTGGCGGTGGGGTGCTATGCCCAGGCTGACAGCCAGCGTCTGGGACAGGACGAGGCCATCGATTTGGTGGTGGGCAACAATAAAAAGAAGGACATAGTGTCCTTGCTGGAGGCATATGATAAGAGCAGAGGAAAGCAGGCCTGTGTGATCGATATCAATCACACCCAAGAGTATGAGCGGCTGCAGATCGAGACCACGGCGGAACATGTGCGGGCTTATATCAAAGTACAAGACGGGTGCAACCAGTTTTGCAGTTATTGCATTATTCCCTACACCAGGGGAAGGGTGCGCAGTAGAGCGAAGGCCGAGGTGCAGGCGGAGGTCAGACGTCTGGCAGACCGGGGGTACAAGGAAGTGGTTCTCACGGGGATTCATCTGAGCTCCTACGGGGCGGATTTTCCGGGACAGACGGAAAATCTGTTGTCGTTGATCCAGACCGTGCACCAGGTGGAGGGGATCACTCGGATTCGCCTGGGGTCTCTGGAGCCGAGAGTGATCACGGAGGAGTTTGTCCAGAGCCTGAAGGCGCTTCCCAAAGTCTGCCCCCATTTCCATCTGTCTCTTCAAAGTGGGTGCCAGGAAACGCTCAGGAGGATGAACCGCCGCTATACTGCCCAGGAGTACTTTGAGAAATGTGAGCTTTTGAGAAAATATTATGGGAATCCGGCGCTGACCACTGATGTGATCGTGGGATTCCCACAGGAGAGCCCGGAGGATTTTGTGGAGTCCTATGATTTCGTGGAGAGAGTAAGGTTCTATGAGACTCATATCTTTAAGTTCTCCAGGCGGAAAGGGACCCGGGCGGATAAGATGGACGGGCAGATTCCCGAGCCGGAGAAAACCAGGCGGAGTGAGCGCCTGCTGGAGCTTGGCGACCGGAGGGCGCGGGAGTATGAGGAAGGCTTTCTGGGAAAATGTCTGGAGGTATTGCTGGAGGAGGAGATCACCTTGGAAGGACAAGCCTATCTGGTGGGGCACTCCAGGGAGTACGTCAAGGCGGCGGTTTTGGCCTGTGGACATCAGGTCAACGACTGCGTTCAACTGGTGCCCCGGGGATTTCTTAAGCCCCATCTGCTGGTGGGGGATGTCCCTGGAGCGGGGCGGGAATAAGTTTTGATTGTAATTTGGAGGAAGATATATTAAAATATACTAAGGAATATACAGTAAGGACGTGAGAAAATGGCTGAAAATCTTGGAAATACACAGTATTTTAAAACAAAACCAGAGGCGGAGCTCCACGTAAAAGCGGTTCTGGATCTGGTCTACAACGCGATGGCGGAGAAGGGATATAACCCGGTCAATCAGATTGTAGGGTATATTATGTCGGGGGATCCCACCTATATCACCAGTTACAAGGGGGCCCGCAGTATGATTATGAAAGTAGAGCGGGACGAGCTGGTGGAAGAGTTGCTCACAGAGTATATCAAGAACAAGTCTTGGGAAAAATAAGATATGAGAATAATGGGACTGGATTATGGATCGAAGACCGTGGGGGTTGCAGTCAGCGACCCTCTGGGTCTGACGGCACAGGGCGTGGAGATTATCCGGCGCAAGTCTGAGAATAAGCTTCGTCAGACTTTGGCCAGGATCGAGGCACTGGTGGAGGAATACCAGGTGGACACCTTGGTGTTGGGCTTCCCGAAGAATATGAATAATACCATTGGGGACAGGGCAGAGAAATCACTGGAGTTTCAGGGAATGCTGGAGAGGAGAACGGGTCTGCCTGTCGTGATGTGGGACGAGCGTTTGACAACCGTAGAAGCGAACCGTACACTGATGGAGAGCGGAATTCGAAGAGAAAACCGGAGAGAGTATGTGGACGAGTTGGCTGCTATTTTTATTTTGCAAGGGTATCTGGATAGACAGAGGATTCGCAGAGAGCTGGATGAGAACCATTCAGAGGAAGAATAAAGGAAACGAAGAGAAATGGAAAAGATTAAGTTTCAGACAGAAGATGGCGTACAGGAATTTTTTGTGGAGGAGCAGACCCGAATCAACGGTTTTCAGTACTTGTTGGTCTCGGACTGTGTGACTGAGCCGGAAGCTCAGGCCTATATTCTGAAAGACGTCTCGGAGCCTACCAGCCAGGAAGCCTGTTATGTTATGGTGGAAGAGGAAGAAGAGTTGGAGGCTGTGTCGGGAGTTTTTGAACAGATGATGGAAGATGTGGATATTAAAATGTAGTTACGGCTATGTTTTAGCATAAAGGAAAAGACAACAAAAAGCATTTTATTCTATCAATGAGAGGAAAAGGATTCAATTAAATCTCATCAAAGGGTTGGTGCGTCCAGAGGAGCTGAGAACGTGAGTGAGAGGAAAGCCTCCAAGGAAGCATGTTGCAGAAGCAACCCGCTGTAGGCGGCGAGTCCTACAGCACAGGATTTTTGTATAGTGGGGAATTCTGTGGGACTTCCCATTGTAATTCAGGCGTCAAAAACCATTCCGCGCAAGAGTGGGGATATGGGTTTAATGCGCTGTGCGAGGAGCGCGCTCCGGCGGAAAAAGGTACGTTACAAAAGCAATCCGCCGCGGAGGGAGAGTTTCCTGTCGCGGCGAACCGCTGTGTGAGGGCGCGCACCCTATAGGAAGAGAAGCGTGAGGCCGCGATCGGCGTCGGAATGTGCCGAGGCAGATTCTTTATCTACGCCCAATCAAAGAAAATAGAATAAATTGCACAATACTAGTACGGAGGTGCAATGATTGAAAAAAGAAAATAGTAATCAAAATAGTAGTCGTGAGACAAAGCAAAAAGAGGAGGCCAAGAAGACTCCCCAGAAGCGTTCCACAGCCGCTAGGGGAAAGAGCAGCGCCACTGCAGTGAAGAAGACAGCGAAGACGGCTGCCAAGTCCACAGCGGAGAAGACGTCCGGCAAGAACGGGACTTCAGGCAGAGCGACGTCCGCCAAGCAGGCGACGGGCAAGACCGCGTCTGCCAAGTCAGCGGCGGGTAAGGGTACAGCCGCAAAAGGGGGAGCAGGTAAGACGGCCACGGCGAAGACGGCGTCAGCGCCGAAGGCTTCCACAGGGAAGTCGGCTCTCCCCAAGGGGACGAAGACGGCGTCGCGCAGAGGTAAGAAGTCGTCCTCTAAGCTTAAGATTATTCCCCTGGGAGGTCTGGAACAGATCGGCATGAACATCACGGCGTTCGAGTATGAGGAGAGCATTGTGGTGGTGGACTGCGGCCTGTCTTTCCCGGAGGATGATATGCTCGGGATCGACCTGGTAATTCCAGACGTCACTTATCTAAAGGACAATATCTCCAAGGTCAAGGGGTTTGTGATCACCCATGGACACGAGGATCACATTGGCGCTCTGCCCTATGTGCTGAAAGAGGTCAACGTGCCGATCTACTCCACCAAACTGACTCTGGGTCTGATCACCAACAAACTCAAGGAACACAACCTGGTGAAGACCACCAAGCTGAAAGAGGTTCACCACGGACAGGTGATCAATCTGGGACATTTCTCAGTGGAGTTCATCAAGACCAACCATAGTATCCAGGACGCCTCAGCTCTGGCTATCTACTCCCCAGCCGGGATTGTGGTGCACACTGGGGACTTTAAGGTGGACTATACGCCGGTGTTCGGCGACGCCATTGACCTGCAGCGTTTTGCGGAGATCGGAAAGAAGGGCGTGTTGGCGTTGATGTGCGACAGTACCAATGCGGAGAGAAAAGGTTTCACCATGTCGGAGCGGACCGTGGGAAGAGTCTTTGACAATCTGTTCCATGAGTATGAGAGCACCAGGATTATCATCGCCACTTTTGCCTCCAATGTGGACCGTGTGCAGCAGATTATCAACTCTGCCTATAAGTTCGGACGGAAGGTGGCGGTGGAGGGCCGCAGCATGGTCAATGTGATCACCACCGCCACGGAGCTGGGTTACCTGAAGATTCCGGACAAGACTCTGGTGGAGATCGAGCAGATTAAGAACTATCCGGACGACCAGGTGGTTCTGATTACCACAGGTAGTCAGGGGGAATCCATGGCGGCCTTATCGCGGATGGCAGCCAGCATTCACAGGAAAGTGACCATCAAGCCCAACGATACGATTATCTTTAGTTCCAATCCCATTCCGGGCAATGAGAAAGCGGTGTCCAAGGTGATCAACGAGCTTTCCCAGAAGGGGGCCAATGTCATCTTCCAGGACGCTCACGTTTCCGGACATGCCTGCGAGGAGGAGATCAAGCTGATCTACTCGCTGGTTCATCCTCACTACGCCATTCCGGCCCACGGTGAGTACCGGCATTTGAAGGCGCAGGCTAAGATCGCGGAGAGCTTGGGGATTCCCAAGGACAATATTTTTATCATGGAGTCGGGGGATGTGCTGGAGCTGGATATGGACAGCGCCAATGTGACAGATAAAGTCCAGACAGGGGCAATCCTGGTGGACGGGCTGGGAGTCGGCGATGTGGGCAACATTGTCCTGAGGGACCGTCAGCATCTGGCTGAGGATGGCATTATGATCGTGGTGATGACACTGGAGCGTCACAGCAACGTGGTTCTGGCCGGGCCGGATATCGTATCCAGAGGTTTTGTCTATGTGAGAGAGTCTGAGAACCTTATGGGAGACGCCAGAAGAGTTGTGGAGGAAGCCCTGGATAGCTGTCTGGAGAACCATGTGACAGACTGGGGCAAGATCAAGAACACGGTGAAAGACGCGCTGGGAGATTTTCTGTGGAAGAAGACCAAGAGAAGACCTATGATTTTGCCAATTATTATGGAGGCATGACAGCCAGATGGATATCATTGAGAGGAACGTACAGATATTGGTCTCGTCCATCCGGCAGAGTTCCGTGTACAAGGAATACAAGAAGCAAGAAGAGATTCTGGGCAAACAGCCCCAGTTGAAGGCGCGTGTGGATCATTTCCGGGCTGGCAATTACCAGGCCCAGAAGGAGACGAAGAGAGAATACCTGTTTGATAAAATGGATGAGCTAGTCAAAGAATCCAATGAACTGCGGAAGATTCCTGAGGTCAACGCGTATTTGGACGCGGAGCTTGCTCTGTGCCGGCTGGTGCAGAGAATTAGCAGGGAGTTGACTTGCGGCATCGGTCTGGATGTTCCGGATTTGTGAGCCGGTGAGGAGATAAGACATGAGAAATTGGAGAGAGAATGAGGGAAAGATTGCATCGGGGATGGCCGGGAGTGTCCTGAGAATCCTTCTGTATGTGTGCGTGGTGTTGTTGATTATCTGGGCGGGAAAGACAGCCTACCAGCTCGGCTATCAGATTTTTAACCAGCAGGCAATGGACCCAGGCGACGGCCGGGAAGTGACTGTGGTGATCAAGGAGGGAGCGTCGGCGTACCAGGTTGGCAGGACTCTGGAGAAAAAGGGCTTGATCGAGGACGCCAAAGTCTTTTTTGTCCAGGAAAAATTGTCGAACTATAGAGGAAAGATCAAGGCCGGGACTTACATTCTCAGCACAGCCTACACTCCAGACCGGATCATGGCGGTACTCTCAGGCGAAAGCGACGAGGACAGCGAGGGAGGGACCGTTTCAGAATGACAGGAGAGCGATTGACTACCTATATCAACTCTCTGGATACGGGGAACACGGAATTTCTGGAGAATTTAGAGAAGTATGCCAAGGCCAACCGTGTGCCGGTGATTCGCCGGGAAATGCAGAGTTTTCTGAAGGTACTGTTGGCCATGAAGAATCCTATGAAAATCTTGGAGGTGGGGACAGCCATTGGCTTCTCCACACTTCTTATGTGTGAGTACGGGCCTGCAGGGTGTCACGTCACTACCATTGAGAACTATGAGAAGCGGATTCCCATCGCCAGAGAAAACTTTCAAAAGAGTGGCCGCCAAGGACAGATTACCTTGCTTCCCGGAGACGCCCAGGACATTCTTGGCCGGTTAGAAGGTGCCTATGATCTGATTTTTATGGATGCGGCGAAGGGACAATACATCCATTTCCTTCCCCAGGTGCGGCGGCTTCTGGCGACGGGCGGGGTTCTGGTCTCGGACAATGTGCTGCAAGATGGCGACATCATTGAGTCCCGTTATGTTGTGGAGCGCCGGAACCGGACCATCCACAAGAGAATGCGGGAGTACCTGTTTGCTCTGAAACATGATCCGGTCCTTGTCACCGCCATCCTCCCTCTGGGAGATGGCGTCACGGTGAGTACGAAGATAGGAGACATGAGAGAACCATGAGAAAACCTGAATTGTTAGTGCCAGCCAGCAGCCTGGAAGTCTTGAAGATTGCGGTGGTGTTCGGCGCCGACGCTGTCTATATCGGCGGTGAAGCCTTTGGGCTGCGGGCGAAGGCCAAGAATTTTAGCCGTGGTGAGATGGAGGAGGGAATTGCCTTTGCCCATGCGCGCGGGGTGAAAGTCTATGTGACCGTGAATATCCTGGCCCACAACCGGGATCTGGAAGGTGTGAGGGAATATCTGAGGGAGTTGGGAGAGATCGCCCCGGATGGACTGATCATCGCAGATCCGGGGGTCTTCGCGATGGCCAAGGAGATATGTCCCCAGATCGAGCGGCACATCAGCACCCAGGCCAACAACACCAACTATGAGACCTATCGGTTCTGGTATCAGTTGGGGGCCAAGAGGGTAGTGACGGCCAGGGAGCTGTCCCTGGAGGAAATCCACCAGATCCGGGAACATATACCGGAAGAGATGGAGATCGAGACTTTTGTCCATGGCGCCATGTGCATCTCGTATTCAGGGCGCTGCCTGCTGAGTAATTACTTGGTGGGACGGGACGCCAATCGGGGAGCGTGTACCCATCCTTGCCGCTGGAAATATTCTATCGTGGAGGAGACCAGGCCTGGGGAGTATATGCCGGTGTATGAGAACGAGAGGGGGACTTACATCTTTAACTCCAAGGATCTGTGTATGATCGAACACATGGATGATATGCTCAAGGTGGGGATTGACAGCCTAAAGATCGAGGGCAGGATGAAGACGGCGCTCTATGTGGCCACGGTGTCCAGGACCTACCGCAAGGCCATCGACGACTATCTGGAGAGTCCGGATAAATATCGGGAGAATCTCCCCTGGTACTTGGATCAAATCTCCAATTGTACCTATCGGCAGTTTACCACAGGATTTTTTTATGGCAAACCAGACGAGAGCGCGCAGATTTATGACAATAATACCTACGTGAAAGAGTACACTTACCTGGGATTTGCGGAGGAAGTAACAGAGGAGGGAATGGCTTTGATCACACAGAGGAATAAATTCTCTGTGGGGGAAGAGATTGAAGTGATGAAACCGGACGGCAGCAACGTAAGAGGGATTGTCCGAAAGATCACGGACACAGAGGGGAGAGAGGTGGAAAGTGCACCACATCCCCAGCAGAAGCTGTATGTGGATGCAGGTGTGACCTTCCAACCTTATGATATTCTACGGAGACAGGAAGAACTGACGTAATTTCAAAAGTGCATTTTTTTCAATTCTGGACACGTAAGAGCGGCTGATATTCAGCCGCTTTGCTATTTCCCTTTGGGTATACTCTTGTTCACCGTACAGACCGAAGCGCAGACGGATCACCTCGTACTCTTTGTAGGAGAGGCAGGTGGTCAGAAGCTGTAACGCCTTTTGGATATCCTGTTTGACGGAGTAATTCTCCACGACATCTTCCGGCGGACTCTCGATGATATCCAAAAGATTGATCTCATTCCCCTCTTTGTCGGTGCCGATGGGTTCATAGAGAGAGACATCCCGGGAATATTTTTTTCGTGCTCTGAGCATCATCAGCAATTCATTGTCGATGCATCTGGCGGCATAGGTGGACAGGCGGTTGGATTTGTTGCTGTCGAAGGTGGAGACTGCCTTGATCAATCCAATGGTCCCGATGGAGATTAAATCATCCAGATCCTCCTCAAGTCCTTGGTATTTCTTGACCACATGGGCGACTAGCCGGAGGTTCCTCTCGATGAGAACGTCCTTGGCCTGGGAATCCCCTTCCTGAAATTTCTTCAGATATACTCTCTCTTCCTCCACAGTCAGGGGCTTTTGAAATGTCTTCAAAAAGTTCACCTCATAGGGGATTTCTTTATATTCTATGTCTAGGACAAGAAATTCGTGCTTTTCCAACTGATTTTGCAGGTTGTCTTTTTCTTAGATCTTTAAAATTCCAGGTTTTTAGAGATATTGGTATAATTAAGAAATTTATCGGAGAAAATAGAATATAAAGGAAATTGACAGATCTGACAGGGGAAAACAAGGTGAATTTTCATAAAAATACTCAGGAGTAAATATGGGCAGAATTTACAAAAATTGATATGGAAATAAAAATCTATTTGTGAATCTCGACCTGAAGTGATAAAATAAAAGTGATTAGGAGGTAGAAATGTTTGAAATAGGGACTTGCATTGTATATGGAACGATCGGGGTCTGCCGCGTGGAGTCGATTGGTGCATTGTCGGGAATCACTGGGTCGGATCCCAAGAGGATTTACTACAAACTGACGCCGGTTCGAACAGGGGGGACGATTTATATCCCTGTGGACAGCAAAATGTTTATGCGCCCTGTCATCACCCGCCAGGAAGCCGACGCTTTGATCCGCCAGATGCCATATATCTGCGAGCGGGTCTGCAGCAGTCGGGACCAGAGGACGTTGAATGAACATTACAAAGCGTCCATCCGCGCACATTCCTGCGAGGAGTTGGTGCGCCTGATTAAATCGGTGTATGTGAAGAACCGGCGTTTGATTCAGAGTGGAAAGAAAGCCGGAAAGACAGACCTGGAGTACAGAAAGAAGGCGGAGACGCTTCTGTACGAGGAGTTGTCGGTGGCCCTGGATCTTTCGGTGGAAGAGGTGAAGGGCTATGTGGAGAAGCGGGTGGAGAAGGCGCGGCAGGAGGGATAGTCAGACCACATCCAGGAATTTCTGGATGGTGGGATTGCGATTCTGATTGTGCCAGGCGATCACAATGTCCAGACTGTCCAGGTCCCCCAGCAAGGGCACGGCGAGAATATTACCCAGACTGGAGGCCAGGGAGGCCACATAAGAGGGAAGTATGGCGATGCCCAGGGCAGAGGCCACCATCAGGAGGATCGCCTCGAAATTATCGGATTCTTGGACTATTGTGGGCATGAAACCTGTCTGGATAAAGTAGTCCAAGAGGTTCTTGTTGTAACCAGAGGGGTCGTTTCCCAGATCCTGAAAAATCATAGGCTCTCCTTGCAGCTCTGTCAGGGAGAGCTGTTTTTTGTGTGCAAGGGGATGGTTTGCGTGGAGAAAGACCATCAGTGGATAGGTGGCCAGGGTCTGGCTGGAGATGCCGGAGTCCCTTAGGTCTTTTGTGGTGATCCGGGAGTTGAAGGCCACATCCAGCCGGATCTCCTGGAGAGCACAGTACAGTTCGCTGGCGCTGGAGCGGACGACAGAGATGGAGATGTTAGGATTCTGAGTGTGAAATCGCTGCAAAGCCTGGGGCATGTCGGAGTGCTCATATCCTTGGACTACCCCTACCCGGAGGGTGTCGGAGGAACCGGTGTAGGCCAACTTTGTCTTAATCATGGCTTTTTGCATTTTCTCCAGGATTTCCTGGGCTTCCGGTAGGAAGACGGCCCCGGCGGAGGTCAATTCCACTCTTCGCTTGGTGCGGTGAAAGAGGGGAACTCCCAGGCGGGTTTCCAGAGATTTGATCTGCTGGGTGACGGCGGTCTGAGAGATGTAGTAGATCTGGGCAGTCTTTGTGAAGCTCAAGGTCTCCGCTAGGGTTACGAAGTATTTTAATTGACGGATGTTCATTCGGGGACTCCTCTCTGTAATTATTATATTTAATTATAAAACAAACTAGGGGAAAAGTGTAGGGCAAATAAAAAGTAGAAAAAGATTGTGCTAATTACACAAATGTGACAGGGGAAAATTATGGTTTCTGTGAATAAATAATATTTTCTTATAAACTTATCATAAAACAGTATTGGATTTTTATCAAGGATACTGATAAGATAAAAGAAAATTATGAGAGTGAGGAGGAAGATGCATTGAAACAGTTGATGACGGGCAATGAGGGAATTGCCAGAGGTGCATGGGAGGCAGGTATTGAGTTCGCTTCCGCTTATCCAGGTACGCCTAGCACAGAGATTCTCGAGAATATGTCGAAATATGAGGAGGTCTTCTCCGAGTGGGCGCCCAACGAGAAGGTGGCTCTGGAGGCGGCCATCGGTGCGTCCTTCGCAGGGGCGCGTTCTATGGCGGCTATGAAACATGTGGGGTTGAATGTGGCAGCGGATCCTCTGTTTACTCTGTCATATGTGGGGGTGACAGGAGGCTTGATGGTGGTCTCCGCGGACGATCCAGGACTTCACTCATCCCAGGACGAACAGGATAACCGTTATTATGCCAAGGCAGCGAAGATTCCTATGTTGGAGCCGTCAGACTCTCAGGAGTGCAAGGATTTTGTGAAGGCGGCCTTTGAGATCAGCGAGCAGTATGACGCGCCTGTGTTGATGCGTATGACTACCCGTGTCTGTCACAGTAAATCCATTGTGGAGCTGGGCGAGAGGGTGGAAGTGCCGTTTGTTCCCTATGAGAAGAAGGTGAAATACGATCCTATCCCAGCAGTCTCCAAGATCTTACATAAAAATGTGGAGGCCAGAATGGAGGCCCTGGAGAAATTCTCCAATGAGACGCCGTTGAACTGGGTAGAGTATCACGACAAGAAAATTGGAATCGTCACCGCGGGCGTGGCTTATCAGTACGCAAGGGAAGTGTTTGGAGAGAATGCTTCTTATCTGAAATTGGGATTCACCAATCCCCTTCCTATGGACAAGATCCGCGCGTTTGCCGGGGAAGTGGAGACTTTGTATGTGATCGAGGAGTTGGATCCATACATGGAAGAACAGATCAAAGCCGCAGGGATCTCCTGTGTGGGAAAAGAAAAGATCCCGCTGTTGTATGAGCTGAATCCGGACATTGTGCGCAAGGAATTGCTGGGTGAGGAGAACGAGACCATTCAGATTGACCCGGCGGAGATCGCAAAGCGTCCGCCTACACTGTGTGCAGGATGTCCTCACAGAGGATTCTTCTATCAATTGTCTAAGCAGAAGAAAGCGATTGTGGTCAGCGATATTGGCTGTTATGCACTCAGCGGTATGGATCCATTGAATTGTAAGGATGTGGCTCTGTGTATGGGCGGTGGATTTTCTATGGCTCACGGGGCACAGTTGATGTTCGACAGAGCGCAGTCTGGAGAGAAATGCTTCGGCGTGATGGGAGACTCCACTTTCTTCCACTCTGGAATGACCAGCCTTCTGGATGCCATCTATAATAACAGCAATGTAGTCCTGACAATCTTAGACAACCGTATCACAGGTATGACTGGGCATCAGGAGAACCCTGGAACTGGCTACAACATTAAGGGAGAGCCGGCCAACGCTACCAACATTGAGGCTGTGGTCAAGGCGCTGGGATGCGAGAACGTGAAGGTGATCAATCCGCTGAAATTGCAGGAAGTAAAAGAAGCGATTCAGTGGGGCTTGGATGTGGACGGCCCGGCTGTGATCATCACCCGCTGGCCATGTGTGCTGAAGCGGTTGTCCCTGGAGGATAAGGAAGAGTTCGGCAATTATAAAGCCACCAACGTGGTAGATCACGAGAAGTGTATCGGATGTAAGATGTGTATCAAGACCGGTTGCCCGGCCTTGGCGTACGATAAGACTACTAAGAAAGTGAGCATCGACAAGGGACAGTGCGTGGCCTGCGACGTCTGCGCGCAGGTATGTCCGAAACAGGCGATTGGAAGGGAGGAGAAATAAGATGTCGGAGATTAAGAATATTTTATTGTGTGGTGTCGGCGGGCAGGGAACCATTCTCGCCAGCAAAATCCTTTCCTATGCTTTGGTGGAGGCTGGATACGATGTGAAGATGTCCGAGATCCACGGGATGTCCCAGAGAGGGGGAAGCGTGACCACGCAGGTGCGCTATGGGGAGAAGGTCCACTCACCCATTATCGGACAGGGTTCCGCGGATATTCTGGTATCTTTTGAGGCCATGGAGGCGTACCGCTATCTGGAAAGCTTAAATCCCAAGGGTTTTGCCGTTGTCAATGATTTTCATATGGAGACGGCCACCACACTGGCGGGCAAGGAGGATTACCCGGAGGATATTATCGGGAAAGTGAAAGAAAAGGCCACGACGAAGGTGCTGGATGCGGCCAAGATCGCCACAGATCTGGGGAATCCCAAAGCCATGAATGTGGTGTTGTTGGGAGCGCTGATTAAGATTATGAAGCTGGAGGCTTTGGATTGGGACGCAGCGCTGGCAGCCTGTGTGAAACCGGCATTTTTGGAATTGAATAAGAAAGCACTGGCAGCAGGGATGGAAGCTGTGGCTTAGTGACTGAGGATTTTGACCGCCGTACAATTGTGTACGGCGGTTTTTGGTTGTTATAGGAAAGTTCTCCAAACTTCCCTATAACACAAAAACGCTCTGCGAGGATCACACTGTGGCAGAGTGGGATATGTCGCTTATGCGACCCACCGCAGGCGGAGAATCCTGCGGCGCAGGATTCTTTGTTATTATGGGCTTTCCTGTGCTGGGTAAAGATGGTAATATATACATATAAGTTAGAGACGAACAGATTGAAGAAGCGGGAGGATGAGAGATGACTCCGAAGGTGGTCAGTGAGATATTTCGAGATCTGCAGGAGCAACTGTTGCAGAGACCTGTCTTGAAGAAGATGAAGGTGACAAAGAAGAGGATGCAAAAACTTCTGAAGAAGGAACAGTTCCGCAGAAAATTGGGGGAGGTTCTGGAGGGCAGACAGATTATGTGCCAGGAAGTGCTGTCTCTGTGTGGGGAGATCATGGGAGAACTCTCCGTGGACACGCCGAAGGAAGGTTGGCTGCACTATATCTATATCTATGTGCGCAAGGGCTTATTTCCGGAGTGCTGCCAGACCCAGCTCATGCCGGAATATGAGTCGGCGGCGATTTTTTACCTGGAGGTTTTACACCATCTGTTTTTGTATGAGAAGAAGTGGCAGCCTTTTGAGCGGACCCGGGATTTTCAATTTCCCGAGAATGTGGGGGACAGCCATTACACAGAGGAGTATGAGCGTTTTCGAAGCTGTTTTCGGGAACAGTATGTCTATGAGTTGATGCGGATTGGAAAGGAGATCATGCCTTTTGATTTGCTGGCTCATGTGGCCGGCGTCCACTATGTGGCGATGCACGTGTCCACGCAGCTTTACCAGGCCGGAGTCCCCATAGACTTGCGCTTGATCTCAGGCGCTGCCGCCTGCCACGATATAGGGAAATACGGCTGCCGGGATTCGGAAGTGCGCCGGATTCCCTATCTCCATTATTATTATACGGACGTGTGGTGCAGCAGGAACAACCTGCCCACGATCAGTCATGTGGCGGCGAACCATTCCACTTGGGATTTGGAGTTGGAAGACCTGCAGGTGGAGGCATTGGTCTTGATCTATGCAGACTTTCGGGTGAAAGCTAAGGGCCGGGAGAATGGGAAGGAGATCATGGGCTTTTACAGTTTGCGGGATTCTTTCCAGGTGATCTTAGACAAGCTGGACAATGTGGATAAGAAGAAAGAGGACCGGTATCGCCATGTCTATGCCAAGTTGGAGGATTTTGAGGATTACATGGAGTCTCTGGGTGTGAATGTGGACTTTTCTACGGATCAGCTCAAGGAAGTGGAGCGCAAGGACCGGGTGCTTCTAAATATGCCAGAGACGGTCAAGGCATTAAAACATATGACTTTTGCCCACAATGTCAGCCTGATGCATAAGCTGAGTCATGAGGTCTCCTTTGGGACTGTCCTGGAGGCCGCGCGCAGCGCCAAGAATTGGAAGAATAGCCGGGCCTATATCAATATCTTTGAAGAGTACTTCACGTATATGACGCAGAAACAAAAGAATGTGACCTTACAATTTCTCTATGAGCTTCTGATGCACAGGGAGGGAGACATCCGGAGGCAGGCGGCGGATTTGATGGGGAACATCATTGTAAACTACGATGAGGATTACCGCAAGGAGCTCCCGGACGGCGTTCAGGTGGACGGCGGCCAGGTTACCAGCCTTCAGCTCTGGGCGCGGTATCTGGAGATGATTATTCAGCCGGACCACAAAGTGGCTGAGAGACATCGCAGGTGGATTGGCTATGCGCTTAAGAGAATGGCAGAGTCTGTGCTTAGCCGGTGTAAACCGGAGGATCACCAGGCTTATCTCAGCGGTTTCCTGGCGTTTTACCGGGAACGCCAGATCTCCGACGCGGAGGCGTTTATTTTGTTGGATGCGATGCCGATCCTCCCTATGGATTGGATGGGGACGGAGGAGGTGGAGCAGTTGTTGGATTTTGCCAGGGATTTTCTCGACCGTCCGGTCTTGGAGATCCATGTGGCAATTCTGAGATTTTTGCGATACCTGACGGATCGTAAGGAGAAGGTGGAAAGTCTGGCCCAGAGAGTCGTGGAGATCCTTAGCCGTCTGCAGTTGCGGGGTAAGAAGGGGCTCTTGTTCAAGGTGAAAATTGTGGTGGACAACTGGTCTTTGAAAGAGGGAGAACAGTGGGAATTCGGCAATCTATACGACGAGAAGACAGTCTCTGATATTCTCCTGGAGAATCTTAAGGCGGCCACGCCGTGGATTGTCAAAGCTGTGAACATTGAGTACCTGTTCATGCGCGCCGAGGAGGGCGGGGGAATCTCTGTCTTACAGTTGGCGACTCATTTCTCCAATCTGTTAAAGGTCAGCGAACAGGTGACTGTCCGCCACAGAGCCGGGGAGGCCTTAGTTAGCTTGGCGCCCATGTTGACTAAGGATCAGAGGAACGAGGTCTCCATTGAGTTAATCAAAGGCCTGGAGATCGGGGAATATGAATTCTCTAAGTATATTCCGCAGTACCTGGGCAGATTCGCTCTGTATTTAGAGCCTGATGAGCTGGATGAATTCTTGCTGGAGATCCGACGGCTCCTGGTCAGCGCCAACGAGAGGGTGAGCTGTGTGGCTCTGGATACGGTGGGGATCATGGTGCGGAATTACAACGTATACCGAAGCCGCTTTCAGGAACCCCAGGAGCGTTTTCGAAAACGCCAAAAGACGATGTTGGGCTTTCTGCTGAGTGGCCTGGCCAACTATCGGGATGCGGTGAGCCAGGAGGCTGTGCTGGTGATCGGGCGCTCGTTTTTTGAGGAGGAGGCTCTCAACCTGGAGGAGAAAAAAGAGATCTTTCAGATTATCGGCAAGAAGTTTGTGGCCCTCCTGGAGAGCAGGGAGACCTCGGAGCTGGCATTTTTCAACAACGCGGCTTCACTAAATTATATCTATCGCTTCATCGGAGAGTATTTATTCCAGTACCGGGAGTTCTCTTTTGAGGAACCCAGAAAGATTGCATTTTTTCCGGGCACCTATGATCCGTTTTCACTGGGACACAAGGAGATTGCCCGCATGATCCGGGATCTGGGGTTCACGGTGTACTTGGCTTTGGATGAATTTTCCTGGTCCAAGAAGACGCAGCCCCATATGATTCGCCGGGAGATCATCGCCATGTCGGTGGCAGACGAGGAGAATATCTATGTCTTTCCAGATGACCGCCCGGTTAATATCGCCACCCCCAGGGATTTGTTGAAACTCAGAGAACTGTTCCAGGGGAAGGAAGTCTACATGGTGGCGGGGAGCGACGTGGTGGAGAATGCGTCTTCTTATCAAGTGCCTTGCGTGGAGAATTCCATTCAGACCTTTCCGCATATTCTGATCATGAGAGGAAGTGGCAGGGGAACCAGCCAACTGGAATCCAGAATCAAGGCGCCGATTTATTACCTGAAGCTCTCGCGGAGTTTGGAGGATATCAGTTCCACTAAGATCCGGGAGAATATTGACGACAACCGGGACATCTCCACCTTGGTGGATCCAGTGGTACAAAATTATATCTACGAGAATAGTCTGTATCTGAGGGAACCACAGTATAAGCAGGTGATTCGGGGAAGAGCGATTCAGATTGAGATCTACGATGAACCTGGGGAACGCCAGAAGCAGGAAGTGCTCTTCGCTGTGGAGGGAAAGCAGGAGGAGAGTGAGTTCCGACGGGCCTCCCAGGTGGAAAATATTCGATATACCTTGGTCAGAGATCTGGAGCAAGGCGGCAAGATTGTGGGGATCGCGGCTTTTCATGGCCTGGCCACTACCAACTTATACCAGGAGTTTCAGAGTCTGGAGGTGGCCAACCATATCCGGGAGAATACCTCTGGGCGGATTGTGCTGGTGGCGGCGCTTTTTGTCTCTGGCCAGACGCATGTGCGGGATGTGGAACAATTGCTGGCCACGGACACCTTGGCGTTCTGTCTGCAGAAGGATTACACCTATGCTGTGTTCAGCCCGTACCATGGGTCTATACACACCAGGACGGAGCAGATCTTGAGGCGGCAAGGCTTCTATAAATTGGAGAAGGCAGCTTCCCACCGGTCGGTGTATGTGGTGGATATGAAGGCGCCTATCATTATCTTCCAGAACTTGGAGACCGTATTGAAATCTCCGTTTCAGCAGAATCCCAGAGTTCGGGAGACGGTCCAGGAGACCCATTGGCGGCTTCAACAGGCCATGACAAAGCTGTATCCGGGCCAACTGGTGCTCTCTTTTCGCTCGGAGGTAATGTACCATCGCCTGGTAGAGCGGATTACCAGGGCAAACCAAGTGCCCAGTGAGCCCACGAAAGTGCGGAGGCTAGGCCCTTCTATGTGTGTGCCCTTTGGCAAGATACTCCGCGGAAACGCAGTGCCCAACACGGTGACGAAGGTACTACACACGGAGAAGACTTTCGTTCCTGAGGTCACCGGTTTTTCCATCACGGAGTATCCCAATTACTCTCCGCTGGCCACTCAGGTCCGGACGATAAAATCTTTTAACCGTCCGGTGATCCTTGTGGACGATATTTTACACAAAGGGTACAGGATCAAGGAATTGAATCCACTGTTTGAGCAGGAGAATGTGAAAATTGACCGGATTATCGTGGGCGTTCTGTCGGGACGGGGAAAGGACTTGATGGAGATTCAGAACCGGAAGGTGGAGAGCGTCTATTTTCTTCCTTCGATCAAGGCGTGGTTCGTGGAGTCCACCATGTATCCGTTTATCGGGGGAGACAGTATCCAGTCGCAGACGGAGAACAGGGCGAACTTGTTGAATTCTATCAATCTGATTCTGCCCTATGTGATGCCCGGTTTTATATATGGGGCGTCCAATGACGCTATCTATGATTTGTCAATGACTTGTCTGGAAAATTCCAGAGATATTTTGAGAGTTTTGGAGGAGGAATACCAGAGTATCTACGAGCGGAATCTGACGTTGAACCGCTTGGGCGAGGTGGTTCTGTCTCCATGTTGTCCCGACAGAGGAGATCACTTGAATTACGATTACCATCTGGCGCCGTCCGTCTATGTGGAGAACGATATTGTCAGACTGATTCGTCTCAAGGAGTTGATCAAGTGATACCAAAGCGCCAGGCCAAGAGCTGGGGCGAAGGCCACAAGGGGCGGTAACTCATTATAAATTTAGGGAAAAGGAAAGTGTAAAAGATGAAAGGAAACAAGAAGTTGGACAAGGTGGTGACAGTGTGCCGGGATCCAAAAAAGTCAAAAGGGAGATTCCTGGCCTCGCACCCGGGAATGCTACAAGGAGAGGAGGGGTTACACTGGTTGGACAGCCAAAGGCTGAACCAGCAGGAGAAACAAGAATATTCTGACGAGAAGGGAGAGGGCGCCACTTTCGTGATCGGACAGAATGCTGCCTGGCTGGATGAGCAGGCCTGGGAGCGGCGCGACCGTTACTGGAGAGAGTGGATGGGCCGGAAGAAGGTGGTGCATCTGCTGGCTCTGGGAGATGTGGGAAGTACAGTGCTCACGGGGCTGAAGCTTCTGGGAGAGCACTGTGTCCAGGAAATCGGGATCTGTGATCTGGATGAGCGCGTGAGCAGACGCTGGGAGTGCGAGATGAATCAGACGGCATTCCCATGGGAGTATGACCGCCTGCCGCCGGTGAAGATCGTGGACATGGAGCATCTCTTTGACTGTGATATCTTTGTATTCTGCGCCTCCAAGGGGATTCCGCCGGTGGGGTCTCAGGTGCAGGATGTCCGGATGGCGCAATTTGAGGCAAACCGGGGAATCGTGGCGAACTTCGCAAAAATGGCGCGCCAGAGGAAATTTCCAGGGGTGTTTGCGGTGGTATCGGATCCGGTGGATCCCCTGTGTAAGGCGGCCTTTTTGGCCTCCAATGAGGGGGAAGACGGGGAATTCGACGGCAAAGGTCTGCTCCCCGAGCAGATCCAGGGATATGGACTAGGAGTGATGAATGCCAGAGCAGCCTATTATGCAAGACAGGAACAGAGGTTTTCTGATTTTTTGCAGGAGGGGAGGGCATATGGCCCTCATGGACAGGACCTGGTGATCGCCAATAGCATTGAGCATTACGACGATGAGATCTCCAGAGAATTGACCAGACTGGCTGTGGAGGCGAATCTCAGAACCAGAGAACTGGGCTTTAAGCCTTACGTGGCTCCGGCTCTGTCCTCTGCGGCGATCTCTCTGATTCTGACCATGGAGGGAAAATGGCATTACAGTTCGAACTTTCTGGGAGGAATTTATATGGGAAGCAAGAATCGCTACACACTCCAGGGGTTGGAGATAGAATCCCTGCCCTTGCCGGAGGCGCTCTACGGGAGGCTGCGACAGGCTTATGACGGATTGGGGGCAATTTTATGACGGAATTGGTCTTAGTACGTCCCCGGTGTAAGGAGAAATGCCGCACTATGAGGCTGCAGAAGGTATTGGATTATGCGCTGGAGGGGCGGCGATACCGGGTGGTTGACCAATTGGAGAATTTTCACAACCTGGAGAATCAGAGAATTCTGTTCGCTATCTCCCAGGGAGTCTCCGGGATTAATCTGGAATATTTTCGATTCCTGAAGAAACTCCGACTGGACTCTCAGATGTTGGAGGGGACGGTGGGGGGCGTGATCGTGGACGGCGAGAGCGAGCTGTACACGAAATCCATCGCCAGAGATTTTGTCTTTGCCGCCAACCAGTCGGGATGTACGTTCCCTGGAAGGCCGTTGGTGGAGGGGACGGGATCGCTACAGAATTTCAATATACAGGCGATGAATCTGGAGACTGACAATATGGGGGCTTATCTGAAGGCGGCCAGGGATTTGACGGAGACCGTATTGAGTTTCAGGCAAAAGCCTAAGAAGCGTCCCAGAATCCTCATGCTCCATGCCAGTAACTTCCAGACCTCCAACACAGTGAATTTCTGGGAGATGGTAAAGCAGAACCTGGAAGGCTGCGAGGTGGAGGAGATCTCTCTGCGCAACGGTTCTATCCAGGACTGTGCCGGGTGCCCCTATAAAATGTGTATGCATTTTTCCAGGCAATCCAACTGTTACTATGGAGGGGTGATTGCACAGCAAGTTTACCCGGCAGTTCAGAACTGTGACGCGTTGGTGATGCTGTGTCCCAACTACAATGACGCAATCAGCGCTAACCTCTCAGCTTTTATTAACCGGTTGACTGCTCTTTTTCGGAAGAATCCTTTTTCGGAGAAGAATCTTTTTGCAGTTGTGATCTCCGGTTACAGTGGGGGAGACTTAGTGGCCGAACAGTTGATTTCCGGTCTAAATATGAACAAAAGTTTTATTCTGCCTTCGCGTTTCGCCTTTCTGGAGACGGCCAACGACCCGGAGAGTATTCTCAAGGTGGGATCTATCCAGGAAAAAGCACGGGCGTTCGCGGAACATATGAAAAAAACGATCAAAGAGAATTGATTCTGGATGGAATCGGAGATGAGAGAGACAGCAAGGTGAGACAATGAGTAATTTGATTTTTAGTTTGAATGCAACAATCCCTGTATTTTTCTGTATGATCTTGGGAGTGGGGCTGCGCAAGGTGGGACTGTTGGACGAGGAATTCGCGGCGAAGCTAAACCGTCTGGTATTTCAGGTGGCGCTGCCAGTGCTGTTGTTTAAGGATCTTTCGAGAGTAAATGTGGCTGAGTTCTGGGATGGGAAACTGGTACTGTTCTGCTTTGTGGCGACAGTGCTGTGCATTGGCATCTCGGGGGGAATCTCCTGTCTGTGGAAAAAAAGCGGAAATCAGGGGGAATTTATCCAGGCTTCTTATCGCAGCAGCGCAGCGCTGCTGGGAATGGCATTCGTCCAAAATATCTACGGATCCGGAGACAATGCCGCACTGATGATCATTGGCACAGTGCCGCTGTACAATGTGGCGGCGGTGGTGGTTCTCTCTTTTTTTAGGCCGGGCGAACCCGTCTTCGATGAGAGAATGGTGGGGAGAACGGTGAGAGGGATCGTGACGAACCCGATTATACTGGGCATCGCGGTGGGACTGGCCTGGGCGCTGCTTCAGATTCCCCAGCCTCCGGTTATGGAGAAGTTGGTGGACTATGTTGCGGGTCTGGCCACCCCGCTGGGATTAATGGCCATGGGCGCGTCTTTTCAATGGTGCGAGGTTCAGAGTATCTGGAGAGAAGTCGCCGTCTGTAGTTTTTTGAAGCTGGTCGGTTTTGCGGCTTTGTTTCTCCCTCTGGCGGTGCACTTTGGGTTCCGTGAGGAGAGCCTGGTGTCGCTGTTGGTGATGCTGGGGTCTGCCACCACAGTCAGTTGTTATATTATGGCCAGGAATATGGGGCATAGAGGGAATCTGACCTCCAGTGTGGTGATGGTGACCACACTGTTGAGCGCGTTTACCATCACGTTCTGGCTGTGGTTCTTAAAGGCGTTGGGATTGGTCTAGAAGACAGGAGCAGTCACAGAGAGATCTCCCCTTTCTTGAATTTGAGGATCATTTCTCTGGTCAGGCTGATATCGTAGTCATCCAGATCAATCTGGGAGCGTGTGAACCATTGGGCGGTGGCCAGTTCTGTGTGATCGATCCGAATCTGGTCACTGCCGTCCACCTGGCAGAAGAATCCCATCAGTAGACTGTCGCTGAAGGACCAGGGCTGACTCTTATAGAAGTGAAGATTTTTCACCTTCAGCCCGACTTCTTCCATGACTTCGCGGTGAACGGTTTCCTCGATGGTCTCGCCGATCTCGGAGAATCCGGCGATCAGTGCGTAGCTCTTGACATCCCGCCCGGCGTAGGTGGACAGTAAGATCTTGTCACCGTTTAGGATTCCTACGATGACGGCGGGGCAGATCTTAGGGTATTCTATGGCATGGCATTTGGGACAGTAGACCATACGTTCCCGATCACTGTGAGACATGGGGGATGCACACCTCCCGCAGAAACGGTGCGTGTCGTACCAGTGGGCCAGTTGCATTCCTGTGACTCCGGCGAAGGCCAGGTGAGAAGGCTTGGCGGTGCGCAGAGAGCGGATTGGGTGAAACTGATAGTCAGGTAACGCGGCGGCGTCGCCAGGCTGTCCCAGGAAGAACCGCTGCTGACTGATGGAGAACAGATAACGCAAGGGGGTATGTAACGGTTGACTGGGATCACAGAGTTCTCCTACCTTTGGGAGAACAATGGAATCCCCTAGGCTCATAAGGAGCTCCTGGTCTTGGTAGATCAGGAGATAGTCCTCGGGCTGAGGGGAACAAGGATGGTATTCATTGTGGTAAATGTAGGGTAAAATATCGTGCAACATAATCAATAGCCTCCTTAGATGTAAAATGAAAAATGAAAACGGTAAAAGGTGTGGATTTTTCCAACCTGTCTCTAGTGTACTACTTTTTGTGTGAGATGTCAGTGTGCAAAAAAAATAAAACAGCATTAGCTGTTTTATTGGAGAGAATCTTCTTTGGTTATGTTTTCATTTTTCCAGTGGGGATCGTCCGTTCTTCCGACGAGATAATCCATACTGGTGCGGTAGTAATTTGCCAGCCGGATCAACATATCCACTGGGATATTCCGGGTACCGTTCTCATAGTGAGAGTAGGTACGGGGACTGATGTGAAGATATTCACTGATTTCTTTTTGAGTCAGGTCTGCGTCTTCCCTCAGATCCTGAATACGCTGATATTTCATAGCTTTCCTTTTCCTTTATTGAAGTATATAATTGATACGGGAATCAAATTCTCTTTGACAGTAACTTACATAATTAAAATTATATCCAGAACAAAATGTACTATTGCAATTCAGAACAAAATGGGCTAAACTTAGCAAGGAGGAAAAAAATGAAAAACGATGAATTCATCTGGACACTGTACAATATCTTAAACAGGACGAAACAATTGGATTTAGCTTCTCTGGTGGTGGAGAAACACAAAGATCGTATTTATCTGGAGCTGATGAGTGGGGAGAAAATTTGTCTGACAATTGAAGAGACAGACAAGATGTTCTGAGAGTTACAATTCTAGTATCAAATCAAAGGGAGAGAATCTTACTCCCAATTTTCGTGATGGTAAAGTAAGAGAGGGGCAAAGCTATATCAGGGCGGGTGTCAATCCCGTCAGATATAGTCCCAATGGTTTGCAGGTGAGCGCGAGAAAATTCTAAGTGAAATTGGCGCGCGCTGCAGTGAGGATGCAAGAGACATTCTCGAACAGATGAATTCTTCAGGTGTAGAGAGGAGAGATTTATGTTCAGTAGTGTCTTGTCAGCATCCATTCAGGGAATGGATATCTGTCCGGTTCAGGTGGAGGCGGACGTGAGTGACGGCCTGCCTTCTTTCTCAATGGTGGGCTATGTGTCCTCCCAGGTGAGGGAGGCACAGGAGCGGGTGAGAACGGCTCTGAAAAACACAGGGATCGCCTTGCCGCCGAAGCGAATTACTGTAAATTTGTCGCCTTCGGATATCCGAAAAGAGGGCGCAGGATTCGATCTTCCTATTACGGCGGCGATTTTGGCTGCCGCCGACAGGATTCCCCGGGGAGCGCTCCGGGGAGTTCTGATTGTAGGCGAGATCAGTCTGAGTGGCAGGTGCAATCCGGTCTTCGGCGTTCTTCCCATAGTGAGAATGGCCAAGGAACAGGGGTGTCATACTTGTATTTTGCCCTCTGACAATCTAGTGGAGGGTGCTTTGGTGCCGGATATACAGGTAATCGGAGTCTCTTCGGTGGAGGAAATGCTGGCTGTGCTCAACGGACAGCCAAGGGGCAGACGCCATGTTCAGGGAAAGACGGGGAAACCTTCTAGCGAATATCCGGAGGACTTTCAGGATGTCCACGGACAGGAGGGAGCCAAGAGGGCGGCGGAGATTGCGGCCAGTGGTTTTCACAATCTACTCTTGATTGGAGCCCCGGGGACGGGGAAATCCATGATTGCCAAGAGAATGCCGGGGATTATGCCTCTTCTCAGTCAGGAGGAAAGCCTGGAAGTGTCTGAGATCTATAGTATTGCAGGTCTTCTACCATCCAATGAGCCTTTGATGGCTGTGCGTCCTTTTCGGGCGCCTCACCACACTGCGTCGCCTCAGGCTTTGGCGGGAGGCGGCAAGAATCCGAGACCGGGGGAAGTCACTTTGGCTCACCGGGGAGTTTTATTTCTAGATGAGATGCCAGAGTTCTCTAAGCGTGGGTTAGAGATCTTAAGGCAGCCGTTGGAAGACCGGAATATTCGGCTTTCCAGGGTCCAGGGGACTTATTGTTTTCCGGCGGATTTTCTGTTGTTGGCAGCTATGAATCCCTGTCCTTGTGGATTCTATCCGGATATGAACCGGTGTACCTGCGGTCCCGGCGAGGTATCTGCATATCTGAGGAAAATCAGCCAGCCCATGCTGGACCGCATGGATTTGTGCGCGGAGGCTGCTCCGGTGGCTTACGAGAACCTGGCAGGCGGAAAAGAGGAAGAGAGCTCTGGGCAGATTCGGCAGAGAGTGGAGAGAACGGTCCGTGTGCAGGAGCGGAGATACCGGGGAACAAAAATCCGATTTAACGGAGATCTCCCAGTGAAGGCGTTGGAACGGTACTGTCCAGTCAGCAGTCAGGGAAGGCGGATTCTGGAGAAGGCCTACCGACAGATGAGAATCAGTCCAAGGGCTTACCACAGAATTCTGAAAGTGGCCAGAACGATCGCAGATATGGAGGAGTCTGAGATCATCCAGGGCGAGCATCTGCAGGAGGCCATCGGTTATCGCAGCATTGACAAAAAGTATTGGAAATAGGGGGATATTTTATGGAAGAAATTTATTGTGGGGACATAGAATGTATTGAGCGCGATAATCCCAGATATCCCGGAAGGCTGAGGCAGTTGACAGGGATGCCCAAGAGACTTTTTGTGAGAGGAAATCTTCCCAGAGATGAACAGCCGTCGGTGGCGGTGGTGGGGGCGAGAATGTGTAGCGCCTACGGGAGTAGACAGGCATTTCTCTTCTCCAGGGAATTGAGCCGGGCTGGGGTGCAAGTGATCAGTGGTCTGGCTATGGGGGTGGACGGACAGGCACATAGCGGAGCTCTGGAGGGAGGGACTTCCACTTTTGGGGTATTGGGCTGCGGTGTGGATGTGTGTTATCCCAGGCAGCATTGGAGCCTTTACCGGCAGGTTTGGCAGTCAGGAGGCCTGATCAGTGAACAACCTCCAGGGAGGAAACCCTTGGGAAGATATTTTCCGGCGCGTAACCGTATCATCAGCGGTCTGGCGGATGTGGTCCTGGTGGTGGAGGCCAGGGAGAAGAGCGGCTCTTTGATCACAGTGGATTTTGCCCTGGAGCAAGGAAAGAGTGTCTACGCCCTCCCGGGTCCGGTGGATTCTCAGCTAAGTTTGGGGTGCCACCGCCTTCTGGAGCAAGGCGCGGGGATCGCCTGGTCTGTACAGACGCTGCTGGAGGAATGGGGGTTACATGAAAAAAGGGAGGGCGCTCTGTCTGAAAAAGGTCAATTAAGACTTGCAAGAGATTTGGATTTGGTGTATAGTGGTTTGGATTTACAACCCAAGAGCCTCCAAGATATTGTGAAAATTACACATTTTTCTGCCTCAAATGCTGTCAAATGTTTAACGGAATTGGAGTTGGAGGGGCTTGTGGAGAGAATTGGACACAATTTTTATGTGAAAAAATAAATTTATAATTTTTTAAGAATTGTGACGGATGTGAGAGTATTTTACCCAGAGTGAGACTATTTTCTGAGGGTAAGAGAAATAAACCGGCAAACAGACGATTATAGGAGAGGGAACATGGCGAAATATCTGGTGATTGTAGAGTCGCCTGCAAAGGTGAAGACAATTAAGAAATTTCTCGGAAGCAACTACGATGTCCAGGCTTCTAATGGGCATGTGAGAGATCTGCCCAAGAGCCAGATGGGAATTGACGTAGACAATGACTTTGAGTTGAAATATATTACAATCCGTGGGAAAGGGGAACTGCTGACCAAATTGCGCAAGGCGGCAAAGAAAGCAGATAAGATCTATCTGGCAACGGATCCTGACCGGGAAGGGGAGGCGATTTCTTGGCATCTGACCAAGTCCTTGAAGGTGGAAGATGAGAAGATGCAGAGGATAACTTTCAATGAGATCACAAAGACAGCGGTAAAGACATCTATTAAACAGGCCCGGAAGCTGAACATGAACTTGGTGGAAGCCCAGCAAGCCCGAAGGGTTCTGGACCGCCTGGTGGGATATAGCATTAGCCCTGTGCTTTGGGTCAAGGTAAAGCGAGGATTGAGCGCCGGGCGCGTTCAGTCAGTGGCTTTGCGGATCATCGGAGACCGGGAGGATGAGATCAATTCCTTCATTCCAGAAGAATACTGGGATCTGGAGGGAGAATTTCAGGTGGAAGGTGAGAAGAAGCCTTTGCTGGCCAAATTCTACGGAGGCGAGAAGAAGATCGCCATCAAGAATAAAGAACAGATGGACGGGATTTTGGAGGAGTTAAAGGGATGCTCTTACCAGGTAGCGGAGGTAAAAAAGGGGGAGCGGCGTAAGAACCCCCCACTGCCATTTACCACCAGCACCCTGCAGCAGGAGGCGGCTAAGACTCTGAACTTCTCCACCCAAAAGACTATGCGTCTGGCCCAGCAGTTGTACGAGGGTGTGGATATCAAAGGGAGCGGAACGGTAGGTGTGATCTCCTACTTGCGTACGGATTCCACTCGTGTCTCTGAGGAAGCGGACCAGGCGGCAAGGGCTTATATTTCCAAAGAATATGGAGACGAGTATGTGGCGGCAGCGCCCAAGACCTCGGACAATAAGCAGAAGATTCAGGACGCCCATGAGGCCATCCGGCCCACAGATATCCAGCGGACTCCACTGTCTCTAAAGGAGTCTCTGTCCAGGGACCAGTACCGTCTGTACCAGTTGATCTGGAAGCGTTTTGCGGCCAGCCGCATGAGCAGCGCTAAATATGAGACTACTTCCGTGAAGATTTCCGCTGGGAAGTATTTTTTCACAGTGGCGGCATCCAGGGTGATCTTCCCCGGATTTCAGTCGGTGTATACCCAGGAGGAGGATGGAAAGAAGAAGGGGAATGTTCTGTCCAAAAGTCTGGTGGAAGGGATGCCTCTGGAACTGCTCAAGCTTAATCCGGAACAGCATTTTACCCAGCCGCCGGCCCATTACACGGAGGCGTCCCTGGTTAAGACATTGGAGGAGTTAGGGATCGGAAGGCCGAGCACCTATGCGCCGACCATCACTACGATTATCAAGAGGCGCTATATCTCGAAAGAGAGTAAGAATCTGTATATGACGGAACTGGGCGAGGTGGTGAACCACATTATGAAACAAGCCTTCCCCAGTATTGTGGATGTGAATTTTACGGCCACCATGGAAGGTCTCCTGGACTGTGTGGAGGCCGGGACGGTTCAGTGGAAGACTGTGGTACGGAATTTTTATCCGGATTTGAAGAAGGATGTGGAGACCGCGGAGAAAGAACTGGAGCAGGTGAAAATTGAGGATGAAGTCACAGATGTAGTCTGCGAGGAGTGCGGGCGCAATATGGTGATCAAGTATGGCCCCCATGGCCGCTTTCTGGCCTGCCCAGGTTTTCCCGAGTGCCGGAACACGAAGCCTTACTATGAGAAGATTGGCGTATCGTGTCCTCTGTGTGGCAAGGATGTAGTGCTCAAGAAGACTAAGAAGGGCAGAAAATATTATGGCTGCGAGGACAATCCGGACTGTGAGTTCATGTCATGGCAGAAACCTTCTGAGGAGAAGTGTCCCAAGTGTGGAAGCTATATGGTTGAGAAAGGCAACAAATTGGTGTGTAGCGCTGAGACCTGCGGTTACGTGAAAAAGCAGGGGGAAGAAACATAATTTGTTCAGTAGTTATTAAAAAATGTTGTCTTTTTGTAAAAGACAGCATTTTTTGCTTTAAAGCGCGAAAAAATCTCTCAATTCATAAAAATAACGAAACAAATGAATAAATCTAAAAAAATGGGTTGATTTTAATATGTATACCATGGTAGTATAAATTAAGGAATAAGACTGACTAATAAATATTTTGAAAGGAGGAGACCAATGAGCGTTCAGTTGTTAGACAAAACCAGAAAGATCAATAAGCTCTTGCACAACAGCAGTTCCAGTAAGGTTGTGTTCAATGACATTTGTCAGGTTTTAATGGAAACATTAAGCTCTAATATTTTGGTAATCAGCAAAAAAGGAAAAGTATTGGGGGTCAGTTTATGTCCTGGAGTAGAAGAGTTGACTGAGTTGATTGAAGATAAAGTGGGTGGTTTTATCGATCATTTGCTCAATGAACGTTTTCTGGAGGTATTATCTACGAAGGAAAATGTGAATCTTCAGACACTAGGATTTGAAAACCCCGATATTCAGAAATATCAGGGCATTATCAATCCGATTGACATCGCCGGAGAGCGGTTAGGCACCGTATTTATGTATCGGAATGATAGGTCCTATGATATTGAGGACATTATCGTCAGCGAGTATGGAACAACAGTGGTAGGGCTGGAGATGATGAGATCCGTACATGAAGAAAATGCTGAGGAGGACAGAAAGCAGCAGGTTGTCAAATCAGCCTTTAACACCTTATCTTTCTCAGAATTGGAGGCAATTATCCATATCTTTGATGAGTTAGATGGAGACGAGGGCATTTTAGTGGCAAGTAAGATTGCGGACAGAGTTGGGATCACCAGGTCTGTGATTGTGAATGCGCTGCGCAAGTTTGAGAGCGCAGGGGTCATTGAATCTAGGTCTTCCGGTATGAAGGGGACTTATATCAAAGTTCTCAATGAAGTGATTTTCGACGAGTTGGAAGAGATCAAGGCTCAGAGGGCAAAGAAGGCTTAGAGGAGAGACAAAATTGGTTATAAGTATCGCAACGAGCAGGAAATTGTCGTTGCCCTGGGTGAAATAGATGTATGGGAACCTATCTATCCGGATAGAATTCGGATAGGTAGGTTTTTGTTTTTATGTTATAGGAAAGTTCTACGAACTCTCCTATAACACAAAAAACACTCCGTGAGGATCGCACTGCGGCAGAATGGGATTATGTCGCTCATGCGACCCACCGCAGGCGGAGAATCCTGTGGTACAGGATTCTTTGGTCTGGAAAAGGAGCGGGGGATTCCCCCGATAGGGTTAAAAAAATAAAAACATGAGAAAATTGGAGTAATAAAAAGATTAAATGAGAAAATATCAATAAATACGGAAATATATTGAAATCCTAAGGGTTGCAGAAAACCATGGAATTATCTAATATAAGGACAGTGATTAGCACTCGATTTTGATGAGTGCTAATAAGTCAAAAAGAGTGGAAATTATATTAAGGAGGCATTAGATATGAAATTAGTACCGTTGGGTGACAGAGTTGTACTGAAACAATTGGAGGCAGAAGAGACCACACAGTCCGGTATCGTATTGCCAGGCCAGGCTCAGGAAAAGCCGCAGCAGGCCGTTGTGGTTGCAGTGGGACCAGGCGGAGTGGTAGACGGCAAGGAAGTGAAGATGGAAGTGGCCGTGGACGACCAGGTGATCTATTCCAAATATGCGGGGACAGAGGTGAAACTGGACGGTGAGGAATATATCATCGTTAGACAGAGTGATATCTTGGCAGTTGTAAAATAAAAGAGATCGATTCAGAAAATTAAGACGGAAATCAGGAGGAATGCAATTATGGCAAAAGAGATTAAATTTGGAGCAGAGGCCAGATCAGCGCTGGAAAATGGTGTAAATCAACTGGCAAATACCGTGAGAGTGACATTGGGACCGAAAGGAAGAAACGTAGTGTTGGATAAATCTTACGGTTCTCCACTGATCACAAACGACGGCGTGACCATCGCCAAAGAGATTGAGCTGGAAGACGGCTTTGAGAATATGGGAGCGCAACTGATCAAAGAAGTTGCATCCAAGACCAATGATGTGGCTGGAGACGGAACCACAACTGCGACTGTTCTGGCACAGGCAATGGTTCATGAGGGAATGAAGAACCTGGCCGCAGGCGCTAATCCGATCATTCTTCGAAAAGGAATGAAGCAGGCCACAGATGTAGCGGTGGACGCTATCATGAACATGAGCAAGACCATCAGCGGAAAGGCTCAGATCGCCAATGTAGCTGCAATCTCAGCCAGCAACGAAGAGGTTGGCAACTTGGTGGCAGACGCCATGGAGAAAGTCTCCAAGGACGGAGTGATCACCGTGGAAGAGTCCAAGACCATGCACACAGAGTTGGACTTGGTAGAAGGTATGCAGTTTGACCGTGGATATATCTCCGCTTATATGTCCACAGATATGGAGAAAATGGAGGCGACTCTGGAGGATCCATACATTCTGATCACTGACAAGAAAATCGGCAATATCCAGGAGCTTCTGCCTCTGCTGGAGAAAGTAGTTCAGGCCAACGCAAAACTTCTGATCATCGCAGAAGATGTGGAGGGAGAAGCTCTGACTACGTTGATTGTGAATAAATTGAGAGGAACCTTCCAGGTAGTGGCTGTGAAAGCACCTGGATATGGCGACAGAAGAAAAGAGATGTTACAGGACATCGCTGTTCTGACCGGTGGCCAGGTGGTATCTGACGAGCTGGGCTTGGATCTGAAAGAAGTAGATCTGTCTCAGTTGGGACGTGCGAAATCTGTAAAGGTAGCAAAAGAGAGCACTGTGATCGTAGACGGACTGGGAGCCAAAGACGATATCGCCAACCGTGTGGCACAGATTCGCGGACAGATTGAGGAGACCAAGTCTGACTTTGACCGTGAGAAACTTCAGGAGAGACTGGCCAAGATGGCAGGCGGAGTTGCCGTGATCCGTGTGGGCGCAGCTACCGAGACTGAGATGAAAGAAGCGAAATTGCGCCTGGAGGACGCCCTGGCAGCTACCAAGGCAGCCGTGGAGGAAGGAATCATCGCAGGCGGCGGATCTGCTTACATCCATGCTTCCAAGGAAGTGGAGAAATTGGCAGCGACGCTGGAAGGAGACGAGAGAACTGGGGCCAGAATTATTCTGAAAGCTCTGGAAGCTCCGTTGTTCCACATCGCGGCGAACGCAGGCCTGGAAGGCTCTGTGATTATCAACAAAGTAAAAGAATCCCAGTCAGGCGTAGGCTTCGACGCTCTGAGAGAAGAGTATGTGGATATGATTGAGACTGGAATCCTGGATCCTGTGAAAGTGACCAGAAGCGCTCTTCAGAACGCTACCAGTGTTGCCTCCACACTGTTGACCACAGAGTCTGTGGTGGCGATCATCAAAGAAGATACACCTGCAATGCCAGCCGGAAATCCAGGAATGGGAATGATGTAAACGCGGCGCTTATGCCATGTAAGGTAAGTGTTTGATGAACAAGAAAAATCGGGGAATGTTGCTTTGCAACGTTCCCCATTTTGTGTTACTATAACAGTTAACAATGGCGGGCTATTGGCGAAGGCGCCGTTTGCCCTTTCAGAAGTGAGTCTGTGAAAGAAAAACAATGGAGGAAAACAGATGGGTGATTTGTATGCGGAATGTCTGGTGAAGCGAGAGAAATCAGGGAGAGATATCATGGTCAAGGGAGGGTGTGTTGCAGGCGTAGTGCTACTGGTCCTGGCCGGCATGTTTTTGTTTCCACTCTTTCTCATAATTGCAGTGATAGCGGCAGTGTTGGCGTATCTTTTTGTCTTTCCCAGGACGGATGTGGAGTATGAGTACCTCTATGTGAATGGGGAGATGGATGTGGATATGATTTTCTCCAAGAGTAAGAGAAAGAAGGCCGGGGTCATACAGATGGATCAGGTGGATTTGGTGGCTCCGCTCCACTCGCACCGATTGGACTATTACAACAGCAACACGAGGATGAAAGTTGTGGATTACTCTTCCGGAGATGACCAGCACAGGCGGTATGGGATGGTGGCCAGACTGGGTCAGGAGACCTGCAAAGTGATCCTGGAGCCGGATGAGAATATGGTACAGATGATGAAAAAAAGTGCGCCGTCAAAAGTCTTTACGGATTGACACAGGTTGCGATTTTTGTTACACTATGGAACAATAACACGAAAAATAGAATACAAGGGAGGAAAAACAATGGGTACTATCATCGGGGAAGGAATTACTTTTGATGACGTATTGTTAGTTCCTGCATACTCAAAGGTAATCCCAAATCAGGTAGATGTCTCAACTTATCTGACAAAAAAGGTGAAGTTGAACATTCCTATGATGAGCGCTGGAATGGACACTGTGACAGAACATCGCATGGCGATTGCCATGGCAAGGCAAGGCGGCATTGGAATTATCCACAAGAATATGTCCATCGAGGCGCAGGCCGACGAGGTGGACAAGGTAAAGCGTTCTGAGAACGGGGTCATCACGGATCCCTTTTATCTTTCACCGGAGCATACGCTGAGAGACGCCAATGACCTGATGGCAAAGTTTAGAATTTCAGGAGTTCCCATCACAGAAGGGAAAAAACTGGTGGGGATTATCACCAACCGGGACCTGAAATTTGAGGAAGATTTTACGAAAAAGATCAAAGAATCTATGACTTCGGAAGGGTTGATCACAGCCAGGGAAGGGATCACTCTGGAGGAGGCCAAGAAGATTTTGGCGAAAGCCAGAAAAGAGAAATTACCCATTGTTGACGATGATTATAATCTGAAAGGCCTGATCACCATCAAGGATATAGAGAAACAGATCAAGTATCCGCTCTCTGCCAAGGACGGGCAGGGAAGACTGCTCTGCGGCGCGGCAGTGGGGATTACCTCCAACGTGCTGGCCAGGGTGGAGGCTCTGGCTAAGGTGAATGTGGATGTGATCGTGGTGGATTCTGCCCATGGCCATTCAGAAAATATTTTGAGAGCTGTCCGTGAGATCAAGGCCGCCTACCCGGATCTACAGTTGATTGCCGGAAATGTGGCCACCGGAGAGGCGACGAAGGCTCTGATCGAGGCCGGCGTGGATGCGGTGAAAGTGGGAATCGGACCGGGATCCATCTGTACGACACGTGTGGTGGCCGGTATCGGCGTGCCGCAGATCACAGCGGTAATGAATTGCTATGAGGTAGCCAAGGAGTATGGTATTCCTGTCATCGCAGATGGAGGCATCAAGTATTCCGGCGATGTCACCAAGGCGATTGCGGCGGGAGCGAACGTCTGCATGATGGGAAGTATTTTTGCAGGTTGCGACGAGAGTCCGGGGACTTTCGAGCTGTACCAGGGAAGAAAGTATAAGGTATACAGGGGAATGGGATCCATCTCCGCCATGGAGAACGGAAGTAAGGACCGTTATTTCCAGGAGAACGCCAAGAAGTTGGTTCCGGAAGGCGTGGAAGGCCGTGTGGCCTACAAAGGTCATGTGGAGGACACCGTCTTCCAGTTGATGGGCGGACTGCGCTCCGGTATGGGATACTGTGGCGCTGAGAGCATTGAGAAACTGAAGACGACTGGCAGATTTGTGAAGATTTCTTCCGCATCGCTGAAAGAGTCCCATCCTCACGATATCCATATCACCAAAGAGGCGCCCAACTACAGTATTGAAGAGTAGGAGAAGCGGACACAGCAGGGGAGGCGCTTCCCGGCGAAAATCCACCTCTTCCGGTTCAACCAGCGGCGGGAGAAGACAAAAGAGAACGGGACGGAATCAGAAGAGTTACCTATGGTTTGTGTCGGGATGCCTGGTGCTGGTCTGTCTGCTGCTGACAGGAGGGCGGCTGGTCTACCAGTCGCTGAGGACTGAGAGAGCAGCTAAGATGGCGTTGGGCGAAGGCCAGTTGGGAGATCCGCTGAGAGGCGCTCCGCCTTTGGACGTGGAACTCTTGACGGTGAACGAGTACTCCAGACCAGGGACACCCTTGGAGAAAGTTAAGAATGTAGCGATCCACTACACGGCCAACCCAGGCTCCACAGCCAAAAATAACCGGGATTACTTTGAGGGGCTCAAGGACAATCACTCCAACAAAGTGAGCAGCCATTTTGTGGTGGGGCTGGACGGAGAGATCGTGCAATGCATCCCCACCAACGAGATCTCTTACGCTACCAATGAGCGGAATGTGGACACACTCTCCATAGAGTGCTGCCACTCCGACGCCGACGGGAAGTTTAACGACGCCACGTACCAGTCCTTGGTGGAATTGACGGCTTATCTGTGCAATCGGTTTGGGCTGAGTGTGGATCATGTGATTCGCCATTACGATGTCACAGGAAAGGATTGCCCCAAATATTATGTGGAACATCCCAAGGCTTGGGAGAAGCTGAGAGAGGACATCGCAAAAGAGATGAAGCGAAAGCAGAGAGAGATGAATTGACAGAAGTTTCGAGTGTGTATTTTGGGGCTTGTCAAGAATCAAAATTTATTGTAGTATAATTGTAGCTGCATGACTGGCGGAAGTAGGAAAACTACAGGGAGTGCAGAAGTGAGAGAATGTCGACCGCCTGGGCAACCGTTTGGATTACCCAGGCGGTTTTTCTATCTGTTTCCATGTGGTAGACGGATGAGAACAATATGAAAGGAGAGTTTTGCGTATGAAAATGTTATCTTTGGCAGAAGAACTTCGGAATAATACCTACCCTGGAAGGGGAATTGTCCTGGGACGTTCCCAAAATGGGAAGGCTGCTGTGGCGGCATACTTCATCATGGGGAGAAGTGAGAATAGCCGGAACCGTATCTTCGTGGAGGAGGGAGAGGGCATTCGCACGCAGGCCTATGATCCTTCCAAACTGACGGATCCCAGTCTGATTATCTATGCGCCGGTCCGTGTGATGGGGAACAAGACGATTGTGACCAATGGAGATCAGACAGATTCCATCTATGAGGGAATGGATCACCAGATGACCTTTGAACAGTCCTTGCGCTGCCGGAAGTTTGAGCCAGATGCGCCGAACTATACTCCTAGAATCTCTGGCATCATGCATGTGGAGGACGGCAAGTACAGCTATGCCATGTCGATCTTGAAGAGTGACAACGGAAATCCGGAGGCTTGTAACCGCTTCACCTTCGCCTACGAGAATGGAATGGCCGGTGAGGGACGTTTCATTCACACTTATATGGGAGACGGGAATCCCCTTCCAAGTTTTGAGGGAGAGCCGAAATTGGTAGAGATTCCAGATGATATGGAGGCATTCACCCAGATGCTGTGGGAGAATCTCAATGAAGAGAATAAAGTCTCTTTGTTTGTCCGCTATATCGACATTGCTACGGGAGAGTATCAGACGAAGATCGTTAATAAAAATCAGTGAGGAGTGGAGAAGATGAAAGAATTAGCGTTGAAATATGGGTGCAATCCCAACCAGAAACCGTCTAGAATCTACATGGCAGAGGGGGGAGAACTCCCCATCCAGGTGCTCAGCGGAAAGCCAGGGTACATCAATTTTTTGGATGCCTTTAACGGCTGGCAGTTGGTCCGGGAATTGAAGAAGGCCACAGGCCTTCCGGCTGCAACTTCTTTTAAGCATGTGTCCCCGGCGGGGGCGGCAGTGGGACTCCCGCTGACGGAGACTTTGGCGAAGATTTACTGGGTAGACGATCTGGGAGAGCTGTCTCCTCTGGCCTGTGCCTACGCCAGAGCCAGAGGCGCGGACAGGATGTCTTCTTTCGGTGACTTTATCGCCCTTTCCGACCCCTGCGACAGGGATACGGCCATGTTGATCAAGAGAGAGGTCAGCGACGGTGTGATTGCGCCGGGATATACCCAGGAAGCCTTGGAGATCTTGTCCCAGAAGAAAAAAGGCGGTTATAATGTGATTCAGATTGATCCGGATTATGTGCCGGCTCCTCTTGAGCACAAGGAAGTATACGGTGTGACTTTTGAGCAGGGAAGACAGGAGCTGCCCATCGACGACGCGCTGCTGTCCAATATTGTGACGGAGAATAAGGCGCTCAGCGAGGAGGCCAGGAGAGACCTGAAGATCTCGCTGATCACTTTAAAGTACACCCAGTCCAACTCAGTGTGCTTTGTGAAAGACGGGCAGGCTATCGGAATCGGAGCAGGTCAACAATCCAGAGTACATTGTACTCGTCTGGCGGGACAGAAGGCGGATAATTGGTTCCTTCGCCAGTGCCCGAAGGTGATGAATCTGCCGTTTAGAGAGGACATTAAACGGGCCGAGCGGGACAATGCCATCGATGTATATATTGGAGAGGAGTACATGGATGTGCTGGCCGACGGAGCTTGGGAGAGGGTGTTCACAGAGAAGCCGGAGGTATTTACCAGGGAGGAGAAGAGAGCATGGCTGGATCAGATGACAGGAGTGACTCTGGGGTCGGACGCATTCTTTCCTTTCAGTGACAATATCGAACGTGCTCACAAAAGTGGCGTAGAGTATATCGCTCAGCCTGGCGGGTCGGTGAGAGACGATCTGGTGATTGACACTTGCAATCAATACAAAATGGTGATGGCGTTTACGGGAATTCGTCTGTTCCACCATTGAGAATACAGTAGACTTTTTATAAAAGAGAAGGCGCCCATGGCTATGGGCGTCTTCTTTAAAATGGAAGATAACTATTATTTGACAGCTCTGTTGGCGTCTTCAGTGAGAATAGAACAGTACAAATTCTCTTAGTCCATCTCCAACTTTCGATCCAAGATTTTCACACAGATGACGTAGTAGAGAATACTGACCAGAATGCCTACGAGTAAGGCGACCAGTAGGAAGCGATTCAAAACACTTATCGCCTGGGAGGCGGTGACTGCGGATTCGGCGGCAATATCCAAACTCAATTGATTGCGTGTGGATCTTATGAGCGTTGGGAACAGAATAAAAATCCCCAAGAGCTGGTTGATCAGGTAGAGGAAAATGTATCCACCGATACATCCCATCACCCGGTGTCCTCGGAACAGACTGCCCAGCGCCACGGCACAATAAACCATCAGGCAGGAGGAAAAAAGTTCCACCACGAAAATGAGGATGGTCAGCGCGACAAGGCTGGCTGGGGCGTTGGAAAATACATCCTTCCAGGATACCTGGATAAACTGGCGGTAAAATAGGATGAAAACACACAAGGCGACCACCAGGGCGTTGATCCAAGTCCAGAGCAAGCCGCATAGATATTTTGACAATACTTGGCGGTTGGCCGTCACAGGCAGAGTGTTGGTCAGATATCCCTCGTCGGTGTAGAAGCTACGGTAGTAATACATTCCCAGATATATAGTGGTGAATAAGGTAAGAGCAAATATCGCGAATAGCAGCAGTAGGCTGTAGAGGGCGGAGAGGTTGCTCTCAAAGGGTTCCACCTGCAATAGAGCCATCAGCACCCGGCCGAACGCGGTGAAAAAGAGCACGGCGCCGTGGGCGGCCAGTAAGATAGGGGAGACAGCCTTTAAGTCGTATTTTAACAGTTTTTTTAACATTGAAATACCTCCCTGAATAATTCATCTACAGATTTTTTCTTGACAAACCGGATATCGTCCACAGATTCGTGCATGCGGATCTTGCCGTCCTTGAGAAAGATTACCTCATCTAAGATATTTTCCACGTCAGCGATCAGGTGAGTGGAGATCAGGATGGTGGCGTTTACGTCGTAATTATTGATGATGGTATTTAAGATGTAATCCCGGGCTGCGGGATCTACGCCGGCGATGGGTTCGTCCAGGCAGTAGAGTTTTGCCCGGCGGCTCATCACCAGAACCAACTGTACCTTCTCGCGGCTGCCCTTGGAGAGTGTCTTGATCCGGGCCTGGGGAGAGAGGTTTAATTTCTGTAACATATTCTCTGCCCTTCCACGGTCGAAATCCTCATAGAAGTCTGCGAAGTAGTCCAGCAGTTCGTGGATTTTCCGGTTGGGGTTTAGGTAGGTTCGCTCGGGAAGGTAGGAGACGATGGACTTGGTCGCCACGCCAGGGGCTTTGCCGTCGATCAACAGTTGTCCCTGAGGGACAGTCAGCAGTCGGTTGATCATCTTGAGCAGTGTGGTCTTTCCACTGCCATTGGGGCCTAGAAGGCCGATGATCTTCCCAGAATCCAGGCTGAGACTTAACTGGTCCAGAGCTTTCTTTGCACCGTAGGTCTTGGTGAGATTTTTACACTCTAAAATGGTACTCATTGGTCGTCCTCCTTTTGGATTTTTTCAATTAAGTTTAGGATTTCCTTTTTTTGAAAACCCATCTGGCTCATGGCGTCGAGAAAATCCCGAATTCGGTCAGTGGCCAGTTTCTCTTTCATCGATTCGATCATTGTGGTGTCCTCCGTAATAAATCGTCCACTGGTTCTCTGTGAGTGGACTAGTCCGCTGCGCTCCAGCTCAGTGAGCGCTTTTTGCATTGTGTTGGGGTTGACGGCTGCCTCAGCGGCCAGATCCCGCACTGAGGGAAGGCGGTCGCCTGGCTGGTAACGGCCGGCGACTATTTGCAACTGTATGTGTCCCACAATCTGCGTGTATATAGGAAGGTTGGAGTCCAGTTTCCATGACATTTAGAAATCTCCTTTCTGTGATTGTTTTGTACTATTGTACTAAGAAACTAATACAATAATACATTTGGTGAAAGAATTTGTCAATAGGGTTTTCAAAATTTTGATTTTAGGGTATAATAGAGAACAAATGTTTTGGAAAGTGAGGTTGAGAATGACTCAGAGAAACCAATTGCCGACGAGGGGAGAAATTCAGGAGAGGGATAAGTGGAGAATTCAGGACCTCTATGCCTCAGAGGAAGACTGGGAGAGAGAGTATGCCCAGGTGGAGACGGGGCTGGCTGATTATCGGAGGTTCCAGGGGAAGCTGCTTGCGAGTGCCGCCGGTCTCTGTGAGGCTTTGGAGGAGAGGGATAGACTGGAAGAGCTCTTGGAGCGGGTGTATGTCTATGGAACCCAGCGCTATCACGAGGACACAGGGAACAGCCACTTTCAGCAACTGTCTGGGCGGGCGCAGAATCTGATGGTGGAGGCACAGAGCGTATTTTCCTTTGTGGAGCCGGAGCTTATGGGGCTGTCGCCGGAGCTTTTTGCCCAGTACCTGGAGCAGGAGAAAGGGCTCTTTTTGTATCGCAGGTTTATGGAAGAGATCTTCCGTACCAGGTCCCATGTTCTCTCGGAGGAGATGGAGGGAGTGTTGGCTCAGGCGACTCAGATCGCCAATGGTCCTGAGACTATATTCTCCATGTTCAACAATGCCGATATCCACTTTGGCCAGGTGAAGAATGCAGACGGAGAGCTCCAGGAGTTGACTCACGGCAGGTATGCTCAGTTTCTGGAGAGCACGGACCGTCGGGTGCGCCGGAAGGCGTTTGAGCGTCTGTACGACACTTACGGTCAGTTTCGCAACACGTTGGCAGCTACGTTCGAGGCGAATGTGAAGCAGGCGGGATTTTTCGCCAGGGTGAGAAATTATCCTTCCGCCAGGGCGGCGGCTCTGGATGGAGGGAATATTCCGGAGTCCGTCTATGACAACTTATTGGAAGCAGTCCACAGGGCGCTTCCGTCTATGTATCGGTACGCTGAACTTCGGAAGAAAGCTCTGGGAGTGGAGGAGCTACACATGTATGACCTGTACACGCCGCTGGTTCCCTCGGTGAGGGAGACGTATTCTTTTGAACAGGCGAAGCGCCTTGTGAGAGAGGGGCTGTCTATTCTGGGGGAGGACTACCAGGATCTTCTCCAGAAGGGATTTGAGGAGGGATGGATCGACGTCTATGAGAATCAGGGGAAACGCAGTGGCGCCTATTCCTGGGGAGCTTATGGAACCCATCCCTATGTGCTCTTGAATTTTAACGGGACTTTGAATCATGTGTTTACCCTGGCCCATGAGATGGGGCATGCGATTCACAGTTGGTATTCTGACCATGCACAGCCGTACCTTTACGCAGGTTACCGGATCTTCGTGGCGGAGGTGGCGTCCACCTGTAATGAATCTCTGCTGATACACTATCTGCTGGGACAGGCGCAAAGCAGGGAGGAGAAGGCTTACCTGATCAATTATTTTCTGGAACAATTCCGCACCACGGTGTTTCGGCAGACAATGTTTGCAGAGTTTGAGAAGATTGTCCACGAGAGGGCTTCCAGAGGCGAGAGTCTGACTGCAGATTTGCTCTGTGAGATTTATCTAAAGCTGAACCGGACTTATTTTGGGGACGGAGTGGAAGTGGATGGGCGAATTGCCTTGGAGTGGGCCAGAATTCCACATTTTTACACGCCATTTTATGTATACCAGTACGCCACTGGATTTTCAGCGGCGATTGCCATCAGCCGAAAGATTTTGGCTAAGGAGGAGGGGATTGTGGAGAAATATAAGCAGTTCCTGAGTGGTGGAAGTTCCCGGGATCCGGTGGATCTCCTGAAGATCTGCGGGGTGGATATGACCAGCCCCAAGCCAGTGACGGAGGCTTTGGAGATGTTTCAGTCTTATCTCGGTGAGATGGAAAATCTACTCCTGGAGAGTTGAATCTACCTTCTGGACTACACGAGGATAATATATGGATAGACGCAAGAGAAGAAGTGGGGGCAGACCTAGATCAGCCCCCGCCACAGTACAGAGGAGGCCGGTCTCAAGGACGGCAGTAGCCCGAAGGCGTGCGCTGGCGGCCCGAAGGCGGAGAGCGTTGGTGCGCCGTAGAAGAAGAATTCTGCTGATCTCCGTCTTGGCGGCGCTGTTGCTCTGCGTTGGCGTGGCAGTTGGAATTGGCAGCCTGGTGAGGCAGACGCCGCAGGGCGAGGCGGAACCTAGAGAGGAGACTTACACGGTCAACGAGGCCTGTGAGACGTATCGTCCTACGGTCACGAAGATGGCCAAGACCTATGGGATGGGAGACTATGTGGATCTGATTATGGCGGTGATGATGCAGGAGAGTTCCGGGGGGCTTGTGGATGTGATGCAGTCCTCGGAGGGAAAGTTCAACACAAAGTATCCCCAGGAACCCAATGGGATCACCGACACGGAGTATTCCATTGAATGTGGAATTCAAGAGTTGAAGGATAACTTAGAGCAGGCGGGGTGTACGGGGCCGGAGGACATGGATAAGATTAAGATTGCGCTCCAGGCTTATAATTTTGGCAGTGGCTATCTCGGATATCTGAAGGAAAAAGGGGAGAGCCAGTGGACGGAGGAGAATGCCCAGGCTTTTGCCAAGTATGCCAGCAAGAGCAAGAAGCGCGCTCAGGATGATCCGTACCGGGAGACGGCAGGCCTCTGGGATTATGGGGATCAGTATTACCCGGAACATGTGTTGCGCTACTATGAGAGTGAGAAGAAGAAAGAAAATTGAAAAAATTGGATTTTTTACTTGACTTTTGGCCGCTGATTTAGTAATATAATCAGGCAAGGCTGATGAGGCCGGCGAGATTTGGCTATGCGATAGTGGCGTAGTTGGTAACGCGCGACCTTGCCAAGGTCGAGACCGCGGGTTCGAGCCCCGTCTATCGCTCTAATTGTGGGGAACCGCCGTTCTGTGGATGAGAAGTCATCTGTAGGACGGCGGTTTTTTATGCTATGGGAAGTTCTCTGAACTTCCCATGGCATAAAACGCTCCGCGGAGATCGCGCTGCGGCGGAAGAGGAATTATGTCGCTAATGCGACCTGCTGCAGGCGGAGAATCCAGCGGTGCAGGATTCTATGTTCGAAGAGGCGTCTTTCATATTGGGTGTTGAAAGTTATCCAGACGTTCGTTGTGTGAGTTGATTTTTGTAGGATGAGATATATTGCGAGAGCAGCGGTGAAGGACGATGATCCATGCGAAAGAGGACGCCGCTTTGTCATCGTTGTTGATGAGTCTGCGGCGCCCTCTTTTGTGTATCATGGGACAAGGTGATCAAAGGTTTCGTCTCCTGTCCCGGTTGGTTTTTAAAGACGCTGTGATACAAGATTAAACGAAAAAATTTGTAGACGGCTCGATTTTTTTCTGATAAGCTACCAGAGCCAGATCATGGTATCCTTGACTGTTCAGTTTTTGCTCGAATTCTTGGAGCATTCTCTGGCAGTCCCCGGACAGATCGGCGATCTCGTAGTCGGCCGTCTCCTGTGCGTCTTCCTCTCGAAGAATGTCGGTCATACGTTCCTGTGCGGCCCTGCAAGAAGGCGGCAGTTTCGGATCATAAGTCATCTTCATACCTCCTATTTCGTTGACTAAAGGCTACGGTTGGACTCTCTGGTGGAATCCGTCTCTGATCTCACGTTCCCATAGAAAGAAATCAGATAGAGACCGCACAACCCCACCAACGCATAGATAATCCGTGAGAACCAGGACATTTTACCGAATAGGAACGACACCAGATTGAAATCCAGGAAACCGATAAGCCCCCAGTTGACTGCGCCGATTATGGCTATGGTCAAAGCAAAATAACCTAAAAATTTATTCCCCATAATTCACCATCCTTTCTCGGGATTAGTATGTGGATTATGGGGAAAATTATACGTGGAGATCATTTAAAAGATCAAAATTTCCAAATTTTTCTACCCCTCTGTGGGAGGTTTGGAAAACACTAGAGCTCTTATTCCTTTATTGTCAGAATCTGGGTATCCACGTCGTCGTTGAAGGAGTAGGCCTCGGAGAGCTCTAAGGTTACGTCGGAGGTATCCTTCAGCTCAAAGGACTGGCAGACAGATACCATCTCACCGGCAGGGATATCAGCCATATAATTGTCCATGGCCGCGTTGTCTTCCACCGGGAAGGCCGCCTCGCAGGCCTGGTCGTTTTGGAGGGCCCGCAGAGCCACGTTGACCATTGGCTGAGAGGCTTTATCCGTAGTGTTCGTGTAGTTGTAGTAGACCAATAGGCACTGGTTGCCACTGTAATCTTGGGCCAACTCATAGCGGTCGTATTGGACGGTGAAGTTGTCGCAAGTATAGTCTATGATGCCGTCGTCCTCGGTGGAGGACTCATTTTCACTGGCGTCCGTCTCTGACTTCTGGTCAGCAGTCTGGCCGTCAGACTCCAGGGAATCCAGTTCTTTACTGGATTCTTCCAGCTCCTTGGTCAGAGAGCTGAAGTTGGCGGTGATCACATCGATGGTCTTGTCGTCCGCCTTGGTGATTACCCACTGACCGTCAATCTTCTCACAGGGGTATTTTAAGGTCGTCGAGGTCAGGCTGTCAGGCAGATCTTTGGCTTTCTCCGACAGAATGCTCACCAGAAGATCCTCGTTCTCCTTGGGGGTCATGTCTCCGCCCTTGAAAAGCTGTTGCATACCGGATCGGAAGAATTCGCTGATGGCTTCCTTGTAAGTCTCCTTGCCGTCAAAATAATCTACTTTCACAGTAACCTCAGCTTTTTTCATGTGAAAATCCAAGCCCGTGATTTTATAGTCCATCTTCTTATTTACCGCTTGGAAAAACGGCTGGTAAGCGTCAGAGTTCAACTTGTTCTCATCCAGCCCGTCCAGTTTGTTGTCCTTGACGCAGGAAGCCATGGCGTCCAGATTAAAGTCCTTGGCATAGTCCAAAAATTGGGAGACTTCTTTCTTAGGCTGTTCTCGCAACAGAAGATAGTAGCCAACTCCGCCTAGGACAATCAAGAGTAAGATGAGTACCAGGACAACGATGGGAGCGCGAGATTTCTTCTTAGGCGTCTCCGTATTCTCTAAAGTCGTCGGTTGCTTTTTCATTTTTTCCTCCATTCTGTGTGTGCCGGTGAAGGCACAGATAAGCACAAACGGGTTGTTCGTGATCGTAGAAGATCCGTTTTATTATATCAGATTTGTGGGATTAGGGCAAATGATTCCGTGCCGGGAGAAATTTTGATTTACTGTAGGGAAAAGAAGAAGTATAATAGAAAGCGTCGGTTGCGCCCAGCAGTTGACAAATATCTTTGTTACAATCTGCAAGGAGAGATGGAAGAGAAATGAACCAAAGACAAAAAGGAGTTATCTACATTATTATCTCAGCGTTTTGTTTTGCGTTGATGAACATGTTTGTGCACTTGTCAGGGGATTTGCCTTCTGTTCAGAAGAGCTTTTTTCGAAATTTTGTGGCTTTTATCTTCGCGGTGATCATCATGGCGCGGCAGAAGATTCGCTTTTCTGGCAAGAGGGAGAATCTTGGCCCGCTGTTTTGCAGGTCGATTTTCGGGACCGTGGGCATTTTGTGCAACTACTATGCGGTGGATCATTTGGTGCTGGCGGATGCGTCTATGCTGAACAAGATGTCACCTTTTTTCGCAGTGATTTTCAGCTATTTGATCTTGAAAGAGAAAGTGAAGCCACTGCAGGCGTTGGCTGTGGGCGGCGCTTTCGTGGGAAGTCTGTTCATTGTGAAGCCTACGGTGGTGGGGATGGATTTGCTGTCGGCGTTGATTGGACTGGCCGGGGGATTGGGGGCAGGAATTGCTTATACTTTCGTGCGGCTGTTGGGTGAGAGGGGGGAGAAAGGGCCTTTTATCGTCTGCTTTTTCTCAGCCTTTTCTTGTCTGGTGACACTGCCATTTCTGGTCTTCGACTATCACTATATGAGTCTGGCCCAGTTGGCCGTGCTATTGTTGGCAGGTTTGGCCGCGGCCGGCGGCCAGTTTTCCATAACGGCGGCTTACTGTTGCGCGCCGGCCAGGGAGATCTCTGTCTACGATTATTCCCAGATTATTTTCTCAGCGGTTTTGGGATTTTTTATCTTTGGACAGATTCCGGATCTGTTTAGCTGGCTGGGGTACCTGATTATATGTTCCATGGCGTTGATGATGTTTTTCTACCACAGGAGAGAAGCCTGAGTGGTCAGGATAGAATCGCGTGTTGCAAAAGAGGAGGAAGTAGATGAGCAGTCAAAACAGGGAAATTATCAAGTCTCAGTGGGATGGCCTGGAGTTGTCCCTTCTGACAGTCGCTCCGAGAGAAGGGAGACAACTCCACGGGGTGATCCAGATGGTACACGGAATGTGTGAGTACAAAGAGCGGTATCTGCCATTTATGAAGTTTATGGCGAAGCACGGTTATATCTGCGTGATCCATGACAACCGGGGGCATGGCCAGAGCGTCAAGAGTATGGAGGATCTGGGGTATATGTACGAGGGAGGCGCCAAGGCGATGGTGGAGGATATTCGTCAGATTACCTTGCTTCTGCGGGAGCGTTACCCGGAGTTGTCCTTGACTTTGTTTGGACATAGTATGGGATCTCTGGCGGTGCGGGCCTATGTGAAAAAGTATGATGATCTGCTGGACGGTCTGATTGTCTGTGGTTCTCCCAGCAGAAACCGGGCGGTAATTCTGGGAAAGGCCATTGCGACAGTACAAAAGCAGATCTGGGGAAGCCATCATCGCAGCAAGTTGTTGGAGGCGCTGTCATTTGGCGGTTATGCCGCGCAGTTTCCCAGGGAGAAGCGCAAGTATGCCTGGATCTGCACGGATCAGTTGGTAGTGAGAGAGTATGAGGATTCTCAGTTGTGTGGATTTACTTTCACAGTGGACGGATACCGCACACTGTTTGACCTGATGGGGGAGGCCTACAGCAGGAGGGGGTGGAAGTGCGCCAACGGGAGCTTACCGGTCCTGTTTCTGGGAGGCGCCCAAGATCCGTGCATTGGAAATGGCAGAAAATTTGCCGCAGCTATGCGCCACCTCCAGGCCAGAGGGTATCAGAATGTGAGAGGAAAGCTGTACCCTGGTCTGCGCCACGAGATACTCAACGAACCTTGTAAGCGGAAAATTTTTCAGGACGTGGCGCTTTTTTTGCGCAGACAAGAGACGGAAAAGATAGCATAAAATTTAGAAAGGTGCAAATACTCTTAAAAAAGCAAGGAGTGTGAGCACATGAGAAGATGGATCGTTTTCTTATCTCTGATCTTGGCGTGCACGTTTTTGATATCTGGATGTGGACAAAAAGAGGAGGTACAGGCAAAGGGAGAACTGGTTATGGCCAGTTCTCCCTTTGCCTGTCTCTTGAATTTCTAGAAGTATTTTGTTATGATGGTACACGAGATTTGCCGAGAAGTATGAGGCGTTGACGGACCGGCAAGCTCTGTGAATGCGTATGACCATGATTGAGAAAATACAAATGACGGGGGAAAGTTATGAGAGCATGTGGTGTGTTGTTACCGATAGCCAGTCTGCCCACGAAGTATGGGATCGGCGGTTTTTCAAAAGAGGCTTATACTTTTGTGGACCAGTTGATCGCGGCGGGACAGAGATATTGGCAGATTCTGCCTCTGGGGCCTACAGGGTATGGTGATTCGCCTTATCAGGCGTTTTCCACCTATGCCGGGAATCCCTACTATATTGACTTGGAGCAATTGATTCAGGAGGGACTCCTCACAGAGGAAGAATGCGAATCTTATGACTATGGCAGCAATGCCAGTTATGTGGATTATGAGAAGATCTATCACTCCAGGTTTCAGATCTTGAGAAAGGCTTTTGAGCGGAAACAGTTGGAGGGAGATCAGGAGTTTGCCTCTTTTATACAAATCAATGGGTACTGGCTGGAGGATTACTGTCTGTATATGGCCATCAAGGACAGTCAGCAGGGAAGATCTTGGGATCAGTGGCCTACGGAGTTTAGGGACCGCCACCCCGGGGCCTTGCAGAGAATCCGGGAGGAGAGAGCTAAGGAGATACAGTTCTACCGGTATCAGCAATTTTTGTTCTATCGGCAGTGGCATGGATTGAAAAACTACGCCAATGAGAACGGAGTGCAGATCTTAGGGGATATCCCTATCTATGTGGCGTTTGACAGCGCGGATACCTGGTCGAACCCCATGCTCTTTCAATTCAATGAGGAGAACCGTCCCATCGCGGTGGCCGGGTGTCCGCCCGATCCTTTTGCGGTGACTGGCCAGTTGTGGGGAAATCCACTCTATAGTTGGGAGTATCACCGTTCCACGAAATTTCAGTGGTGGGTGCAGCGGATGCAGCACAGTCTCTGGCTGTACGATATGGTACGGATTGATCATTTCCGGGGATTTGACGAGTACTATTCGATCCCCTACGGCCAGCCTACCGCCCAGTACGGACACTGGGAGAAAGGGCCGGGGCTGGAGCTTTTTCAGGCGCTGCGGGAAAGCCTGGGGGACATCCAGGTGGTGGCTGAGGACTTGGGATTTTTGACGGAGTCTGTGCACCAACTGCGGCAGGCCACGGGATACCCAGGGATGAAAGTATTACAATTTGCCTTTGACGACAGTGAGAACAGTGATTATCTGCCCCATAAGTACGACAAGAATTGCGTGGTGTACACAGGTACCCACGACAATGACACGGTGAGGAGTTGGTATCAGTCTCTGAGTGAGCACGATCTGAATTTTGCCAAGGCGTATATGGACAATGGGGACAGTGACCTGGAGAAGGCAGTCTGGGATTTGATTCGTCTGGCCCTAGCAAGTGTGGCAGAGTTGGCGATTATACCCATTCAGGATTACCTCTGTCTGGGCAGCGAGGCCAGGTGTAACACCCCCTCCACATTGGGAGATAACTGGAAATGGAGACTGGGCAGGGATCAGTTGGGACATGAGACCATTGAACAGATGCGCCGCCTGGCCAAACTGTACGGGCGAATTTAGGAGAAAAGTGGAAGAATAAAAAATATGAAGAAACTTTTGATTTATCTAAAAGGTTACCACAGAGAGGCTGTTCTGGCGCCTCTCTTTAAGATGTTAGAGGCCAGTTTTGAGCTGGTGGTGCCGCTGGTGATGGCCAAGATTATCGATGTGGGTATCGGCAATCAAGATAGCCGATATATCTGGAAAATGTGTGCCGTGATGATTCTGTTGGGGCTGGTTGGGCTGATCTGCTCTGTGACGGCTCAGTATTTCTCAGCCAAGGCAGCGATGGGGTTTAGCACCGCTCTGCGCAAAAGCCTTTTTGCCCACATCAGCGGACTCTCATACCGGGAGTTGGACTTACTTGGGACGCCCACGCTGATCACTAGAATTACCAACGATGTGAACCAAGCGCAGACCGGGGTGAATCTGGTACTGAGGCTGTTTCTGCGGTCGCCTTTTCTGGTGGTGGGGGCAGTGATCATGGCGTTTACCATCGATGTGAAGATCGCGACAGTCTTCCTGGTGGCGGTACCGTTGATCTCTCTGGTGATTTATCTGATCATGAAGCTGACTGTCCCCATCTATAAGAAGGTGCAAAGTTATCTGGATCACATCTCGCGGATCACCAGGGAGAATCACGTGGGCGCCAGAGTGGTTCGGGCTTTCGGCAGACAGGGGGAGGAGACCAAAGACTTTGACGAGGCCAACGATCTGTACACCAGGATTCAAATCTCTGCAGGGAAGATCTCGGCTCTGCTGAATCCGGCCACTTATGTGATCATGAACCTGGCCATCGTGGCTATTTTGTGGCTGGGCGGTATTCAGGTGGGCGCGGGGAGGATCACCCAGGGCGAAGTGGTGGCCCTGGTCAACTATATGACCCAGATTCTGGTGGCCCTCTTGGCTCTGGCTAACCTGATCGTGGCGGTGACGAAGGCCACAGCTTCCGGGGCGAGACTAAATGAGATTTTTGAGACACAGTCTTCTCTCACGGACCAGGGCGCCACAGAACAAAGGGAGAAGAACGGGGAGAGCCGTGTAAAGTTTGAGCGTGTGACTTTCACCTACGCAGGCTCTCCGGCCCCCGCCTTGGAGGAGATTTCCTTCGTGGCAAAGCCGGGGGAGACTGTGGGTGTGATCGGGGGAACCGGCTGTGGAAAGTCCACGCTGGTCAATTTGATCCCCAGGTTCTATGACATACAAACGGGCGAAATACAGGTGGATGGGGTTCCTGTGGAGGCTTATCCTTTCTGGCAGTTGCGGACGAAGATTGGTATGGTTCCACAGCATGCGGTGTTGTTTCAGGGAACCATACGGGAAAATATGCGGTGGGGCAAGTCTGACGCCACTGATCAAGAGATCTGGGAGGCCCTGGAGATCGCCCAGGCCCGGGAGTTCGTGGAGGCAAGGCCAGAAGGTCTGGACGGCAAGATCTCCCAGGGGGGGAGCAACCTTTCAGGTGGTCAGAGACAGAGGCTGACCATCGCCAGAGCTTTGGTGGGAAAGCCTGAGATCCTGGTCATGGATGACAGCGCCTCGGCTCTGGACTTTGCCACAGACGCGGCCCTTCGCCACGGAATCAAGGAGAAGACTCAAGGGATGACGGTGTTTTTGGTATCCCAGAGAGCAGCCTCCATCAAGCAGGCAGACCGGATTCTGGTGTTGGATGACGGGCGGCTGGTCGGGAATGGCAGTCATCTGGAGCTTTTGGATACCTGCCCGGTGTACCGGGAGATTTGTCTGTCCCAGCTCTCGGAACAGGAGGTGAGGCGAGGATGAGAAATTGGACGACGATTCGAAAAGTATTGCGACTGATCCGGCCTTATCGGACGCGGGTGTTGGTTATGTTATTGCTGGCGTCGGCGACAGTGGTCGCAACTTTATATGCTCCGATTCTCATTGGCCGGGCGGTGGATCAGATTGTGGGGCCTGGAGAGATCCACGCCCACAGACTGCTCCGGATTCTGATCCAGTTGGGAGTGGTCATAGCGGTCACGGCCGTTACCCAGTGGGCGATGAACCTTCTGACCAACAAGGTGACTTACTGGGTGGTGCAGGATGTGAGAGGCAAGGCGTTTGCCCATCTGCAAAAAGTTCCGGTCAGCTATATTGATCAGAATCAGCCCGGGGATATCCTCAGCCGGGTGGTGAACGACGTCAGTCAGTTCTCAGACGGACTTTTGATGGGTTTCACCCAACTGTTCACCGGCGTGGCGACCATTCTGGGAACCATTGGATTTATGATTTCTATCAATGGGAAGATTGCTCTGTTGGTAGTTGTATTGACTCCGGTTTCTCTGTTTGTGGCCAGTTTTATTGCGGGCCGAACCTATCAGATGTTTCGTCTGCAGTCAGAGAAACGGGCGCAGATGACTTCCCTTGTGGAGGAGCTGGTGGGCAATCAGAAGGTGGTTCAAGCTTTCTCCTACGAGGATAGGGCCATGGAGCGATTTGACTCCATCAACCAAGAGTTGCAGACCTGCGGAGTGAGAGCGCTGTTTTTTTCTTCTATCACGAACCCCTGTACCCGTTTTGTCAATGGGCTGGTGTACACAGGGGTGGGAATCTTAGGCGCGTTTACCGTCATCGGAGGCGGGATGACCGTGGGCCAACTGACCAGCTTTTTGAATTATGCCAATCAGTACACGAAACCTTTCAATGAGATTTCGGGGGTTGTGACAGAGCTGGAGAATGCCATCGCCTGTGCGGGGAGAATTTTTGATTTTATTGAGACCCCGGTGGAGACGCCGGACGCACGGCAGGCTGTGGTCCTGGACCATGTGGACGGCAGTGTGGATGTGGAGAATATCTCCTTTGCCTACCGCCCGGAGACGCCCTTGCTTGAGAATATTACCATCCATGTGAAGCCGGGACAGAGGATTGCCATCGTGGGTCCCACCGGCTGTGGGAAGACCACGATGATCAACTTGTTAATGCGATTTTATGATGTGGATGAAGGAGAGATTCTGGTCAGTGGATCTTCGGTGAGAGAGGTGACCAGAGACAGTCTCCGGCGGAATTTTGGCATGGTTCTCCAGGAGACCTGGCTGAAAGCGGGCACCATCCGGGAGAATATTGCCTATGGAAAGCCGGACGCCACTATGGAGGAGATCGTGGAGGCGGCCAAGCAGGCCCATGCGCACAGTTTTATTCAGCGGATGCCCAAGGGCTATGACACGGTGATCGCTGAGGATGGGGGAAACATCTCCCAGGGGCAGAAGCAGCTTCTGTGTATCGCCAGGGTAATGCTGATGCATCCTCCGATGTTGATTTTGGATGAGGCGACTTCTTCCATAGATACCCGGACAGAGGTGAAGGTGCAAAGGGCATTTTCAGAGTTGATGGAGGGGAGAACTAGCTTTATTGTCGCCCACCGGCTCTCCACCATCCAGGAGGCAGATTTGATTTTAGTGATGAAAGATGGTAATATCATAGAACAGGGCAGACACAAGGAATTGCTGGAGAAAAAAGGCTTTTATGCGCACCTGTATGAGAGTCAGTTCGCGGCGTCTTAGACTGCCAATAAAAGATAGAGAGGTAAGCGCATATGAAGAATCCAAAGTTTTCTTATATTATTCGCTCATTCTGTGGAGTGTATCTCTTCTGGATTGTGTGGGATCTGTTTAAGGCATTTCGGAATGGGGAGGATCTCCACCCGCTGATGATCGTCTCGGGTGTTGCCTTCGCCATCTTCGGGGTTGTGTTTCTCTATACCGGCATACGAGGCTGGTGGAGAGTGGAGAAGGAACTCCGTCAGGAGGCAGAGCAGATGAGAAAAGAGGGAACGGCGGCACAGTTGGAGACAGAGCGCAAGGCGGCAGAGGGACAGAAAATGTCGTTGAGTCAGAGAGCAAATCTGGTGAAGCATCTGGAGGAAGAGGAAAAAGAAGGGGAAGAAATACCAGAAGAAAAAGAAGAGTAAAAGAGGGGGAAAAGCATCAGGCCGGGAGTTGGATTTACTCTTGGCCTGATGTGGGATCTAAGACAATATCTCAGTATCCAAGTTCTTCTCCACACAGAACCACAATGATGCGGCCGGGTATCCGGGATCTTCTGGTGATCTCGACCTGGCAGCAGATGCAATCCGGGGAGAGACAGTCGGCGCACAGACCGGTCTTGGCACAGGGAGAGTTGACATTTACGCGGATGGCATTGGCGGGGCTGGCGAAAGTGCGGACACGGCGGTAGGCATCCTCCACGGTGGCGCACATTTTGTTCATGCTGGCCAGGACGATGACGTGGGCAGGGCCGAAGGCCAGACAGGCCACCCGGTTCCCGGCGCCGTCCACGTTGACCAGCTCTCCAGAGGTAGTGAAGGCGTTGGCGCTCATCAGAAAATAGTCGGAGAGCACGGCTTTGGCGTAGAGTTGGCGGGTCTCCTGGAAGTTCTTGGCCAGGCCGCGGTCGATGAGGGTGTAGTCCTTCTCCCGGATGGCGTCCATAACCCCAGCTTCCACCATAGACTCGGAACCGCCCCAGGAGATGGAAGCACCCTCGGGAATCAATTCCAGAATCTTTTGACAGGCCTCCTGTTTGGTGGCGCAGTAATAGGCGTCCATACCTCTTTTGTTAAATTTCTGGATCAACGTATGGCCGGCTTTTTCCCAGCTTGCTTGACGGTGTGACATAGAATCCTCTCCTTTGAAATAGTTTTAGGTAATTATATCATGCGGCGTTGCCATTTTCAATTCAGGTATGCTATAATCAAAAGAATAGCGTGCAAATCATAAGAATTGCCGGGTTGTCGGTAAATGGCAGTCGCGAATTATGAAGTTGGCTTGATAAATGGCGGATGACGGATCTTAGAAGAGAAGTGATCCCAGGTATCAGGTAGTCGTGGGAGACAGACAGAAGAAAGAGGTTAATTGTATGAAAAAGATTGCGGTTGTTACGGATAGTAACAGCGGAATTACCCAGGAACAGGGAAAAGAGCTAGGCGTGACAGTGATTCCCATGCCTTTTTTTATTGATGATAAACAGTACTTAGAGGGAATCACTTTGTCTCAAGAAGAATTTTATAGAAGATTGGGGGATGACGCCAATATCTCTACGTCTCAGCCGTCCCCGGCGGAGGTGACGGGGATCTGGGATCGTCTCTTGAGGGATTGGGATCAAGTGGTGCATATCCCTATGTCCAGCGGTCTGAGCAACAGTTGTTTCACAGCCTTGATGTTATCCAAAGACTATGAGGGGAAGGTTCAGGTGGTGGATAACCAGAGGATCTCTGTGACGCAGCGGCAGTCTGTGCTGGATGCTCTGTATCTGGCAGGCGAGGGAGCTGAGGGCATTGAGATTAAGAAGGTTCTGGAGGAAGAAAAGATGCAGTCCAGCATCTATATTACTCTGGAGACGTTGAGATATCTGAAAAAAGGTGGCAGAATCACACCGGCAGCCGCTGCCATTGGCACCGTCTTGAATCTGAAGCCGGTTCTCCAGATTCAAGGGGAGAAGCTGGACGCTTACGCAAAGGTGAGAGGAAAGAAGGCAGCGAAACGGGTGATGATTCAGGCGATGAAGAAGGACTTTGAGACACGGTTTGCTCAGCATGCGTCTCAAGGGTTGATGTGCCTGGAGATGGCGTACACAGGAAACCCGGAGGAGGCAGAGGAGTATAAAAAAGAGGTACAGGAGCACTTTTCAGGGTACGAGATCCATATGGACCCATTGTCTTTGAGCGTGTCCTGTCACATTGGGCAGGGCGCCTTGGCGGTGGCCTGCGCCAAGCGAGTAGAATAAAAACGCAGGGGAGATTCTGCGATGGATTTTGAGGAGGAACTATGGAGAAAATGATGGATCTGCTGGCAGAAGAACTGTCGGCGGCATTTGAGAAAGCAGGGTACGATGCTGCTTATGGGAAGGTGACAGTGTCAAACCGCCCGGATTTATGTGAATATCAATGTAACGGAGCGATGGCAGGAGCAAAGTCCTACCACAAGGCGCCTCTGTCCATAGCCCAGGATGTGGTGGGAGAGCTGGGAGACAGCCAGGTCTTCTCCATGGCGGAGGTTGTGCGGCCAGGGTTTATCAATCTGAGAGTGCGGGAGGATTTTCTGAGCGGCTACCTGGCCAAGATGCAAAAGGACGAGCGGTTAGGTGTGGAGCGGACCAAGGATCCCAAGACGATTATCATCGATTACGGCGGGCCAAATGTGGCGAAACCCCTCCATGTGGGTCATCTGCGGTCTGCCATTATCGGCGAGAGCATCAAGCGGATGGGACGTTTTCTGGGACACAAAATGATCGGGGACGTTCATCTGGGAGACTGGGGATTACAGATGGGCCTGATCATTACAGAGCTCAGGCACCGTCAGCCGGATCTGGTCTATTTTGATGAGAGTTATGCCGGGGACTACCCTGAGGAGGCGCCGTTTACCATCGGGGAGTTGGAAGAGATCTATCCTGTGGCCAGCGCCAGATCCAAGGAGGATGAGGCGTACCGGGAGGAGGCTCTGGAGGCTACCCATCTTTTGCAGCAGGGACGGCCAGGGTATAAGGCCTTGTGGAACCATATTATGTCAGTGTCTGTGGCAGATTTGAAGAAGAACTATGAGAAATTAAATGTGACCTTCGATCTGTGGAAAAAAGAGTCGGACGCACAGCCGTATATCCCCCATATGGTGGAGGAGATGAAGGCCAAAGGCTATGCCTATATGGATCAAGGAGCCTTGGTAGTGGATGTGAAGGAAGAGTCAGACACAAAGGAGGTTCCGCCTTGCATGATTTTGAAATCAGACGGCGCTTCTTTGTATACCACCACGGATCTGGCCACGATCGTGGAGAGGGAGGAGCTTTTCCATCCAGATGAGATTCTCTATGTGGTGGACAAACGCCAGGAGATGCACTTCGTCCAGGTATTCCGCTGCGCCAAGAAGACTGGGCTGCTCCCCCAGGGGACGAAGCTGTCTTTCTTAGGCTTTGGGACTATGAATGGGAAGGACGGCAAGCCCTTTAAGACCAGAGAGGGCGGTGTGATGCGCCTGGAACATCTGATTGCGGACATCGAACAGGAGATGTTCCGCAAGATTGTGGAGAATCGCAGTGTGAAGGATAAGGACGCCAGAGAGACGGCCAAGATCGTGGGGCTCTCTGCCATTAAATACGGAGACTTGTCCAATCAGGCCACCAAAGATTATGTCTTTGACATCGACCGGTTCACCTCTTTTGAGGGGAACACAGGCCCCTACATCCTCTACACCATTGTCCGGATCAAGTCCATCCTCAACCGTTATACGGAGGAGGGCGGTAGTCTAGAACAAGGTGAGATTCTGAAGGCAGCCAGCGAGAGTGAGAAGGCCTTGATGTTGTCTTTGAGCGGCTTTTTGGCCATGACGGAGACGGCTTTTGAGGAGAAAGCGCCCCACAAGATATGCTCTTATATCTATGAGCTGGCAAATGCTTTTAACCGTTTTTACCACGAGACGAAGATTCTCAGTGAAGAAAATACACTGCAGAAAACTTCATGGATTCAGGTGTTGTTGCTGACCAGGAGAGCCCTGGAAGTCAGCATCGATCTTCTGGGATTCTCAGCGCCGGAGCGAATGTAAGGCGACGGTATTTTGTGTACTTCCCCGATTTGTAGACGGACTTTACAAATCGGGGAAGTTTCGCTATAATATAGAGAACAAATCTGGTTTTTTCTGTTGCGTTCTTGCAACTAGGGCAGTTCCGCCCGCATTTCCAGTTAAAAATCCCGCTGTGAGCGACAAGCGTTTAATTTGATATATTCCAAGGTGTGGAGGAATTGAAACCTCGCCCCGTGGTCAAATGCAAACAGGTTTGTACCGGGTTTGTCGTCTCCGGGAAGAAATTTTGTATTCACTAAGGGAGTTCTCACGTTTTGGATTCAGGTGAGAGACGGGGAGCGTTTCTATCAGACAGGGGAAGTCTGCCCACGGGGCGTCCGGCGGAGGGCAACTTACCTGCCTGTGACAGGGAGGAGGAATGGAGTTCTGACGATCGGCAAAAAGGTGAAGGACCGCTACTATCTTTTGGAAAAATTGGGGGACGGAGGCGAGGGGACGGTGTATCTGGCCCGGGATGAGGTGCTGGGTAAGTACTGGGCTGTGAAGCGAGTCCCTGCGGAGCGCAGGGAGGAGATGGAGGCGCTCAGAGAATTGTCCCACTCTATGCTGCCTCAGATTGTGGATTATGTGCAGGAGGAGGGGCAGGCCTATCTGGTGATGGAATATATCTCCGGCGTGAATTTGCGTCAGTTAAGGCAGAGAGGTCCGTGTCCCCGGCAACAAGTGATCTCCTGGGGGATCAGGCTCTGCCAGGTACTGGCCTATCTCCACAGCAGGAAGCCTCCTGTGATTCACGCAGATGTGAAGCCTTCCAACCTGCTGCTCTCGGAGAGTCAGGAGTTATATTTGATCGACCTGGGGAGTTGCGTCCGGGCGCGGGGAGGCGTGGCCGGGTGCAGAGGCACTCCCGGGTATGCAGCCCCGGAACAGGCGCGGGGGAGAGCGGATTGCAGTTGGGATATCTACAGTCTGGGGAGGACGTTGGAAGTGTTGGTGGGAGGACAAAAGTGTGCAGGCGGGAGATTCTGGAAAGTTCTAAAGAAATGTCAGGAGCCCAGTGTCCAGGACCGATACCGGGATTGTGAGGAGATTCAACGGGAGTTGGACAGACTTTTGGACGGAAACGGCAGTGGGATAAAACGGAAATTCTCTGCAAAAGTGGCTGTAGGGCTGGCAGGTGTGTCTCTACTGGGAGCGGTGGCCGCCAGTCTCCGCCAAGAGACCGCCTATCAGGAGAAAGTTCCGGTCTCCCCAGGGCAGTCTCAGCAGAAGGAGGAATTTTTGGATCTCTATACACAGATACAGAATAAGTCCCTTCGGGAAATGTTTGCACATCAAGATGACGCACGGGACAGAGAGTTCTTGGAGAGATGTGCCAGAAGCTTGGAGAAACTGCGAAGAGATTACACAGGGCCGGAGGAACAGAAAATACTCAGTTTGGCGGCGGCCCGCGTCTACCGGGAACTGGGGGAGAGCGTGCAGGCGAAAGAGAGCTATGAGAGAGTGTTGAAGAGTTCCGGGGATGAGGAGGAGAGAGTATACAGTGAGTATCGGCTTTATCTAACGGAGTTGGGAGAGTAAAAGCTTTCGGGAGCTTGGGGCGGCGGTGGGGTGGAGTATCTGGACAGGGGGATTCCGGGAGTGAATCTAAGGGGAAGGATGTACCGCTTTGGCTGGTTTTTGCAGGAGAGCCGGGTGCATTACCACATTCATACTGAAATAGAAAGGAGGAGCCGGATGGCGAATGTTAAGAGATGGAAAGTGTTTGCAGGGATGTTGCTGGCAGGGATATCCGTGCCAGTGGCAGCAGAAGAGTTGGAGATGGGCGGCTTTCAGGTGAAGATAGGAGACGACGCTCCGGTGGCGCCATTTCCAACCGCCGAGCCTGACAGGATGGACACTCCACGCATTACTCCCACTTTGAAGGTGGAGAATTCCTCTGCCAAGGAGGAACAGATGGGCAGTGAGGAGGTGTCGGCCGGCTTTTCAGCGGCTTCTGGGGAGGAAGGATCAATGACAGGGGAGACGGAGGCTGACTTGGAGGAGAGAGAGGAATTGTCAGGGGAAAGCACTCTTGCTATGGAAGCGGCGCCGACTGAGGAGGGAGGACAGAGAAAGGTTTCCGGGGAGGATACACAGGCGAGAGTGGAGGCGGTTGTGGCAGATTCACCGTCCGGCGAGGAGGAGACTTTCAGCGAACCTGATCAGCCTAAAGGAGAAGAGAAGGTGAAGTTTGGCCGGCAGTTGAGGATCCGTGAGGGGGAACTTAGCCCTCAGATCACCGTGGTGGACCGGGATGACTGGTATGTCTATTCTTTTCAGGTGAATCAAAGGGAGGTATACTACAGTTGGGAAGGGGACTGGTGTACCGGACAGAAGATAGACTGGAGAGAGGGAGAGAATGTGGTGGACGTGTTGGTACGCACTGGGGAAGGAGATTTCTTTTTCTTGGATTCTTGGACAGTGTTGTGGGGGTAGGCGAGTCTGAGACTATTTAATTTGCATTGATGTGAGTGATCCTGCGACAGGATTCTTCCTTCCCAATCCATGAAGAATATGCTATACTAAAGAATCAATACGACAAATAAGAACCTGCCGCCTTGGTAGAGGCGCATGTCAAGGACAGGGACAACGGCGTCAGAGGGGATTCTCTGGCGCTGTGATCTCCATAGAAAGGGATGGAAGAATGTATCAAGCTATTTTATTTGACTTAGACGGGACACTGACGGCTTCCGGGGAGGGAATTACCAAGAGTGTGCAGTATGCCTTGGAGAAATTTGGAATCTATGAGCCGGATTTGAGAAAGTTAGAAGTGTTCGTGGGACCTCCTCTGAAGGATATGATGATGCAATATGCCGGGCTAGACGAAGAGCAGGCAGAACAAGCTGTCAGATATTACCGGGAGAGGTATAATGAGAAGGGAATCTATGAGAATCACCCGTATCCTCACATCGAGGAGGCACTGGCGAAACTGGGAAGACAAGGCTACCGTCTAGGCGTGGCGTCCTCGAAACCGACCCGCTATGTGGTTCAGATTCTGGAGCACTTTCACTTATCTCAGTATTTCCAGGTGGTTGTGGGCAGCGAGATGGATGGCAGCAGAGTAAAGAAGGCGGAAGTTATCCAGGAAGCGCTGCGGCGTCTGGGCATGGAGGGACAGCGAGAGCGCGTGGTTATGGTGGGAGACAAAGAGCACGATGTGTTGGGAGCCAGGCAGGAGCAGTTGGACTGCGTAGCTGTGGCCTATGGATACGGGACCAGAGAGGAATTGCAACAGGCGAGACCTTTGGCCATTGTGGACAGTGTGGAGGAATTGACGGATTTTTTTGCCTGAGCCCTCTGCAGAGACAGGGTAAGCTGCACAAAGTGTGGAGGGTTGTCTATCCGTTTTTGATTCACTATTTGCTTTCCTCGATTGGGATTACCTTGCTGTTCTGGTTGATTGGAGCAGTGTTGGGGCCTCAGGAGGACTTCTATTCATGGTCTTTGACAATCAACGGAATTACCTCGCTGTTCTTTATTTTTCCCGTTGTGCTGTGGCTCTACCGCAGAGACTGGAGGCTGCGTCCGGCTTGGCGGCGCCCGGCTAAGCTCAAGGCTCCGGATGGGATCTGGAGTTTCCTGTGGGGAGGTTCTATGGCGATCGCATTGAATCTTCTTTTGTCACTGTTGCAGATTTTTCAGCGGTTTCCAAGCTATGGGGAGCAGACCCAGAAAATGACGGAGAATGTGAGTTTTATCTGGATTGTGCTCTGGACGGCGGTGGTGGCTCCTTTGGTGGAGGAGGTGGTCTGCCGGGGGCTGGTTTACCGGAGATTGAGAGATTATGTGGGGGTCTGGCCGGCGGTGCTGGTCTCTGGCTTGATGTTTGGGATTTACCATGGAAATGTGGTACAGGGAATCTATGCCTCTGTCCTGGGAATCTTGATGGCGCTTCTGGTGGAGATTACTGGTTCTCTGTGGGCCAGTATTCTGTTCCATGTGGGGGCCAACTTTATCTCGACTTTCTTCTCGGAGTTCGGAGTGCAACTGTCCCAGTGGAACGGTGGGATTGGAGCTGTGCTCTTCATGGGAATGTGTTTTCTGTTTTTCTGGGGAGGTATCTGTTATTTTTGGGTTCGATGGAAGAAAACGGCATCTTGACAATGCCGTTTTTTTGCGCTATACTAACACTATACCCGGGTGGGGTGTTAGTGACAGCGATAAGTGAGTAATTGGAGGTGTTAGGATGCAGGCAGATAAAAAGAGAATTGCCCGTCTTTTGAAGACGGCTCGAGGACAGATGGATGGGATTCTGCGCATGGTGGAGGAGGATCGTTATTGTATCGATATCTCTCAGCAGTTGATGGCCACGGAGGCGATTTTAAATAAGGTGAATAAGGAGATTCTGACGGCTCATCTGAAGAATTGTGTCTCTCATGCGGAGTCAGAGGAGGAAAAAGAAGAAAAAATTGATGAATTAGTTGCGATGTTGGGTAAAATATTAAAATAGAGGGTGATGACTATGAAAGAAAAATTTGATGTGACAGGGATGACCTGTTCGGCTTGTTCCTCTAGGGTGGAGAAATGTGTGGCGAAGCTGCCAGGCGTGGAGAATGCCAGTGTAAACCTGCTGACCAACAGTATGCAGGTGGAATACGACGAGGCGGCGCTCAGCGAGGGACAGATTATCGACGCGGTGGTTAAGGCTGGCTATGGCGCCAGCCCTCAACGGGAACATACGCAGTCGGCCTCGCCGGCCCAGACTGCAGTCCGGGAAAAACCCATGGAGAAGGAGATCCAGAATATGAAGTTCCGCCTGGTGGTGTCCTTTGTATTCCTGGTGCCATTGATGTATGTGTCCATGGGACATATGGTGGGACTTCCACTTCCGGGATTTCTGTCGGGGATGGAGAATGCGGTGAGTTTTGCGTTCACTCAGTTACTCCTGTGTATGCCCATTATCTATGTGAACCGGAAATACTTTATCAAAGGTTTCCAGACATTGGGACATTTAGCGCCCAATATGGACAGTCTGATTGCCATAGGATCCATGGCGTCTCTGGTGTACGGTATTTTTGCGATCTATCGCATGAGCTATGGGATGGGCAATGGAAATATGGAGTTGGTGCATCGATATTACCACGATCTGTATTTTGAGTCGGCGGCTATGATCTTGGCGCTGATCACGGTGGGAAAATATCTGGAGACCCGGTCCAAGGGTAAGACCAGCGAGGCCATCACAAAACTGATGGACCTGGCGCCAAAGACGGCGGTTGTTGAGCGGGACGGGCGAGAGCAGGAGATCCCGGTGGAGCAGGTGGCAGCAGGAGATGTGGTTGTGGTGCGACCAGGGCAGAATGTGCCTGTGGACGGATTTATTCTGGAGGGGAGTACCAGTATCGACGAGGCAGCCATCACAGGCGAGAGTATCCCCGTCCAGAAGGAGAAGGGAGATACCGTCATAGCAGCCACTATGAATAAGACGGGATTCTTTAAGTTTAAGGCTACACGGGTGGGAGATGACACCACATTTTCCCAGATCATTCGCCTGGTGGAGGAAGCCAGCTCCAGTAAGGCGCCCATAGCTAAGATCGCCGACAAGATCGCCGGGGTATTTGTGCCGGTGGTGATGGGGATCGCGCTTGTGACTGCGATTGTATGGTTGTTCTCAGGGGCTACCTTTGAGTTTGCTCTCTCCTGTGCCATCAGTGTACTGGTGATTTCATGCCCCTGTGCTCTGGGGCTTGCCACACCGGTGGCAATCATGGTGGGAACTGGAAAGGGTGCAGAACATGGGATACTGATTAAGTCAGGGGAAGCCCTGGAGACTGCCCATAACTTGGAATATGTGGTTCTGGATAAGACAGGAACCATCACACAGGGAAAACCTGTGGTGACGGACATTCAGACAGAGAAGATGTCCCAGGAGGCGTTTCTGGCTCTGGCGGCAGGGATGGAGGCAAAAAGCGAGCATCCCTTGGCCGAGGCCATCTTGGAATATGCCAAAGAGAAGGGAATTGCCCTGAAAGAGGTGGAGTCTTTTCAGTCCATCCCAGGCAAGGGCCTGCAGGCGTCAGTGGGTAATGAGGTGTACTATGCCGGCAATGAGCGTCTTATGAGGGAACAGGGCATCGCCATGGAAAGATATGGTGAGAGACTGGAGTCCATGGCTGACGAGGGAAAGACACCGCTACTTTTTGCAGACAGCAGAGAGATCCTGGGTGTGATTGCCGTGGCAGATGTGGTGAAACCCACCAGCCGTGAGGCGATCAGAGAACTGAGAGATCTGGGAATCAAAGTTGTAATGCTCACCGGGGACAATCGAAGGACTGCGGAAGCCATCCGCAGACAACTGGACATAGACACAGTGATTGCCGAGGTACTCCCCCAGGATAAGGAGAGAGAGATCAGCAAGCTACAGGAGGCGGGCAAGGCCGTTGCCATGATCGGAGACGGGGTCAACGACGCGCCGGCCTTGGCCAAAGCAGATGTGGGTATGGCTATTGGAGCTGGCACCGACGTGGCCATCGAGAGTGCGGATGTAGTTTTGATGAAGAATGACCTGAAAGATGCGGTCACAGCCATCCGTCTTAGCAAGGCAGTGATCCGTAACATCAAGCAGAACCTTTTCTGGGCGTTCTTCTACAATACGCTGGGAATTCCCGTTGCGGCAGGTATCTTCTACCCACTGTTTGGCTTAAAACTAAATCCCATGATCGGGGCGGCAGCCATGAGTATGAGTAGTATCTTCGTGGTGACCAATGCATTGCGATTAAAACTGTTCCAGCCTTTGGGAGGGGCAGGACAGAGAGATGGCCAAGAATTGCAACCGGACAATAATTTAAAAGATACGCCATCTGGTGTTCAGATAGATCAAAAAAGTGAGGAAAAGGAGGAACAAGTTATGACAACAGTAAAGATTGAGGGGATGATGTGCCAGCACTGCCAGGCGCATGTGACAAAGGCTCTGAATGACCTTCCAGGGGTGAAGGCAGAGGTAAGCTTGGAGGACAAAGCGGCCTATGTGACCACCGAGGGGGAGCCGGACAAAGAGGCCTTGAAGAAGGCAGTGGAAGATGCAGGCTATCAGGTGGTCGGCATCGACTAGAGAGGAGACCTCAATTGGAGATCTTATCTTCGGGAAAACGGATGGGGTTGAAGGAGGAGAAGTCACCGTTTTGGCAGTCTAGAAAACTGCCAGAACGGTGGCTTTTTTGATATTATAGGAAAGTTCTCCAAGTTCTGTTATCGAAAAAGTTCTCTGCTCTCTCCTATGACACAAAAACATGCTTCGCGTGATGGCGCGCACTCACGCGAAGATCACACTGTGGCGGAGGAGTACGTTGCGAGAGCGACCCGCCGCAGGCAGAGGGAAAAGATTGTGTTGTAAATAAATATTTATATATATTATATATAATAAATATTTGTTGACATATCTTGAAAAAATTACTATACTAATAGTAGTGTTAAAGACTTTAATTGACTCAGGGAGGGGCAGACTCTCGTCCTCATAGGTAGACGGGAAGTCATAGACAGCGGCGGTATTTCTCCTTTTCCTTGATGTTATAGACTTGGCGGGGGGTCAGATACCTATGGCGTAGCAGTATGAAGAGAAGAAAATTCCAATTGGGAAAGGAGAAGGGTTTTATGACGAAACAGAACAAGAAATTGGCCGAAATTTTACAGGAAAAAGGTTTGGGCCTGAACCAGAAGTACGGCGGCAATGTTAGCTCAGATGAAGTTGTGGAGAGAGAGAGAATGCCCTACGAGGCCACCAGCCGTGCGAGAAAATTGATGGATTTGTATTATCAGACCTTGGCGTCCACCTCCACAGAATGGACCTACTGGTACACCAGAAAGTACGATGAGATGGAGGGGGATATCCAGATTATGCGCCGGGCGCACGCTCTGGCCAATGCATTTAAGCATGTGACGACCAGTATCTACCCAGGAGAGATCCTGGTGGGGGGCAAGGCAAATTATATGAGGGGTTCCTACCCGATGCCCTGGCTGAACCAGTCATTTTTCGCGGCTCAAAAAGATCAATTTAACGACAAAGCCAAAGGCAACGCCCAGAGAGAGGCGGACAAACAGGCTGTTCTGGGCGAGGGTGGAGGAAACGTGACCAAAGATATGCCGGGTATTATCTCTCTGGCCGGTAAGTTCGGCGTCCGGGTGGAAGAGGTACCAGGTCTGAATAAGATCACAGACTACTGGGAAGGCAAGACGGTCTTTGACCTGGGCGAGAAGTACAGCGCCCGTGTCCCGGAATTCAAGATAAAGAACGATATTGGACGTACACTGACCGCACGCCCAGACTCTGCCTATACCATCCCTGTGGGGCGGGAGGTTGTGAACTATTACTATCCGCTGGCCTGGGGCTGGGATAAAATTGTGGACTACTGTGAGGAGCGCGCAGACCAGGTGGCTGGCCATGCAGACGGAGATGGCTTGAGGGGTATGGACCGACTGTATTACTATGAGTCGGTGATTGTATTGGTAAAAGGTGTGCAGACTTGGATCGAGAATTATGCCAAGGAGGCTCGCCGCTTGATGAAGATCACGCAGGATGAGAAGCAGAGAGAGGAATTCGCCGCCATCGCCGAGCGCTGTCAGTGGATCGCTCATCACCAGCCTAGAACCTTTGTGGAGGCTGCCCAATTGGCTTATTTTACCCATATCGCTCTGGTGAACGAGGAAGTGGCTTCCGGCGTGTCTCCGGGAAGACTGGGCCAGGTGCTCTATCCTTGGTATGAGCAGGATATTGCGGCTGGGCGTACCAATGATAAAGAAGTCTTGGAACTGTTGGAGTGTATGCGTGTGAAATTCACCTGTATGGACCTGTTTGTCAGCGGCAGTTCCACCAGTGTGCTCTCAGGAAATACTTTCAACAACCTGACCGTGGGAGGTCTGACAAGAGATGGAAAGCCTGCTTGCAACCGTCTGGAATGGTTGATTCTCCATGCTGCTGAGACCTTGCAGTCGCCCCAGCCTACATTGTCAATCCTGTGGGATGAGAAATTGCCGGAAGATTTCGTGTTGAAGGCGGCAGAGGTTGTGAAAACCGGAACTGGCTACCCGGCTTGGATGAATAACCAGGTGGGCATTCAATTCTTGATGAAACAGTATGGCCCTGAGGGGATGACTGAGGAGGAAGCCAGAGCTATCGCCATCGGCGGTTGTCTGGAGACTTCCCCGTGCTGTTGGAAAGAGCTGACGTTAAATGGCAAGAAGTATGAGATTCCAGGGGGAGCAGGGAACTCTACTTCCATCGGCGTACATTTTATCTCCAATCCGAAGATCTTGAGTCTGGTGCTGGACAACGGATATGACTATAAATATGATCTGCAATTGTTTCCACCGCATAACCGGAAGCTGGAGACCTATGAGGAATTGTGGGATACCTTCTGCGATTACTATAAATATTGTATCAATACCTTGCTTCGCTGCTGTAATATTCAGCACGATATCCACAGAAAAATCAATATTCCGCTATTGCAGAGCACGTTGAAACCGGATTGTCTGGTGACGGGATATGAGCACGCCAACATGGGATACCGTTACAATGCGACCTACAACATCGAGACTTCCGGCACGGCCAACATGGTGAACTCCCTGGCTGCCCTGAAGAAATTGGTGTATGAAGATAAGAAGTATACCTTGGATGAGATGAAGGATGCTCTCCGCCACAACTTTGGTTTCTATACACCGGCGGAGTCCAACAACTATTCTATGGGTGAGCAGATCAAGAAGGAGAATATGGAACAGTACGATGAGATTCACTCCGATTGTCTGCTGGCGCCTAAGTATGGAAACGACGAGGCGTACTGTGAAGAGATTCTCAGACAGTACGAGGAGTGGCTGTGTCCTACTTGCCGAAGCTTTGAGTCCACCTTTGGATTGCCAATGTATGCTTGCCAGATCTCCGTGTCCACACAGGGACTGTTGGGTCAAGGTTGTGCGGCCACAGCGGACGGACGTCTGGAGGGGACCACGTTTGCCGACGCATCCATGTCTGCTTATCCGGGAACTGACAAGAGTGGGCCTTATGCACTGTTCAGCTCAGCGACTGTGTGGGATCACAGCGAGTCCCAGAACTCTCAGATGAACCTGAAGTTGCACCCCACAGCAGTCAAGGGAGAGGCCGGAACCAAGAGACTGGAAGATTTGGCGGTGGCCTATATGAAGAAAGGCGGTTTCCATATTCAGTTTAATGTGGTTGACAGCAATCTATTGAAGAAAGCCCAAGAAAATCCGGAGAATTACAGAGATCTGATGGTACGTGTGGCTGGCTTTACCCAGTATTGGGTGGAGATTGGAAAGCCGATCCAGGATGAGGTTGTAGCGCGTACAGAGTATGAGGGGGTATAGAGATGGCAAATAAGCATAATAACTGTGAGAATTTTGAGTATTTTGACGTGGCTAAGGGTTACTGTGTGAGACATGACGGGCTGGTGCCTTTTGACGGGGAGGCTTGTGAGTGTTTTGCGCAGAGGGCTAAGTGCAGAAATTGTACGCATTTTGCCAATCCAGATGCTGAGGGGATAGGCACTTGCAACGGGCTGGAAGACCATGCTTACTGGGCGTTGGCGGAGCGAGATGCCATGAACTGTGAGGGATATCAGAAAGTAGGAGAGTAATGGAACAGAAAGGTTTGGTATTTGACGTCCAGGGCTTTTCTGTCCACGATGGCCCTGGATGCCGTACACAGGTCTTCCTGTCTGGCTGTCCGCTTCGCTGCGAATGGTGTGCGAATCCGGAGGGGATGAAGCAAAAGCAGCAGCTTCTGTTCAGCCGTCAGAAGTGTAGATATGAGAAGAACCACTGCCGCAGGTGTCTAGACGCCTGCGGCAAAGGCGCTATTCAGGAGACTGGCGATCCACAGAATCCTCTGCAGTTTCGGCGGGAGATCTGTGAGAACTGTAAAACTTTTGAGTGTGCTGCGGTCTGTGCCCACGAGGCAGCCCGGGTCTCCGGCCAATACAAGACTGTGGAGGAGATCATGAGAATCTTCCGGAGGGATCGGGAATACTGGGATGAGAAAGGCGGCCCTGGTTTCTCAGGCGGGGAACCTATGGCACAGAGAGAATTTCTGTGTGCGGTTTTGAGAGCATGTAAGCAGGAGGGGATGAATACCTCCATCGAGACGACGGCCAGTGTGGACACGGCAACTTTTTTGGAAGTTATGGAGTGGATTGATTTTGCGTTTATTGACGTGAAACATATGGATACCCATAGGCATAGGGAGAAGACCGGAATTGGCAATGAGAGAATTCTATCCAACATAGAGGCTTTGGCGAGGAGTTCCTGGCCTGGACGGCTGGTTTTGAGAATGCCAGTGATACGGGACTTCAACGATACTGTGGAGAATGCAAAGGCCACGGCGGATTTTATGGAGCGGCTGGGCTTGTATGAGATCAACATATTGCCTTTTCACCGTCTAGGTACCTCCAAATGGGAACAACTGGGGCGGGAGTATCCCTATTCCCAGGATCTTCCCACGGAGGAGGCTATCTTGGAGCAGATCCAGAATTACTATTTAGAACGGCGAATCGCTTGTTATGTGGGAGACGATGTGCTATATTAATGTCAGTGAAATTTTAAAGGCACAGTTTTGTAATGCCTCTCGGTAGGACAGGCAGAGACAGTCAGACGGCGCCGTTTAGGGGAGGTTGGAAGCGTGGATCAGCATTTGACATTATCAGAACGAATAGAACAGACGAAACTGACCCGAACAGAGGAAAAGATTGTGGAGACGGTGATGAACCATGTGGGGGAGGCGGCGTTTTTTAATGGAGCTCAGCTTGCGGCTTTCTGTAAGGTCTCCCCGTCTTTGGTGACTCGCCTGATACAGAAACTGGGATATGGGAGTTTTAATGAGTTTAAGCTGGAACTTCAGGAGATCTATCGGCAGGAGGTGACTCCCTACGACATCTTTCAGAAACATCTGTCCAAGGAGGGCAAGAAGGAGACGCCCATTCATCAGTTTATTACCCAGGATATTGAGAATCTGGCGGCCATTGAGCACAATAATTCTTCAGAGACGATTGATGCGGTTGCCAATGCTCTGCGCGGAGCGAGGAAAGTCTACATCCTAGCGATGTTTGCGTCGGAGAGTCCGGCCAGAGCTCTGGCCCATTATCTGGACCGATTGGATATCCCTTACCAGTGCGTCTTTCACCTGGGCTTATCTAAGAAGATTGAGTATATACAGCCAGGCAAGGAGGACTTGGTGGTGGCTTTCAGTTTTCAGGGGATTTTGAAAGAAATCTATGAGGCCTGCGAGTATATTCGGCGGAGTGGGACGCCCATTGTCAGTATCACAGATACCAAGGTCAACCGGCTGACCAGGCTTGCGACGCACTCACTCACGGTCTCTGTCAGTGGGTCCGTCTTCGATTACTCTCATGTGGCCACCATGTCTCTGGTGACGATCTTGGCTAACCGTCTGGCGGATACTTTTGATCCGGAATTTTTATCCACCAGATTTGCTCAGATTCGCAGCGAGTGGAAGAAGAAAGACTTGTTTTTAAATTCTCCAAAGGCGTAGGAGAAAAATCAAATTGGATGTATAAAGAGATGGGGAAAGGTTATACTATGAATGACCATTGAACCCCCTTCAATGGTCGTCACAAAAGAAGAGTAGAATACTTATCCTCCCCTTGAGTAAAGGCAGGCCTACAGCACGTTTGAATGCTGCAGGCCTGTTTTTCTTTCACAGGAAAGACTCTGTCAAATAGGTCTCTCTGCACTAGGAATTGTGTCCTATAAAGAAATGCTATTTAAAAGTTTGAGTTTAAAAGGTGCACCTTCCCTCCCGTCATTGGGGAGTGGCGCCCTGCGTCTCCCAGGGGGACGGTGACGTTTCCTTATACATATAATTCCTCTTTTGCCGGAGCTTCGTCCACATAAGTGTGAGCGTTCTCCTCCCCTTTTAAGATGCGCAAGGCGCCTAAGGAAAGGGCTTCCAACTCATTCTCACCGGGCATGATGTGCACAGGAGCTATGGATTTCACCCGGTCTGCAATCATACCGGTGAGTATCTTAGAATTGGCTACGCCTCCCGTGAGGATGATCTCATCCACATTTCCGTACATAGTGGTGGCCATCTCACCGATTCCCTTGGCGACCTGGTAAGCCTCTGCCTCATAGGAGAGTTTGGCATTGGCGTCGCCGTCTGCGATCATCTTCTCGATCTCTCGGCAGTCGAAAGTTCCCACAAGGGCTTTAAGTCCACCCATGCCGCGGAGTTTTTTCTTTAATTCTGCCTTGCTGTACTGCCCGCTGTAACACATATCTACAATATACAAGATTGGCACAGAGCCGGAGCGCTCAGGAGAGAAAGGACCGCCGTCGTCAGTGATAATGTCGATGATTCGTCCGCGCTCGTGGGCGCTGATGGAGATTCCGCCTCCCAGATGGGCGACTACGAAATTCATATCCTGGTAGGTCTTTCCTTTCTCAGCGGCAGCTTTGCGGGCCATGGCTTTGGTGTTCAGGACATGACAGAAACTCTCGCGCTTTAGCCCTGCGATACCGGTCACCTTGGCTACGGGGAGCATCTCGTCGGATCCCACTGCATCGTAGATGAAGGCCGGGATTTGAAGAGGATCGGCCACAGCGGCGGCCAGCAATGCTCCCAGGTTAGAGGCGTGAGCGATGATCGGTCCCTGGATGATTCTGCGCTTCATAGCCTCGTTTACATAGTATCCTCCAGCCTTCAGTGGAGAGATCTGACCGCCACGTCCTACGACGGCAGACAGTTTCTCCAGGGGGAAGTTCTGTTTCTTTAGCTCGTTTAGCACGATGTCCTTGCGCATGAAGAACTGCTCTTTCTGCGAGGGACATTTGGCCAGCTCCTCGGCGGTGTGATCCAGAGAGCTTACAAACAGCGGTTTCTCATTTTCGTAGACGGCAATCTTTGTGGATGTGGATCCAGGGTTGATTGCCAAAATGTAATACTGTGACATGGATGGATCTCCTTTCATTTCTCATTCTGCCAGTGTGAATCCAGTGTTTTTATGGATTCAGATAACTGTATTTTACCATGAAATGGGCAGAAATCAATGAAAAATTGGACAAAATATACAACTTAACGCCTTAAAGTGACAAAATTTTATGAGAAATATCTAAAACAATAGTCCCCGCAGCAAATCTACAGGGACTATTGGAAAGGAATCTTAGAATACGGAGGTGATAAATACTGCCACGATAATGATGGGGGCAACAAATTTTACACAGACCTTAATCCAGTTGCGCATAAAAGCATTTTTCACGTTTGCTGCATCCAAGAAATTGTCGGCGCCCCAGTACCATCCACAGAAGATGGAGATACACAGACCGCTGGCGATCAGTACGTAGTTACTCTCGAACATATCCATAAAGTTAAATACATCGTCAAAAATACAGGAGATGATACCAAGCGCTGCCACTGGGATCATGGCCACGGTACTGCCCACGCGGCGGTTCAAGTGTAATTCATCCTGGAATACACTGGTGACTGCCTCAAATACTCCAAGTAAGGAGGTGATAGCGGCGATATAGAATCCGAAGTAGAACAACGGTCCAATAATCTGCCCGGCGGGGATTGAGTTAAATACCTGTGGCATGATGATAAACACAAGACCAGGACCCTGAGATGGCTCCAGACCTGCGTGGAATACCATTGGGAAGATCATCATTGCCGCACATAAACCAGTGAAAAGAATGGCGGCGCAGATTATGATCGCACTCTTGGACAGGTTCTCTTTGGGATCCTTCACGTAGCTTCCAAATACCATGGAGGCCAACATGGCAAGACCCAAGGCAAAGAATATTTGACCGGCACAGGCGACGACAGTCTCCCCGGTGATAGCCGAGAAATCTGGTGTAAAGATAAAGGATACGCCGTCCATAGCGCCGTCCAATTGCAGACCGAAGATGATGATGACGATCATGATAACAGCCAATGCGGGCAGCAAATATTTGGCCACGGTCTCGGCGCCTTTTTGAAGACCGAACTGAATAATGATATAAGTCAGTAAGTAGTTCCCCAGCGCTAAGATAACCACCAACGGTTTATCAGCGTTAAAGGTTGTGTAGAAGTTGGCGATCTCTGTGGCGTTCATGCCGTTAAAGAAGCCTACGGCTGCTTTGTAGATGTACTCCCAGATTGCAGAGTAGATCGGGATTGTGTAACCAATCATGATGATGGCTGCAATTGTATGTAAGATACCGGCCCAGTGCCATTTGGTGCCTGGTGCCAAGGTCTTATAGGCCTCTATGGCCGTCTTTTGCGCTTTGAAACCTACGGACATCTCTGCCACCAACAGAGGCACGCCGATGACGAATAACATGATAATGTACAGAACCAAGAAGGCGGCTCCGCCATTCTCTCCCAGCATATAAGGGAAGCGCCACAGGGTACCGATACCAAGGGCACAACCGACGGCTGTCATAATGAAACCAAATGCAGAACTAAAGCCTTGATTATTTTCTGCTGCTTTCCCCATATTTTGAATCTCCTTTCCCTTCTCCTCTTCTTGCTATCTGCGTCCTATCCGGCGAACAGATTGGGGTGGCTGCCTCTGTGTAAGGAAGCCCGTCGCGTAGACGTTTGGGCAGGTGGCAAGAAAAATGGTTATAACTTAAAAAGTTGTGGATTTTAAGTTATAGTTGCGTTTTGGATTTCGTGCACGATTTATAAGTGTATTCTATGCTATTTTATGCAAATTTGTCAATAAAATTCAGAGAATATAAAAAGATTTGTACTTAATAACAAAAAAACGTACTGCATTATAGTAATTGTGCTGAATCGAAAAAGTAATAGATAAAAATAATGCATGATCAGAGTCTTCTGTGTTAAAATGGGGTCAACATAAAGTTTAACCTTATCAGGAAAGTCTCCCGCTTTTTGAGCAGGAGTAAGGCTTGCCTGCCTTAGCAAGGGTAAGATCCTGCCAATATGCCACAGGAGCGGCGGTAAGGTTATGGGCAAGTAGCAGAGCGGATTGCGAATATCTGCTTTAGATTTAGGAAAGAAGGTGCGACGATGAGGAAAATCAAGCAGAATACCATGAAGAATCAAGCCTATCAGATTATCCGCAAGAAGATTTTAAATCAGTCTTATGCACCTGGAGAGAAAATCAGTATTGCAAGTTTGACCGAGGAATTACAGATTAGCAATACGCCGATCCGCGAGGCCTTGAGTATGTTGGAGGAACACGGCCTGGTTGAGATCACTCCCAATTCCGGATTCCGAATGAAAAGATTCACACAAGATACGTTCCGTGAGCTGACGGATGCGTTCGTCAGCCTTCTCTTAGGCGGATACCGGATGTGTATCGTCAAGAAAAAAATCCCGCAATTGCTGGAGGCGATGGAAGAACAGCTAAAGAAGCAGCGGATCATCACAAGTGCATATTCTGATTTTGATATTGTTGAGGAGGCTTTTTCTTTTGACCAGTGTTTCGTCAACGTGTTGGAAAATGAACGATTGAATGGTCTGTGCAACAGTATTTTTGATCTGTTATTTCTGGCGGGAACTTATGAGCAGAGTCACAATAAGGTGGCGTATGTGGCGAATATTCGGGAGCACGAGGCCATTTTCCAGGCGGTAAGAGAGGGAAATCATGAGAAGGTAGAGATTTTGCTCTACCAGCATTTTGCAAAAGAGATGGATTTTTAGGGCGAAATTGTCTCAGAGAAAAGATTAGAGTTGAAAAAAAGTGAACTTTCGGCTATACTATATCTGATATTTTTAGACAGTCAAAAAAGTTAAAGGTGGTATAGAAGAAAATGAGTACTTTATTAGAGCAGTGGAGAGGAATGGCCTACGATCAGAAGGCTGACAGAGGAAAATTACAGAAATTCTGGGCCATATATTTTAATACGGAGAAAGAGATCTATGAACAGCTTCTGGAGGATCCGGACCAGGTTGTCTCAGGAACGGTGAGAGAGCTGGCGGACAGGTATAAGGTGGATTTGTTGACGATGGTAGGTTTTCTGGACGGCATCAATGATAGCCTGAAAGAGGCGAATCCCATTGAGACGATGGAAGAGGACACTGTGGTGAACTTGGGATTCGACAAAGAGAAGCTGTACAAGAATATGGTGGACGCCAAGGCCGATTGGCTGTATGAATTGCCCCAGTGGAAGAAGATTTTTGACGGTGAGAAGAGAAGAGCCCTGTACCTGGAACAGAAGAAGTCGGGCACTGTGGTGAAAGGGCATAAGGTGGGGAGAAACGATCCTTGCCCCTGTGGAAGCGGCAAAAAATATAAGTACTGTTGCGGAAGATAGCCGGAAATATACCGGGAGATTTGGACTACCTAATTGTTCTGGGAGCCCATGTAAATGGGACGGAGCTGTCCAGAGCGCTGCGTTTTCGCGTGGACAGGGCCTGGGAGTATCTCAGGGAGAATCCTTCTACGGTGGCTGTTCTCTCAGGTGGGAGAGGGGTCAATGAACAGATCAGCGAGGCGCGCGCCATGGCGGAGGATCTGAGGAACCGGGGCCTGCCAGAGAGCAGGATAATCTTGGAGGAGCGGTCTTCCAGCACTGCGGAGAATTTGAAATATTCGTTGGAGTTGATTGGCGACAAGAGCAGCCGCATTGGCGTTGTCACCAATAATTTCCATGTGTTTCGGGGAGTGGCCATTGGGAGGAAGCTTGGGTGTACTTGTATCTACGGGGTTTCCGCCCCGTATCCGTCTTGGAAGCTGATTTGGTACAGCGCCAGAGAGATCTTGGCGATTGTCAAGGACAAAATAAGAGGAAATTGGTAGTTGACAATGATCTGGCAGATGGTATAATTGGTAGAAATAAAAGGTAATACGTGGACGAGACCAGTAGAATGGGGAAACATCTCAGAGAGAAGCGTCAAGGGTGCGAGCGCTTTATGGGAACCTGTTTGAAGACCAGCTCTGAGTGGCCTTAATAGGGTCCGGTGATTCCGTTATCATCATCAAAGTGGTTGGAACCGGGACATTCCAGAGGGAGTGTCCGCTGACAAGAAGGGTGGAACCGCGGGAGAAGTCTAAGATGCCCGTCCCTTGCAGAGATGCAAGGGGCGGGTTTTTGTTTTTGCAGGAATCTCTATTCTACGGGACCAAAGCCCTCCAGGCGGGAGGCGACGGCTGGGGCGAGTCCCTGAAAAGCCAGGTGAAGTCCAGGTAGGTCCGATGAATTTGTCGTCAGTCATTCAAGGAAATAATAAATGTAAAGGAGAAATGAGACTATGATAATCACACTGAAAGATGGGTCAACGAGAGAGTATGACCAGAGTAAATCAATCTATGAGATTGCGCAGGACATCAGTGAAGGGTTGGCCAGGGTTGCATGTGCCGGCGAGGTGGACGGGGAAGTCCAGGATCTGAGGACGGTTCTGGATCACGACTGCGCGCTAAATATCCTGACAGCCGGCGACGAGAAAGGGCTGGCTGCTCTGAGGCATACCGCTTCCCATGTGTTGGCGGAAGCGGTGAAGAGCTTGTATCCCGAGGCGAAGTTGGCCATTGGCCCCTCGATCGACACGGGATTTTACTATGATTTCGAGCATGAGCCGTTCTCCCAGGAAGATCTGGAGGAGATTGAGAGGGAGATGAAGAGGATCATCAAGAAGGGGGCGAGGCTGGAGCGCTTCACCAAGCCGAGAGATCAGGCCATCGCCTATTTTCAGGAGAAAGAGGAGCCTTATAAGGTGGAGTTGATCCAGGATCTCCCAGAAGATGCAGAGATTTCTTTCTACTCTCAGGGAGATTTCACCGATCTGTGTGCTGGTCCGCATCTGATGAGCACCAAGGGAGTGAAGGCCTTTAAGCTACTCCACTGCTCAGGGGCGTATTGGAGAGGGAACGAGAAGAATCAGATGTTGACCAGGATCTACGGAACGGCCTTTGGCAAGAAAGAGGAGTTGAAGGCTTATCTGGAACAGTTGGAGGAGGCAAAGAAGCGGGACCACAGAAAGCTGGGCAAGGAGTTGGGACTGTTTATGATGAGAGAGGAAGGGCCGGGCTTTCCGTTTTTCCTTCCAAAAGGCATGGTGTTGAAGAATACGCTGTTGGATTACTGGAGGGAAGTCCATGACAAGGCTGGCTATGTGGAGATTTCCACACCAATTATCTTGAGCCGTCATCTCTGGGAGACTTCCGGCCATTGGGATCACTATAAAGAGAATATGTACACGACGGTGATCGATGAGGCCGACTTTGCCATCAAGCCCATGAATTGTCCAGGAGGGATTCTGGTGTACCAGTCTGAGCCTCGTTCTTACCGGGATCTTCCCTTGAGGATGGGTGAGTTGGGAATCGTGCATCGCCATGAGAAATCTGGCCAGCTCCACGGGTTGATGAGGGTGCGCTGTTTTACCCAGGACGACGCCCATATCTTTATGACGCCGGATCAGATCCGGGAGGAGATCAAGGGTGTGGCCAGATTGATCGATGAGGTTTACCAGCTCTTTGGCTTTAAGTACCATGTGGAACTGTCCACTCGCCCAGAAAATTCTATGGGGAGCGATGAAGACTGGAACATGGCCACGGAGGCGCTCCGGGGAGCCTTGGATGATCTGGGCCTGAACTATGTGGTCAATGAGGGCGATGGGGCCTTCTACGGGCCGAAGATTGATTTTCATCTGGAGGACTCCATTGGGAGAACCTGGCAGTGTGGAACAATCCAGTTGGATTTCCAGTTGCCGCTGCGCTTCCAGTGCGAGTATATCGGCGCCGACGGAGAGAAACACCGCCCGATCATGATTCACCGGGTGGCCTTTGGGTCGATTGAGCGGTTCATCGGTATCTTGATCGAGCACTTTGCAGGGGCGTTCCCCACCTGGCTCTCGCCAGTTCAGGTGAAGGTGTTGCCTATCTCTGACAAATATATGGAATATGGACAGTCTGTGTTAAAGACTCTGAAGGAGGCTGGGATTCGGGCAGAGATTGACACCCGCGCGGAGAAGATTGGCTATAAGATCCGCGAAGCCAGATTACAGAAGATTCCTTATATGTTGGTGGTTGGAGCTAAGGAAGAGGAAGAAGGGAAAGTATCGGTTCGCAGCCGTTTTCTGGGTGATGAGGGGATGAAAGATCTGGAATCCTTTATCCTCGGCGTGAAAGAGGAGATAAAGGCGAGAGAAATCCGGGAGATTGAGGTGGAGAATTAAATGTTGCAACAGTTGACAGAGCCGTTGAAAATTCGCCAGACGACGTTAGGGGAAGGTTTTCCTAAGATTTGCGTTCCGCTTACCGAGAGAACCTTGCCTGCGCTCAGGGAGGAGGTCCGGGCAGCCGTGGAGGCTGCCCCGGATCTCATTGAGTGGAGAGCCGACTTTTATCAAGAACTTTTGAGCCCTCAGAGAGTGACGGATTGTCTGAAGGTATTGCGGGACACGGCGGGACAAATTCCGATCATTTTCACGGTTCGAACGCGGCCAGAAGGCGGAAACGTGGATCTTTTGACGAAAGATTATGTAAACGTCTTGAAAAGTGTGTCGCAAACTGGCCTTGCGGACTTGGTGGATGTGGAGTACTTTCAGGAACCCAGCGCCATGGGGGCGTTGATAGACCTCATCCATAAATGCAAAGTACGGGTGATCGCCTCGAATCATGATTTTCACGGAACCCCTCCCAAAGCGGAGTTGATTCGTAGAATGAAGGCCATGGACCAGGCTGGCGCGGATGTACTGAAGGTGGCTGCTATGCCGGAGAATTTTGACCAGGTCTGCGATCTGCTCAAGGCGACCCGGGAGATGGTTCAGGAGTACACCAGCCGTCCGGTGGTCTCGGTATCCATGTCTGAACAGGGAAAGATCAGCCGTTACTCTGGAGAGATCTTTGGATCATGTATGACTTTTGCGGCTGTGGGGAGAGTTTCTGCCCCTGGCCAGGAGAGCATTGCGGATATGCGCCGTGCCTTGGAATTTTATCACGAGAATTTTGTGTAAAAGCGGCGATTTTCAGTGACGAAAAAGCGTTTATTTCAGTGAACATAAGAC
>JBKXQO010000012.1:67128-96399 GCA_047014865.1 Blautia sp. | reverse complement strand
TGGCCGGATTTGGACAATTCCTTGACTGCCCGGCTTACGGAAGGCTTTTTTACCCCTAACTGCTCTGCAACATCTACGCATCGAACATAACCGTGCTGCTGTTTTATCATTAAGATAGCCTCCAGATAATCCTCCATCGCTGGTGTTAAAGCCATTGACACACCTCCTTTTAAGCAATACTCCAGCCTTCGGCCTGCTCACGAATATTGATAAATTTCCTATAAATTCCTTCTTGCCGGATAAGTTGCCCATGAGTACCTTTTTGTACGATTTGACCGTTATCTACTACCAAAATTTGATCTGCATGTTCAATCGTAGCCAAACGGTGGGCAATAACAATTACCGTTTTTCCTACAGTTAATTCGCTGATTGCTTGTTGAATCAAATGCTCATTTTCCGGGTCGATACTTGCAGTAGCTTCATCAAGGATAACAATGTCCGCATTTTTCAGAATGGCACGGGCGATAGATATTCTTTGCTTTTCACCGCCAGAAAGTGTAGAGCCGCCTTCTCCGATAACGGTTTGATACCCATCTGGAAGCGCCATGATGAAATCATGGCAGCGAGCCTTTTTAGCGGCTGCAATCACTTCTTCCTGTGAAGCGTTGGGATTTCCAAAGCGGATATTGTTCTCAATCGTATCATGGAACAAATAAACCTTTTGAAAAACCATTGAAATATTGCGAAGCAGGCTGTCGCAGGTCATATCTCTTACATTTTCACCGCCGACGAGAACCTTTCCACTGTCTATATCATAGAAACGGGCAATCAGGTTGCAAATTGTAGTTTTGCCGCTGCCGGAGGGTCCTACAATGGCCGTCGTGCTGCCCTGTGGAATAGAAAAGCTGATATTTCTAAGGACTGGGGTTTTGTCATAGGAAAATGTGACATTTTGAAATTCAATGTCTGCATTTTTTAGTGCAATATCTTTGCCATTCTTATCAATAATTTCAGCGTGTTCAATGTGTTCCAGCTTATCCAGTGTTGCGTCAATCACCTCTAACACATGCGCCGCATTGTTCATGGTTTCCACACTTCCGAATAGCATGAAGGAAAACATATCCAACATGAGCATAGTTGGCAAATCCATACTTCCGTTAAAGGTAAGAAGGGCGGCAACCGCTACAATGACAATCGAAGCGGCTTTTAGGGAAAATAGGTGCAGACAGTTGAAGGGCATATACTCTAATTCGATTTTGATATTGATTTTTTTACTGTCCCTATAAGCCTTTTGGATTCCCGCAATCGAAACGCCTTCCTGCTTAAAGGCTTTCACAATTTGCATACCACGCAAATATTCAATCGAGCTTTCCACCATATTGTCTTGTGCTTTCTGATGAACAGGGGCGTTTTTCCGGCTTTGCTTTTCCAATAGGTGCAGAAAGAGTGCGGAAAGCAAAACCCCAGCCAGCGCAACAATACCTGCAAGCGGACTATAAAAGGCAAGAAACAGAATCAGGACGATCACAGTGATATAGCCATTGACTACTGTGTTCACCATATTCATTGCATACATTTCTAAAAAAGACAAATCTGTTGTCGCGGCAGCGGAGAGTTCTCCTATATTATTTTTACTAAAGAAGCCTAACGACACTCTTTTCATAATATCGCCAAGCCGGATCCTTTCATCAGCCGTAGCCTCATAACCTACGCTTTCCTGTGTTTTAGCACGCAGGTAGGAGAATATATATCTGCCTAACACGGCCAATACCATAGCACCAAGCAGAAACCATATATCCTGCGCCTGTAAAACGGCCGCTCCATGAAAATCGTCTAAAACGGCGCTCAATCCTTTAGCCGCCAGCATAATTGGAATTGCAGTAAAAATGCTGTGAAAAAAAGCGTAGACAAACCCAATATAAATACGTTTTCTATATTTTCCCGTCCAATGGATTAAACGCTTTACAATACGAAACATATCTTTTACCTCCTTTCGCTGGAACCGGCAGACCAATTCTGCGCTCCAATATGAGCTTCCCACATATCTCTATACAAAGCATCTTTACTTAAAAGCTGTTCATGGGTACCTGTATTTTCTATCTGTCCGTCTTTTAACACGATAATCTGATCGGCATTTTTAATGGTTGAAAGACGATGGGCAATTACCAGTAAAGTTTTACCTTTTGTTAAAGCCGCAATAGACCGTTGTATTTTTTCTTCGTTCTCTTGATCGGTGAACGCGGTAGCTTCATCCAAAATTACAATGGGAGCATTTTTCAAAATCATACGGGCAATGGAAATACGCTGCTTCTCACCGCCGGATAAACGGTTTCCAGCATCACCGGCTGCCGTGTCGTATCCATCTTCCAGCTTCTCTATAAATTCATCGCAGCAAGCCGCTTTCGCCGCAGCATAAACTTCATCATCGGTGGCCTGCGGATTTCCAAGTCGAATATTTTCTTTGATGGAGCAGTTAAATAAGAAATTATCCTGTGTAACAAAACTTACAAGATCGGCAAGCTGGGTTAATGGTATCGTGCGAATATCTATACCACCAATTTGAACGGAACCTTCATTTACATCCCAAAATCGGGCAATGAGGCGGGCAATCGTAGATTTTCCGCCACCAGAGGGGCCGACAAGGGCGGTAAATTTTCCTTCTGGAATTTTAAGATTGATATGGGAAAGTACCTGCTTCCCATTCTCTTTGTCGTAAGAGAACGATATGTTTTTCAATTCAATATTTTTTGATTTCACTTGTACCATCTGCTGTACGTCCGGTAATTCTTCTGCATGGAGCAGCTTGTCAACATCATGCACCGCATATTCTATGGCTTTTGTTTCATTTACATAGGTGGTAAAATTCATCAGCGGTCCTACAATGCCGAGAGAAAGAATCAAGCATATCACAAGATCCTGCGGCGCAAGACTTCCAGTTAAATACAAATACATGCCAATCGGCAGTGTTCCCAAAAAAGTGGAAGGTAGCACAGCGGAAATAAAATTCATTAGCTTCCATGAACTCTGATACCATTTCAAAGTGTAATCCTTAAATGACTGTACTGCCTTTGAAAATTTTTCGTAGGAAGTGGATGACTGGTTAAATGCTTTAATGACCTCAATCCCTTCCACATATTCCACAATAACGCCATTCACATAATTGCTTGACTCCATATAGTCCGCATACAGTTTATTAAAATTCTTCATCATTATGGCGAAGGCGATAAATGCTAAGGGAACTGTTACCAGCATGGCTAATGCCATTCTCCAATCAATAAAAGCCAAATAGATAAACACGCTGATTGACAAAAGAAGATTGGAGATACATTCAGGTATCATATGAGCTAAGGGCAGCTCTATTGTTTCCACACGATCTACAAGAACGCTCTTTAACTTTCCAACGGATTCCCCCAACACAGTGCCAAGGGGCGCTTTCATCAATCTTTTTGCAAGGCCGAGCCGTATATTCTCCAGAATGGTATATGCTGAAAAATGGGATAGGCTGGTTGAAATCCCGTAGAGCAGGAACCGCACTGCATATGCAGCAAGTCCAATCAGGCACCACTTCCAAACCTCTGCCATCACAGGAGAGCCGCCGATAAAGAGGGATATAATCTGATAAACACTCCAATAGGGTATCAGACCGGCAACAACGCTGATGATTGCACAAAACACGGATAAGATAATTTTTATCCGGCACTGTGAAGCAAAGGAGAATACAATAGAAATCCAGCTTTTTTGCTTCATTTTGCTTCCTCCTTAAATAAAAAATTAGAGAGTATCTTACATTAGACACTCTCTAATTATTACAATTTTTTAAGGCGGCTGCCACTCTGGAAAGGTAGGTTTTGCTCCATTTAGATTTTAACTTTTCTATATTCCAAAGGGGTTTTTCCCTTAACATTTTTGAATGCTTCGGAAAATTTACTGGTGTTGGTATATCCTACCTTACCGGCAATAACCGTAATTGGCTCGTCCGTCTGTGCGAGAAGGGAGGCTGCTAAATCCATCCGATAATTCCGCATATAAGTATAAATGGCTGTTCCGTAAACACCCTTGAAGCATTGCTTCAAGGCCGAAACAGATATATCATATTTTGCAGAAAGTTCCTCCATTGTGAAGCGGCGATCTGGATTACTTGTCATAAAAGCCATAATCGCCTTGACTTTTTCTACCTGTGTTTTATAAAAATAAGGCCGTTCCTCTCCAAGGGCGCAAGGGTCGATTGTTTTTAAGGTGACAAGCAGCTCCAGTACCTTCACCCTCAAATATTCCAGCCGGATAGAATCGGGAATGTGATAAAGTTCCGAAATCACATGATCGGAAACAGAATTGCCGTGCATAATAAAAGGCCGGTTTTTCAACGCAAATAGCTGTTCTAACTGCTCGAGATCAATCGAAAACATAGAAAGTAATTCGCTGATTTCCGCAATAGCCTTCGGTACAGAGATGGTTATAGTAATCCCGTGATAATGGCTTACCGGAAAACTGCAATACTTATTTTCAGTAGTGGAACTGTCCAGCATAATATCACCAGAAGCGAGATAAAGATAAGCGCCGTTGCTCACTTCCCATTCAATTCGTCCTTCCCTGCAATGATGGATAGCAAAAGTATGAGTGCTATTTTCAAACTTTCTTGAAGGGCAGCTTTCCATATGGAAATCATTATACATTACGCCAATGCCGGGATAAACCTCATAAAATGTACTGGTTCCATCTCCGGTATCATTTTTCATCTGATAGACGGAACAAGATTCGTCACGGCAAATCAGATTCATATTCTGCTGCATAAAAAAATGATCGTTCCCATTCATGCTGTTTCACCTCGTTTCCATAAAAAACTCCTTTAGCCGCTGGAGCCCTTTTTCGTCCAATATATACTGTTCCTGAATTTCACCATGCTCTAAGTGTAAAACATACGTACAGCAGCTAACAATCAATTCATAGTCATGAGTAATTACGAGAGAAGTTTTTCCCATATCTTGTATGGCGGTCAACTCTTTCGCCACTTCTTTCATGTGCTGTAAATCCAAACCGCTGGTCGGTTCGTCGAACACTAAAATTTCTCTATTGGAAATTAAAGCGGTGGCAATCGCTACCCTCTGTTTTTGACCGCCGGATAAGGCCATTGGATGGCGGTCTTTGAATGGAAGTAAATCCAACCGTTTTAGCATCTGTTCAGCTTTGGAAGAATCTGGCTCTTTCATACTCAAAAGCATTTCTTCTTCAGTGCTTTCTGTAAATAACTGATGATTCACATCCTGCATAACCATGTAGCACCGTGATAATCTTTGCTTTCTATTATACTGTCCTCCGTTAATATTCACAATGCCTTTGCAGTGCTTTTCCAGTCCACAAAGGCAACGGGCAAAAGTAGATTTTCCAGCTCCATTATGCCCAATAACGGCAATAATACCGCCTTGTGGTAATGAAAGGGAATCAATATGGAGAGCGTCATGCTGCTTTATATAAGAAAAACGAAAATTCGTACACTCAAAGCACTGTTGATCTGCACAAGGATGGATAGATACCGGAAATTCAAAAATATTAAAAGGGCGTAACCCCATTTTAATCTGCTGTTCAGCGGACAGAGCGAGAGCTTCCGGTGCCGAAAAATCCTTTTCAATTTTTCCATCTTTAAGATATAACACTCGGTCGATCAGATTGCGTAGATAATACAGTCGATGCTCTGCAACAACAACCGTTTTGCCTTGTTTTTTCCAAAGCTGAATCATACGGCGTAAATCCTCGGTCGCAGATATATCCAAATTAGAAGAAGGCTCGTCTAAAACTATAATCGGCGGGTCACTTACCGATACGGAGGCACAAGCTATTTTCTGCTTCTCTCCACCGGATAGACAGAATATGTTTTTGCCCATCAGCACCTCAATACCGAATTGCTCGGCGGTAAACTTAATGCGCTCTACAATTTCATTTTCTGATAAACCTTGGTTTTCGCATCCGAAAGCCAGCTCACTTGTAGAATCCACTGTAAAAAATTGTGTCCGTGGATTTTGAAATACGCTGCCAACGTATTTAGCGGTTTCATAGAGGGGAAGCTGGCTGATATTCTCTCCATTTAATAAGACTTCCCCCGTCAATTCACCGTCATAATAATTGGGGATAAGACCGTTAATAAGCCGGGTCAAGGTGGTTTTTCCACAGCCGGATTGTCCGCATAAAAGAATCACTTGCCCGTCTGGGATAGTAAGATCAATGTTTTCCAAACCACCGGCATCCGTTCCACCTGTATAACGAAAATTGATATTTTTCAATTCAATCAAGAGCCCACCCCCTTTTTTAACAGATAAAAAATCCTACCCAGCAAGGAATAGCCAACAGAAAGAAAAATACATCCAGCAGGCCAAATTTGATTGTGCAAATATTTGTCCGCTTTTGCGGTGCGCCAAGGCCGCGGGTTAAAGCAGCAGCAGATAGTTCCTCCCCAATTTTTGCTATAGACATTATCAAGGGTACAACACGGTATTCGAGCATTTTCATCGGGTTGCGCAGCGTCGTAATGCCTCTCATTTTCATTGCGTCTCGAATTGCTGCGTATTCTTCCTTTACCGTAGGAAAGAAACGAAACACTACCGATACAGGAATAACAATCTTTTGCGGGATTCTCATTCGTTCCATAGCCGCTACAAATTCGCTTACTGTTGTGGTGCTTACTAAATAATATCCCATAATAAATCCGGGAAGCATGTGCGTATAAATTCCAACAGCAGCGCCTAAGATAAAGTTCCATGTGCCCGTAAGGAAAGGCAGTACCGTCAATTCCAAGGCAAACAAGATAGCATATGTAACCGTAAATCTGGCAGCCGCTTTCCATTTCTTTGAAAGCAATAGAAAAACGATAGGACAAGCCATCAGACACGGACGGACAAAATTCATAAACCCGCCCGTGCCTCCGGTTATCATAATAGTGCTAACTGTAACCGTCAAAAAAAGTTTTGTTCTGGGGTCAGCAGGAAGAATGGCTTTCTTCTCAAATTTTAATGAAAGCGCCGCATCCATTAAGCAATCCCCGCTTTTTCAAAATGTTTTTTCAGAACAGCCTTTCCAAGTAAAGCTCCCAAAATACCGCCGATAAAGGTCACGACGAATAGAACGGGGAACATCCAGCCGGGAGTATAGGACATAAGCGTATTCACATATTCCTGCCCGTAACTGCTAACAAGAGAGGAAAAGAAATCGTCCCGAGTCAAAAACATGCGGCTCACATATCCCATTATCCAAAGTGAGAATACACCGTTTCCAAGCAAAGTGCATTTCCAGCTTTGATATTTACCGGCTCTCAAAATCAAGTCGCTTGCAATGCCGAAAATTATACCGGCAATCAGCACTAAAACGCCGCTACCCATAATTAGATTAAGCAGGCCAAGAATAACGCCCGTCAAAGTAACCATCCCAAATTTTTTGACTTTCGTTAAGTACAGCATAAATGGGATCCCGCACAAAATCGGGCATACAAGCCCCAGCAGCGGAATGAAGATGGGGATATATCCTAACATCATACCGGCAAAGAAAATGACAAAGTAGATTGCGGTAAAAATACCCACATTGATGAGGTCTTTGGCTTGCAGCCTTTTGCTTTTTGTTTCCATAGTTTCATTCCTCCATGATGGCGTTAGTCATTGCTAACCTATGCCGCTAAAAAATAGCGACATGAAATTCGCATGTATTTAATTTATCATACTCCGATCGGGTGCGCTACTCTGAATAGTTTGAAAATACTCCGAATGGTTTGCGAATATTTGATTTCACATACTGGCAAGCAATGCAAACATGTACATGTTTGCGATTTTGGCGGGTTTTCTACCCGTCAAAACGCTTGTTGAGGGATAATCCCCCAAGCCCCCAAGATCGCCACCTGCGGTGACGGCTGCGCGTCCTGCGGACGCTGAAAATTTTTCCATAACAAAAGAAAAACTCTATACAAATGGTTAATCCATTCACATAGAGTTTTCTTATTTCCCGTTCACTTGGCATAGGTCAGTATTTTTACAATACTTCTTTATGCTCCTCTGCCTTTACAGGAAGGCTTCTTGTTTTTGTGCATAAATATAGAAAACTCCTCCCTATGAAAGAACAAAGAATCTCGCACCGCCGGATTCTCGCGCCGAGCGCAGTCGCCTACGACATTCTCCATGTTCACGTAAGTGAGCACCATCATACAAAGTGTATTTTTGTATTATAGGGCAGTTCGGAGAACTTTCCTATAACACAAAAACAGAGACGCAATCCATCTCGCGCCTCTGTCATAAACATACCCTACTTTGTCCTCAACTGACTACCAAACTGCGCAATGAATCACATGTGTATAGAAAACTGTTTTTTGAAATTTTGCATCACAAAAAAACAATCTTCCACTCCACTTATCATTGCGTGTAATAATTGGCAGTAAGCTCTGAGCAGGTCTCCTGACTTACACAATCACAGTTCTCCCCTTCTCATATACTTCTCGTATACAATGGTATCTGGAAAACCTAGATGAATACAGTAGCACGACTGTCAAGGATTCTCACCTTATTCCCTCTTAGCCCAAAGTCCATACTTTCGTATGTGACAGTGGGAACTCAAAACCGGTAATTGTTCTTTTTTATATTCTATTATGTTTATTATAACACGGTTTATAATAAAATCAATCTCTTCTTGCTGAATTTTAAACCAAAAAATATTTTATACTTTTGTTCAAATTCATTAAATTTTCACGACACTATACATAGCTTCGAAAACCATTTCCAAACTCCATCCAAATTCTTCTTCACCCTCTTGTTTCTCCATGTTACCCCTTATTGTGCCGTCAATATATTTATAGCCGTCACTTTGCCGTTATAATAATGATATAAAGGAGGTAAGATACATATGTCAAATGCCAAAGCCAAATTTACCCTGCGGACTGAAACCGAATTATTGCAAAAGTTCCGATACGTTGCAGAATACCAGGCCCGCTCAGCAAACCGTGAACTCGAAGTGATCATGAAAAAACATGTCGCAGAATTCGAAAAAAATCATGGAAAAATCCAACTGAAATAATCAAACTAGAACAATGAATCCTGCTCCGCAGGACTCTCCGCCTGCGGCGAGTTGCTTTTCGCAACATACTCCTTTTCCACCGCAGTGCGATCCCCGCGGAGCGTTTTTGTGTTATAGGGGAGTTCGGAGAACTTTCCTATAACAACACAAATAGGAGACTGCCGAATCTCTTCACGGCAATCCCCTATTTCTTTGCTCTCAACTCTGAGACATTTTACGTTATTTTCCTTTTACGCCAATATCCCTTCTGGCAATTTTTCTAAACTGCTGGGTCTGTGGGATCGTAATTCTGACTTCCCGGTATCCAGATCCAACCTGGCTTTCCAAATGGGTCTTTCAAATTGTCACCAATCGTGATGGTTGCGCCGTTACAGTTATTGTATACCCAGAGGGCATCCCTCACACAGGTTCGAATACAACCATGAGAGGCTGGCTGCCCCAGAAGGTCGAATTCCGCTGCCGGAAGGCTATAACTGTTAGGTGCAGACCCGGCCACCGAGTGAATGAAAATTCCACCCTGTCCAGCTCCCACAACATGACTCGCGTATTGTCCATAAGACGGTCCCATCAGAAGCTGCCATCTCCCGGCACGGTTCAAGCGATAAGTTCCGGTAGGCGTAGGTGTACCTGCCTTTCCGACCGATACCCGAATTGCCTTCACAGGTGTCGTACCACTCTTATTGTATATCGTCATTACACAGGTAGTACGGTTTACTTTTACGCTGTAGGGCCCTTTGATCTCATCGCTGACATCCAATTTCAGCCAGCCGTCCGATTTGAAATGGTAGCGCATACCATCGATGGTCACCCATTTATTTTTTATAAATTTACCGTCGGTGGAGCTGATATAGCGGAAGCCATCTCCCTGCTTTTCACCCAGATAAGTTTTCACCCATCCCGTCTGCCATTTACCTGTGCCGTCGCTGTAACCCCATTTGTTCTTATACTTGGTATTAGCTCCGGTATACTTCAAACTCTTGGATGTAGCCAGTTTACCATCGGAGGCAAAATAGTAAATCTTCCCGCCAATTGTGTGCCATGTACTGTAGAGTTTTCCAGTGGAGGAAGCGTAATACTTGGTCTTCCCGGCTGTAATCCAACCGCTTTTCATCATCTGTCCATAACACTTCGTCTTGGTAGCAGGCTTAAAGTAGTAAAGCGTATTTCCAACTCTGTACGCCCCCATAGCCATAACTCCATTGTCCTTGATATAACGGGAGCCAACCCAACTGCTCTTTTTCATCTTCAAAGATTTTTTGCTATCCCAATAGTAATAGCCCCAGCACACACGGTCTGGATTGCTCTTCAAAGCAATTCTCTGCCATCCCGTCTTGGTCACCCGCGCATAATCGGAACCAAAATAATACCAGTCTTTTGTAGTTGGTAACATGTACCAACCATTCTTATATGCGGATCTCACACCTGTACTACTAAAATAATACACTTTCCAAGCACCACTGGATGTCTGAACTCTGGCGATTTTACTGCGGTACATCCGCCCATTGTTGTCCACACCATAGTATTTTCCTTTTCGGTTGAACTTGCCGACAACCAGCTTGTTCCGCTCTACATATCCATTCTGTGTCAGGAAATACCAGGGATCAGCCCCCATATTCCTCTCTGGCGCGTTGACAACTGACGAAATCTGACGCAACTCATACATGGTCTTATTCCACATATACTCTGCACCCTCATAATATTTTCCTGTCTGATTTGCCGCGCCGCTCTCGCTGATCCCATAGTATTGATAACGGGTTCGGTTTTTCCAATCGGGAACATACATCCAGCCTTTCTGCAAAAAGCCTACATATCCCTTCTCATCTGCCTTCTCGCTGGCATAGTAAAAGTCGCTGTTATTATTATAAGGATTCTTCACCTCAATGCGGCCAGTCCTCGGACTACCGCTGTCATCCAAAACATAGTACTGGTCTTCGATTTTAAAAATCGGGCTGGCCTGAGTCTTTCTCAGCTCCTCCATCGTCAGTCTCTTTCCCGACTCACTGTCATAAAAATACCAATAATACTTTCCGGTGGACTTATCAGCCGTCCATTTCCACTGGCCTTTTTGCAGAGTTCCCACCTTAGAATCCATTGGCAGAGCAGACATTGTCTGAATAGCTCCGTCACTCTCCTGAATTACGCCTGTGGAATTGTCCTCCCCCTCGCCCAGAAAATAATAGGTTCCATCTTCTTTGGGAAGGCCAGTCTCTGATGCCTGGATCTCGGCCGCACCTGTGACCATATACCCATCCTGATCAAAATAATAATAGGAAATATCATCTCCGCTCTGTACACCTACGATCCCATCACTCGCCGTAAAATAAGCGGAATCACACCCCTCCACATTACAGTACAGACGGTAATCTCCGTTCTCATCTACCTTCCACTCTGTCTCGTCTGCCGAGACAAGACCTTGTGTGTCCACTAAGTGCTTATGTACCAATCCTTCTGCGCGAATCTGGGTAGTAAGATCTCCATTCCCAGCACTCTGCTCTAGATCTACATCATTTTGCCCATCTTTTGACGCTGGCTCAGGCTCCTGTGTCGGAAGAGGTTCCTCTGTCTCACCATTTTGTTCTCCCCCCTGAACCATCTCATCCTCATCCGATGAGTCTGAATCTTCTTGCACATCCCCCTGTTGCGCATCTTGGCCAGTCGATGGCTCAACCACCGCTGTAGCTCCTACTTGTAAAACCATAGAAGCGCATAAAGTCATGCTCAACATTACACACAAAACTTTTTTCTTCATATTTTCCTCCTATTTCTCACTCTCCAAGCCCCGACTCAATATAGCTTCTCAATGTCTCAATCGCCTGATCCTCATCCTCCCCTTCACATATTAGTTCAATTTCATCGCCACACTTTACACAGGCGCCCAGCACGCTGAGCACACTCTTGGCATTGGCAATCCCCTCCTTATACTGAAAAGTAACCATTGATTTATATTTCAACGCTTCCTTGCACAAATTACCCGCCGGCCGTAAATGCAAACCCGTCGGATTCTTCACCTGTACTTTACAACTTCGCAATCAAACTCCCTCCTATTCTGCCTGTGACGTCACTTCCGTAGCTTCTGACAATTTCACATCTGTACTGATCTCATTCACCAGAGTATAGCCTTCCGGGAGGGTAATCTGCACCGAAATTTTATAACTTCCCTCTTTTTTACCACTGAGGTCAATAGATGCCTTAATATCACTAAGATTTAAATTATCCAAGGTATTTCCATTCTCCCGCACGCGGATCTCTATCCTGTCTGTCTCGAACACAACCTCTAGACCGGAAGGTGCGTTTTTCACAGTAATATCCCTGGTAGATATGGAATAAGATTTGCTTCCCACTGGAAGGATCTCTGTCTTTACAATCAATGTCTCGCTAGTCCCGGAAGTCAGTTTCAATCCCGAGGGAAGAAAATCGGTCAGATTTATTTTCGTCTCAAAATCAGCATTTCTACCAGTCACATCGATCTGATCCGCCGATATAGAGATCGTGTTCCCCTGTTCTTCCAACTGACTCAGCGCCTCCTCGTCACCTGCAACGCTAACCTCACTGGGAGTCATCGTCAGGCTGTCCACCTTATACCCCTCAGCCGGAGTCCCTATATACCCGGCCTTCACCGCGACATCTGATTTCACTCTCCAAAGATTAGCCGTCACCGCAACTGCAGGCGTGGCGATATCATATTTCAAATATTGCATTTGACTGGAAGACAATTCCTCCTGGTTCTTATCAATGATCTTTAGCTCTACTTGTTTCGTCATATCCCTGGTGATTCCCTCCACATCAATGTAGGCAATCACCTGATCAATCTTTCGTATCAAGGACTGAGGACCTGTGATTCTCACCTTCTCCGGATTCGCCACCACCGATCCAATCTCATATCCCTTTCCCGGTTTCGTATCCCCAGTGTCCACAGTGACAATGAACTCCTGAGTCATCATCTCCTCAATCTGGATCTCCATGTTTCTAGGCACAGCCTGCGCATCGTTCTGCTCAATTCCAGGGCAGCTAACGCTAATCGGAACCATGATCGGCTCTGTGTCCAAATCCACCACCTGTTTCAAATCGGCCGTGGCCGTCAAGTCATCGGCTGTTAAATTCTCCACTGTCTTTCGCTTTCCAGTCACCGTGACACTTACCGTATCCTGATCCTCCGGAATCAGGCACATCTTTCCCCCACTCTCTATGTATGCCTCGTTGAGTACCTGTACCGGCACGTTTTGAAAAGTCCTAGTCTTAATAGGATTGTTCACATTGACAATAATCAGCCAGATTAATATCGCTGCTATCACAGACATGATCTTCAAAGGAATATTAGTGGTCAGATTTTTTTTCATACTTTCCCCTGCCCTTCCATAGACTGATCAATTTGCTGTTATTGACGACTGTCTTATTCTGTACCTGAATTAACTGCTCCTTCAACTGTACGCTAGAAATATTTCGGTTTAACACCCCATTCATCGCCGTTGAGACTTCACCGGTCTCCTCCGATACAATGATTGTGAAGGAATCCGTCACCTCACTAATTCCTACGCCCGCGCGATGTCTCGTTCCCAACTGTTTGCTCAACTCCATATTATCAGACAGTGGCAGATAGCAAGTTGCCGCCACAATCCGATTCCCCCTCATGACTACCGCCCCATCATGCAGAGGCGTATTGTGCTCGAAGATATTGATCAAAAGCTGACTGGTAATCAGTGAATCCAAAAGAATTCCCGTTCTCTCATACTCTGTCAACACCACTTCTCTCTCGATCACAATCAACGCGCCGGTCTTCACCTCGCCCATGTCAAAACAGGCTTTTACAATCTCATTGATGGTCTTGTCTGTAAAACGAGCTTGTACTTCCCGTCCACTCTCAAAGGGAATTACAGAGGCAATAATATTCTTCTGCCCCAGTTGCTCCAGTATCTTTCTCAACTCGGGTTGAAAGATGATCACCAACGCCGTCACCATAACCGTAGCAATATTATTGATGATCCAGATCAAAGTATTCATGTGAAAGATGTAAATAATCGCCACAAAACACATAACCACCATGATACCTTTTAACAAGGCATATGCCCTGGTCTGCTTGATCCAAATCATAAACTGATAGATGAAGACGGAGATAATCAGAATTTCGATGATATCGATAATTCCGATATCTGGAAGGGAAATCTTCGATACATATTTTTCAAAAAACTGTCTAATACTATCCATCCCGTCCTCCTTTCCTCAGTCTAAAGGTCCTTCAGAGATTCCTCCAATTTTTTCTCAAAATCCACCTGGTCCACATCTGAATTTTCCTCCAATGGCAAGGCCTCATCTTCAATGCTGTCTGCCGTCAGATTCTCCAGACGCTGCGTTTGAATGCTATCGCTGAGATCCTCTAAACCATTCTCATGAAAATCTGACGCGAGTTTCTGCGGTTCCCATCTCTCTTTACCGTGAGCCACCACATACTCCGCCCCTATGTTCCGGCCTGTGGACTGTTCTTCCGGTTCCGGCGCCGCGTTAATCTTCTTGATATTTCTCTCTGATGTCGCCACCGTAGCTTTGGGAACAGCCTTCACATAATAATAGTATTCATCGTCCTCGTATTCTAGGCGTTCCGTTCTAGTGTAATCCCCGCCGAACACAAATAATTCCAGAAGCATACCAATTAAAATTGCTATGACGCTAAAAATAAGCAACTCTAAAATTGAGGTCTGCACATTCAAAAATAAACCGCCGATCAACATCAAGAAAATATAGGTAACCCCTCCGGCCACAATTGATGCCCTCCACGCATAGTCAAAAGACCTAGTCCGAACGGCGTACACCAACAAAATCACTGCCACAAAAGCGATCATTGTCATCCACATCTCTTGATTCTTTACCAAACCGTCCACTAAAAATTTTAACTTTTGAGGAATCTCCGTATCCTGATTTTGAAGTACCGCCGACTGTTCTCTCACTAAATCAACAAAGTAGTAAAAAATCACGCCACACCCTGCCGGAATAGCCGACATAGGGTTGGTCAACAGTCCCCCCCCTATGGGAAGCAACGCCGGAATGTGAAAGCCCATCGCCAAAGGCGTGAACACCATCACAAGATTCACCTTATTGCTGAAGCGCAAGAACAAGATCAACATAAATAAGATCAACACCAATGCGAAAGCCGCCACCTCAATTCCAATGCCATAACAGTGTCCAATCACAAGGGCAAAACTCAAATACAAGATTAAGTTTGCCGGAAGAATCGCACACAACAGCGCCAAAATAATGACTACAAAAGGACTGGACAGGGCTTCCGTAAACCCAAGCATGGAATTAATCCAAATAAAACTGATCATCGCCAGAACAAACTTCAAAAATGGGATGATATAAATCTCATACTGACTATAGAAATTTTTTATCTTCTGCTTAATTTCCAAAAATGTTGTCATTTCTCCAATTTCCTCCTGGCCGTTTTCCGGCTGCCGCCCTTCTTCTCATTTTTACCGTACATTCTCTCCAGCCTAGTCAACTGAATATAGTACTGTTTCACACTTTTCTTAGCACGGTGATATCTGACGGAATACTGCACATAGGTCAGTACCATATAAATCGCCAAGACCACTATATATCCAATAATCATCTCCGCCCCCAAAACCACCAGATTCATTTTATGAATATTATTTAGCAAATATTCTGCAAAGTACGACAGAACAACCCCTAGCACCAATAGATATCCAATTGTCACCAGAAAAAAATTCTTAATCAAAGCCATACCAATATAATCGCTTCTGTAGAATCTGCTGATTGGAAGGTAGGTCTTGCCAGCGTGCTCCTCATACATGGCCAATTTATTCATCAATTTCACTTTTTCCAAATTCAGCATGAGAATTTCCTCATTTCCTCTCGTTTTCTATACCTGATCGACGGTTACTCTCCGCATCTCAACTAAAAGACATCCGTCTAAATAGTTACAAATCATTTTAACATAAATCCCAGCCTGTGAAAAGGGCTTTTTCAGGCCCCGCTGCCGATACACACCGTCAAGAAAAAAACCTTCTCTACACCGTGTTTCTTTGCCTCTTGACTGACCGCATCGATGGTACTTCCGGTCGTGTACACATCGTCCACAACCAGCAATCTTCTAATTGCCCAATCCCCTTTTCTTCCCTCAAAAGAGTCTCTCAGATTTCTCCTTCGCATCGCCGCTCCCAATTCTTTCTGGGAGAACGTCATACTTTTTTTCTTCAGATACCCTTTACACAGCGGTACTCCTAGCTTAGCCGCAATGGGAATTGCCAAATATTCAGCCTGGTCGAACCCTCTCATTCTAAGTTTTCTGGGATGAAGCGGCACCGACAGGACTGCTTCTGGCCTCCAACGCCTCAATTCTTCTTCACCATAGCTAATCATTGCCCGGCTAAAGAAATCTCCGTACTCTCTTCTCCCTCCTTCTTTGTACTTCACCATGGACACTCTCATCTTATCATCATAGATAAAAATTCCTCTTCCTTCCTCAAATGCATGGCTCCCTCTTTCACAATCCATACATAATTCTTCTTCCTCTCGTGAAATAGCCTTTCCACATTTCTTGCACCTGGGTTCTCCAATTGGTCTCAGTTGGCTGAGACACTTGGGACAAACCATTTGATGCTGATCTCTGAGTATTCCATGGCAGATGGGACAACATCTGGGATAAAGTGCATTTAAAAAATCATCTATAACCTGTATAAATCTTCCTCCTCCTTTACACTCTCAATTTTGTCAATTCTTCAATTCTCTGATCCAGTGAGCTGTATCTCTTTTGCTGACTCTCGCTGTGGATCATCTCCTGAAACGTCTTAGGACTTCCCACCAAGGTCACGCACTTCCTTGCCCTGGTCACAGCAGTATACAACAGATTCCGGTTCATCAACATCCTTGGCCCACTTAAAAGCGGAATCACCACTGCCGGGTATTCACTCCCCTGAGATTTATGAATAGTCACCGCATAGGCCAGCTCCAACTCCTCCAGTTGTTTGAAGGGATAATCCACATATTTCTCTTCCTCAAACTCCACTGTCACCAGCTCAGCAAACTCATTGATCTGGCGGATGCGTCCCACGTCGCCGTTAAAGACTCCCACTCCATGGTCCACAGGAATGCCATATTTCCCACGGATTTCCCACTCTAGCTGATAATTATTCTTAATCTGCATAACCTTATCTCCCTGACGAAAGATCCCTGTTGCCGTCTCCTTTTCCCTCTTATCTTTAGAAGCTGGATTTAAATAATATTGCAAGATCTGGTTCAAGCGTTCCACTCCCAAAAGGCCTTTTCGCATAGGCGTCAATACCTGGATATCAAAAGGATCTGCCTGTACATACGGTGGAAGTTTCTCTTGAATCAACGCAATCAAGACCCTTATGATGATATCCGCCTGATCCCGTTTCAAAAAGAAGAAATCACGGCTTTTGTTGTCCAAATCCACTTCCCTTCCAGCATTTATCTTGTGGGCATTCACCACAATGTCACTCTGCGTAGCCTGACGAAAAATCTTGTTCAGTTCCACCACGGGAAATACCTGTGATCGTATGATGTCTCGGAGTACATTTCCCGGCCCCACGCTGGGCAACTGATCCACATCTCCAACCAAGATAAGACGCGTCCCAACCGTCACTGCGTTGAGCAGTGCATGAATCAGATGAATGTCCACCATGGACATCTCATCGATGATGATCACATCCACTTCCAGCGGATTCTCTTCATTTCTCTCAAAATGGATACCCTGACTCTCCTCCTGCCCCATCCCTGACAATTCCAATAGGCGGTGAATGGTCTGCGCCTCATACCCTGTTGTCTCTGTCATCCGCTTTGCCGCCCTCCCAGTAGGAGCAGCCAGCGCTATACTCAGATCCTCTGTCTCAAAATACCGAATGATCATGTTAATGGTGGTAGTCTTTCCGGTTCCCGGTCCCCCAGTCAACACAAAAAGTCCATTTTCAGCAGCCCGGCGCACGGCCTCTTTTTGCATTTCATCCAGCTTCAATCCCACACTCTGCTCTATTCTCTCAATATTTTTCTCAACAATGCTGGGATTTTCCTGATAAACCACATTCAATTCTGTCAGCATTCTCGCCGTGTTCAGCTCCAGATAATAATACTGACTCGCATAGATCAGTTGGCATTCTTCCTGTGTCTTAACCACTACCTTCCTCTCAAGAGCCAAGTCCATCAGATGCTTCTCCATATACTGAGCCTCCACCCCCAAGATCTCCTCAGCCTTGGCTAACAGAACCTCTCTGGGCAGGTAGACATTTCCCTCCCCAACCGCCTGCGTCAATGTGTACAAGAGCCCACTGTGAATTCGATAATCCGAATCCGTATGGATTCCAATTCGCGCGGCAATCTCATCTGCAATCTTAAAACCGACGCCCTCGATGTCCTCTGCCAGACGATAAGGATTTTCCTGCAAAATGCTGTAAAGTCCCTGGCCATATTTCTTATAGATCTTAGCGCCTAAATTCAATGTAATGCCATATTTCTGCAAAAACATCATGGCCTGTCGCATATCTGCTTTCTCTGTGATCTGCGCTGCAATCTCCCTGGCCTTTTTCTCACTGATACCTTTTACCTCCGAGAGCCTCTCCGGTTCTTCCTCCACAATATGGAACGTGTCTTCTCCAAACTTCTTGACAATCCGTGCAGCCAGAGACTGTCCTATCCCTTTAATCGCCCCAGAACCCAGATAACGTTCCATTGCCATGGCATCCTCCGGCGGTTTCACCTCGTAGAATTCGATTTGAAACTGCTCTCCATAGGTATGATGCTGTGTGTACCGGCCGCCAGCCTCAATCAACTCTCCCTGGGAGATATACTGAAAGGTCCCGACACACGTAATCTCTTCTTCACTCTGCACAAGCACAAAGACTGTATAGCCATTCTCCTCATTTCGATATATAATATGGTCTATGTATCCCTTGACTTTCTCCTGCATGTCCCACTCCTAAAACAATGGGCTGTTGCAGAACTTCACCTGTACACTCTGCAACAGCCACTCTCTTCCCTTACTCCATGCGAACGGCAAAATCCGCGTATTTTCCTGTTCCCTCGGCAACTACCAGCATCGGATTCTCCGCAATCATTGTGTTAATCCCTGTCTTCTGTTCAATCAATTCTTCCATCCCTTGCAAAAGTGCTCCGCCTCCAGTCAGCACAATTCCACGGTCCACAATATCTGCTGCCAATTCTGGCGGTGTCTTCTCCAAAACGCTGCGGATCATCTCCACAATCTGTGTGGTATCTTCTCTAAGAGCCGCCCGTACCTCCTCCGAGGTCAAGGTTACCGCCTTAGGCAGTCCGGTAACTACGTTTCTCCCCTTCACTTCCATCGAGACACTCCCCGCTCTCTCACAGGCAGTCCCAATTTTAATCTTGATACTCTCCGCAGTCTGTTCCCCGATAAACAGGTTGTGTGCTTTTCGCACATACCTCATAATTGACTGGTCAAAACTATCCCCCGCTACTTTGATAGAATTGGATTCCACCACATCTCCCAGAGAAATAATCGCCACGTCCGTAGTGCCGCCGCCGATATCCACCACTAGATTTCCAAATGGCTTCAGGATATCGATCCCCGAACCGATGGCTGCTGCAATCGGTTCCTCAATTAAGTAGACTTCCCTGGCGCCCGCCTGGTAAGTTGCCTCCTCCATAGCCCTGCGCTCCACTTCCGTGGATTGACTGGGCACGCTGATACTGATTCGAGGTTTTCGGAAAGCCCGTCTGCCAGTGGCTTTGGAGATAAAATATTTCAGCATCTTTTCGAGAACCAGATAGTCTGTGATCTCCCCCGCCTGAATCGGCCGGATTGCCTCAATATTTCCCCCCGCTCTGCCAATCATCTGCCGGGCTTCCTCGCCAATCGCCTTAATCTTCTCGGTATCTTTATCATATGCCACAATCGATGGCTCCTTTAAAACAATTCCCTTTCCGGTAGAATAGACCAACGAACTGGTCGTTCCCAGATCAATGCCAATATCGCTTGCTGGCATATGAATTCTCTCCTTTGCAAATAGATTTCCGCCGTCACCTATAGACGCCATCATTATCTTTACACAATAATTATAATACACTTGTCGACGGGATGGAAGAGTCATTTAAATATTTCGCCACGTACAGCCCTGTGTATGATCCCTCACTCTTTGCAATCTCTTCGGGAGTTCCTTTTGCGATAATCTCTCCTCCTTTGTCCCCACCTTCAGGACCAATGTCGATAATATAATCTGCAGTCTTGATCACATCCAAATTGTGCTCAATTACAACCACCGTATTTCCGCCTTCAGACAGGCGTTTCAATATCTCGATGAGTTTGCGAACGTCCTCAAAATGTAGGCCAGTAGTAGGCTCGTCCAGGATATATATCGTCTTACCTGTGCTCCTTTTAGACAGCTCGGTGGCAAGCTTAATCCTCTGAGCCTCACCGCCTGACAAGGTGGTAGACGGCTGGCCTAGACGAATATAGGAAAGTCCCACATCATAAAGCGTCTGTATTTTTCTCTTAATCGAGGGAATTGGGTCAAAAAATTCTAAAGCCTCCTCCACAGTCATATCCAAGACATCATAGATATTTTTCCCCTTGTATTTCACCTCCAGGGTCTCCCTGTTGTACCGCTTGCCATGGCAGACTTCACAGGGGACATAGACGTCCGGCAAAAAATGCATCTCAATCTTTAGAATTCCATCCCCACTACACGCCTCACAACGGCCGCCCTTCACATTGAAACTGAATCTTCCTTTCTTATATCCCCTGGCCTTGGCATCCGCTGTGGAGGCGAAGAGATCACGAATCTGGTCAAAAACACCCGTGTAAGTCGCCGGGTTTGATCTGGGCGTCCGCCCTATGGGCGACTGGTCTATATTGATGACCTTATCTAACTGATCGATCCCTACGATTCCTTTACACTTCCCCGGTATCGTCCTTGCCCGGTTTAACTCCCTCGCCAAACTTTTGTACAGAATCTCATTGACCAGAGAGCTCTTTCCCGAACCCGAGACACCAGTCACACAGGTCATAACCCCCAGAGGAAAGTCGGCTGTCACATTCTTTAGATTATTCTGAGCCGCCCCCTTCACTGTCAACCATCCAGTAGGCGTTTTTCTAGATTTGGGCACTGGAATCTTGCGCTTGCCACTTAAATATTCCCCAGTAATCGACGCTGAATCCTTCGTCAGCTCCTCTGCCGTGCCAATCGCAACCAACTCCCCGCCGTGTTCCCCGGCTCCCGGACCAATATCCACCACACAGTCTGCGGCCCGCATCGTATCCTCGTCATGCTCTACCACAATCAAAGAATTTCCCAGGTCCCTCAAATGCATCAGCGTTTTTAAAAGTTTATCGTTATCTCTCTGATGAAGTCCGATACTGGGTTCATCCAGGATGTAGGCAACCCCCACAAGTCCGGAGCCAATCTGCGTGGCCAGTCGGATGCGCTGTGCCTCCCCGCCCGACAAGGTCCCCGTGGCCCTGGACAAAGTCAGATAATTCAGACCTACATCACAGAGGAATCCCACCCGGGCCTTGATCTCCTTCAAGATCTGACTACCTATCAGGCGCTGTTGCTGTGAGAGTTCTAAATCATTTAGGTACGCTCTCAAATTATCCGCCGTGAGCGACGTCACCTCATAGATATTTTTATCCCCCACAGTGACTGCCAAGGACTCCTGTTTCAGTCTCTGGCCCCGGCATTTCGGACATGGAGTGATCCGCATAAAGGTCTCATACTCTTGCTTCATAGTCTCGGACCCGGTCTCTTTATAGCGCTGTTCCACATTGCGAATCAGGCCTGGAAACGCTACATCATAGACGCCCTCACCCCGCTGTCCTTTATAATAAACCTTCAATATCTTTCCTTTTGTTCCATAGAAAATCACATCCTGAATCTCCTGGGGATAATCCTGGAACGGCGTATCCAGACTGAATTGATACTCCTCACAGAGCGCGTCCAAAATCGCCCGAGTAAAGCTTCCCTTGTCGGTACAAGACTGCCATCCCATCACCACAATCGCCCCCTGGGCAATGCTAAGACTCCGGTCTGGGATCATAAGTTCCGGATCAAATTCCATCTTATAACCCAATCCCAAACATTCAGGACAAGCGCCAAAGGGATTGTTAAAAGAAAAACTGCGCGGTTCTATCTCGTCGATACTGACCCCACAATCCGGGCAGGAAAAACTTTGGCTGAAGTTCATCACGTCTCCGTCCATCTTGTCCACCATCAAAAGGCCATCCGCCAATTCCAATACGTTTTCAATGGAATCCGTTAACCGTTTTTCAATTCCTGGCTTCACCACAAGACGGTCCACCACAATCTCAATATTGTGTTTGATGTTTTTGTCCAGCTTAATCTCCTCTGACAACTCATAAAGGCTTCCGTCAATCTGCACTCGCACATAACCGCTCTTTTTTGCCTGCCCTAGGAGCTTTGCATGGGTACCTTTTCTTCCCCTGACAACCGGCGCTAAAAGTTGAATCTTCGTCCTCTCAGGCAGCGCCATAATGAGATCTACCATTTGATCTACCGTCTGTTTTTTAATCTCTTTGCCACAGACAGGGCAATGAGGTACTCCAATTCGTGCGTACAACAGACGAAAGTAGTCATAAATTTCTGTGACTGTCCCCACTGTAGATCTGGGATTTCTGTTGGTGGATTTCTGGTCTATGGAAATAGCCGGGGGTAAACCCTCAATGCTCTCCACATCCGGTTTCTCCATCTGCCCCAAAAATTGTCGGGCATAGGACGACAGAGATTCCATATACCGTCTCTGCCCCTCGGCATAAATAGTGTCGAAGGCCAAAGAAGATTTCCCAGACCCGCTAAGTCCGGTAAGCACCACCAGTTTATTTCTGGGAATATCCACATTCAAATTTTTTAAATTGTTCTCATTTGCCCCTCGTATCTTGATAAACTCTCTGCTGTTATTCGCTGTCGCCATTTATTCGCTTCTCCTTTAGACTTGCTTGACATTCTCTATACCCTAGTAATTCGATACTAAAACTTCTCTATCTTCTACTGTCCTGACCCAGTCTCTCCTCTGGGATCGTTCACCTGTAACTTATGTCGACTATACTACAAAAAAATTGAAAATGCAATACGATACCCACCTTTCCCAATGTACAGGCAAACCAGTTTCTACTTCCACAGCATAATCGTCGCTGTCTATACATATCCTGTAAGACTGGCGGGCAATCTTCACTCATAAAAACTCCGTCATGTTCTTTCGAAGCCATAATGGCAACATAGTCCTCTGACACTCTGGATTTTTCCTCTGTGCAATCCCAACTGTGTGAAAAAAGGTCTTCCAAAGTTCCGTATAAAGGTCTGACTGTCCACGTCTTTCTTCCATATAATATAACTCGTCTCTCGTGATCTTAGTCAGATAATATTCCCCATCCTCCTTGTGCACAGCCGCAGTCATCCTAGTCGCATCCACAATCATCCAAGCCTCCGACGGCATTCTGTCCGCAAAGTGAGGCGCTAAGATCGTCAAGATATCGCTGGACGGCTCTATCTTTGCCCATAGAATCTCTCTCCCCTCAACTCTGGAAAAACGAGTAAACTCCCGAAAATAGTGCGCTTCATTCTGAACCTTTCTCTCCAATTGAAATAACTTGTTCACATGAGGATTTGCCAGTAAATCCACAACCTTAGCTCCCACATGGAAACCTACAACCAAAAATCGATAGATGGCATCCATCTTTTCTCTCTGGCTGGAAAGACTGGCTCCATAGACCATACGGTAAGCCCTTCTTGATATCTTATTCTGGACAGCCCTCACAACACTGTTGGCCTTTTCCACATCCGCCTCCACATGATGGTAATTACAAAATAATTCCGGTTCCTCCACCGGCTCTAATTCCAACTTTACATTGGCATGTCCCACCCTGGACGCCCACGCCTGATAAATGCAGGTCATCATGGTATCAAACCGATCCTCACAGGTGAATACTTCCATCTCCCGCTCCTCCTTTATCCTTCTTTGTCAGATCTGCCCCATCATCACTTTTTGGGCGTCCTCCACAGTCGGTGGAATCTCCAATTTTCCATCATCAAATAGCGAGAGCTGGCGGTACGTCTGTGGATGTCCCAACTCCCAGGCCGTCTTGCTATCCTCCCCTGTCAACTGCCTTGTGAGAAAGTCCTCCTCAATAGGTATCGAATACATCATTCTCCCTCTGCAGGTGATAAAATATTTTGCCCTCTTTAATACCACCCCAATTTTCTTAAGCCCATCAAAATCCAAGCTCCCTCCCAACCGAGCTTTCACAATCCGCATAGCAGATTTCACCCCGATTCCCGGAACTTTCAAAAGCTCTTCGTAAGAGGCCAGGTTAACCTCCACAGGAAAAAGTTCCAAATGTCGCAGGGCCCAGTCGCACTTTGGATCCAGCAGCACGTTGAAATTGGGCTTCTGCGGACTGAGCAGCTCCTCGGCACGAAACCCATAGTATCGAAGAAGCCAGTCAGCCTGATAAAGCCTATGCTCACGCAACAAAGGCGGCGCGGTTCCCAGTTCAGGCAACAAGGGGTCCTCATTTAACGGGATATAAGCAGAAAAAAACACTCTCTTCAGATCAAACTTCTGATACAAAGCCTGAGTTGTCGCTAACAGTTGAAAATCATTCTCCGAAGTGGCCCCTATAATCATCTGTGTACTCTGTCCCGCCGGGACAAAACTCCTCTGCCCCTCTTTTCCGACTAGGGATTCGGGGGACATGTCGCCGCTAATCCTTCTCTGGGTATTGGAAAATATGCTTCCCGACAGATATCCATTTATCTGATGCCGCTCCATATTAGCCTCTTTCCCTATGGAAAGCCTGTACCTGCCAATCCCATTTTGAATCTGCCGTACCGGTTTCAAGATATGCTCATGGGTCTTATTAGGCGCCAGACGTCTCATCCCATCTGCCGTCGGGAGCTCCAGATTCACGCTCATGCGATCAGCCAGATATCCCATCTGCTCAACCAATTCCGGAGCTGCTCCGGGAATCGCCTTAACATGGATATATCCGCGAAACCGGTATTGATTTCTCAACAGATACAAGGCCCGATACATCTGTTCCATCGTGTGGGTAGGGCTCTTCACCACTCCAGAGCTGAGAAACAGCCCTTCTATATAATTTCTCTTATAAAATTCTATCGTCAAACTGCAGATTTCCTCCGGCGTGAAAGTAGCTCTCGCCCGATCATTGGATCTGCGGTTAAGACAGTACTTACAGTCATAGATACACTCATTGCTCAACAAGACCTTTAACAGAGAAATACACCTGCCATCGGAGGCAAAACTGTGACAGATTCCAGCAGCACAGGCATTTCCAAGACTGCCCTTCTCTCCCCTGCGGTCCACTCCACTGGAAGTACAGGCCACATCGTATTTCGCCGCATCGGCTAAAATCGCCAGCTTCTCCTCTAAGTTCATTGCCGTGTGTGTGAACACTCTGGCGCTTGACTTCTGTACATCCACCTCCAATCTCTCCTCCTCTCTCGAACTCAATTTCGGAACATTTGTTCTCTTTATAATACCACAAGATCCAAACTCACACAAGAAAAATCGAACGTTTTTTCTATTTTTGCATATCACATAGATATTCCAAAGGATTTCGTAATGCATTTTCAAAATGTAGCAACAAATCATACATCACACCTGAAGAGCTTTCATTTCACTGGAGAACACTGGACTTTCACACATTAATATAAAAAGTTCTCTGTCACAAAATAAAAGCCGACCCGAAGATTCTATCTTCAAGCCGACTATTCTCTCACTCTATAAAATCTATAAACACCTGATTACTCAATCCGACGCCTTTTGGGGTCAATCTCAGCGTTCCGTCAATTCTCTCTAGAAGCCCCAATCTCTCGTGCTTCTCGATAGCCCGGCCATAGACTTCCTCGGCCATACAGCCAAAAGTATCTTGAAATATCTCCAGCTCCACTCCCCTGGTCATCCGAAGTCCCAGAAAGAAAAACTCATCCATCTGTTCCCTGACTGTCAGTCTCTGGCACTTCTGTTCGATCGCCTCAAGATTCCCATTGCCACGTAGATAATCACTCATTGAGGATGTATTGCAATACCTCACATTTCCCCGAAGAGACGCTGCCCCCAAGCCAATCCCCAGATAGGAGATCCGCTGCCAATATCCCAGATTGTGGATGCATTCCCTCTCCTCCTTCGCATAGTTGGAAATCTCATACTGGTGATAACCATATTCTCTCAAGATTTCTCCCGTCATCTCATACATTCTGCGCTCACTGTCCTCGTCGGGCAAGTCGAGTTCCCTGCCATAATATGGCGTTCCCTCCTCTATAATCAAGCTGTAAGCTGAGATGTGTTCCGGCGACAACTGTGCAATAGTTCTCAGATTTTCCTCCCAGTCTGAGATCTTCTGTCCCGGAATCGCCGACATCAGATCAACATTAATATTCTCAAAGCCCAACTCTCTGGCCATCTCAAAGGACTCCAAAAACTCTTCCCAACTGTGAATTCTTCCCAAAGTCTTGAGCTCCCGGTTCTTCGTAGACTGGCACCCCAGGCTTAACCGGTTAACCCCGCTTTCCCGATATATCTTTAATTTCTGCCGGTCTAAGGTCCCTGGATTCGCCTCCAGAGAAATCTCCACATAGTCATCCAGGCGAAAATTCTCACGCAATTTTGCCAAGATCAAGGAAATCTCCTGCCCCTGTAAAATGGACGGAGTCCCTCCCCCAAAGAACACTGAGCGCACACTCCAGTCTTCATCTGCCTCGCGTTGTCCCAAGCTCTGTATTTCTCTGAGCATACTTTGAATATACGCCGCCCTCCCGTCTGGATCCGACGGACCCGAGAGAAAATCGCAATAATCACATTTTTTTAGACAGAAAGGTAAGTGCACATAGAGTTCCAATTCTCTTGTCTTATCACTCTTCAATACCGTCATCTTCTCCTTGGCCTGACTGCATATCCCCTCCATCTGAGTCACTGTCTCCAGATCCATCCTGCAAGTCCGCACCACTTCCATCTGTGCTGTCGCCTGCTCCATCTGCTCCCTGACCGGCTCCTTCCTGGGAGGAATCGCCGCTTGCATTCGAATTATCCTCCACAGATGGAACATCCCCTGCTGCCTTTTGAGCTAAATAGTCATTTCTCATGGAAATGCCGCCCTCTGTCTTCGTATTTTCCGGGTCCTCTTTCTCCAACTGAACCGTGGGGGTGGGGGTGGTATTCACCAATTTTTTAATCTGGGTTTCATCCTTACTTTTTTCTTTCCCACAACCTGCTGACGCTGCGCACAAAATCAACGCCATACACAGAATGGCCACCAAACATCTTTTCGTATTCATACCGCTCTCCCTGGCCGAGACCAAATTATTTATCATCCAGTTTCAAGACACTCATAAATGCTTTCTGTGGAATCTCTACGTTCCCCACCTGGCGCATCCGCTTCTTGCCTTCTTTCTGTTTTTCCAACAGCTTTTTCTTACGGCTGATATCTCCGCCGTAACACTTGGCCAGCACATCCTTTCTCATTGCTTTCACAGTCTCCCTGGCGATAATCTTACTGCCTATTGCCGCCTGAATGGGAATCTCGAACAACTGGCGGGGAATCTCTTCTTTTAACTTCTCACACATTCTTCTTCCACGGTCGTAAGCCGTATCCGCATGTACGATGAAAGAGAGAGCATCTACCTCCTCCTTGTTCACCAAGATATCCAGCTTCACCAACTCGCTGCGCTCGTATCCACACAATTCATAGTCCAGAGAAGCGTAGCCCCGGGATCTAGACTTTAGAGCGTCAAAGAAATCATAGATGATCTCGTTGAGGGGAAGTTTGTACTTCAGCAATGCCCGGGTCTCCTCCATATATTCCATTCCTTGATACTGTCCCCGGCGTTCCTGACACAAGTCCATGATGGCGCCTATAAATTCAGTCGTCACCATGATCTCCGCATCCACCATGGGTTCTTCCATATACTCGATCTCCGATGGATCTGGAAGATTCGACGGATTAGTCAGCTCAATCATCTCACCGTTCGTTTTATAAACTTTATAGATAACGCCTGGGGCCGTCGTCACCAAATCCAAATTGTATTCCCGTTCCAGTCTCTCCTGAATAATCTCCAAATGCAATAATCCCAAGAATCCACAGCGAAAGCCGAATCCCAATGCCACGGAAGTCTCCGGTTCATACTGGAGCGAGGCGTCGTTTAACTGCAGTTTTTCCAAGGCGTCTCTGAGATCCTGGTACTTCGCCCCATCCGCCGGATACATGCCACAGTATACCATGGGATTCACCTTCTTATATCCGGGCAGGGGTTCCGCGCAGGGATTGTCCCTGTTGGTGATAGTGTCGCCCACCTGGGTATCTCTCACGTTTTTGATACTGGCCGTGATATATCCCACCATACCCGCGCTCAACTCCTCACAGGGTATAAACTGTCCCGCGCCAAAATATCCAACCTCCACCACTTCCTCCGTGGCCCCGGTCGCCATCATATGAATGGGAGTCCCCTTTCGCACACTCCCTTCCTTAATTCTGCAAAATACAATCACTCCCTTGTATGCGTCATAGAGTGAGTCAAAAATCAGAGCTTTCAGAGGAGCCTCGGGATCCCCCTGGGGAGCCGGAATTCTCTCCACAATCTGCTCCAACACTTCCTCCACGTTTACTCCGGTCTTCGCTGAGATCCTGGGCGCATCCTGAGCCTCAATACCAATCACATCCTCAATCTCGTTGATCACTCGTTCTGGATCTGCGCTGGGCAAATCAATCTTGTTAATTACTGGAAGGACATCCAAATCATGATCCAGGGCCAGATATACATTCGCTAGGGTCTGAGCTTCAATTCCCTGGGCCGCGTCCACAACTAGAATTGCCCCGTCACAGGCTGCTAAGCTTCTGGACACCTCATAATTAAAATCCACATGCCCTGGCGTATCTATCAAGTTAAAAATATATTCCTGTCCGTCTGCCGCTTTGTAGACGATTCTCACTGTCTGCGCCTTAATTGTAATGCCTCGTTCTCTCTCCAGATCCATATTGTCCAAGACCTGCGACTGCATCTCCCTGTCTGTCAAGAGTCCTGTCATCTCTATAATTCGATCTGCCAATGTGGATTTACCGTGATCGATATGCGCTATTATACAAAAATTTCTTATTTTACTCTGATCTATCACTGCCAAAAAAATATCCTCCTACTATCCTATATGTAAGTCGGCAAAATCCATCCCCTCTAGCCTTCCCGCTAGCGGTCCGGCTCTCACTCCTGGATTCCCTTTCGCCATGCACTTCGTCTTCCCTTCGGTAAGACTTCGTCA
>JBKXQO010000012.1:0-67028 GCA_047014865.1 Blautia sp. | reverse complement strand
GTAAATCCATCCCCTCTAGCCTTCCCGCCAGCGGTCCGGCTCTCGCTCCTGGATTCCCTTTCGCCATGCACTTCGTCTTCCCTTCGGTAAGACTTCGTCACGGGCTTTCGCCCTATGTAAATCCATCCCCTCTAGCCTTCCCGCCAGCGGTCCGGCTCTCGCTCCTGGATTTACGCATGGCTCAATGCTTACGTGCACATTATAGCATAGCTGGTGGGGGTTGTCATGGGGTTTTCTATGGTATGCTGTCTGGAAGGCCTTGGTTTCGTGGGAAAGCGCCGCAGTGCGATCCCCGCGGAGCGTTTTTGTGTTATAGTGAAGTTCGGAGAACTTTCCTATAACCAAAAAAGAGACCGCATCAGCGGCCCCTACCCCTCGCCTTTTAAGACTCTGTCTAGAATATCCGCGAAAGGTTCCATCGCATTTTTTACTTCCTCTACTGTGTTGGTCTGGGCACCTGCTTCCAACAAAATGGCCTTCGGTCGCAAATGGAGATTGTACCTTAGACCGGCCAGGTAGATTCCCCGATACAAATCCGGATAATACTGAGCGGCCTGATACTCCAATTGAAAGGAAAAGGCAAGATTATCTTGAATATAAGGATTGGGCAGATAATCCACAGGTCCATTGTTCACCGTATAACTCAATCCATTGTAGCACATGATCTGCGCAGTCGGTTTACCGTTGACCTCTGTCACCAGATGACGGTCTTCTGGCACGCCATCCCGGTGCAGATCAATCACCACTTCAATAGAAGGGTTTTCCTCCAGCACCTGCTCTACTTTCGCCCGTGCAAAATCATAAGCCTTGTTCCGGTCCAACTCCCCGTCCACGATATCAAACGCGTCTGTGACATGGAGAACTTGATAGCCATATTGATTCTGCAAAATATCCACCAGATAGTCTCCCACGCCCACCACCGTGGTGCTAGAATCCCCTGGAACTGTGTCCGCGAAGTCCTCTTGCGAGTGGCTGTGATAGACCAAAATCTGCGGTTTCGAATTATCCTGCTTCATCGTCAAATCCTCCGCCAAAAACTGGGCCGCATTTAATTGATCTGCGCTGGTGGCTGTGTTGGGATCCACAATAAAAAAATTATTTAAAAGATAATCATAATCAGCCAGCCTCTCCGGCGACAGATCCAAGACTGGATGCGGCGTAACCGCCGTCTCGGCCGACTGTTCCTTCTCTGCTTTTTCCTTCTCCTGTTGTTCCTTCTTTTTTTGTTTTTGCTGTTCCTTCTTTGCTTTCTCCTGCACCTGTTCCTGGTTCTCATCCAGAACCTTACCAGACAGGTAGGTTTCGTTGGCTTCCACAATCTTCTCATAAGTCTCAGGATCCTCTTTTTGAGGCTCCCAAACAGATCTCTCTTTTAGATACCCGTATATTGGAAGGCGCTTCCAGAGGCGTTCCAGATCATCGCTTTTTATCTGTGGTATCTGAAGGAAGTCCATTTTCTTTACCACGGGAATTCCCACTAGACATAAGCATAAAACTATGCAGAACGCTTTTTGGAATCTCGTCACCTAATCACCTCTTAGAATGTATATGACGCTCATCCTTCCAAAAGTCCTCTATACTTTTGCAAATGCCAGATTCAATCCCTCTGAGATCGTATACCCCAGTCTCTTCACCGTCTCATCCACGTCTTTCGGTGTGACGAATAAGCTGTGCAACTGAGGAGAGATCATCTCCTCCAGAAACTCTTTCTGTTCATTTTCTTCCAAAGCTTCCAATAAACCAGCCATAGCATCATGGACAATCGTAGCCGCGTCAACCACTGTAGGGACGCCAATTCCAATAACCTTAACTTGAAGATTCTCCTCATTGAGCCCTTCTCTGTGATTTCCCACCCCTGAGCCCGGATTGATGCCTGTATCCGTAATCTGGATCGTCCGGTTCAACCGTTTGGTACTCCTAGCCGCCAAGGCGTCAATGGCAATCACAACCTCCGGTTTGGTCTCTGAGACAATCCCCTGGATAATCTCCAAAGTCTCCATCCCCGTCTGCGCCATCACGCCGGGGACAATTCCACTGACCCGGTGAGCCTTCTCCTCACCGATCCCAGAAATTCCATATTCTCGGATAATATGGCGAGTCATGCGAAGATTGCCAACCACTCCTGGCCCCAAGGCATCTGGAGTAATCTCCCGGTTCCCCAGACCTACCACCAGGATAGACGTCTCCTCCTCCAGATTTAACAACTGTCGCAAATGATGAGCAATTTCCTCCGAGACTTCCCTGTGGTAATCCTCATCGGGGACAGACAGATTGGGAGCTTCAATGGTAATATAAGTCCCCTGTGGCCGTCCCATGGCCTTCGCCCCATTTTCTGTCTCAATTTTTACAACTGTGGTGCGTATGTCCTTCTCCTCGTCATAAGTTTCGCGGAGCACCACTCCACGAATTTCCACATTGTCCTCCTTAAAACGCTCAGTGGTCTCCAACGCTAAATCCGTGCGGATTCTGTAATTTTCCAACATCATTCTCCCTCCATAGGTTTTCATACTCTGCCATGCCCATCTCGTCTTGAGAGCGGAATACTTGTCAAGCCAGCTGGCACCGACCTTTTTCTCTATTTTCTACAGTTTTTCCGGAAATATGTATTGACAACCACGATCACTTATACTAAACTATATAAGCATGTTTCCATAGAAATGTCCGTGTCTGTTCTATGGAAAAAAGAAAAACAGATCAATCGCGATAAATTGGAGGTGTACACATTGGCTAATATCAAATCCGCAAAAAAGAGAATTTTAGTAAACAGAACGAAAGCTGCGAGAAATAAAGCTATCAAATCTGCAGTGAAGACTTCAATCAAAAAAGTTGAGGTTGCAGTGGCAAAGAACGACAAAGAGGCTGCCGGAGCTGCTCTGACAGACGCTGTGTCTACCATCAGCAAGGCCACATCTAAGGGCGTTTACCACAAAAACAACTGCGCAAGAAAAATTTCTCGTTTGACCAAAGCCGTTAACAGCATCGGTTAATAGATATTCTTTTAAGACGAAATAAAAAAGACATCCATCCCGTCAGTGGCTGTCTTTTTTATTTGCCTATAAACACTGAAAAAACATAGCGTTTCGGCTGTATTAACTGCTATACCTAATAATCAACAATTCCACGCTCAATACATCTCCCAGACGTCCCGTCTTGACCATCTCCTCCGCCTCAGTGAAATCCTCCACTGCTCTTTTTAACTGGCTAAGTCTATATTTTCTGGCAATTTGCAAATAGTTCCTAACCACAAAGGTGGGAACGCCCAACTGACTTGCAATCTCCGGCTGTCCATATCCAGACTCTGCCATCTCCTTTGTAATCATCAATTGGTTGAACTGTTTCGCCAGAAGAAATAAAATTCGCATAGGAGGTTCCCGCAAAGTCAGCAGATCATTGTATAGATCCAGGGCCTTCCTCTGGTCCTTCTCGGTAACGGCCCGGACCATGTCAAAAATCTTATTGGTCGTCTGGGTGGTGCAGACCGCCTCAATATCCTCTCCGGTCACCACGTCTCTCCCCAACGTATAGTCTATCAATTTTTGCAATTCCATTCGAATATTTCCCATGTCCGTCCCCGTTTTCGTGAGAAACAGCTCCATATCCCTCTGTGTGATTCTCTTTCCCTCTCTCTTTAAGATCTGCAAAATCCAACGGGTCAGTGTCTGCGTGTTCTGAACTGAGAACTCTGCAATTCTCCCAACATTCTTGACAGCCTTATACATTCTCCCCCTTTTGTCTACTTCTGCCTCCACAAAAATCATACACAGATACTCTGGAAGCTGTTTTAGATAATCCGCCAACTCTTCACACTTATTCTTAAAAAAACCCGTATTTTCCAGCAAAATCACTCTCCGCGATGCGAAAAAAGGCATCGTCTCCCCCAAGTCGATAATCTCCCTGGGCTCCACTCCTTTTCCCTCATATTTGGAGAAATTCATCGTATCCTCCTCTGGCCTGAGGGCTTTCAGCAGCATTTGCTTATACTGCTGCCTCAGGTACGCTTCCTCACCGTATAACAGGTAAACTGGTTGGAACTCATTTTTTTTGATATCCTCCTGTATACTCTTCACAACTCTTCCTCCGCCTATCTTCATGAAACCTGCGTCGCTGTAGTCACATCTCCCCGTCAGCAGCCACTACCCTTTACGATTCTGATCTCTCACCCGCCGTCTGTAACGGCCCAGACCTTATTCTCTGAGTCATTATAGCACAGATACCCAGCCCGGGCAAAGAATTCCTTCACCTTCCATCTCCGTCTCTCAGCGCCAGTCACGTCACTGATCTTCTCTGAGAAACCCCTCAACTGTCACCTCCTCCCCGTCAGTCCACAGTGTAACCGCGCCTTGATCTTTCGTCATATAGATCTCTCCACCCCATTTTCTCAGCCTCTCCACAGTATCTGGGTGAGGATGCCGATAGCGATTTGACCGAGCCACAGAGATAACACTGATCCGCGGAGCCACCCTCTTCAAAAATTCCTCACAATTGGAATTCTTAGAACCATGGTGAGCCACTTTCAAAAAAGTGTATGCCCCCAATTCCTCCAATAATTCTCTCTCCTGCTCTTCCCCTGTATCACCTGTAAATAACCCTCGAAATTTCCCATACCTCATCTCAGCCACCATGGATCCGCCGTTGACGTCCTCCAGATCATTCTCCCGCTCCGGCTTAAACAGATATAGACTCAGCTCTCCCGAAGTGAGCATATCGCCCCTTTTTAGGTAGGAGACGCCAATCTTTGCCTCCTCAGCCAATCTCTCCAAATGCCGATACGACTCAGATTTGTGCTCCCAGTCTGGTAATACTAGGCTCTCCACTCTCACAGAAGTGGTATGGGCAATCTGTGCCTCCAGAATCTGGACAATTCCATTATAGTGATCCTCGTCCGTGTGGGTGACAAAAGCTGCACGAATCCTGGATATCCCCCGGCTCTTGACATAGGGAAGGATCTGGTAAGTGCCCACCTGAGACCGACTGGTACTCCCTCCGTCCATCAGATAACACTCCCCTCCCTCTTTTTCCCACACAATGCCATCCCCCTGTCCCACATCCAGACAGGTGATCCGAAGCCCCTGTCTGTCCCTCCAGGATAGAAGCGCCAGGAGAAACACATATCCTCCCACCAGCGAAGCCCGGATGAGATTCGGCCTTCTCAACTGCTCCCACGGCGCACGGCGAACAGCCTCCACCAACAGAATCAATCCGCAATAGTACAGCGCCATCTGCCAAAACTCTGGTTTTCCGCCTACCCAAGTACAAAAGGGGATCTGACAACACAGGGCGCTCAGCCAGCCATAGATCCACAGAAGGATGCGGCCTGGCAAAATCAAAATCCTCCCCCATCCTATCCACAGAAACCCTGCCGCCACACCGGCCAGCCCACTGGCCAGCACCACCGCGACTGTAGGAATTACCAACAAATTCAACAAAATTCCCATCAAGGAGACCTCGCTGAAAAAGTACAATAAGAGAGGTGCCATAACCAGGTGTACACTGACCGCCCCCCAAAACGGCTGCAAGAACTTTTGCTTAACCGGAAGTCTCTCCAAAACTGGAAGAATCCATCCCAGCCCCAACACTGCTCCAAAAGATAATAGAAATCCACTGTAATACAGACAAGCTGGCCGCTCTATAAGAATCAAGATGCCTGCCACCGACAGAGAAGTGAGAAGATCATAGCACCTTCCCAAGATCTTAGCGCCAATTCCCACCAGGAACATCACCACCGCCCGCATAGTGGCCACACTCTCTCCTGTCATCACCCCATATTGTAAGATCAAAGCCAATGACAATGTCCCCGCCAATCCGTGACCTGCCCCCAGCTTTTTAAGTATCTTATACAGCCCCGTTCCCAACACCGATAAGTGGAGACCTGAGATAGCTAAGATGTGAATGATGCCCGCCATCTGATACTGACTCTTAACCTGAGCGTCTAACTGGGCTTTATCCCCCAGCACCATCGCCTGGAAAATCCCCGCATGATCCCCGGCAACCTGTTGAAGGCACTGACCAAGACGCTCCCGGAGACGAGCGATTCCCTCTTGATAATAACTGTAACCCTTGGAATACCTCAGAATTTCCCCCTGACTTAGAGTGTAATAGATATCCTGAGTCTCATAATAAAGCTGACTGTCAAATTCACCTGGATTGCTGGGCGGCTCTATGAGTCTTAGAACTCCCCTCACCTCCACCTGCGTTCCCCAGGGGAGCTGCACCTCACTCTCCATATAGACTCTTAAGTTGTGTAATGGAATTTTTTTTGATTTGAAAATCAGAAATGAATTTTTAAGATAAATAGAAATACTGTTCTCGTTCTCCGTCTCCTGTTGAAGACTTCCCTGGACGACCACCGACTCCCCCGTAAGTTTGTCCTCCATCTCCTTTGTCAAGGGGCTTGCCCGAAATAGGGAAAGCCCCAGAAGATCCGCCGCCCAGATCGCTCCCATCAGAAGAAGGCACAGAACACAAAATGGCCGTGTCCGCAACTGTTCCCTCCTCTCAAGATGGCTTTGTCTCAATTAGCTTTTTATTCTTTTTATAGAACTTATTCAAACTCATAGTCTCCCGGAAAGTCATCTTGCTCTCTCCATTGACCGAGATCTGCACTTGATTTACCCCACAGGCATCCGCCAGGGAATTCACTATCGAATAGATGGGGATACTTTGCTGAACTGGAAGTGCGCTGTCCACAAATATATCGTCAAAATTCACATAGCAAATATCCTCTGATATGGTCACGCTCAATAGATGCGCATTCTCCGGCAACGTAGGATAGGCGTCACTCTCCTTTGGTCCCTCCAAAAGCTGCTCCACAACCACCCTCTCCAGCGGAAGGTTACTGCTATAATAGACGCTGCGGCTCTCTGGAACCAGCCCATCTCCCTCTTTATTGGTAAAATACAGGGTCAGCGTAGTGTACTGGTAATTATTGATATCCGTTCGGGCATGCTCCACAAAAGTATTGACATCCATCCCGCCTACGGGATCTCCCTTGGAATCCGTCAACGCCTCCCCATCCACAGTAAACTCTACTGTCTGGACCCCGGGAATCTGAATCAAAGTCTTGACGATCCCAGCCCTGGCCAGGACCTCCCGAACCTTCTTCATCTTTCGATAATCCTTGTTAAAATCAATGACAACCGTCTCTTTCCTTATGGCGTAAGAATTGATATTCACAGCCGTCGGTAAGAGAGCTTGCATATTTTCCTTCGGCTTCTCACTATCCAACATCTCCAGCATCTCCTGAATCATAGCTTCGGTATCCTCGTCCTCCGGCGTGTAATAGTCCTTCGCCAACCCAGTCCCATCCGCATTCAGGTAATATATTACAAAAGTGCCTGCCGCTTTCTGCTCCTCCTGGTCCTTTCCCAGAATATCGGAAATTTTACAGCCACTCAAGCTGCCAAAACACAGTAGAATGGCCAGCAATAAAACGATTCCTTTCTTCATCCCGGCTCCTCCTACGGTATATAAGACAGAGGAATCCTCACCGTGAAGGTAGTTCCCTCGTCTTCCTTACTAAATACTTTGATCACTCCATGGTGCATTAGCACCGCGCTCTTGGTAATAGCCAGACCCAAACCAGTTCCACCGATTTCCCTGGAATGAGATTTATCCACACGGTAGAATCTCTCGAAAATTCTCTCGATACTGTCCTCCGGAATCCCCATCCCCGAATCTGCCACAGTCACATAGAAATACTTATAATCGGCGTCCAAAGAGACTCTCACCCATCCGTCGCTCACATTGTACTTGATTCCATTTTCCACTAGGTTGCTGATGGCCAGCGTAAATTTCACCTCATCCACATCCGCGTCTACCGGGCGAAAACTGTCCAATATCAAGTCAATGTTCCTCTTATCCGCAATCGGCCTAAGGCGTTTCAAGATCGCCTCAAGAAGTTCGTTGATATGCAAATGTTCCACATGCATGTCCGCCACCTTCTTGTCCAACTTCACCAATGAGAGCAGATCCGTGATAATCTTATTCTCCCGGTCAATCTCCACAGTGATATCCTGAAGAAACTCCTGGTAGAGCTCCTCGGGCACATTCTCCTGCCCCACCAGAGAGTCCGCCAGAACCTTCATAGATGTCATCGGCGTCTTCAACTCATGGGACACATTTGACACAAACTCCTGCCGTGACTCATCCAAAACCTTCATACGGCTCAGCATCTTGTTAAACGCATCTGTGATCAACTCCGTCTCCGTATAATCAGGCACAGAAATCTCATATTTTTGATAACCGTCTGTCAAATCCTCAATGGCCTTAGTCACCCGGGCAAACGGCTTCACCAACAGACTGGCCAACATATAGCCCAGCACAATCACTAAGATTGCTATAATTCCCAAAATCAAGATCGCCCGCTGTTCCAACACTTCCATATTGGAGGCAATCTCATTGCTAGACACACTGACATCCATCATTCCATAGATTTTACTGGTATCGGTTCCCTGGATAGGGAATGTCATCTCGATAAACTGGCTCTGCTTATTATAGTGGCTGCTCACTTCTCCCCGGTAACACTTCAGCACATCCTTGGAGATCAAAGTCTTCCCCTCATCCAAGTTATAAGTGTCCTTGATCACTTGGAAATCCAGATCCACGACCAAAACCCTCCCGCTGTAGACGCTGGAGAACATGTCCAACTTACTGTTGACGGCCACCGATTTCTGGTCGCTCATATACCCTTCACTAATCAACATATTTGAGATAATATCGCACTGATTTTTCACATTTCCGATTTTAAGGGCGATGGCCCGTTCCTCATAAGTTCCAATGATACCTGCCGTTACCGCAACGCTGGGAATGATTCCAAGAAGGAACAAAATAATCATCATCCGGAACCGGAGACTCTTAAAGAATCTTGATTTTTTCCTTGTTTTCTTCATGTAAGCTTTACCCCTGTCTCTGGCCAGTGTCTACGCCTGGAAGTAGTATCCGACCCCCCACTTGGTGTGTACATACTTGGGTTCGCTGGGATTCGCCTCGATCTTCTCTCTCAGTCTACGAATATGTACATCCACAGTCCGCACATCGCCTGGATACTCGTAACCCCAGACAATATTCAACAGATTCTCTCTGCTGTACACCTTATTGGGATTGAATACCAAAAGCTCCAAGACGTCAAATTCTTTGGCCGTCAGATTGATCTCTTTGCCGCCGATGAAGACTCGCCGGCTCTCACAATCCATCTTTAGCTCTCCCACCTCCACCGTCTTGGCCTTCTCCTGGGTTTTCGCCTCCTGGTGCGCCCGGCGCATAATCGCCTTAATCCGAGCTTTCACTTCCAAGATATTGAACGGTTTGGTGATATAGTCGTCCGCGCCATACTCCAATCCCAAAATTTTATCCATATCCTCGCCCTTTGCCGTCAGCATAACGATGGGGACATCCGAGAATTCCCGAATCTGCTGGCACACCTCCAGCCCATCCATCTTGGGAAGCATCAAGTCCAGCAGGATAATGTCATATTTATTCCCCTTAGCCAACTCCAGAGCTTCCTCTCCGTCATAAGCACAGTCTACTTCCATATCCTCCTGTTCCAGGCTAAAGCGGATTCCTTTTACAATCAATTTTTCGTCATCTACTACCAATACCTTTTTACCCATGGTTTTTCTCCTATTCTACAACAATTTGATCCTTAATCCGGCTATAGATCCCATCCCCAATGCCGCTGACCTCTTTCACCTGCTCTATACTTTGAAAAGCTCCGTTTTCTTCCCTGTATGTAAGAATCGCCTGTGCCCGGCTCTCCCCGATACCATTTAAGGTCATCAACTCGTCCACCCCTGCCGTATTGAGATTCACTCTCCCATCCCCAACGCCAGGAATTTCTGGATTCTGAGAGTTCCCCTGATTCGCAATCTCAGTCTGGCTCTCCACTTCTTCCACAGTAGGCACACGGACTTGCTGTCCATCTGTCAGCTCTTGAGCCTGGTTCAGCCCTTCCGTGGCTGCCTCCTGAGTAAAGCCACCTGCCATCTCCACTGCCTGGTACAGGCGGCTACCCTCCTTCAAAAAATAAACCCCCGGGTTCGCCACTGCCCCACACAAGTCCACACAGATCTCTCTGCTCTGGACAGCTTCTGCTTCTCCCCGGGATTCGCTCTTTTCTTTCTTCTCTTCCTCCCCCTGCGCACGCTCTTCCGTCAAAGAAAGCTTTTCTCTCTCTCCAGCACAGCCGGACAAGACAGAGAAGAATACGGCGAGACACCACAGGGCAAAACAATATCTTGCAACCGCAGCCCGTCTAGACTTAACTTTGCAAGGTTGGACTATTAAATTTCTTTCTTGCATTTTCTGTCATCTCCTCTACAATTTTGCTCTGTAAAGTCCCCGACAGCAATACATAACCACTATTATTTTATCGAATTTACGCTCCAATTACAAGGGGAAATCTAGAATATTGCCCACACAGAATTACTTCTCCCACTTAAAGATCACAATCCCTGCGATGGCCACGAGCATCCCCATAATCTTTCTCCACTCAAAGGGCTGCTTATCCACTCCGAACATCCCGAACAGCTCAATGACATAAGCCACCGCCAACTGTGAGATTACAATCAACATCGCCGCTTTCGCCGGCCCTAACTGACTCATACTCTGTATCACAGTGACCGTGATAAACGCTCCTATGACGCCACCCAAAAGCGTATATTTATTCTCTACCTGCATCAATGTGGCCACACTCTGCCTGCCATTGTACAGCCAAGCCAGCACACAGACCGCAAACGCCGTCAATTGCACCCACCCTGTGGACACCCACAGACTGGTCTGTTTCGTGACTTCTGTGTTAAATACTCCCTGAATACTCATCAACGCCCCCGAAAGCAATGCAATAAGAATGCCTATCATCTGATCTCCTCCATATCTGTCTCTAGTTTTCATCATTAACAGCATATACGCTTTCGGATAATTTTATGCAAAATGCAGACTAGTCGTCTCCTGTGAGACGAAGCACATCCCGGATCTCGTCCACTTCCATGTCCAGAAGTACAGAGAGTTCCTCCACACTGAATTTCTTCTCCTCCTCATCTTCCGTCAGTTGACGGACTGCTGACTCCAATTTTTCTACTTTTTTCACAAGGACATCGTCTTCCCGCCGCTGCCGGTCCCTCTCCTGAATCATACTCTGCAGTCCCTTCTTTACTTCCCCCAGAAGCCACAAGCCAGGATCCCCATCTGGTTCCCAATGATTCAACGCCGTCATCAAAGCCATATTCCCTTCTTGAATCATATCTCCCAAAAATACCTCTTGCACATGAAGTTCTCTGGAAAGATCCGCCACCTGCCCCAGGTACAACTCCGCCAGACGTGGCAGGGCCTGGGTTTTTCCCTCCTCCACAGCCTGGTATAGCGCTTCCAACTCACGGGGCTTCACAGGCTCAATCTGCCCCAAGCTTCTCTCATACTCTCTGAGATAGCTTTCTTCCTCCTCAGACAAAGGAAAAGCCTTTCTCTCTTCCGCCACAGGCGCTCTCTGCGATTCCTTCTCTCCAACAGATTGTCCCCTGAGAAATTGCCGGATACTCTCAACTTGAGCCTCCTCCAGCTCTTCCTCCTGAAAAAAACTTTGAATCTGCTCTTTGGTCATCTCGCCCTCCTGGGCCTTTGACAAAGACACAAGCTCTCCCAATTTCTTCTGAAATTCTTTGATATCTATCATCTTAATCCACCTGTCCATCCCTCTATTTATTTCGTGATACCCACCTAATCTCGGACATACTTTGTGCTTCCCATTGTATCGAATCTACTCGTGCATTGCAAGAAAGAAAAGGCACAGTCCAACATTGACTGTGCCTTGACGCGAGAATCTTCCCTCATCGACAACTCCAATCAACAATGAAGAAAGAGATCCTGCTCCGTTTTCCTTCGTCTATATCCCCTGCGAACCTGACTCTAGCTGACGATATTCCCCACAATCAAGTAAGATACCACATACATAATGGCTGTGGCCAGGGCGACCCCACAGAATATCGCAATGGACGATTTCTTGATATCAATCTCCAACAATGAGGCAATCAATGCCCCTGTCCAAGCGCCAGTGCCCGGGAGAGGTATCCCCACAAACAACATCAAACCCCAGAACTCATATTTCTTGATCTGATCGCTCTTGCCCATGGCTCTCTTCTCTAGCTTTTCCACCAGCCCTCTGCAAAGATTTACTTTCTTCATCCATTTAAAGATCTGCCGGATAAATAGTAAAATGAAAGGGATCGGCAACACATTGCCAATAATACATATGGGAATGGCTTGCAGTTCCGGGATCTTCAGCAAACTAGCCGCCAAAAGACCTCCTCTGACCTCCAGAATCGGAAGCAAGGAGATGATAAATATAACCGCATATTCCGAGATATACGGAGATAACGTCTCCGTAAACCATTGTACCAGTGATTCCATAAGTTTCCTCCATCAATGTCTCGTACAGTCCAAGGCCAAAGCATCTCCGTCCCATACGGATTATCTGGCTTCTTGAACACTTTGTTACAACAGTTTCAAAGACACTCTGCGTGCCCACAGTACCGTCTCAGGAACTCTATAAAGTGTTCCATCTCCTGAGGCGTCCCGACGGTAATCCTCAGATACTGGTCGATACGTGGTTTTGCGAAATATCTCACATAGATATGCTCCTTCCGCAGAGCCTCAAACAAGGTTTTTGCCGAGTGCTGTGGATGCGTTGCAAAGATAAAATTAGCCTGGGAATCCTCAAATATAAATCCCAGTTGGCGCAGTTGGGCTTTCGTCCACTCTCTGGTCTGCTGAATTTTTCTCACTGTCTCCTGAAAGTATTCCCGATCTGCCACCGCCGCTGCTCCCAGCGCCAGAGAAGGCCGGTTCATGGTGTAAGAATTAAAAGAGTACTTTACATCGTTCAGATAACGGATCAGTTTCTCGTCCCCGAAGGCATAGCCAATTCTCAGCCCAGCCAGAGAACGGGACTTGGAGAAAGTCTGCACCACCAAGAGATTGTCGTACTTCTCAATCAACGGCAGAGCCGTCTGCGCGCCAAAATCCACATACGCCTCATCCACAATCACCACCACGTCCGGATTTCCTCTCACAATCTCTTCCACCGTGTCCAATGGAAGAGACACCCCTGTGGGGGCATTGGGATTCGGAAATACAACCCCTCCATTATCACCCAGATAATCCTCCTTTTGGATCGCAAGCCGTTCGTCCAACTTTGGACAACGGTAGGGAATCCGGAACAATTCTGCCCACACATCATAAAAAGAGTAGGTGATATCCGGAAATAAAATCGGCTTCTCCGAGTTAAAAAATGTCTGAAACGCCATGGCCAGCACATCGTCGGATCCTACGCCCACGAACACTTGGCTGCTACGGACCCCATACTCCCTGGCAATGGCGTCCACCAGAACATTCGCCGCCGGATCCGGATACAGACGCATCTGAGATAGGTCCATCTTACTCCAAGCCTCCTCCACTCTAGGTGAAGGAGGGTATGGGTTCTCATTGGTATTTAGTTTAATCATCTCCGGTTCGTCGGGCTGTTCCCCTGGAGTATAAGGGACAACCTGTCTCACATTGCTTTCCCAGGCTCTCATCATCCGTTCTCCCTCTATCTTTCTATTCATCTATCTGTCATCCAGTGTCCTATTTCTTCGACTCTCCTTGCACTGCTGATTGCTATTGTAAATAGAATCCATGGATTTGTCAAATTAAGGATGCTCTCATTCTTGTTCTCTCCTTTTTTCTCAAACCGTCTTTCGAAATTTGGCCGGGGACATTCCGAATTGCTTATGGAATAGGTGGTAGAAATGACTTAAATTGGAGAACCCACAACTCTCGCAGATGTCCAAAATCTCTCTCTCCGTCTGTCTCAAAAGATACACTGCATACTTCATTCTCTCATGGTTGATGTACTGGGTAGGCGTCTTTCCACAGATCTGCCTCATCGTTCTGCACAGATGGCTGGATGAGCACGGCGCCAAGTCACACATTCTCTCGTAACCTTCCTGAAGATTCTCGATCTTTGACATATCTTGGAGCAGTTCTGAAAGCCAGGATGGCATTTGCTTCCAGGGAACATTCTCATCCTCCGTAAAAAAATAGTCCTCCAGGAGAAGTGCGATCACACTCTGGGCATGGTATCTGGCATGGCGGGGATGTCCGGAATTGATAATATCGCCCGTATCATCCATCAACTGAAGTACCTTTTCAAAGTTTTCTTCCTCCAAATGTACGTGGGGCGGCATCTCACAGTCCACCAACTGATTCCTCTTCTCCTCCTGTTCCAAAAAAAGGGCAATATTTTGCATCACCTGTACAGTGAATCCCAGATTGTGAACACCAAAGTTCTCCGAGTGATAGAAATTGTAACAGTGGACATCCGCCGGCCGTATTAAAAAAAGGTCGCCCTTGCGCACAGTCTGCACGGAATCATTGATCATATGGTAAGCTGTACCGTCTGATATGATAAACAGCTCATAGTGATTGTGCCTATGTCTGGGAACCTCATTATAGATATTGGTAATGGTATAAGAAAGCCCCGACTCCTGATTAAGAAGATTCCGCTCTTTCCCAAATACAGGTATAGCCACACTCCCACCTCCCTTCGCTCTGACATCAATATACTACAAAAATTCAACAGTTGTAAACAAGAATCCCCTATAAATATATGCTATTCTTGTTACCGTTCGAGTTTATCCTTATCAGGAAAGTCAACACTTCTTTAGCAGGACTAAAACTTGCCTGTTTTGGCAGGAGTATAAGTTCCTGCCAAAATGCTACGAGAGTGGCAACAAGGTTATAAGCAAGAAACGAAGCGGACTGTTAATATTCGCTTTGACTTTCATAGATACCATTATTAAGGAGGAAATAAAATATGTCGCCATCCAAAAACCGTTTTTTTAACGTATCTGTCGTGGGACTGATCCTGTTGAGCTTTTTTCTGGGAACCAGCGAATACACAGTGGTAGGTATTTTGCCGGAGATCGCCGATGGTTTCGGAATCAGTCTCACCCAAGCCGGAGGCATCGTCTCCATGTTTGCTTTCGCCTACGGGCTGGGAACCCCTTTTCTAGCAGCCTATGTGGGGAAATTCAACCGTTTTCGTATCACCATGGCCGGAATCACCGTCTTCGCCCTTTGTAATCTGATCTGTGCCGTGACGCCTGTCTACTCAGTCTTCCTGGTCTTTCGGATCCTGACCGCAGCCGTCTCTGGCACACTGGTATCCCTCTCCATGACTTTTGCCAAGGATGTGGCCTCCTCGCCGGAGTATGTACCTGGGGTGATCGCCGGGGTTTTCTCTGGCTTTAGCATCGCAGCCGTATTGGGAGTCCCTCTGGCCTCTGCCATCAGCAACGCCCTGGGATGGAGAGCTGCCTTCATCGCCATCTTTCTGGCAACAACCGTACTGGCCGCCATACTTTTTGTCAAATTACCCCGCCAGAGTCCTCTGAACGCCGGAGGCATCCTGGAACAATTTCAGCTTTTTAAGGACAAAAGGATTTTTGTGGGCTGCGCCATTGTCTTTCTCAGCGGCGCATCCACTTACAACTTTTATACCTACCTGACGCCAATTTTCCAGCAGGAATTGCATATCCCTGACGCCTTCTTGAGCATCGCTCTTCTCATCTTCGGGATTGCCGCTATTATCAGCAATGTGGCCTCCGGCCAGATGGCAAAAAGCTCTGGTATCAAGCCATTGCCATTGATCTACGGCGTCCAGACTATATTTATGTTATTGCTCCCCCTGGCCACCTACAACCTGGTAAGTGGCGGAGTTGCCATCTTCGTTCTGGGCGTATTGATGTATCTGTTAAACTCCCCCCTGCAGATGCACTTTCTGTCTGTCGCCGCAGAAGATCACCCCGCCTGTGTCAACCTGGCCTCCTCTTTGATCTCTGTGTTCTACAATTTCGGAATCGCCACCGGTTCCGCCATGGGAGGCGCCATTGTGAAACACGCCGGCTTGCGCTTTGTAGGTATCGGAGGCGCTGTGCCGGCCGTAGCCGCCGTCGTCTGCGCCTTCATTTTGGTACGGATTATGAACCCAAAAACCCGCAGGGCCACCTCCCCACATCCCCAGGTCAGTCGCTCCAACGGTTAGCAAGGGAAGCCCCGTCTGTCACTGTCCATTTCACACTGGCAGGCTCTCCCTCACGCACAGCGCCCCATATCCCACAAAGGGATTGGGGTATTCCCGAAATTCCTGCAGAGGGACGGCTCCTCTCTGGAGGTAAGCCTTAATCTTCTCTCCATAGAGATAAGGGTCATTCCCCTGAATGATTCCCCACTCCATCAGCAGTGCAGCACCGCCTGTGACAAAGGGGGTCGCAAAGGACGTTCCGGTGACGCTGGCGTATCCTCCCTGGGCCTTTGGCGCCAGGATGTTCACTCCGGGGGCCACCAGATCCGGTTTCTGACTCCACCCTGGCGCCCCTCTTCCCCTCCCTGAGAAATCGGCGTAAGTCAGATACCGGGAATCATAAGCTCCCACGGAGATCACCTTCCACGCCGTGGAAGGAATGGTCAGTGTAAACTCCGGCGAAGGCTGATAAAAACCAGTTCCTGCATTCAGAATATTCCCTCCGGGCAACCACAAATCATACCTCCCCTCTCCCGCACTCCTGGCCTCCAGCCGGACTTTCCAGATCCCAGAGTCCACATAAGCGCCTCGGGGTATAAAATCAACATAAATCTCTTGGGATAACTGATAGGGACTTGGCTCTCCATAATAGATCAACAGTTCCGTCTGTCCCAAGACATACCTCTGGGTCCCCAAACGCTCATAGAGCGGTCCAATCTGTAAGCCAGATGGATGGATGATATAAATATCCAAATCCTGCACATAAGATTTCCAAATCTGCAAATTCAGCACAGTCTCGTAAGCGGTGACTGCCACCTCAATTTCTGACGATTCCCCTCTGGACAGAGTCCCCGATGTATGGAGCGGCTGATTCGCGTTGTTTCCCGTCCCCACACTGATGGAACAACGCCCCACGTCCGACACCTGATCTAAGTATGTCTCCAGCAGTGAATTTCCCTGGTGAGAACCATAACTATTTCCAAAACTTAGGTTTATAGCGATAGGCCTGCCCAATTTCATGGACTGCCTCAGCAAGTAGTCCACCCCTTGCATCAGTTCCGTAGTCCTGGGAAAAGAATCCTTCCTGGGGGTTCCCAGTTTCACCACCAGCAACTCACTCTCATAGGCCACGCCACGGTTGACCCCCTGGGACGCCCTCCCATTCCCCGCCGCTATCCCAAGGACTGCCGTCCCATGGCCACTCAGATCCCGGGAGGGAACCTTCTGATACCCTTCCTGCGCTGGGAGAGCCAAGGCCTCATCGATCTGTTCAGAAGTGTACTCCGTCCCGATCCGGTAGCCCTCTGGGGGATTTCCAAAAATTGTCTGATCCCACAATCTGAGTATACGACTACCGCCATCTTCTCTGCAAAAATCCGGATGCCTGTAGTCCACCCCGGAGTCCACAATACCCACCAATAGCCCCTGTCCCGTCAGATTATACGGCGGACTCTGCACCTGGGGAATACAGGAAGCTTCCTTGGCCTGGTATACTGCAAAATAGAGTCTCTTGGGTTTTTCTATATACTCAACTTCCGGCTTCTGAGTGAGTTCCATCAATTCCTGTTCCGATAGAGTCACAATCGCATATCCGTTGAGAAGCGGAACTACCGTGACTGTATCGCTCTCCAAAACCCGGACATCTCCTGTGTACTTCACAATTACATCCCACAGACGCACCTGAGAATCATACCCCACATTCAAGTTCAAAGATTTCTCTCTCTCTTCTTCTGTGGCGTCCAATGCCAAGCCTAACAAATCATCTATTTTCTGATTTTCCAATCACTCAGCTCCTAGAATTTCCCTCTCTTATATATACGGCTCTGTCTCCTCTGACAGTCCAAAATATTCGCGGTCTCAAACCAACCTCTTACGCATCCGCCTACGTCGGATTGTTTTTGCAACCTATGCTTCTCACGTCAGAGTATGGTCCTGGCAAGACGTATTTTCAAAAAAAGGCTTTTCCCACCGCACTCCTGCAGAAGGAAAAACCTGACTTCTAGCAATGTCAAGACGGATATTTACAATCCGATTCGCCGCTTGCTCACAACCTTGCCGCCACTCTCATGGCATTTTGGCAAGAGCTTGCACTCCTGCCACAACAGGCAATTCTTACTCCCGCTTAAGAAGCGGGAGACTTTCCTGACAAGGTTAAAAATTCAAATGGATCTCTGGATTCATCCAGAAAATGCATCAACATGTAGGCGCACATGATAGCCACCTTCTCTTCTCTGAGAATCCGCCTTACCTCCTCCCGGTCTGCCAAGACGATCTCTATCTCCTCCGAATCTTCCTGTCCACTCTTATCCACCTGCCCGCTGGCATAGCCATAGACTGTGGCGCAGGCCTCGTCCGTCATCCCAATCGTGGTATAGTAAGGTTTCTCATATCCGTTCCCCACGGGAACCGGCGTCAAGGTCAGCCCCGTCTCCTCTTGCATCTCCCGGACTGCCGCCTGGTGAAAATCCTCGCCTTCCTCCACTAGGCCAGCCGGGAACTCATAGATGTAGTCATCTATGGTATACCGGTACTGCCTCACTAAGACCACCCGGTCCCTTCTCTCGCCGTAGAGACTATACACAATTACACCATCTGCCCGGTTTTTATGAGTTTTTAGTTTCAACTCTTGAATATCGCTGGTTCTGGAGGCCAGATTGTAGACCACTGGAGTATTGCGGATGCTGGTTGCCTGAATTTGATACATATTCAGGTAGGACAGCTCCGTAAGCTTCTCCACCTTCCTGATTATTCCCATTTTCTTCTCAATCTCCTTTTAAGATTATGCGTACCCGCTTGTAAATCAGAAATACAATTACAGACACCACCACATACTTAAACAAGTTAAAGGGCACCAAGATCAAAGCGGCAAAAGTCAACAGATTATTCACCGAACTGTGAACGGCCGCTCCCATCTCAATAAACGCACTCACCGGCATTCCAAAGGCCTTCCCATAGGCCGGCAACAGCAAAAATGCATTGATAAAACAAGCCAAAATCGTGGTGAGCACAGTCCCCACCGCCATCCCTGCCACTGCATGGACTCTGGTCTTCTTATTGTGATAGCGATAGATCAAGCCAGCCGGAACCGCAAAGGCACAGCCAAAGATAAAATTGGCCAACTCTCCCACCCCTGCTGTCATCGTCCCATGGAAGACAAAGTGCAGCAAAATCTTGATCAACTCAATGACCACTGCCGCCATAGGCCCCATGGCAAAAGCCCCCAACAAAACCGGAATCTCCGAGAAATCCAACTGATAAAACGGCGGCGCCAAAAACGGAATAGGAAACTCAAAATTCATCAAGACCCCGGCCACTGCCCCCAACATAGCCACTTGCACCAGATTCCTGGTCCTACTCCGATTCACCACACGGGGATTCCTAATCACTTCTTCACTCATAATTCTCTCTCCTTTTTATTCATTTTTCTAAATAAAAGGAAATTCTCCATCCTGTCCCACGAGGTAATCCCTCACACAAGATACAAAATCCTGCGTTGCAGGATTCTCCGCCTGCGGCGGGTCTCTCTTGCGACATACTCCTCCGCCGCCGCAGTGCGATCCTCGCGGAGCGTTTTTGTGTTATAGGGGAGTTCGAAGAACTTTCCTATAACGGAACAAAGAATCCTGCCACGCAGGATTCTCCGCCTGCGGCGGGTCGCGTACGCGACATATTCCCACTCCGCCGCAGTGCGATCCTCGCGGAGCGTTTTTGTGTTATAGGGAAGTTCAAAGAACTTTCCTATAACACAAAAAAGCGCCCTCAAAAAATCTCCGGGCGCTGTTAAATCCTATTGCTTTACTTAAATCTCTTCTCTCATCCAGACTATACTGTCGGTTTTGGAATTCCATCTGCATCCACAGACAGTCACCAAATCAGCCTCACGGCTCGCGGACTTTACCGCCGGTAGGGAATTCCCTCCCATCAAGCTTCTCGCCATCCAAAAGAGTCACCCTGCCCCGAAGAATTTTCTTTTATTTAGGTTCCATTATAATTCTTTATTGGTCTGATTTCAAGAGCTTTTCAAAAATTTTGCATTCATTGACAGGCAAAAACAGCCAATGTTATAATTTCTCATATATTGACAATATTTTCGTGAGGTGATAACCATGGTTAAAACAATATTCTTTGATCTAGACAATACCCTTTTCGATTTTAACAAAGCCGAGAAAACCGCGCTCTCCAAGACCCTACAGCAGATGGGAATCGATCCCACCCCCACCCTCCTAAAGCGGTTCAGCGAATTGAATCTAGCCCAGTGGAAACTTCTGGAGCAGGGAAAGATTTCCAGAGATCAGGTAAAAATCCGCCGCTATCAACTACTCTTTGAAGAAATCGGCTCCGACTGCTCCGCCAGAGAAGCCGCCAAAATCTATGAGACTTACCTGGGAATCGGCCACTACTACATGGATGGCGCCGAGGAATTACTCCAGAATCTATCCCAGAGATATCAGCTATACCTGGTCACCAACGGCACTGCAAGCGTCCAGAAAGGCCGTATAGCAAGCGCCTCCCTGGACAACTATTTTCAAGATATTTTCATCTCGGAAATCGTCGGTTTTGATAAACCAAGACTGGAATATTTTCAACACTGCTTTGCACAGATTCCAGACTTCGACAAAGCACTCTCTGTGATTGTCGGCGATAGTCTTACCTCAGACATCCAAGGGGGAAAGAATGCCGGAATCCGCACGGTATGGTTTAACCCTGCATGTGTAGAGAACCACTCTGGTCTTCTCCCCGACTACGAGATTCACCATTTAAGAGAGTTTCAGGCTCTTGTGGAAACTCTCTGACTTCTATAAAATCCAGCAAAGATCAAAAATGCTCTGAACCCCCGAAGGGTAATCAGAGCATTTTCTCTAGAAACCAAAGATCCAAGACCTCTTACATGACTTCTTTGTCACACATAATTTCTCAAAATCAGCAGATCCCCTTAACGCACAGAAGCAGATCTGATGTCTGAGTAAGCGCCAAAGATCTTCTCACCGCCGACTGTCCGATATGCACGCACCTTGTAATTATATGTCTGGCCTGACTTCAAGCCTTTTTCCGTATATTGCAAAGTACTTCCACTGGCGACCTGCGCCACATAAGTATAGTTGCCTTTGCTGTTGATCCGGTATACTCGGTATCCATCAGCTCCGGAGATCTTTTTCCACTGAACTGTCATAGATCCCTTGCCCTTGCTGCTGAGCGCTGTGATAGCGGATTTGTTTGGAACCGCTTTGGCAGAGACTCCCGTCTTATCGTATCCACTGAGACTATTTTCACCTTTCACCGTCTTGTAGGCTCGTACCGTGTACCGGTAGACTGTGTCTGTGGATGCTTTCATATCGATATAGGAAGTGGTCTCTTCTCCCTTTATCTGACTGATCTTTTTCCAATATCCAGACCCTAGTTTCCGGAATACAAAGTATCCGTCCACATCCTTTACCGACTTCCAGGTAACTTTGATCTTATTATAGGAGTAACTGGACGCCTTCACCAATTTGGGAGTCTGAGGCGCCGCGTTCTGTACTTTCACCGTCAGTCCTGTGTGGTCATATCCGCTGAGAACTTGTTTTCCATCTTTTTGTCTAAGTGCACGCACCGTATATCGGTAAGTGGTACCTGAGACAACACTAGAATCCACATAAGAAGTCACAGCTCCACCAGAAATCTGGGCCAGCTTCTTCCAATAACCGTCGCCTGTCTTGCGGTATACCTGATATCCTTCCGCATTCTCCACAGCCTTCCATTTCACACTTACTTTATTGTAAGAGTCATTCTTCCCACTGATCAACTCCGGAGTCTCCAGAACACCGCTGATGCCGTCTGGGTTGCCTTTGCCGCCTTTTAAGGTCGGATTCTCTGTGGATACCGTCACCAGTTCTCCCACTGCATCCCCACCTTTTTTCTGGGCTATGATCAATTTCTCTGAGTCTCCTCCCGTGGCCTCCAGCTCAGCCACATAGACGGTGCCATATCCATCGATAGCGGTTCCGCCGACTGCGTCCACCCCGTGTCCGCCGTTGGCAATCAATTTGCCTGCCCCGGATATTTTACCACCGTTTAACTCCACTGCGACACCGCCGGCGCCCATCACATAGGATCCGTCCCCGCCGCCATTTACAGTCAGAGTGCTTCCCTCAGAAATCACCAACTCCCCATTCACCTGAAGCCCTGTCTGTCCAGCCTTGTCTGAAGCACTTTCATCGCCGGTTATGGTACTCGTCCCTTCTGCAGTGACCTTTCCATTTACGATCACCACCGCCGGGATCTCCCTTTTCTCAGCCCCATCGGTCAGAAATGTATAGTTAGACACCAACTCCGAATCAGCCAAGGTACTCCCGTCATTCAAGATCAGTCTGTCCGTCAGTGCAGAAGAATTCCCTATGGAAAATCTTCCCCCATTCACTTCAATCTCCCCGAAAGCCACAGAATCCCTTAGCGTCAGAGAAGCTCCCCTCTCCACAATCAGCTTTACGCTACTATAGAACTTCACATTCTCAAAAGTCACCTGGCATCCAGACGGGATCGTCAACGTATCCGTCCCCACCGACTGGTTGTTTCCAATGATACCATACAATCCCGACTCGTGAGAGCCATAGATGGTCTTTAACTGAGTCGGCACCACCGCATGATCGCTGGAACTGATCTCATAAGGCTCCATGTCCCAGCTCTCCTGAGCTCCTTCCACCTGGGCGAACTGTTCCTTCAATGTCTCTTTCCCAGTATAGATGCGCAACTCTTTACTGTTACTGGTGAGCGTCTGACCCTTATCTGTCACAGTCACAGTCACCGTGTAAGTTCCCGCTTTCTCCGCGTCCCCAGCCACCACAACTGTATCGTAGAGCCAATAAGCCTGAAGGCCGCTGCCTTCCGGCGACAGAGACACCTGAATCTTGGAGTCTGGATTCTGCTGAGAATAATCGTAGTAATCTACTTTATTCCCCTTTTCATCCACCACATACACATTCAGGTAATTCTGATAACGGATCTGTCCTGCTGTCACACAATCAAGCTCTCCTTCCAGACTCACAGACAACTTCTCGTTCACTGTGAGAGTGATGTCCTTTGACACGGTCTCGTCTCCCGTTGCCTCCGCAGTCACAGTGACCGTCACTGTCCCAGTCTTGGACGGAGTCCCGGACAAAACAATCTTATCGTTCTCCACCACGGCTGAGATTCCACTGTCTGCCGGATCGACACTTACAGAAATTGTCGCATCATCCTTATTACTGCCACTGAGTTCATAGCCAATCTCCTTCTCATAAGGAGTTCCCTGAACCGCATCACTTAACTTTGACTCTTTCACTGTAAGTCCAAGATTGATATGCTGGCCACCAGACGGGGTTCCTATATTCTCCGGTTCCACTGTCCCGTTTATGTATTCTGCAGTGCCATTGTTCTCAATCTCACCACTCTGGAAGGTACAATTGTTAAACACGGCGCTTCCGTTATTTACAATTGTAGTGCTAAAGTCACAGTCCTCAAATGTGACATAGGCTCCTTCTGGAATGATCAGACTCTTGTCGTCTCGAAACGCAAAATTGATCTTCCGAACGGTGGTGTCGCTTCCCTGCTCAAAGGTGAAAGTCTCCCCCGAGATATTCTTATTTCCCAGAGTCCTCGGCACTTCCCCCTCCTCGTCGAAAAAGTTCTTCTCCTGCCAGCCCACAATCGTCTTAATCTGGGCCGGCAACACCGTATTTCCTGTCGCCACCGTAAAAGAAGTGGCGACCTTGATCACATCATTGTTACCCAATTGTTCTGCCAGCAGGTCGTCCAGGTCGCAGACGTCACGGATAACCAGCTCTCCTCCCACAGGTGTCTCCGGCTTCGCCACATTCTCCGGTTCCTCAGTATCTCCTGTATACTGTGCGTCCCCGTGGTTCTCAATCTTCCCATTCTCAAATGTACAATCCTGGAAAATGGCAGTACCATGATTTACAATCGTATTGTTAAAACTACAACTCTCAAACGTGACGGTCGCACCTTCTGGGATCACCAGACTCTTGTCGTCTCGAAACGCAAAATTGATCTTCCGAACAGTGGTGTCGCTTCCCTGCTCAAAGGTGAAAGTCTCCCCCGAGATATTCTTATTTCCCAGAGTCCTCGGCACTTCCCCCTCCTCATCGAAGAAGTTCTTCTCCTGCCAACCCACAATCGTCTTAATCTGGGCCGGCAACACCGTATTTCCTGCTGCCACCGTAAAAGAGGTGGCGACTTTGATCACATTATTGTCACCCAATTGTTCTGCCAGCAGGTCGTCCAGGTCGCAGACGTCACGGATGAGCAGTTCTCCTCCGTTTTCCTGTGTTTGCACGTCCCCTTGTTCTGTGATTTGCGGGTCTGTCTGTGTGAACTGAGAGTCAAGCATACTGTCAGCATCTTCTCCCCCCAACTCCGTACCTGAGAATCCCTCCGTTCCCCCGCTAAAGTCTTCCTCCACGGTGAAATCACTGTCCCCGGCAGTCGATGCTGCTAAGACAGTAGGCGGTGGCACACTGCCTACCACAAGAGCACTTGCACACAAAATACCCATTGCCGATTTCCATCTTCTCATTCTTTTTCCTCCTCGTCGGTTAGTTTAACCTAACTCACTTAATCACGAATAATTATACAAAATTTTCCGATTCTGTCAAGATATTTATGGACATTTTGTGTTCATCTCTGATTCTAGTCTCGTAACCAACACATTCAAAGCGGATATTCACAATCCGCTTTGCTACGTGCTCATAATCTTATCGCCACTCTCGTGGCATTTTCGCAGGAACCTGTACCCCTGCCAAAACAGGCAAATCCTACCCCCATTTAAGAAACGCGTGACTCCCCTGATACGGTTAAATCAATTTCCTCCAGAATTCTTTTCAGGATTAGCACCAGATCCCCCTATCACTCCCTGCGCCAATCTCAAAGTGGTATTTCACAATTCCCAGATCAATCCTACTGTAAAAACCCCATCCTGCCTTTGCCGCCACCTTTCCCTCTTTGTAAGTAAAGTGAAACTTTTGTTGGTTCACCGCTGTGGGAGCCAGTAAAGCCGCCTCCACCCCATCCCGAAACCAGTCTGGCTCTGCGCCGGTCTCCGCGCAAACTGCCGAGTAGGCCTTTGACCTGTGGGGTACCCCCGGATTCTTCCCATAGCCAATCGCTATAACGATGGCCAATTTCTCCCCTGGATCAACTTGAAAAGCCTCCGGTATCTTTTTGTAAGTCAAAGCCACCCAGCAGGTGTTTAATCCCATCTGCTGCGCATACAAGACCAACTGTTCCCCATAATAACCGCAGAGCTCCTCCAATCTCGCACCTTTCTTGCCGACCAAAGCTAGATAATTCGTCACTCCCGAAAATTTGCCGTAATGGGCCATTCTACTGTCAAAAGCTTTGGGCTCGTCGGTGACGAGCTGAATATGCAATCCACTCTCCCGGTTACACTGTGATATCCGGCTTTTCAATTTTTCTTTCTTCCCATCTTCAATCGGTCTAGCCTGGTAGGCGCGCACCGAATGTCTCTGGCTTATCGCCTCTCTAAGACTCTCTAAACGTTCCATTTATAACCCTCCCTTGATATTCCTTTTATCTCAATGTCCAAATTACTGTATTTATATATCTTAGTCTATGACCACATCGCTCCGACGGCTGCCCCCCTCCAACACACAGCAGCCGCTCTTTCTCTTGGAGTAAAGATCATTATAACATAAGTGAAGAAAAATAGCCTAGTAGTCCCAAAAATTGTAACCAGTATACGATCTCTTCTGTTAGAATCTACCTCTCCTCCTACATATAATCTTTTAATACTTTGTGGTCTCTCATAACTTTCTCCACGGCCGTCCCCTTCAGCAATTTAATTAATGGCCGCTTCAGTCCATTTAATAGTCCTGGAAGAGGGATTTCCAATGGTGATTTGCCATCCATCAACCGCACAGAACTCTCCATCAATTCTCGGATATCATAGACGCTCCCCCAGACCTCCGGCACCCCCCTGTCAATACCCAGAAGGCCATACACCGCCTCCATGGCAGTTCTCACCGAGTACTCTGTGGTAAACACCGTGTCCCGGGGAGTCTCCGCAAACTGTCCTAAAAACGCAAAATTAACACACCCTTCAGGAATTACATCGGGACGGTCTCCCTTTGCCCGGGGCATGAAGAACGCCGTAATATAAGGCATCATAGTAGGCACACAGACCGCACTGTCCTCCGCCAACCCAGGAATCTGCTCCACAGGGACACCCAAATGATATAACCACTCTTCCGTAATCTCCTTGCCAGTACACTCTCTCATAGGTTTCTTCACATAGTCTCCGGGTACGTCTGTAAAAAGTCCATATACCCAGACACAGACTTTTTCTTTATCTTGATCCTTAAATTGTCCCTGTCTGTTGATCGTCCAGCTCATCAGCCAACTGGAATCCTGACAACTTACAATTCCCCCTGTCACCACCCGGCCACTCCTGGGATCGCGTTTGCAGATATCTGTGATGTAAGGGAGAATCTTCTCGTCTAAAGTGGTGATTGTGGCTGATTCCCAGTTTGTCTTCGAGGTATCTGAGCAAAACTTCTCTGGATTTCCAAAAGCTCCGTCCTGCCTGGCAATGTTTTTCCAGAGACTCCAACAACCACTGTTTCTCCTCTCTGCGTCTCCATTGGGCGCATGATCCTGATCCCCATAGACCGTCCCCTCTGTGCAGCTTCCATTGGTCACAAAGACCAGATCTTTCTCTGTCAGAAGAATATTTTTCTCCTCATCTTTTACCTTGCACTCTAAGACAGAGGCAATCTTTTTTCCTTCCTTAAACTCAAAAATCACATTGGTGACTTGGGTGTTAAATTGAAAATCCACCCCTGCCTCCTCCAGGTATGCTTGCATAGGCAAAATCAGTGATTCATATTGGTTATACCTTGTAAATTTCAACGCGCTAAAGTCTGGCAGGCCGGCGATATGGTGAATAAATCTCTGAAAATACAACTTCATCTCCAGGGCGCTGTGCCAATTCTCAAAGGCAAACATTGTCCGCCAATACAGCCAAAATGTAGAGTGAAACACCTCGTCGTCAAAAACATCTTCTATGGTCTTATCATAGAGATCCTCATCCTTGGTCAAAAAAAGTTTCAGAATCTCCATACATCCCTTCTGGCTGAGATTAAATTTGCCATCTGTATGGGCATCTTTCCCCCTGTCAATTGTGGCCCTGCACAGGGAATAGTTGGGATCATGTTTGTTCAGCCAGTAGAATTCATCCAGCACAGATGCCCCCGGCACCTGAAGCGAAGGAATACTCCGGAACAAATCCCACAGACACTCGAAATGATTCTCCATCTCCCGCCCCCCTCGCATCACGTAGCCTCTCGTAGGGTCATAGATACCGTCACAGGATCCTCCCGCCAGATCCAACGCCTCCAAAATGTGAATGTGAGAACCCGGCATCTGGCCGTCTCTCACCAGGAAGCACGCTGCGGCCAGAGAGGCCAGTCCGCTTCCCACGAGATAGGCGTGCTTCTCCTCCACCCCCTCTGGCTTCTCCGGCCGGGCAAATGCCTCATAGTTTCCACTACTGTAATAGATTCCCTTACTGTTCTTTACATTTTTATCCCGCTCTGTATTGCGATAATTCTCCTTCACATCTTTATCTTTTTCTTCTATCTGTACACTTTCCTCTCTGAATTTCTTTGCCAGATAAATGCTTCCCACACCGGCTACCACAGCAGTCATAACACCTATTTTCATTCCCTTTTTTGTCATAAATGGACCTCCTTTTCCCCAAATAGCTCTATATGCAGACTGTCTTATCTGTATCTGGGGCACTCCTTATTCAGACTTCATGTTAACGTTATTTTTCCCCTTTTTTCGTTTGCAAAACGGTATGTTTTATAAAATTTTTATCCTCCATCCATTCTGTATAATAGTCTCTGCAAAATACAAATCTTATGTACATTCATTACTCCACTTCCTACCACGCAAAAAGCGCCGCTAATTAACTGATAATCAGCTAACTAACGGCGCTTTTTACATCCACTCACAAGAGATCTCTGCTCTCATTGAACCCATTTCCAATGAACCTCAATCTCTCCACTCTCCTTAGGCTTATCCCTCGATGGAGATATACTTGTTATTTTCCACTTCTGGCTTTGCTTCTTTTTTGGGTACAAACAGGGTCAAGATACCGTGTTTGAACTCCCCTTTCACATCCTCCGGCGTCATATTATCGCCAACGTAGAAACTTCTCTCACAAGCTCCCATATAACGCTCTCTGCGGATGTAATGCCCGGTCTTCTTATCCTGTTCCTCCTCGTCCAGCCCCTTGGTGGCGCTGACAGTCAGATAGCCATTCTCCACGGCCACTTTAACTTCGTCTTTCTTAAATCCAGGCACATCCACCACCAACTCGTATCCCTCAGCAGTCTCTTTGATATCTGTCTTTAACAGGTTCTGACCTCTGCGGCCATAGAGCTTTTTCTCCAATTTCTTCTCCGCCTTATCATCATAAAACGGAAAACTCCCAAATAAGTCGTCGAATAAATTCTCTCCAAATACACTTGGCATTAACATAAGTCATCTCTCCTTTTCTAATCTATCTATTTACTGTTCCGCGTCTCCTTGGAACTGGTATCCTTCAGGGAAGGAACTGGATCCTCTCTTTTTTGTCCTCCCCTTTGTTCTATATGTAATATAACACTTATTATTAGCACTGTCAACAGGTGAGTGCTAATTTTTTTGTGAACATTCTGTGTTCACCAGACATACCTCGATCTTCTAACGGCAGCCCCCTCTCCTTTTGCAAGAGGTTTTCTTTTGTCTAAAAACGGGATATAATTGATAAAGTAAAATTTTGAAAAAAGAAGGGTCTTCTATGATTATCGAACACAACCCCAAAGAAAAAGAAGCCATGGCCGCTTTTCACAGAGGCGACCGCGCAGAAGGACTGCGCTTACAAGAAGAATTCGCCGCCGAGTTCCGAAAAGAATACCAAGACAAAGACCACTGCTCTTGTCAAAAAGCCTGCCGCTACCACGGCAATTGTAAAGAATGCGTGGCCATTCACCGAGCGCACCAAGAACACGTCCCCAATTGCATGCGTCCACTCATCAACCACAGACTAAGACTTCTCTCAGAACTCACCGAGCACACTCTAGCCAATGAAATCCAGGCGCCCAGGGAAATTCTGAGAAAATCTCAAAAGTCTTAGCTCTCAGATCTAGAAGAATCGTCTAACGAAAGAAAAATCCGAGAGACCATCCGGAAGAGACCTGGTACACCTCGCCCTATAATTCCTTCTCCGGATTCAACCGTTTTGTGCAATTTATATAAGTATTTGACATTTCTCCCACCAAATTTTATAATAAAATTACCTTTTTGCACACCCTTCTCTGGGTTTTCTCTCACGGCAAAGGTACATGCTCTGGCAATCGTGCCGATCTGAAAGAGGCAAAAAGGAATCTAACACTAACGAGAAAGAATCCCCGCGTCTATCCGGGAATTGCCGACTCGAAAGAAAGGAAAACATATGTACAAGTACAACCCAAAATCTCTCTGCGCAGATGAGTTCATCAACCATGAAGAAATTCTTGAGACTCTACGCTATGCAGACGAGAACAAAGACAACGGCCAGCTCATTGATCAAATCTTAGAGAAAGCCCGCCCCCGGTTCACGGAAAAGGGAACTTTCTGCTCTGGCCTGACCCACCGGGAGGCTTCCGTACTCTTGGCCTGTCAAATTCCTGAGAAAGTTGAAAAAATGTATGATCTGGCCGAGGAGATCAAGAAAGCCTTTTATGGCAACCGAATCGTCATCTTCGCTCCTTTGTATCTGTCCAACTACTGTGTCAACGGATGTCTCTACTGTCCCTACCACCTGAAAAACAAGCACATCAGCAGAAAGAAACTGACCCAGGAGGAAGTTCGGCAGGAAGTAATCGCACTCCAGGATATGGGACATAAGCGCTTGGCCATAGAGTCTGGCGAGGATCCCAAGATGAACCCCATCGAGTACATATTGGAGTGTATCCAGACCATCTACTCCATCAAACACAAAAACGGCGCCATCCGGCGGGCCAATGTAAATATCGCGGCAACCACAGTTGAGAACTACCGGAAGCTCAAAGATGCAGGAATCGGCACCTATATCTTGTTTCAGGAGACCTACCACAAAGAGAGTTATCTGCATTTACACCCCACTGGCCCCAAACACGATTACAATTACCACACTGAAGCCATGGACCGGGCCATGGAGGGGGGTATCGATGATGTGGGACTGGGTGTGCTCTTTGGCCTGGAATTGTACCGCTATGAATTTGCTGGCCTGCTGATGCACGCGGAACACTTAGAAGCTGTCCACGGCGTGGGACCCCACACCATCAGCGTTCCCCGCATCAAGAAAGCAGACGACATTGATCCCTCCGCCTTCGACAATGGGATTAGCGACGATACTTTCGCCAAGATCTGTGCATTGATCAGGATCGCCGTGCCCTATACTGGAATGATTGTGTCCACCCGGGAGAGCCAGGCTGTCCGAGAGCGAGTGATTCGTCTGGGAGTCTCCCAGATCAGCGGTGGTTCCCGCACCTCCGTGGGGGGATACCAGGAAGAGGAGCGCCCCACGGACACCGAACAATTTGACGTCTCCGACCAGAGATCCCTGGACGAGGTGGTCCGTTGGCTGATGGAGATGGGTTATATTCCTTCTTTTTGTACAGCCTGTTACAGGGAGGGAAGGACTGGGGACCGCTTTATGGCCCTTTGTAAATCTGGCCAGATACAAAACTGCTGCCACCCCAACGCTCTTATGACTCTAAAAGAATACCTGATGGACTATGCCAGCGAGGAGACCCGTCAGATTGGAGAAGCTTTGATTCAGGCAGAACTCCAAAATATCCCCAGAGAGAAAGTCCGGGAAATCTGCAAAGACCACCTGGAGAAAATTCAAGAAGGTATCCGGGATTTTCGTTTCTAGGCAAAAGGAATTCCCCAATATAGTTTCAGAAATATGTTGAAATCTATGGTAGCCGTCAAAGTCCACTGAAAATTTGACAGAATAAGCCCGCCTTTTATGTCCTCGAGACACCAAAGGCGGGCTTTCTTGATAAGGTTTCTTCTTCCTCTCTGAAAAACCTGTTCCTATTCGCAAAACAAGAATCCCATTTGCTCCAAAACTTGAATTTCTTTGTTTTCACATTTTTCTCGCATCCATCCCAGGGCTGTCCCCGCAACGGACTTCTCTTTCTCCTTGTCCATATTCCCCTCAGGAATATGGTTTACGACTATCTCAGACTCTCCGCCGCTAACTCTTCTAGCCTAGGCTTATCCAACAGCCGAATCGTTCCCCGTCCCAGATGGACCAGCTTTTCATTCTGGAAATATTTCAACATCCGCGACACCACCTCCCGAATACTCCCCAGATGATTGGCCAGCCTCTCATGGGTGATGTACAGCACCTCACTGCCTGAGAGCTCACTCTCCTCCAACAGAAGCGCAGCAAGCCTGGTGTCCAATTTTTTGTTCAGGATCTGATCCATCAGCCACATCACCTCGGAGAAGTGTTCGGCCAATAACTCATTGGTGAAATTAGCCACAGGTGCCGACTCATTCATCAATTTCCGGTACACCCTGGCCGGCAACAGCAACACCTCCGTCTCCCTCTCCGCCGAGATCATAACATCAAACTGGATCCCCGAGAACATACAGGAAGCCGATAACAGGCAGACCTCCCCATCCACCAGCCGATAGAGCGTCAACTCCCTGCCCTCTTCCGACATAGAATAAACCCGGATCTGTCCCGAGAGCACATACAGAATGCCGAGACAGTCTTCCTCACCCCTGTGGATCATCTCTCCCTTTTGAAAATGAAGCGTTCTCACCGACGAGAGCAACAATTGGCGCTGCTCCCGGGTCAATTGTTCCCAGAAAAGGAAATAAGAGCCTATCTCTGTTCTTTTCTCTCCCATGTATCTACTCCTCTATAGATCTGGTGTCCCGCTTTCCGCTGTGCTAGGCGTCCAATATCATACTTAGACCAATTCTCTTCTTCTGAAGATCCACAGAGAGCACTCTGACCTCCACAATATCTCCGACGCTAACTACCTCCAGCGGATGTTTGATATAACGTTTTGTCATCTGTGAAATATGAACCAATCCATCTTGATGGACTCCAATGTCCACAAAGGCGCCAAAATCGATCACATTGCGCACCGTTCCCTTCAAGATCATGCCTTCCTTCAAGTCCTTCATCTCCATGACATCCGTCCTGAGAATCGGCTTTGGCATCTCCTCTCTGGGATCTCTCCCTGGTTTCTCCAGCTCTTTGACGATATCTTCCAGGGTGATCTCACCCACTCCCAACTCTCTCGCCAGCCCTTTCAGATTTTTCACTTGACGGGAAATACCTTTCAACTTCCCACTGTCAATATCTTCCAGACTATACCCCAGCTTTTCCAAAAGTCCGGTGGCCGCCTCATAACTTTCTGGGTGCACACTGGTGGCGTCCAGAGGATTTTTACCTCCCATGATTCTCATAAAGCCGGCGCATTGCTCATAAGCCTTTGGTCCCAATTTGGCCACCTTCAACAGCTCCCTCCTACTTCGGAAGCTCCCGTTCTCCTCACGGTAAGCCACAATATTCTTGGCAATAGCCTTAGAGATACCGGAGATATACTCCAACAACGGCGCGGACGCCGTATTCAAATCCACGCCCACCTTGTTCACACAATCCTCTACCACTCCGCCCAGGGCTTCCCCCAGCTTCTTCTGATTCATATCATGTTGATATTGACCCACACCGATGGATTTCGGGTCAATCTTCACCAATTCCGCCAGTGGATCTTGAAGGCGGCGGGCGATAGAAGCCGCACTTCTCTGGCCCACGTCAAAGTTGGGAAACTCCTCTGTGGCCAACTTGCTGGCGGAGTACACCGATGCCCCAGCTTCATTGGTAATGATATACTGCACCTTCTTGTCTGGGATCTCCTTGAGCATCTCCACAATCACCTGTTCCGACTCTCTGGACGCCGTTCCATTCCCAATGGAGATCAGAGAAATCCCATAAGTATCTATCCACTCCTCAACTTTGTCCTTCGCGGCCCGAATCTTCTTTTCATTGGTGGGAGCAGTAGGGTAGACTACAGTCGTGTCCAGCACCTTCCCTGTAGAGTCCACCACCGCTAATTTGCAGCCAGTACGGAAAGCCGGATCCCATCCTAATACCACCCGTCCCACAATCGGTGGCTGCATCAAAAGTTGTTGCAAGTTCTTTCCAAAGACGCCGATGGACACATCTTCCGCCTTCTCCGTGAGTTCATTTCGAATCTCCCGCTCTATCGCGGGAGCAATCAGCCTCTTGTAGGCGTCCTCCACGGTCGCCTCCAGCACAGGCGTAGTATACGGGTTCTCTCTGTAGATCACTTTTTTCTTCAGGTATCGAAGAACCTCCTCCTCCGGAGCGCCAACTTTCACCGTCAGAAATTTCTCCTTCTCCCCCCGGTTCAGTGCCAGCACACGGTGCCCTACAATCTTAGCGATGGGCTCCTCATACTCATAATAGGACTCGTAGACTGATTGGGCTTTGGGATCCTTGGCCGTGGAGAGAATCGTGCCTTTCTTAGCCGTCACATTCCGGATATGCATACGGTAATCCGCCTCATCTGAGACCGACTCCGCAATAATGTCCATAGCGCCTGCCAAGGCTGCCTGGACAGTATCCACTTCCCTCTCCTCATTGAGAAAAGCCTCCGCTTCTTTCTCAAGGGGCGTGTCGGTCATCTGAAGACGAATCAGATTGGCCAATGGCTCCAATCCCCTCTCCTTGGCAATCATCGCGCGAGTCCTTCTCTTAGGGCGATACGGGCGGTACAAATCTTCCACCACCACCAGGGTCTGAGCCGCCAGGATCTGAGCTCTCAACTCCTTCGTCAGTTTTCCCTGATCTTCTATACTGGAGAGGACTTGTTGCTTCTTCTCCTCCAGATTTCTCAGATACGTCAGCCTCTCATACAGCTTGCGAAGCTGTTCATCATTCAGAGAACCTGTGGCCTCCTTGCGATAACGGGAAATAAAAGGTATTGTATTTCCCTCGTCAATCAATTGAATGGCAGCTTCCACCTGCCAGCTCTCCACATTTAGCTCCTGGGTAATCGCCTGAATAATGTCCATAAAATTCCTAACCTCTTCTTTCCATTTCTCAAATCTCTGTCAATTCTCTTACTGTACCATAGCAATCTCCCCCAAATTTGTCAACACCTATCCAGGGCATTTTTCGCCTCACAGTCGACCGTGGCATCTTGCCACACTCCCCATAACATGCTACAATAGAAAAGAATTTTGTATATCAGAAATGGAGTATCGATTATGAAAAAATCCAACAGAGAACTTAAATTTCTTGCCAAAAATGCCCTCCGCGGAAATTACACCGTACCTATTTTCGCGAACATTTTAATATCCGCGCTGAGTCTCGTTTTTGGCTCTTTGACTTCGGTGCTATTTCCCACCACCTCAGCACTGTCCTACGGACTTAGCCAGATTTTTTCCTTTATTCTCTCTGTGATTCTCTCTCTGTTCACTGCCGGATTGACTTACATGTATCTGAACATCTCCCGAAGACTCCCCTACAGCTTCTCTGATCTTACCTACATGTTCTCACACAACCCTGACCGGGTGCTGATTGTGGGATTTATCTTTGCACTGGTGGACCTGATTACCTCCATCCCCTCCCTGCTTTTAGATCACTACACCTCCAACGAAAACTTGCTGAACGCCAGCGACGCCTACCTCATTCAGACCTTATATCTCATTTTAGGCGCTGCGCTGGCAGGCGTGCTGCTATCCATGATATTGACTATACCTCTGGCCCTCTCCTACTTCCTTTTGGCTGATCAAAAAGATCTGTCTGCCAAAGGCGCGCTGCAGCTAAGTATAAAACTCATGCATGGAAATTGGTGGAGATACCTGAAATTGCAATTGAGTTTTATCCCCCTCTATATTCTATCTATCTTTACCTGCTACATCGCACTACTGTGGATCATCCCTTATCTGCTTATGACGGAGGTCTTCTTCTACCGGGAGCTGATCGGTGATCTACACCTGCAAGAACAGAATAAAGGTCCTGTCTTTTCCCAGGAAAACGGCCCTTTTGACCACAATGACTACAATTCAGAGGCATAAAAGGAATGTGCCTTGACACATTCTCGCGCTCAGCGCAGTCACCTGCGACAACTTTCATCCTTGTGTAAGGGCGCATCCTCACACGAAGTGTATTCTCGTGTTATAGGGAAGTTTGGAGAACTTTCCTATAACAAAAAAATTCCGCTCAGCATATAACCTGTATGCTGAGCGAAATTTATGTATCCCTTCTTCCACCGAAATCATACTTGGAAAAAGAATGCGCCTTGACACATTCTCACGCCGGGCGCGGTCGCTTGCGACACCCTTCATCCTCGCGTGAGAGCGCATCCTCACACGAAGTGTATTCTCGTGTTATAGGGGAGTTCAGAGAACTTTCCTATGACAAAACAAAGAATCCTGTGATACAGGATTCTCCGCCTGCGGCGGGTCGCGTACGCGACATATTCCCTCTCCGCCGCAGTGCGATCCTCGCGGAGCGTTTTTGTGTTATAGGAGTGTTCGGAGAACTTTCCTATGACAGAACAAAAATCCTGCACCGCCGGATTCTCCGCCTGCGGCGGGTCGCACAAGCGACATAAAAGCCTCTACTCAGACAGCCGAAACGCCTCATGCACTGCATTCATAGCCCGTTCCCCATCCTTTGCCGACACAATCACTGTGATACGAATCTCTGACGTAGAGATCATCTCCACATTGATCCCTTCATTGTAGAGAGCCTCAAACAGCTTGGCAGCCACTCCAGGATTGCTCACCATCCCGGCCCCCACAACGGACAACTTGGCAATCTCCGTCTCTGCCTGGATGTCTAAAAATCCAATCCTTTTCTGATTCTCTCTCAGAGTCTCCACAGCCTCACTCAGATTATCTTGATTCACTGTGAAGGAAATATCTTGCATCCCCTCGCGGCTACCCGACTGCAAAATAATATCCACATCCACGTGATTTCTCGCCAGACAGTCAAATACCCGAAATGCATGTCCAGGCTCGTCTCTCACCCCCTGAACCGTAATACGGACCGCTTTTTTATCCAGCGCAGCCCCTGTAATCAACATTCCTTCCACAGTCGTCTCCTCCTTCACCACTGTTCCCTCTGCATTATTTAAGCTGGAGCGCACCACCAGAGGAACCCTGTATTTCTTTGCCATCTCCACAGATCGGTTATGCAGCACCCCTGCGCCCGACGTGGCCAGATCCAACATCTCATCATAGGTAATCTCTTTGAGTTTTCTCGCAGTGGGCACAATCCTGGGATCCGCAGTATATACGCCCTCCACATCGGTATAGATCTCACAGGCATCCGCGCGCAATGCAGCCGCCAAGGCCACAGCCGTGGTGTCCGATCCTCCTCTCCCGAGAGTCGTGTAATCGCCAAACTTATCCACTCCCTGGAATCCCGTCACCAACACGATTCTCTTACTATCCAGTTCCCTCTGGATACGCTGAGTATCGACTCTCCGCAAGCGGGCGTTGCCATGTATGCTGGTCGTGTGCATAGCCACCTGGAATGCATTTAGGGAAACGGCTGGAACTCCCAAGTGATCCAGAGCCATCGCCATCAAAGACACGGAGATCTGTTCTCCCACTGTGAACAACATGTCCATCTCCCTCTTGGGCGGTCTCTCATGGATATTCCTCGCCAAGTCCACCAACTCATCCGTGGATTTACCCATGGCAGAGAGAACTACCACCACCTGGTTCCCCCTCTTATAGTCGTCGATGCATCTCCTAGCTACGTTAAAGATTCGGTCTTTGTCGGCTACAGAGGTGCCTCCAAATTTCTTTACAATTAGCATGGCACTTTTCCCTTCTCAGCTCTCCAGCAGATATCCCATCATGTCCCAACCATGGGCTTTCTGAATACCACCTTCTTTGGCTTCTCTCTCGTTATAATTCCAGCTCATTTCCCTCCTGGCACTACTGTCATAGAGCATATAAGGAACCGGATCTGACACATGGGTGCGCAGCCGGATAGGTGTGGGGTGGTCTGGCATCACCAACATACGATAGTCCTCCTGGCTGGCGTCCAGTCCCTCTTTCACAACCCGAATCACTCTCTGGTCCAAGTTCTCAATAGCCTGTATCTTATGCTCCACACTTCCCTGGTGTCCCATCTCGTCCGGCGCCTCCACATGGATATAGGCGAAATCATAGCCTTCTTTGGTCAAGGCGTCCACAGCCGCCTGAGCCTTCCCCTCATAATTGGTGTTCAAGCCTCCATTGGCGCCCTCCACAATCTTCCTGTCCATCTTGGCTCCCACCGCGATCCCTTTCAGCAGATCTACCGCGGAGATCATCACACCTTTCTTGTGGTAGATTTCCTCGAAGGGATCCAGAGCCGGTCTGGTTCCTCCCCCCCAGAACCAAAAACTGTTGGCCGGATGCAATCCCTTTGCCTTGCGTTCCAGATTCAGCGGGTGATTCTTCAAGATCTCGTAGCTTCTCTCCTGCATTCTGCGAAAGACAGGATCCTTGGGAAGGTGCTCTCCGATTACCTGGGTTAACACATCGTGAGGGGGGACTAAATCCAAGATCTCTCCATTCTCCCACACCATGCAATGACGGTAACTGGTACCCACATAGAATTTATAAATATCACTCCCCAGTTCACTACAAACTGCCTCCAACAACACCTTCGCATCCTCTGTGCTGATCTCGCCGGAGCTGTGATCCACAATCCTCTGCTGCTGGTAAGGGACATCCTCCTCTGTGAGCGTCACAATATTACAACGGTAAACCACATCGGTGTCCTTCATATCTACGCCGATGCTCAAAGCTTCCAACGGAGACCGGCCTGTATAATATTTTTGGGGATTATAACCCAGCACAGACAGATTGGCCGTGTCGCTTCCCGGACTCATTCCCTCTGGAATTGTGCGCACCATTCCAATCTCAGACATCTTAGACAACGCATCCATCATCGGCGTGTTGGCCGCCTCCAGGGGAGTCTTCCCCCCCAACTCCTCGATGGGCTCGTCAGCCATACCGTCTCCCAGTACAACCACATACTTCATAGTTTCTCGTCTCCTTAATCTTTCACGCGGATCATCTGGGCAATCTCTCCCAGCTCCCCGGCCTTTTTCTGATAATCTCCGTAAGTCATCTCCCCAGTGATAAATCCGATCTCGCCTTCCGCCACACCGTCTACCACCTGCTCCAGCTTGCCAAACGTTGACTCAGCCTCACTGGCGCTTCCCTGATAACGGACAAAATAACGCCCCTTGATATTATCTGCGCTCATCAGCTCCATTTTCTCCTGGCTGAGGCCGTACATCACATTCTTATGTAGATTCTTCGCCTCCTCGATGACATCAGCCACCACGGCGCTGGCTGTGGGCAGTTTGCCGGCTCCACTTCCATAGAACATGGCGTCTCCCAGCATATTCCCATGTACAAAGATTCCATTAAAGACATCATTCACACTGTACAACTGGCTGGACGGCCCCACCAGATAAGGCGCCACCAGAGCATACACCTGATCATCCGTTCTCTTGCTGGTCCCCAGCAATTTAATGGTCATCCCCAGTTTCTTGGCATACTTCATATCGGCTGCGCTAATCTTTGTGATACCCTCTGTGGAAATCTCATGGAAATCCACAAATTTTCCGTAAGCAATCGACGACAAAATCGCAATCTTCCGGCACACATCATGTCCCTCAATATCCGCAGTGGGATCCGCCTCCGCATATCCTTTGGCCTGGGCTTCCTTCAATACTTCCTCGAAATCGCACCCCTCTGTGCTCATCTTATACATCATGTAGTTCGTGGTGCCGTTGAGAATTCCTGTGATCTCATCGATCACCTCTGCGGTGAGAGCATTGTTCAGAGGGCGGATAATGGGAATCCCGCCGCCACAACTGGCCTCAAATAAGAAATTAATCTTCTTCTCCCTGGCAATTTTACACAACTCCACACCGCACTCGGCCACCATTGCCTTGTTGGAAGTGGCCACTGATTTTCCCGCTTCCAGAGCACGCTTGGCAAAGGTATGAGCCGGCTCGATTCCTCCCATGACCTCAACCACAATGTCCACCTCCGGATCATTGACAATCATCTCATAGTCGTGCACCAGCACTTCCTCCACTGGATCCCCCGGGAATTCCCTCAGATCCAGGACGTACTTCACACAGATCTCTTCCCCTGCTTTTTCTTTGATACTGTCACGGTTGGTCCGCAGTACCTCATAGACTCCAGATCCCACAGTGCCGTAACCTAAGATCGCAACTTGTACCATAATCTCCTCCTTCTGTACGTGCCTGCACGCACGTCCTCTCTACAAATGCATTGTGCAAACAGATACCTCTGTGTACAAAGGTACCCCCTCCTGACAGACAACTCTCACAGTCAGAAGAGGGTATATACCATTCAAATGTACTTATGGGCAGACAGCAGGTGAAAGGATCAGAGATCCTTTCACCCCTCACTCCCTGCCTAAAATTTTCAAATAATGAATGCCCTCTCGCCGTTCAATATCCTCCACCATCGCCTGAGCGTCTCCCTGATTGGGCAGAATATTCACACTCAATGTCAGTGTGGCTACCCCACTGATGGGAATGCTCTGATGGATAGTCAAAATATTGCCATGATAACGCGCGATCGTCTGAAGCACATTGGATAGAATCCCCGGCTCATCATCCATCTGTATAATGAATGTCAATGTCTTTCCTCTGGTGTCCTCGTGGAAAGGAAAAATATCATCTTTGTATTTATAAAAGGAGCTCCGGCTGATCCCAACCTGCTCCGTGGCTTCCTGGACAGTATCCGCCCTCCCCATGTTCAGCAATTTCTTAGCCTCAACCACTTTAACGAGAACTTCTGGAACCGCCCGCTCTCTCACCACAAAATACTTTTTTTTCTCCACTTCTCTTCCCATATCCTCTTCCTTTGTCTGTCAAGACAAGCTTGTCACCGCCCACTCCACAGGAGACGGGATTCAATCTGTCTTTACGCAAAAAACAAATGTTTACACTAGGAAGATAGTAGCATAAAATCACTATTTCTGCAAGTCCTTTTTCGACAGTGCAATCCACTTCAGATATGCATTGATAAAGAGATCGATATTTCCATCCAGCACCGCATCCACGTTCCCAGTCTCCTCATTGGTTCTGTGATCCTTCACCATCGTGTAGGGTTGTAATACGTAAGAGCGGATCTGATTCCCCCATCCAATCTCTGTGACCTCCCCCCGGATACCTGAGAGCTTTTCCTCATTTTCCTGTTGTTTCAACAGATATAACTTTGCCTTGAGCATCTGCATAGCCTTATCTTTGTTCATGTGCTGCGACCGCTCATTTTGACATTGCACCACAATTCCCGTGGGTAAGTGTGTAATACGGATAGCTGAGGAAGTCTTATTGATGTGCTGCCCACCAGCTCCGCTGGAACGATAAGTATCCACCCGGATATCGTCGTCCTTTACCTCCACGTCCACATCCTCCTCGATGTCTGGCATCACATCGCAGGAGACAAAAGAAGTCTGCCTCTTCCCCGCCGCGTTAAACGGAGAGATTCGTACCAGTCGGTGCACACCTTTCTCTGACTTTAAGTAACCGTACGCGTTCTCTCCCCGGACCTCAAAGGTCACCGACTTGATTCCCGCCTCATCGCCGTCCAGATAGTCCAGGACCTCCACCGAGAATCCCTTTTTATCTGCCCAACGGGTGTACATCCGGTACAACATACTCGCCCAGTCACAGGACTCTGTGCCACCGGCGCCGGCATGAAGGGTGACAATCGCATCCTTGCCATCGTACTCTCCGGCGAGCAATGTCTTCACACGGATCGCCTCAAAGCTGGCCTGGAACTCATCCAACATTTCCTGAATCTCCGGAATCAAATCGGGGGCGTTCTCCTCATACCCCATCTCGATCATGGTCTCCATATCTTCCATCTGATTCCTTAAGTCCTCATAGGTCTGCAGATCATCCTTCATGTATTTCAATTCTTTCATCTTCTTCTGGGAAGTCTCTGCGTCATCCCAGAAATCGGGAGCTTCCATCTCCCGCTCCAACTCTTCGATTCGCTTCTCCTTATCAGCTAAGTTAAAGTGAATCCCTCACTTCCACCAATGGTCCTGTGTAAGAATTCAAAATCGTTTTGAACTGATCTAACTCAACCACAGCTTCACCTTCTTTCTTTATTTTTGAAAGCTCAAGACGCGGAGAAAATCTACTCTTGAGCCCTGTTTCTTATTATACGTCTTTCCCCCATATGGGTCAACTCAAGACTTTGCATTTCCCTCATCACAATGCCTAAAACCGCCCCCGTCGTTATTTTCCCTCCCAACCTCTTCACTATACAAAATGGATAAAAATACCTCGCCAATTTTGTGCATTTTTATTCGAGAAAAATATTGAAACAAACTCTAAAAATACTTATAATAAATCTAGATGTTAAAGGTCCATTTTAAAGGCCGGATGTCTTTTCGTTCTGTGTAGAAGGCCTAGGAAATACCCCATCAAAAATGGAGACTTTTGGCACCCGTATACTATAGAAAAGATCAATATTATTCAGGAGGCATATTTTTATGAAGACAGTAATCATCGGTGCAAACCATGCAGGAATCGCAGCCGCAAACGCACTCTTAGACAATTATCCCGACCAGAAAGTAGTCATGATCGACCGCAACACCAATCTGAGCTATCTGGGATGTGGAACTGCTCTCTGGGTAGGCAGACAGATCGATTCTTACGAGAATCTCTTCTACACCAACAAAGAGGCCTTCGAGGCAAAGGGCGCTACCATTTATATGGAGACTTCCGTGACCAACATCGACTTCTCCAACAAAGTGGTCTGTTGCCAGAAAAGCAATGGCGAGACCTTCCAGGAGACTTACGATAAATTAGTATTGGCAACTGGTTCTCTGCCTATCTCCCCAGATCTCCCAGGAAAAGACTTAAAAGGCCTCAGCTTCTTAAAACTCTTCCAAGAGGGACAAGAGGTTGACCGCCAGATCTGTGACCCCACTGTGAAACGTGTCGCTGTCATCGGCGCCGGGTACATCGGCGTGGAGATCGCAGAGGCTGCGAAACGTCGCGGTAAAGACGTGCTGCTATTCGACGTGGCCCCCAACTCTCTGGCAAGCTACTACGACACTTGGTTCACAGATGACATGGATAAGAACCTTCACGAACATGGAATTGAGACTCACTTTGGCGAAAGGGCAACCGCCTACAAGGGGACTGACCGAGTGGAGGCAATCGTCACCGATAAAGGAGAATATCCGGTGGATATGGTTGTCAACGCCATCGGTTTTATTCCTAACACCGCCTTGGGAAGAGACCATCTGAAATGTTTCAAAAACGGTGCGTACCACGTAGACCGCCATCAGCAGACCAGCGATCCCGACGTATATGCAGTCGGGGACTGTGCTACCATCTACTCCAACGCACTGCAGGCAGACACCTATATCGCACTGGCCACCAACGCTGTCCGTTCTGGTATCGTGGCAGGCCACAACATCGGCGGAACACCTCTGGAGTCCATCGGTGTACAGGGCTCCAATGGTATCTCCATCTTCGGCTACAATATGGTCTCCACCGGACTTTCCGTGAGAGCCGCTGAGAAAAACGGCCTCAAAGTAAAATACACCGACTATGAGGATCTGCAGAAGCCTGCTTTCATGAAAGAGAACGCCAAGGTAAAGATTCGACTGGTCTACGAGGAATCCACCCGACGACTGGTAGGGGCGCAGATGGCCTCCACCGACGACATCTCCATGGGAATCCATGTATTCTCCCTGGCCATCGAGGAGGGCGTCACCATCGATAAGTTAAAATTGCTGGATATCTTCTTCCTGCCACATTTTAACCAGCCATACAACTATATCACAATGGCTGCCCTGGGCGCTGAATAAAACCAGGAATGTTCCAAGACATATTCGCCTGAACTTTCTATTATAGTGCGAAGAATCTTGCACTGCAGGATTTTTTGCCTACGGCGAATGGTTCTTGCGACATACTTTTCTTTCATAAATAAACATATATCACAAAAGCCCCCACTTATCTGTCACTAAGACAAAAGAGGGGGCTTTCAATATCTTCTCTGCCCGTCTCGATCAATATCCTCCCCAGATACAACCTATGAGACAAAGAAACTTTCTCTCAGATAGATCTCCTCCACAAATCCGGCCTCTCTACCTTCCTTAACACCTAGACCTTCCACTCTCTCGAGACCTGTCAGACATCCCTCATCCTCCACTTCCAAGATCCCTGCCGCCGAGGGCAAAAGATAACAAGCATCCGTCAGATATCTCTCAAAAGTATAGACTTTCTCAGCCGTCGCCAACTTTCGATCCCCCTGAAAAATTTTTAGACGCATCTTCCCATCTTCCAGAATCGGACCGTAGAGCACACTGTCGCCTCCAATTCCCAGAGTTCGCCTGCACAGATACTCTGCCTTCTTCCCGGACAGCGCTTCCTGGTTCCGGTTGGGATCTAGGATCAGGCAATCCGTCCCCCCTCCCCGATACCGGCTCAATTTAATACGATCGTCATACATCCCTCTCAATCCCTTTCTTTTTATAGCGTTCGTTTTTCCAAATTGCTCCGTTCTTACAGCTATGACCTCCCTTATCGGTTTCTCCACAAATCCCCCTAAAGAATTCCCGATACTAATTTACAACAACGCCAAACACCTTTCTTCATATTCACAGTTACTTCGTTCTTCGTCCATCATGTTCACAGTTATTAAGATAGATCGTTTTTCTCTCATCATAGTCAAAGCGAATATTCCCAATCCGCTTCCTCCCCACAGCCACTGTCAATGGGTGGTGACTTATCCTTAGTATATAACATTTTTTTCATAAGTATATGGGATTTCATGCTTGTTATATTGCAAAAAATGCTATATCATAAAACAGTAACAATTTTCTAGAAAGCAAGAGGTGTGTGAGCATGAGTGAAAAACTTCCAAGAAAAAAATCCGGCTATCTCCTTCAAGATTTTCGTCTTTTTCATATTCAGGATCAGATCCACAGAGAATTCCATCTTCACTACCACGATTTTCACAAGATTATCTTCTTCCTCTCCGGGCAAGTCACTTACCAGGTGGAGGGCAAATCCTATTATCTAAAACCGCAGGACCTGCTCCTGGTTGGCCGGCACCATCTCCACAAAGCCCAGGTAGATCCTTCCGCCCCCTATGAGAGAATCATTCTGTGGATTCAGCCTGATCTGCCCCATCTTCTCCAAAAAGACGACCTCTACTCCTGCTTTCAACAGGCATCCGACAGAAGCTTTAACCTGATCCGGCTCCCTCAAGAGTCTCAACAACACTTACAAGACCTCTTTCTCCAATTGGAGGCCTCCTTCAAATCCCAGGAGTTTGGCGCCAGTCAGCTCAGCCAAGCCTTGTTTCTACAAACTATGGTCTGCCTGAATCGTATTTTCCTAGAAAAGAAATATATCTTAGACCGGGAGTCCTACTCCTGTGACATGCAGATTGAAGAACTGTTACACTACATCAATCAAAATCTGACGGAAGACTTAAGCGTGGAGGCTCTATCTCGAAAATATTACCTGAGTAAATACCATCTTATGCGAAAATTCAAGGCACAGACTGGCTATACTCTGCACAGTTATATTCTTCAAAAGCGTCTTCTCCTCGCCCGAACACTGATTCAACAGGGCAGTCCCATATTGGAAGCATCCTCCCGCAGCGGTTTTGGCGATTACACAACCTTCTCCAGGGCCTACAAAAAGCAATTTCACGTCTCCCCCAGCTTACACAGTCCCCTACACTGAAAGGCGAAATCACTTTTAGGTTCCTCTAAATTTCTCTTGTATTTCTCAGAGAGATCAGTTACAATGAGAGTAAAACTAGATAAAATTAATACACTTTTCTCTGCCGGAAAGGAGGCCTTCCATGAAAACTTACTACGATGTTCTCGGCGTCTCTCAAGACGCCACCCAAAAAGAAATCAAGGCGGCCTACCGCAAGCTGGCCAAAAAATACCATCCCGACACGACACCTCAGTCTGAGGAAGTCACAAAGAAATTTCAGGAGATCTCGGAAGCCTATTCCGTCCTGTCTGACGAGGACAAGAGACGGGAGTACAATTATATGGGACATTCCGCCTATACCAGCAGTTACCACTCCACCTTCACCCACACTGCTTCCCACTCTAAGGACGGTCACTGCGGAGCTTGCGCTGAGGGACAACAGGAAGAAGACGAGGGGCCGCCGGAGAAGAGTATCCGGATTGCCGTCTGGCTGGATCTGGAGGAAACTTTCCGCCCGGTGCGCAAGACAGTCACCTACACGGAACGAATCCCCTGTCCCCACTGTAAAGGCGAGCAGGCAAATATTCCCTCCACGGAATGTCCGGACTGTAGGGGAACCGGCCGCAAGATCGAGTACGCTTCCAAATGGGGCCATAAAAGTTCCGTGAAGACCTTTTGTAACCGTTGTAAGGGTACAGGGAAGATCCCTTCCCAACATTGCCCCCAGTGTAACGGACTCGGCTATATAGAAAAAGAATGGAAATTTCAGATTCATCTTCCCGGAGGCACTTATGAAAGAGAATTCTTCTTCCTGGAGGATGTTCTGGAGAATGAGACGGATTTCATTGAGATCCACAGGCAGAAAGACCCCAGCCGCCTCTACGTGATCATCGTTCTCTTGAGAGACAAAAAAGGGTATAGACGACAAGGATACCATCTCTACACAGATCTGGATATTGATTTTCCAACCTTAGTGTTGGGAGGTACCATCCCCATTTCCACTGTGGAGGGAACCCTCCTCTATGACCTGCCTCCCGGATTACAAAGCCAAAAGCTCCGCTTGATCAACCGGGGCTTGATTCGCCCCAACAAGATGGGAGGACGGGGAGATCAATATGTCCACTTGCATATACAGATTCCCCAGGACTTGTCAGACTTACAGAAATCCACACTGGAAGCCTTTCGAAACGCGATGAACGTCCATCCATGAGAGGGACAAAGAATCCTGTACCACAGGATTCTCCGCCTACGGCGGGTCGCATGGGCGACATATCCCCACTCAGCCGTAAGCAATCGCCTGCGGACACCAGTCACATCCCAAAAGGCCCTTGGTTCCATAGGAAAGAGCAAAAAACGCGCCCCTAGGCGCGTTTTTTACGTTAAAGCTCACAATATAGTTGTCATTATTTCTTACGTCCGCAGCACTGCTTATATTTTTTTCCACTTCCACAAGGGCAGGGATCATTGGGGTAAACTTTCTCACTGGAACGCTGTACAGGCTTTTTCGGGCCGCTGTCATCTTTATTGGTACCAGTCACCTGAGCCACCTGTTCCCTCTCGATCTTCTGTTCCACATGAACATGGTAGAGCAGACGGACAGTGTCCTCCTGAATGCCATTGGTCATGCTGTTAAACATCTCATAGGCATTCATCTTGTACTCCACTACTGGATCTCTCTGTCCATAAGCCTGTAGACCAATTCCCTGACGCAGCTGTTCCATATCGTCAATATGGGCCATCCACTTATTGTCAATCACCTTCAACAGAATCACCCGCTCCAGCTCACGCAATTGCTCTGCCTCTGGAAATTCTGCCTCCTTCAGCTCATACAATTTCACAGCTTCTTCTTTCAACTTATGCTTCAATTCATTTTTCTTCTGTCCTTTGATTCGTTCCTTGTCCAAAGGTTTCAGAGGAATAATCGGCGTGAGCACAGAGTTGAGCTCATTGAGATCCCACTCCTCCGGGTCCACATCATCTGTAAAACACATGTCCACGGTGTTGTCCACAATATCTGTGATCATGTGGTAGATAGCGTCTCTCATGTTGTCTCCATCCAGTACCCGGCGCCTCTCTTTGTAGATAATCTCTCTCTGCTCATTGTTCACCTGGTCATAGTCCAGCAGGTTCTTACGAATTCCAAAGTTGTTGCCCTCGATCTTCTTCTGTGCCTTCTCAATGGCGCTGGAGAGCATCTTGTGCTCGATCTGCTCGTTCTCCGCAACCCCCAGAGAGTTGAACACCTTCATCAGGCGTTCCGAGCCGAACAGCCTCATCAGATCGTCTTCCAGAGAAATATAGAATCTGGACTCTCCCGGATCTCCCTGACGGCCAGAACGGCCTCGCAACTGATTGTCAATACGTCTGGACTCGTGACGCTCTGTACCGATAATCTTCAGACCACCGGCCTCCCTGGCCACATCGTCCAACTTGATATCCGTACCACGGCCCGCCATATTGGTGGCGATGGTCACTGCCCCAGCTTGCCCAGCCTGGGCTACGATCTCTGCCTCCAATTCATGGAACTTCGCGTTTAAGACATTGTGTGGAATGCCTTCTCGCTTTAGCATCTTGCTGAGCAGTTCTGAGGTCTCAATGGTGATCGTGCCCACCAGAACTGGCTGCCGTTTCTCATGCGCCTCCTTGATGGCCTCCACCACCGCCCGGAACTTCTCCTTCTTCGTCATATACACAGCGTCTTCCTGATCTACACGCTGCACCGGCACATTGGTAGGTATCTCCACTACATCCATGCCGTAAATATCGCGGAACTCTTTCTCCTCAGTCAATGCAGTACCGGTCATACCAGCCCTCTTCTCATACTTATTGAAAAAGTTCTGGAACGTAATCGTAGCCAAGGTACGACTCTCACGTTTTACTTTTACATGCTCTTTCGCCTCGATGGCCTGGTGTAATCCGTCAGAGTAACGACGGCCTGGCATGATACGGCCTGTGAACTCATCCACAATCAAGATCTCGTCGTCCTTCACCACATAATCCTGGTCTTTGAACATCAGATTGTGCGCCCGCAGGGCCAATATAATATTGTGCTGGATTTCCAGGTTCTCCGGGTCGGCCAGGTTCTCGATGTGGAAGAATTTCTCCACCTTCTTCACGCCTTCTTCTGTCAGATTGACAATCTTGTCCTTCTCATTGACGATGAAGTCTCCAGTCTCCTCGATCTCCTCGCCCATGATCGCCGCCATCTTCGTCATCTCACCGCTGGCCTCACCCCGCTCCAACTGCCGGGCCAGAATGTCGCAGACTTCGTACAGCTTAGTAGACTTTCCGCTCTGTCCGGATATAATCAAGGGGGTACGGGCCTCATCGATCAACACAGAGTCCACCTCATCTATGATGGCATAGTTCAGAGATCTCTGTACCAGTTGCTCTTTATAGATCACCATGTTATCTCTCAGATAGTCAAACCCCAACTCATTGTTGGTCACATAAGTGATATCACAGGCATAGGCCTCTCTCCGCTCATCGCTCTTCATACTGTTGAGCACACAGCCCACCGTCAACCCAAGAAATTCATGAACTTTCCCCATCCATTCCGCATCACGGTGTGCCAGATAGTCGTTGACGGTCACAATGTGAACGCCCTTCCCTTCCAGCGCATTGAGATAAGCCGGAAGTGTGGACACCAAAGTCTTACCTTCACCAGTCTTCATCTCAGAGATTCGTCCCTGGTGCAGAATAATTCCACCAATCAACTGAACCCGATAATGCTCCATATTCAGAACCCTCTTCGCCGCCTCCCTGACCGTGGCATAGGCCTCCGGAAGGATATCGTCCAAAGTCTCTCCCTCCGTCAGACGATTCTTAAACTCTCTCGTCTTCCCTCTCAATTCTTCATCGCTCAATTTCTGCATATCTGGGCGAAGAGATTCAATTTTATCGACCAAGCCTGAGATTCTCTTGACCTCCCGCTCACTTCTCGTACCGAAAACTTTCGAAATAACGCTCATATAACAAACTCCTGTTTATCTTTATTTATATCAATTTACAAAAACTATCTATATTCTAACACTTTCCACACCTTAAAACAATGAATAATTATTAAACAAACTATGACTTCGCCAGAGATTTCCCTTCACATTCCCCAAAAATTGCGTTGCTACCTATTAATACTATTATCTTCTCAGCCATTCCTCCTGCACACCAACCGCATCCCGCCTGGATGGCTTTTGTATCAGTGTGATCCCCGCAGAGCGTTTTTGTGTTATGGAAGAATTCGGAGAGCTTTCCTATAACATAAAATGCTGCACAGCCATCGGCTCTCCCAAGGGCTGTGCAGCAATCTGTCACCTATTTCTAATACTCCGGCTCAATCAATCCGTAAGTATTTCCTTTTCTCTTATAAACAACATTTACCTGATCTGTCTCCGCGTTACAGAACACAAAGAAATTATGTCCTAAAAGCTCCATCTGAACACAGGCGTCCTCTGGATACATTGGCTTAATGTCGAATTTCTTCGTGCGCTGGATCTTTACCTCATCCTCTTCCTCGTAATCTTTTTCTATAAATGATTTCTGGAAGTTCGTCGCAGCTTTCTCTTTATCTACAATCTTAGTCTTATATTTTCGCAATTGCCTCTCGATAACCTCTTCCACCAGATCAATAGAGACATACATATCATTGCTTACTTGCTCTGAACGGATAATATTTCCTTTCACCGGGATAGTAACTTCAATCTTCTGCCTGCTCTTCTCAACACTCAACGTCACGATGACTTCCGTCTCTGGGGTAAAATAACGTTCTAGTTTGCCCAGCTTATCTTCCACTGCTGTTTTTAATCCGTCGGTAACTGTCAAATTCTTTCCGCTAATGATAAATTTCATAATATCCAGCCCCTTTACTGTTTATTCGCCTGAATACTCCATCCCAAGATGGGATCGCCGTCTCCGGGAACCTTACTCCCAAACCCTCTGGCTTCCGGAAATTTAACAAAGAATCTTGTCTCGCTGACTTCTCCAGGTTATGTACATTATAACACAAACAGGCACAATTAACATAGCTTTTGCGCACAAAATGATAAAATTTCTGTAAATAAAAGTGGACCGCCAAATAAATCCAGAGCACTTCCCACTGTCACATCCAGACAGTCATGGCCATATTTCTTCAGGTCAACAAGGTCTTGAAGACTCCCCACACCCCCGGCATAAGTTACCGGACGTTCCCGGTATGTAGAGATCAGTTCCACCAAATCTCGCTGGATCCCATTTGCCTTTCCCTCCACGTCCACGGCGTGAATCAGAAACTCGTCACAGTATCCTCCCAATTCTCGGAGAACATCTAACGACACCGGAACCTGAGTAAACTTTTGCCAACGGTCTGTGACAATGTAAAACTGATCCCCTCTCCGTCGGCAACTTAAATCCAACACCAAGTGTTCCGCTCCCACAGCTTGCTGAATTTTGCGGAGATTTTCATATGAAATCTCCCCATCTCTAAAGACGTAGGAAGTCACAATCACATGGCTGGCCCCCGCCTCTATGAACTCCTGCGCATTCTCACTGTTGATCCCACCTCCCACTTGCATTCCCCCCGGGAACGCTGCCAAAGCACTCAGGGCTTGATTTTTTGTCTCCAAGTAATAAGGCGATTGGGACGGGTTCAACAGTATAATATGTCCCCCTGTAAGTCCATATTTCCGGTAAAGCTTTGCAAAAAAAGCGGCGTCTTGTCCTGCCACAAAATTCTCCATTGCCCAGTCTCCCTCATCTCTGAGGCTGCCTCCCACTATCTGTTTCACTTTCCCATTATGTATATCAATGCATGGGCGAAATCTCATATCTTCACATCCTCTCATGCATTGATCATACCATGTCAGCCAAAAGGGTGCAAGCTCTCTTGCCCGTCCCGCTGCCTACTGGTTGTCTGTACTCTGAGTGTCGTCTTTAGCTGTCTTATCCTTAGCTGTGTTATCCTCAGAGCTTGTTCTGTCATCCTCGCCGTCCAGGGCGTCGCCCACTGCATCTCCGGCGTCTTCCACTGCATCTCCTACGCCATCTCCCAGATCTTCCACTCCATCTCCGATGTCCTCAGCAGGAGTGTTCTCCTTGGTATCCGCACTATTATCCTTCGAGTCATTGGTGGTATCTTTGTCAGTGGTATCATTCGTAGTATCCTTACCGTCATCCATGGTATTCTTATCCTCTGTGGTCGTATTATCCTGAGCGTCTTTCTCAGAGGAATTTCCACATCCACCGGCCAAGGCCAACACCAAAATCATCCCCGTGCACAATAAAAGATTCTTCATTTTTTTCATTTTCTCTATCTCCTTTTATGTTGTACTTTCGATAGAACTAGTATGTTCCAATCTCACTTTCCTTATGCAAATTTTTATAATCGAGTTTTTGAAAAAGCTTGCGCAGAACACTTTTTGTGCAGGACTTGCGGCTGGTCGCATGAGCGACACAATCCCGCTCCGCCGCAGTGCGATCCTCACGGAGCATCTTTGTGTTATAGGGAAGTTGGGAGAACTCTCCTATTAAGATTAGGGTGTCAAAAGCCTGATCCTATAACACAAAAAAACTGCGAAAAAATGACCTACCCATTTTTTCGCAGCCTCTCCATATCACTAAAAATTATTTACTTTCCTTCCAGTCCAACGGCCTCAAATAGTCTCCCCGGCCCAGAATGTACAGCCATCTCTCATCCGCCTATGACATCTTTCATGTCATATCTCCCTGCCGGTTTACCTGCAAGGAATTTCGCAGCTTCCACAGCTCCTTTTCCAAAAACTGCCTTAGAGTACGCCGTGTGTTTAAACTCAAGCACCTCATCCGGTCCGGCAAAGATCACTTCATGCTCTCCCACTATACTTCCGCCACGCACGGCGCTGATTCCAATCTCCTTGGCATCTCTGGCCTGGCGAACCTTACTGCGGTCATAGACATAGTGGTACTGATTATCCATCGCCTCATTTAAGCTGTCAGCCAGCGCCAATGCCGTTCCGCTGGGCGCATCCACCTTCAGATGGTGATGACGCTCCACAATCTCCATGTCAAATCCAGCCGTGGCCAGCACTTTAGCCGCCTCCTGAATCAATTTAAAAAGTGTATTGATCCCCAGAGACATATTTGCCGATTTCAATATTGCCACTCTGCCGCTGACCTCATCGACTCTGTCCATCTGCTCCTGACTGAGACCTGTGGTACACAGTACCAGTGGAATCCCTCGCTTGGCACTGTAGTCCATCAGTGCATCCACGGCCTTGGCATTGGAGAAATCGATAATCGCATCCGCCTCCACCTGGCAGGACTCCAAATCCGTAAACACTGGGTATCCATTGTCCCTACTATCCACCGGGTCGATTCCAGCTACAATCTCAGCGTCAGGATCCTGTGCCACCAGCCCGGTGATCACTTGCCCCATATGGCCATTACAACCATGCATAATAATTCTTGTCATCTGTAATCTCCCTCTATGCCAATTTGATTCCAAAATCTTGCATTGCCTTCTTAAGCCGCTCTGCGTTAGCCGGCTCCATGTCTGTCAGTGGGAGACGCAGAGGACCAGCTTCCATTCCCATCAGATCCAAAGCTTTCTTCACCGGAATCGGATTCACTTCACAGAACAATGCATCTATCAGCTCCAACGCCCGAAGTTGAATCTCACAACTGCCCTTCACATCGCCCTCTAGGAACTTAGCGACCATATCGTGAGTCTCTTTTGGCGCCACATTGGACAACACAGAGATCACACCCAAGCCGCCCAGCGACAGAAGGGGAACCACCTGGTCATCATTTCCTGAATACAGATCGATACAACCGTCTGCCAGAGACATCAACTTTGCCACCTGTGAGATATTCCCTGAAGCCTCCTTGATAGCCACTATATTCTCCACATTCTTAGCCAGAGCTACCGCTGTCTCCGGCTGGATATTGCACCCTGTACGGCTGGGCACATTGTACATAATTATCGGAAGTGTCACTGCGCTGGCAATCGCTGTATAGTGGGCGATCAATCCCTGTTGAGTTGCTTTATTGTAATAAGGAGTCACCAAAAGAAGCGCGTCTGCCCCATAAGACTCTGCCTCCTTGGACATCAAAATCGCTGTATCCGTAGAGTTAGAACCTGTTCCTGCAATCACAGGCACCCTCTTTGCCACCTTGTCGATGGTGTATTTGATCGCTGATAAATGTTCCCCATGAGTCAGTGTTGAAGACTCCCCCGTGGTTCCACAGATTACAATCGCATCCGTATGGTTTGCAATCTGAAACTCAATCAACTCCCCTAATTTATCGAAATTCACCTCGCCTGTCGGAAGCATTGGGGTTACAATCGCTACTGCTGCGCCTTTAAAAATCGCCATAATATTTTCCTCCTTCACTCTACTTCTAAAGTTTTCACATGCTCCGGTGCGTCTATACTCATCCTTAGGGAATACCTCTTATGCGATAGAAACACGGAATCTTCCCGTACATTCTCTCGCCTGGAAGGCTTTTGTTTCACGGAAAAGCGCCTCGCTATCATACGTTAATATGACAAGTTCTTTCTCATGAAATAAAAAGAGGCCGACTGCCGTCCGCCTCTAAAGAATTCATATACTTTATTTCTTTAGATAGCGCACCATCTCTCGATGACAGTCATACAATTATTCACTGTATGCCCAAGAATCCCTGTTCAGGACATTGATTCTTTCGGCGCTTTTCCCTTTCCTCTGCCTTCGCCTGTGCCTGTCACATCCGGCAGTCTACTTATAAAAAGCGCAACCTCTATCTTCTATAACTGTGATTCTGTAACTATAGCACGGTTTGCTGGGATTGTCAACGTATTATTTAAAAATCAGTGCAGGCACTCTTACCCTCACAGCACTCCCCAGCCAACTCCGCTACGCTCTTCGTCTTTAAAACGGTCACATAATCCACCGCAGAGCGAAGTTCCTGGGGCATACAATCCCCGGTCAATATCAAATGCATCTCATCCAGCAGGCCGATCATATGAATGAGGTCGTCTGTCGAGATAATGCCATAATCCACCACACCAAAAATCTCATCCAGAATCAACAAGTCACATTCCTCTGTGGCAATCACTTTTTTGGCAAAGTTCATGCCGTTGAGAATATTCTTCTCCTCCTCCTGTTTCTCCTGATCGCTGAGATCCTCATAACGGGTATTCGATTTCTCAAACCGAAAAATTTTGAGATCCAACTGATCCAGCTTTTCCAGAAACTCCAGCTCGCCGCTTTCTCTTCCTTTTAGGAACTGTATGACAATCACACTTTTTCCCTGGGCACACGCCCGAATGCTTCTCCCGATAGCCAATGTGGATTTCCCTTTGCCAGGGCCACAGTACACTTCTACAAGACCTTTTTTCATCGCTATACCTTCTCAAATTGTGTGTGGTTTATCTGCGGCTTGCCAAGCTCACGGATAAGTTCTTTCGTTACTCTGAATCACTCTGCCCCCCGAACCCTCACCATGTATGTTTATATTACCGTAAAAGCCCTTAAATTGCAAGCATTGTGCCTGTTTATTACTCTAAATATTCCAATTTACTGACAGAAACCTCGTATGCGGTACGTTTCTCTGTCTCATTATCCCCAATCTTTTTCATATAATCCCTGCTCTGGATTCTTCCCCAGATCAGAACATGTCCGCCCACCTCAAAAGCCGACGCATAGCGGGCATTTCTTCCCCAACAGATACAAGGTATGTAATCCGACTTCCCATAAGGCCGGTTGACCGCCAAAAGGAGATCCGCGATCTCTCTTCCCAGAGGAGTCTTCCGATAGACTGGCGGTTTACAGATATACCCGTCCAGAAAGATCTGATTCACCGTCAGAGAATCGTCCTCCTCTTCCACAAAACTCAATTCCCTTACAAATACAGACAGTACCAGACGGTTTCGCTTTTCCTCATGCCGGTTGTAAGAGCGAAACTGTCCGTGGACCTGAATATACTCTCCCGTGTAATCCTGGGTCACATCCACAAGCCTCTCGGAGACCATCAGTGGAATCCGGTCCTCCGAATCGCTGAGTCTCTTGACTAGAAGCTCCACTGTGTAAAAGCCTTCCCCAAATACTTGATGACTAAAGGTGAAGTCGGTGGCAATTTTGCCCATAATTGATACTTGATTGTTTTCGATAATCTTATCTGCCATGATTGATAGTTCCCCTTCCTCTTGATAGTACCATAGGTTTTCCGTATGACATATCTTCACTGCCAATGCCTCAGTAACTTATTGCTTATCGCAGACACGTGATATGGGTATACCTGATGGGTCTGTTCCTTATGAATTTCATTCCCGCCGTTACGGTTTTCTATATATGTGTATTAAGCTAGACCCTTTTTTAGAACCAAAATTATTTTTTTTTTGATTGACCTTGTAATCTCAAAAAAATATGGTACACTTTAGGGGTTGACTCCATTCAATATGTAAAGAAACACTCTACACATGTCAGACATAACGACGTATACAGTAATAATAACAGGCAATTGATCAATATTGGTTAAAAATAGAAAGGATTTTTACTATGATGATGAGACGAGAAGATGTGAGAAATGTGGCGATAATCGCCCATGTGGATCACGGCAAGACTACCCTGGTGGATGAACTCCTCAAACAAAGCGGTGTCTTCCGCGAAAATCAGGAGGTCCAAGAACGAGTCATGGACTCCAATGATATAGAACGTGAGAGAGGCATCACAATCCTCTCCAAGAATACCGCCATCTATTACAAGGATACTAAGATCAACATTATTGATACTCCAGGCCACGCGGATTTTGGCGGTGAGGTAGAACGTGTGTTGAAGATGGTAGACGGCGTCATTTTACTGGTGGACGCATTCGAGGGCGCCATGCCCCAGACCAAATTCGTTCTCAAAAAAGCCTTAGAACTAGACTTACACGTAATCGTCTGCATCAACAAGATCGATCGCCCAGAAGCACGCCCAAATGAAGTTATCGACGAGGTACTAGAGCTTCTGATGGACTTGGAGGCCTCCGACGAGCAGTTGGACTGTCCCTTCCTGTACGCCTCCGCCAAGGCCGGACATGCGATGTTGGACTTAAATGATAACGGGCAAGATATGATTCCACTGTTTGAGACCATTTTGAACTATATTCCTGCCCCCAAGGGCGATCCCGACGCACCGACACAGGCACTCATCAGCACCATCGACTACAATGAATATGTAGGCCGTATCGGCGTGGGAAAAGTGGAACGGGGAACCATCCATGTCAACCAGGATGTGATCATCGTAAACGAGCACGATCCCGACAAAAAAGAGCGGGTAAAGATCAGCAAACTCTATGAATTCGACGGTCTGAACAAAGTCGAGGTCAGAGAGGCCCAGATCGGCTCCATCGTGGCCATCTCTGGCATAGCCAACCTGCATATCGGGGATACGCTCTGTGACCCGGAACATCCGGAGTCCATCCCCTTCCAGAAGATCTCTGAGCCCACTATCTCCATGAATTTCATGGTCAATGACAGTCCCCTGGCTGGGCAAGAAGGAAAATATGTAACCTCCAGGCACCTGCGGGACCGCTTGATGCGGGAACTCAATACGGATGTCAGCCTCCGGGTAGAGGAGACAGACACCACAGAGTGCTTCAAGGTATCTGGCCGTGGCGAACTGCACCTGTCTGTGCTAATCGAGAATATGCGCAGGGAAGGTTATGAGTTCGCTGTGAGCAAAGCTGAAGTTCTCTACAAAAAAGATGACCGTGGCCGAAAGCTGGAGCCCATGGAGATCGCCTACATCGATGTGCCAGAAGAATTTTCCGGCGCCGTTATCCAGAAACTCAGCGAACGCAAAGGCGAGCTCCACGGCATGAGTCTTCTAAGCGACGGTTCCTCACGCTTGGAATTCTCCATTCCTGCCCGCGGGTTAATCGGTTTCCGCAATGAATTTTTGACAATCACCAAGGGCAACGGTGTACTCAACACAATTTTCGACGACTACGGTCCCTACAAAGGCGATCTCCAATACCGCAAACAAGGTTCCCTCATTGCCTTCGAGGCAGGCGAAGCTGTCACTTACGGTTTGTTCTCCGCTCAGGACCGAGGAACTCTGTTCATCGGCCCCGGTGAAAAAGTATACTCTGGAATGGTCATCGGGCAAAATGGCAAAGCGGAAGACATCGAGCTGAACGTGTGCAAGACCAAACATCTGACAAACACCCGCTCCTCCTCCGCCGACGAGGCATTGAAACTGACACCGCCCAAGATCCTTAGCCTAGAGCAAGCCCTGGAGTTTATCGACACAGATGAACTTCTGGAAGTCACTCCCACCAATCTTAGAATTCGCAAACGTATTCTGGATCCCCGGGAGCGCAAACGTGCCAGCATGAAAAACAAATAACAATCAATCTATTTTGATCGCTTAATTTTATTAAGTTTTTGTCCTGCGATAAAGATATTTGCTAAACTTATCCCCAGGAGCCTCCAAAAACGATCAACTACCCGATGGAAAACCATTCAAATTTCTCCAATCGGGTAGTATTTTTTTAACTTTTATGATATTTAATTAACGTTATACTATTATCAATTATGTTATTTTTTTCTAAATGTTATACTCAATTTCGATTATTTTTTCACGATTTCAAGCAATTATTTTATTAATCAAACATTCGAAATTAAATATTGACAATTTAACCGAGTTATGTATATAATGACTTATATAAGCAAACAAACTTTTTAGATATTTTTTTCACAAAGTTGTAGGAGGATAAGTTATGGCAAAAAAGGAAACGCACACACCTCTCGTAGATTCTGCAGAGGCATTAACCGCTAAGATGGACGACATGCGAAAAGCTCAGAAAATTTTCTCAACTTACACTCAAGAGCAAATTGACAAAATTTTCTTGGCCGCTGCTACCGCCGCCAACAAAGCCCGTATACCTCTCGCCAAAATGGCTGTGGAAGAGAGTGGTATGGGTCTTGTAGAAGACAAGATTATCAAAAACCACTATGCCGCCGAGTACGTATACAACGCTTACAGGCATACGAAGACTTGTGGCGTGGTGGAAGAAGACAAAGCCTTCGGAATCAAAAAGATTCTAGAACCTGTCGGATTGATCGCCGCGGTCATTCCCACGACCAACCCCACATCCACTGCTATTTTCAAAACCTTGCTGGCTCTGAAAACCCGCAATGCCATCATCATCAGCCCACACCCGAGAGCGAAAAAATGTACGACAGCCGCTGCCAAGATCGTCCTGGACGCCGCCGTTGCAGCCGGAGCGCCAGAAGGAATCATCGGCTGGATCGATGTTCCGTCTCTGGATCTGACCAACCAGGTAATGCATGACGCAGATCTCATCCTGGCCACCGGAGGACCCGGAATGGTGAAATCCGCTTACTCTTCAGGAAAACCTGCAGTGGGCGTGGGTCCTGGAAACACTCCGGTAATCATTGACGATACCGCCGATGTCCGGATGGCTGTCAACTCCGTCATTCAGTCCAAGACTTTTGACTACGGTATGATCTGTGCCTCTGAGCAGTCTGTCACTGTGTTGGAATCTGTATACGCACCTGTCAAAGCCGAATTCGAAAAACGCGGCTGCTACTTCCTGAAACCGGAAGAATTGGATAAGGTTCGCGCCACGATCCTGATCAACGGTGCACTGAACGCGAAAATCGTAGGTCAGCCTGCCCCAGTGATCGCCAAGATGGCCGGCATCACAGTTCCGGACTACACAAAGATTTTGATCGGAGAGGTGGAATCTGTAGATATCTCCGAGCCCTTCGCCCATGAGAAACTCTCTCCCGTTCTGGCCATGTACAAAGCTAAGACCTTTGACGAGGCCATCGACAAGGCAGCGCAGTTGGTGTCAGACGGTGGCTACGGACATACCTCTTCCCTCTACATAAACACAAACGAGAAAGAGAAGATGGATAAGTTCTCCGACGCAATGAAGACCTGCCGTATCCTGATCAACACACCGTCCTCCCAAGGCGGTATCGGCGACCTATACAACTTCAAACTGGCGCCGTCTCTGACTCTGGGCTGTGGTTCCTGGGGCGGCAACTCCGTCTCTGAAAACGTAGGCGTCAAACATCTGCTCAACATCAAGACGGTAGCAGAAAGGAGAGAAAATATGCTGTGGTTCCGTTCACCTGAAAAAGTATACTTCAAAAAAGGCTGTATGCCAGTGGCTCTGGATGAACTGGGTACCATCATGCACAAAAAACGGGCCTTCATCGTGACAGACGGCTTCCTCTACAAGAACGGCTATACCAAACCTATCGAGGATAAATTGGATGAGATGGGAATCATTCACACCTGCTTCTATGACGTTGCCCCCGATCCCACTCTCGCCAGCGCAAAGGCCGGTGCGGCTGCCATGCGCTCTTTCGAGCCTGACTGCATCATCGCGCTGGGCGGTGGATCCGCAATGGATGCAGGTAAGATCATGTGGGTTCTGTACGAGCATCCCGATGCAAACTTTGACGACATGGCAATGGATTTCATGGATATCCGCAAGAGAGTCTTCACCTTCCCCAAGATGGGTGAGAAAGCTTACTTTGTGGCCATTCCTACTTCCTCCGGAACCGGTTCGGAAGTTACGCCATTCGCCATCATCACAGACCAAGATACCGGCGTAAAATGGCCGTTGGCAGACTATGAACTTATGCCAAACATGGCTATCGTGGACACCGACAACATGATGAGCCAGCCGAAAGGGCTGACCTGCGCCTCCGGTATCGATGTTATGACCCATGCCATTGAGTCCTACGTATCCATCATGGCCACAGACTTCACTCAGGGGCTCTCCTTAAAGGCAATCAAGCTGGTCTTCGATTACCTACCAAGAGCCTACAAAGACGGAAATGACGTGGAAGCCAGAGACCACATGGCCAACGCTTCCTGTCTGGCCGGTATGGCTTTCGCCAACGCTTTCCTGGGACTGAACCACTCTATGGCCCACAAACTAGGCGCTTTCCATCACCTGCCCCACGGACTTGCGAACGCAGTGATCCTCACAGAGGTTATGAAATACAATGCGGTGGAAGTCCCCACCAGAATGGGTACCTTCCCACAGTATGAGTATCCGCAGGCCCTGGCCCGCTACGCTGAGATTGGCCGCTATGTGGGACTGACTGGAAAAGATGATCAGGAAGTATTTGACAAACTGATCAAAAAACTGGAAGATCTGAAGAAGGCCATCGAGATCAAGCCCAGCATCCAAGCTTACGGCGTGGACGAGAAACACTTCTTCGACACCTTGGACGATATGACCGAGCAGGCTTTCAATGACCAGTGTACCGGCGCAAACCCAAGATATCCACTGATGCCTGAGATCAAAGAGCTCTACACCAAGTGTTACTATAACAAGTAATTGTTTCTTTCTCCGTGGAGAGAGCCGCTGTCCAAAAGTCAGCGGCTCTCTCTCATTGCGCATCCGACATTCCATGACGTCCGACATCCCATAACAAAAAATCCCGTGATGGATTTACTTTTACGACAGATACTTTCCCCGCCTGCGGCGGGTCCACCTCCGCCGCAGTGCGATCCTCGCGGAGCGTTTTTTGTGTTGTAGGGGAGTTCGGAGAACCTTCCTATAACAATCGAGTAGGGGAAGTTTTATCTTCCCCTCTCACACCACCGTACATGCCGTTCGGCATACGGCGGTTCAACCTAACTTCAAAGCATGACGCTCATTGTAATAGTCCAAACAGCTAACCAAACCTGCTTTCGCAAGTACTTCTTTGGAAATCGCTCTGACCACACAGGTCTTTGTAGCAACCCAGTAATAGCGGTCGCCACAATAAGCAGTAACTCTCGCAAGGTCTTTGCCTATTCCGAGTTTCCGCAACCCCCATTGCCGTTTCTTTGGTACTTTCCATTGCTTCCAGATGATAACCCGGAGCCTTGTTCTTAGATGTGCGTCCATTTCTGTCATAGCTGTTTTCATAGCGCCAAGGGCATAGTAGTTAATCCACCCTCTTGTCACCTGATTGATTTTTTCAACCCTTCCTGTGACTGTTCCCGGCATCTTCCTACAAGTTAGTTCTTTTAGCTTTGCTTTGAATTTCTTCACAGAATCCTGATGCGGTCTGCATTTCCATTCTTTCACCTTACTGTCCTTGTAAAATCCAAAGCCAAGATATTTCAACTTCTGCGGTCTCGTGATATGGGTCTTCGTCATATTGACCTTCAATCCCAACTTTCTTTGAATCCAATCCGATACTGTCCGCATGACCCGCTTCGCACTTGCCTCGCTTTTAACCACAATGGCACAGTCATCAGCGTAACGTGTGAACCGCAGCCCTCTTGCTTCCAGTTCTTTGTCCAATTCATTTAGCATAATGTTTGACAGCAGCGGTGACAGATTTCCTCCCTGTGGGGTGCCCAGTCTCGTCTCCTCGTAGCCCTGTGGCGTCATAACTCCTGCTTTAAGGTATTTACGGATAAGGGATTCCGTATCTCCGTCCTCAATAATGTCATGGACTAGACTCATAAGCCTGTCCTGTGGTACATTATCAAAGAATTTCTCCAGGTCGATATCCACTATCCACTCATAACCCTCGTTCAGATAAACCAGCAGTTGCCCGATTGCCATTTCACAGCTTCGGTTTGGCCTGAAGCCGTAGCTCCATTCCGAAAACAGTGATTCACACATCGGACTTATTACCTGTACAATACCCTGTTGAATTACCCTGTCCATTACGGTCGGGATTCCAAGTTTCCTCTCGTCTCCGTTTGGCTTGGGTATCTCTACCCTCCTAACCGGCTGGGGTTTATACTCCCTTCGCCTGATTTGCTCTCTGATACTCTCCCAGTTCTCTTTGATGTAATCGCCTAGTTCCTCCACCGCCACTCCGTCTACTCCGCCTGCCCCTTTATTGGCGCAGACTCTTTTGTATGCGGCATTCATGTTGTCTCTGGATAGTATCTTTTCTAACAGTTCTGACATTGCTCTGTGTGTTTTCTCCTTTCCGTTTCCATGGATTCGCCTTAAGTGGTGCAGTACCTACTCATCTACGTTTCGTCCTTCCTGCTGTCAGGCATTCCATGGAGCATACATTTGATTACACAGTTACGTTGTTCGGCCCTTCGGCAATGCCTGTTCCAAGGCTTTGCCTACTATGGCTTCTGCTGACTTCTCACAGTTCGTTGTTACTACAGCTAATGAGACCGTCTGTGAGACCTCACGGGATAAGCCTGCCAGTCTTTCCTCGTCTACCTGCCTGATTTACGCCTATGGGTTACGGTTGCCTTTAGGACTTCACTGTCTCTGGTCAGCTTATCCGCCATAATCGCCTTATATCAGGTTTCTGTTCGTCAGGCTACGATTTCGCTATCCCTTCTTCTCGCCTACACCTCACGATGCAAACCTTAGGAGTCGCTCTGGGGTTCGTCGGCAACTACGCCCCTCGTGGACTTGCACCACAGACTGACGGCATGACCGTCATACCAAAAAAACCGAGGCCCACAATCTTGGGTCTCGGTTCTCCTCCTCCGCAGCGCAATCCTCGCGGAGTGTTTTTGTATTATAGGGGAATTCGAAGAACTCTCCTATATCATAAAAAATCTCACATCGCTGGACACTCGTCCTGCAACACGGCAAAATCTTAGTCCTGTACGTAAGGCATCATAGCCATATGGCGTGCTCTCTTGATTGCCACGGTCAGAGCTCTCTGATGCTTTGCGCAGTTTCCGGTGATTCTTCTGGGAAGAATCTTTCCTCTCTCGGACACATATCTCTTTAATTTTGCTACATCCTTGTAATCGATCTCATTATTTTCTTTTCCACAGAATACACATACTTTCTTTCTTCTGCGGCCACCTCTTCTCTTCATTGGAGAGTCTGGTCTTTCACCTCTATTGTATGCCATGAGTGTAACCTCCTTCTAAACTTTATTAAGTTATCTGAGTCAGCCGTCCTCTAATTAAAGGGCAACTCCTCGTCAATTCCATCCGGAATGTTCATAAAACCGTCGATAGATGCCGATGCACTGGGTGCTGCCGGCGCTTCTGCGGGCGCAGGAGCCGTTCTTGGATGAGAAGCGGCATAGTTATCGCTGGCAGCTTTGCTCTCCGCGAATTCCTGCTCCTCCACAACCACCTCTGTGGTATATACCTTTTGGCCATCCCGGTTCGTGTAACTTCCAGTCTGGATTCTGCCACTGACTACAATGCGAATCCCTTGATGAAAGTACTTCTCCGCGAACTCTGCCCCTCTGCCGAAGACAACGCAGGAAATAAAATCTGCGGTGGCCTCCCCGTCGCGGCGAAATCTACGGTCGACAGCCAGAGTATACCTGGCAATCGCCAGAGAATTCTCTCCTGCTGAATAGCGAACTTCTGGATCTCTTGTTAAGCGTCCCATTAAAATTACTTTGTTCATAAAATCTACCTCATATTTTTCTCACGGTGAAATATTAATGGTGCTCTCAAAAATTCCGTGTCAAGCCTTACGCGTCTTTCCGAACGACTAAGAATCTCAATACATTGTCCATGATGCGAATGTGTCTCTCCAACTCGGCTGGACAATCTGCGTCTGCTTCAAACTGAATAAAGTAGTAGAAGCCTTCATGCATCTTCTGAATCTCGTAAGCTAATCTCTTCTTACCCCATTCTTCCACTTCTGTGATATTGCCATTGTAACGGGTGATGTAACCTTTTGCCTTCTCTACGACTGCTGCACGCACATCATCTTCTACCTTGGCACTCACAACCAATGCTAACTCATACTTGTTCATGTTTTTTACCTCCTTATGGTCTTTTGGCCCCTTGCAAGCGCAGGGAGCAAGGATATTTAAAATATATCACGAGTGTTTATTTTACCATAGATTCTAGCCTCTGTAAAGCTGAAAATTTCCATTTTTCAGCAAAACCTCTCGCCACTGAAATCTTAGCCTCTCTTGCGCAGTCCTCTGTCATTTTTCTCCACCAGCTTGCGCGCCATCATCACCTGATGTCCACATCCCATACACTTAAGGCGAAAATCCGCCCCCACCCGGAGGATCTCCCACTCCTTACTGCCGCAAGGGTGCGCTTTTTTCAGAGTAACCACGTCACCCACCTCGTAATTCTTTGCCACGGACTGCTCAGCCTCCTTTCACTTGAATCTCAGAGAACACTCGCCCGATTGGCTGTTGAATCAACAAATCCGCGTGACAATCCCTGGGCGTGGGTGCCTTATTGATCACAACCAGATGTTCCCCCCTGTAATAGTCGATCAATCCGGCGGCTGGATACACCGACAGAGAGGTTCCCCCTATGATCAGAACTTCCGCCTGGGAGATTGCCTGTACAGCCTCCGCGAGAATCTCACTGTCCAAACTCTCCTCATAGAGCACCACATCCGGCTTTATCATTCCCTGGCACTCGCACCTTGGCACGCCTTTTGCGGCCTTCATATAAGCAAAGTCATAAAACTTCCCACACCGCACACAGCGATTCCTATACACAGAGCCGTGTAGCTCCAAAACCTTTTTGCTGCCCGCCATCTGGTGCAGATTGTCAATATTCTGGGTGATCACTGCCTTTAATTTGCCGGCCCTCTCAAGCTCCGCCAATTTCCAGTGGGCCCCGTTGGGTTGGGCCGTATCGCAGAGCATTTTCTCTTGATAGAACCGATAGAATTCTTCCGGGTTGCTCATGAAAAAAGTATGACTTAGGATCGTCTCCGGCGGATAATCATACTGCTGGTTGTACAGCCCGTCCACACTTCGAAAATCTGGAATTCCGCTCTCCGTAGACACCCCCGCTCCCCCAAAGAACACAATACTATCGTGGGTGTCGATTAGTTCTTGAAGTTTTTTAATCTCTCTCTCCATAAACTTCTCCTCCCCGGCGTCAATTCAGCCGTTTCCCTTGCACCACATACCTGGTGGATGTATTTCCCGTGCAGGTGGATAACGTCACCACCTTGTCCTTCACACCCAGTGAGATATCCCCTGTATCGATGGCCGAGTTACTCTTCATTTTCGCCTCCCATTCTTTAAATTCTTTGCCCGGTCCCTTGAACAACGTATACGTATCACTGTTCACTGCCGTCACATAGGCCGAAAAAATTTCGTACTTATAATTTTTCTTGGGAGTCAAAATCCAAAAATAATGACTCTTACTGTAGGCCTCTCCCTCGGAGAACTGTTTTAAGGTTCCGAACATAGAGCCATTCTTCATGTTGTGGCCGTAGACCAATGTGTTGCAGTCATTGAAATCATCTTTATTTTCATAGTCTGTGAAAATCGTCCCTGCGAAATTATAAGTTTTCTCATAGGTCCTGTGAAGATAATAGTCGTTGTCAATCCCACGGACTACCGGATAACTGATATCAAGCCCTTCCACGTAGATCCACCCTATGACGTCCTTGTTGATCTCTCTCAACGCGTCAAAATCCACATCGATGGGCGGCTGTAGCTCCTCCCCAGCCTCCGTCTCGTCCTCGCTGGGATCCCGCTCTGTCACCGCCATTTTCTCGATAGCGTTGTACTCGTCCGTCCCTTTTTTATACTCCAGGTAGATGTGTATCAGATTGTACGCCGCAAAAAGAAAAATACCAATGGCTAGAATCAAAACACCTGTGAGTATATAATCGACTGCTGTTTTTTTCCTCTTTACTTTTTTACTCATGATCTTTCTCCATCCTTCTGTCCCGAGTGTTTCTTACATATTATCATAAAAGTCTCCATAATTCTCTGTGGTAATCCCCTCGCTGGGTACCAGTTCCACTGTGATGCCGCTCACTTTTACCGTCATTCCCTCAGGAATGACAAAATTTCGATATGCGGAACTATATCTGGGATAATCCTCCGTGGGATGCTCCTCCAACATAATGAAATACGTAAGCGGATAACTCTCCTTTGGGTCTCTCTGATATTCCAACTCTATCGTGCCAAACTGCTCCCCTTTGGGAATCAAGTCATACGTGCCCGGCGTAAAGTCCTTGCCTGCCGTCGCCTCTCCCGTCACCTCATAAGATTCTGTCAGTGGATTCTCCTCTCTTTTCTCCATCTTGTCTATCTGCGCATTTTCTGACCGGAAACGGATATCGGACATTCCATCCACCGACACAATGGCGCCCTGAAACAAATCGATATCTTCCACTTTCTTGATCCCATCTTCAAAATAGCCGCTGTCATATACACTGTGAAGGCTGTCCGTAACCTGGAAGAATCCGCCTTCTTTTCCCGCCAGTGTGTACACCCCTTCCGGAATGTCCACGCCCACCACGTACATACCTGCGCTGATCTTTTTCTCCCAGACCTCTCCCTCCACGTCTAGCTGTCTTTGTCCCTCTTGGAGGCCGGTGCGGTCGGCCTCATAATCGCCATCCTGGTATACTTTCTCTTCCGGATCACTAATCTTAAACGTGACTGTAGTGACCAAACTTTCAATGGCATGAGAAAATACATTTCCAAAAAACGTCAGAAATAAAACGGCGATCAATATATAGATCCCACATCCACCCTTTTTCTTCTTATAATTGGATTTAGGGGTATTTATATTTTTTACGTGACCGCCTAATTGGCCTTTCCCTGCATAGCGCTGCTTCCCTGAGGCGCTCTTGAACTCACTGTACTTTCGCGCCTGCTCCATCTTTCTCTCATATTCCGCCTTGTAATTCCATTTCTGATTTTTGCCGGATCCCCTGTTGGCAGCCTTCTCCTTGACCACCGAGGAGCGCGCTCCTTTTTGATCCTGGCGCTGTGAAAATTTTATTTTCTTATCACTTGTCTGTTCCTGCTCTGCAAAAAGCTTATAATACTTCTCGTCTGACTTGCGGTTGTCCATGCCGCACTCTATACATACTCCAGCCCTTAGCTTTCCTCCACACAATCTACATCTATCAGCCATATCTGCCTACTTTCCTGCGAATTTCACACTTCTCCTACGCCCCTGGTCTACAGGTCTAATATACCACAGAACCCTGCACTCACACAAGAGAAGCTCAAGTATACGGAACAAGGAATTCCACGACAGATTGCTCTCACAACACACTCCGCCGCAGCGCGATCCCCGCGGAGCGTTTTTTTGTGTTACAGGAGAATTCAAAGAACTTTCCTATAACAGGGAAAGAATCCTGCCACGCAGGATTCTCCGCCTGCGGCGGGTCGCATAAGCGACACAATCCCACTTCCGCCGCAGCGCGATCCCCGCGGAGCGTTTTTTTGTGTTATAGGGGAGTTCGGAGAACTTTCCTATAACGATTAGGGTGTCAAAAGGTCATTGCCCCTTGATACAAAT
>JBKXQO010000011.1:0-100411 GCA_047014865.1 Blautia sp. | reverse complement strand
GTGGATGAGCGATCAGAGATCGCCGGTTGCTATCAGGGAATTGCGCAGAACGATGTCGGTCTGCGCACAGATGTGTTGGACGGCTGTCCCAAGGCAGAAGGAATGATGATGCTGATCCGCTCCATGGCGCCACAGGTGGTGGCGGTAGATGAATTGGGCGACTATGAAGATATTCATGCCATCGAGTCTGTGGTGCACTGCGGCTGCAAATTGCTGGCGACGGTCCATGGGAATTCTCTGGGGGATCTGAGGAGAAAACCACTCTTTCAACGGTTGATGGAAGAGCAGGTGTTTGAGAGGTATCTTTTGTTGGGGTATGAGAGGCGGGCAGGGGCGCTCTTGGGAATCTACGATGGAAGAGGGCAGCTTCTGTCCTGAGAGGGGACAGCCCATTGGTATTAAAAGGGATTGGCGTGTTTCTCATCATTCTCGCGGGGACAGGTCTGGGCTTTTCCGGAGTGTCTCAGATGAATCGGAGGATGAGAGAGTTAAAAAGTATGCGAAGGATGGCGCTGCTCTTGGAAAATGAGATTGGCTGTGCCCACACTGTGTTGGCGCAGGCCTTGAGCCGGATAGGCAAGAAGCTGGAGGGAGGCTGTGGGGAGTTTGTCACCGGGCTCTCCAGAAAGCTCCGCGCGGGAACCGGGGATGGGATGGAAGCCATGTTTCGGGAGCAGGCTAAGGAGTATCAGGAGAATTGGAGTTTGACACAGGAGGATCTTCAGTTGCTCTGTCAGTTGGGCGCGCACCTGGGTCAAGAGAGCAGGAAAGTACAGATAGAACAGTTGCAATTGTTTGGCAGGGAACTGGAACAGGAGATCCTCTCCATGGAGAAGGCTATGCCGGCCAAGCAGAAGCTATACCGGAGCCTGGGCATCATGGGAGGACTGTTTCTGGCAATTCTTTTGCTGTAGGAGATGACAGGACCGGACGAAGACCATCTCAGACGGTATTCTATGGGGACGGTTCCGCGGTTTCTTGGGGAAAGATCCCGCCTCAATTCTCAGTGTATTGGTAACTGATTGGTTGAGCTTCCCAGAGATGGGGAGATTGGAAAAAAGAGAGGAGCAATCCTCTTTATCAGGGGGAGGACTATGGAAGTCAGTATTATATTTAAAATAGCGGCAGTGGGCATCCTGGTCTCCGTGCTGACGCAGGTATTGAAACACAGTGGGAGGGAAGAGCAGGCTTTTCTCACCAGCCTGGCTGGTCTTTTGATCGTTCTGTTCTGGATTCTTCCGTATATCTATGAGTTGTTTGAAGATATTCAGAAACTTTTTTTATTGTGACTCAGCCAGGGTAAAGGGGGGATCCCCGCCATGGGAATCTGGCTGTAGATGTTAGCTGCTGTGAAGGAGGAAATGTGGAAGTAATCAAGATCTCTGTTCTGGGGATTGCCGGGGTTTTGTTGGGGTATCTGATGAAGAATACCAGACCGGAGTTCTCAGGGTATCTGACGTTGGGGATGGGAATTTTGATTCTGTCTCTGGCTGTGGGGAAACTGGACTACCTGTTTGAGTCGCTGGAGAAGATTCGGTCTTACATACCTATAGATAGCGCTTATATGGCCGCGATCCTGAAGATGATTGGCATCACTTACATCGGTCAGTTCTCCTCAGGGATCTGTAAGGATGCAGGGTACTCTGCCATAGCCGGCCAGATCGAGCTGTTCTGCAAATTGGCCATCATGGCTGTGAGTATGCCCATTTTGCTGGCGTTGTTGGAGACAATTCAGGAATTTATGACATGAGAGGGAGAAGCGAGGCGGGACGGAGGATTTTCACGAAGAGGAGAAAAAGGCTGTTGCTCTTGTTGCTGACGGTCTGGGTGTTCTGTACCGGGGTGACTGTGTGGGCACAAGAAGAGGCACAGCCCCAGGCAGAGACGGCAGAAGATGAGACAGCCTATCTGATGGAAGAATTAAATTTGGATGAAATTCAAGAGGCCATGGACCGGCTGCTTGAGGACAACAGCTTCTCTCTGACAGAGATGATGGAGAAGTTGATGAGTGGACAGATGAGCTTGGACAAGGATACAGTGGTTCTGTTCTTGCGGGGAATCTTTTTGGAACAGTTCTCCAGGGAGCGGGCCATTCTTTTGCAAATTTTTCTCCTGGTACTGGTGGCGGCAGTCTTCTCGAATTTCACCAGTATGTTTCAAAATGGCCAGATCGGGGAGATCAGTTTCTATGTGATTTATCTGTTGCTGTTCGTCCTGCTGATGGAGTCCTTCCAGAGTATGAGCAGTCAGTTGGAGAGCAGTCTAAGGGCTGTGGTCGCCTTCATGCAAGGACTGGCGCCGGCGTACTTTCTGGCTATCGCAGCTTCCAACGGGGCCACCACCGCGGCTGTGTTTTATGAGATGGTGCTCCTCTTGGTCTGGCTGATTCAGTGGCTGATGATCACATTCGTACTGCCAGCGGCGAACTTGTCAGTGTTGTTGAATATGGTCAATCATCTGTCCAAGGAGGATCTTCTGAGCAAACTGTCAGAGCTTCTGCGAACCTTGGTAGATTGGGCGTTGAAGACGATGCTGGGAGTGGTGGCCGGGATGCAGATCATCCAAAGCCTGGTGGCGCCAGTGATTGATTCTCTCAAGCGCAGCGCTATAGGTAAGACAGCCAGCGCCTTGCCTGGGGTGGGAAATGCATTCAACGCAGTGACGGAGATTGTGGTGACGGCGGCAGTCTTGGTGAGGAACTGTCTGGGAGTCACTTTTGTGATCATACTGGCTATCTGGGGATTGACACCGCTGATTCAGTATGCATTGATGTCTCTGACTTATCGGTTGATGTCAGCCCTGACTCAGCCGGTCTCCGATCCCAGGATGGTGGGATGTCTCAGCATTATGGGAGACGGTTGTGGGTTGCTTCTGCGTATTTTGCTGACTACCCAGGTGTTGTGTATGGTTACCATAGTGATTTTGGCGGTGACGTTCGGGGGAAGCGGATGAGGGAGACAATCTATGAGTGGATGAAAAACTTGGCAGTCTTTTACCTGTTTTTCACGGCGGTGATGAATTTTCTGCCTGACGGAGCCTACGGCAAATATATCCGGCATTTTCTAGGTCTCTTGCTGATTCTGTTGCTGGCCACGCCGATCTTGCAGATTTTTCATCTGCAGGATGTTATGGATCAGAAGTTTTTGGATAACAGCAGGAAGGAGGAACTGTGGGAGAAAGCCTGGGACTTGGAGGGTTCCCAGGAGGAGTATCTGTATGAGCAGTATGAGAGGGAACTGGAGGATCAAGTGAGGCAGACTTTGGTGAAGATGGAGGCATACCCCAGGACGGTGGAGGTGACGCTCTCAAGGGGGGAGGAGGTGGAGATCTCCAGTATTGCGGTGACAGTGAAGGAAGCCTGTAGTCAGCAGAAAAAGGAGGCGGCGGCAGATGAACTGGAGCGGATTTATGAACTCCCAAAAGAGAGAATCCAAATTCTCACTGGGTAAGATTACGAGACAGCAATGGCTGGTACTTCTCCTGGTGGGAGTACTGCTGGCTGTGATGGCCCTCCCAGTGAAGAAAGAGGACAGTGGATCTAAGAAGACTGCAGAGTCTGTCTGGACTCAGTCTGACGGGGATACCCAGTACACACCGAGAGAACAGATGGAACGGCAATTGGAGGAGATCCTCTCCCAGGTGGAGGGAGTGGGGCAGGTCAAGGTTCTGCTCTCGGTGAAGGAAGGGGAGGGAGATACATTTTACGGGGAAAGCCAGACTTTTGTGGTGGAGGGCGTGCTGATTGTGGCGGAGGGAGTGGGAAATTCTGTGGTGGAAAGAAATATTCAGCAGGCCGTGATGGCATTATTTCCAGTGGAAGCCCATAAAATTAAAATAATGAAAATGATATAAGGAGAGGGCAAGTGAAAAAAGTATTTAAAAAAAATCAGGTGATCATTACGGGTCTGGCTCTGTTGATTGCGGTGGCTGGGTATCTGAACTTTGCCGATGTGGATCTGGGCTTTGACAAGGATAAGGAGACCAGCAGCGACAGCAGTATACTTCAAGAGGTGGAGAATCTAGATTACGACATCGGAGACAGCACGGTGCTGGAAGAAAACGCTCAGAGTACCGCGGCTCAGGATGAGGGGGCCAAAGAGCAGGAGACAGATTCCACGGAGGTGGCGGACGCCACAGAGGTGACGGACGCTGTGGATGAGACAGACAGTATGGGGACAGATACCCCAGGGGAAGCTGTCCTGACGGGGGCTTCCAATTTTGCGGCCCAGGCTAAGATTACCCGGGAACAGACCCGTTCTCAGAACAAAGAGGACCTTCAGAAGATTATCGACAACGAACAGATCTCTGAGACGGAGAAGCAGCAGGCGATTGACAGTCTGGTGGCTATGACGGATTTGGCGGAGAAAGAGACGGCGGCGGAGATGCTCTTGGAGGCAAAAGGTTTCGTGGACGCCATCGTCAACTTGACTGGGGAGACTGCGGATGTGGTGGTGTCCAACGCACAGTTGGGCGATGATCAGAGAGCGCAGATAGAGGATATCGTGCAGCGCAAGACAGGGGTGAACCCTGAGCAGATTGTGATTACCTCAGCCAATGGGCAGACGGACACAGGGGAACAGACACAGTCAAGCTCGGATTCTGACCAGACTGTGGAGGAGGAACAGACAGAGTCTGGGGAGACACAGACGGAGCAAGTGCAGGAATAGACACAGTGGGGAGCAAATGGCAACTCCCCTTGACAGTATCGGGACTTCTATAATAGAATATACGTTGTGTTTTGGACGGCAGACGATGGGTTTGCCGAAGAATGGTTAAATACAGGAGGTATATTGTGTCCCAGTATACGAAAGAAATAGAAAAAAGACGTACGTTCGCAATTATATCCCACCCAGATGCAGGAAAGACCACTCTCACAGAGAAGTTTCTTCTGTATGGAGGGGCTATCAACCTGGCCGGTTCCGTCAAGGGAAAAGCTACAGCCAGGCATGCCGTCTCAGACTGGATGGAGATCGAGAAGGAGAGAGGAATCTCTGTGACCTCCTCCGTGTTGCAATTTCACTACGATGGATATTGCATCAACATATTGGATACCCCGGGACATCAGGATTTCTCGGAGGACACATATCGGACTTTGATGGCCGCGGACTCTGCAGTGATGGTCATCGACGGATCTAAGGGAGTAGAGGCGCAGACCAGAAAACTTTTTAAAGTTTGTGTGATGCGCCATATTCCCATCTTTACGTTTATCAACAAGATGGACCGGGACGCCAACGACACCTTTGACTTGTTGGATGAGATTGAGAAAGAATTGGGGATCGCCACTTGTCCCATTAACTGGCCCATTGGGTCTGGTAAGAATTTTCGGGGTGTCTACGACCGGAATACCGGAAAGGTTCTCAGTTTCAGCGACACTCAGAAGGGCACCAAGGAGGGCGTCGAGGAGGAGATCGACGTGGAAGATCCCCGCCTGGACCAGGTGGTCTCCCCAGAGCAGAAAGCACAATTGTTGGACGAGATCGAACTGCTGGATGGGGCCAGCGCGGAATTTGATCAGGAGTTGGTCAGTAAAGGGGAACTCTCCCCGGTATTTTTCGGGTCTGCGCTGACCAATTTTGGGGTGGAGACATTCCTGAAGCATTTCCTGAAGATGACCACCTCCCCTCTGCCCCGCCTGGCAGACTGTGGGGTGATTGATCCCATGGAGGAGGACTTCTCAGCGTTTGTGTTTAAGATTCAGGCGAATATGAACAAAAATCACAGGGACCGGATCGCTTTCATGCGTATCTGTTCTGGCAAGTTTGAGGCGGCCAGGGAGGTCTATCACGTCCAGGGAGAGAAGAAGATGCGTCTCTCCCAGCCGCAGCAGATGATGGCGCAGGACCGCCATGTGGTGGAGGAGGCCTATGCAGGGGATATCATCGGTGTCTTTGATCCCGGAATCTTTTCCATCGGGGACACGGTGTGCGCCCCAGGCCAGAAGTTTGCCTATGAGGGGATTCCCACTTTTGCGCCGGAGCATTTTGCCAGGGTGCGCCAGATAGATACCATGAAGAGAAAGCAGTTTGTCAAGGGGATTAACCAGATTGCCCAGGAGGGCGCCATCCAGATTTTCCAAGAGTTTAACACTGGCATGGAAGAGATTATCGTGGGAGTGGTAGGTGTGCTCCAGTTCGATGTGCTAAAATACCGGTTGATCAATGAGTACAATGTGGAGATTATTCTGGAGAATCTGCCCTACGAGCATATTCGCTGGATTGAGAATAAGGATCAGGTGGATGTGCGGAAGTTGACAGGCACCTCGGACATGAAGAAAGTGACGGACTTGAAAGGGAATCCACTGCTATTGTTTGTGAATTCCTGGAGCGTGGGAATGACTTTGGACCGGAATGAAGGCTTGGTATTGTCTGAGTTCAGCCGGTGAGGCTTCACAGTCGGAGACTTCCAGGTAGCAGTATGTGCGGCGGACGAGAAGGAGATTTCCTGTATTTATGTAGGAAAGATCTTTTATTTCCAGATAAATTTTGGTATAATGAGAAATAATAATTAATATCGTTCGATTTAGAAACCTTAGGAGGTCTTATTATGTCAGAAAAAAGAAATACTTATAAGATACAAGAGTTGGAAGGAAACGGGGAGGTCTTTATCGCCGACGAGGTGGTCGCGATCATCGCGGGGCTGGCGGCCACAGAGGTGGAAGGAGTTGCTTCCATGGCTGGAAATATCACCAACGAACTGGTGGGAAAACTGGGCATGAAGAACCTCTCCAAGGGAGTTAAGGTCAATGTTTTGGAGAATGTGGTCACCGTGGACTTGGCTCTGAACATTGCTTACGGTAAGAATATTCTGGAGACCAGCAAGACGGTGCAGGAGAAAGTAAAAACCGCCATCGAGAATATGACAGGTTTAGAGGTTGCCGACGTGAATATTCGAATTGCAAGTGTTGATATGGAGAGCGAAAAAGGAAAGTAACCCTTTCCTTTTTTCTATATAGGAGGAAGCCCATGGGGAGAAGTAAGATCAGGGAGCATATCTTTAAGCTCCTTTTTATGAGTCAGTTTAATACAGAGGAGGAGATGCCTCAACAGTTGACGATTTATTTTGGTGAGTTGGAAGAGCTGAGCGAGGAAGAGCGGGCCTACATGGAGGAAAAGTACGGACAGATCCAGGCCCATCTGGAGGAGATCGACCAATTGTTAAATGAGATCTCGAAGGGGTGGAAGACCAGCCGGATGGCCAGAGTGGACCTGACTGCCCTGCGTCTGTCCGTCTATGAGTTAAAATATGAGGAGAGTATTCCGACGAAGGTTTCCATCAATGAGGCGGTGGAGCTGGCTAAGAAGTATGGAGGGGATGACTCCTTCGCCTTTGTCAATGGGATACTTGGCAAAGCGGCCAGTGAACTGAGATGAACACGGTCTATTCCGTCGGCCAGGTAAATCTGTACATTAAAAATATGTTTACCCAGGATTTTATGTTGAACAAGATCTCTGTGAAAGGGGAGGTGTCCAACTGCAAATACCACACTTCCGGTCACATTTATTTCTCGCTGAAAGACGAGAGCGGAACCATGGCCTGTGTGATGTTCGCAAGGCAGAGGCGGGGTCTGGGATTTACCATGAAAAATGGGGATAAGGTTGTGGTCAATGGCAGTGTGAATGTGTATGAGCGGGATGGAAGATACCAGCTTTATGCCAGACAGATTCAGTTAGAAGGAGCTGGGCTTTTGTATGAGCGGTTTCTCGCCTTGAAGCAGGAATTGGAGGACATGGGAATGTTCGCGGCGGAGTATAAGCAGCCGATTCCACGCTTTATCCGCACGCTGGGAGTGGTGACAGCTCCCACCGGGGCGGCGATACAGGATATCCGCAACATTTCTTACCGGAGGAATCCGTTTCTTCAGATTATTCTCTACCCGGCGCTGGTCCAGGGGGATGGCGCTAAGGAGAGTATTGTGAGAGGGATTGAGACTTTGGACCGCCTGGGTGTGGATGTGATCATTGTGGGCCGGGGCGGCGGATCCATAGAGGATCTGTGGGCTTTCAATGAGGAGGAGGTAGCACGGGCGGTATTTGAGTGCAATACGCCGGTGATCTCGGCGGTGGGACATGAGACGGATGTGACCATCGTGGACTATGTGGCGGATTTGCGGGCGCCCACCCCCTCGGCGGCGGCAGAGCTGGCGGTGGATGATTACCGGGGGCTTCTGGAGAAGCTCAGGGAGTATCAGGCTCGATTTTACCGGGGGATGGAAGGTCGTCTGGCGCTGAGAAAAAGCCAGTTAGAGCAGCGGCGGATAAGGCTGAGGCTGTCAAGTCCCAGGCAGCAGCTTTTGGAGAGGCGACAGTATCTGGTGGATCTCCAGGAGAAGTTGGGACGCCAGATGAGGCAGAAGATCACGGAGCAGAGACAGGAATTGCGGCTGTATGCGCAGCAGTTGGATGGATGCTCACCGCTGAAGAAACTGACGCAGGGATTTTCCTATGTGACCGACAGCCGGGGACAGACGGTGAGCCGGGTGGAGCAGGCGAGGGTTTCGGAGCAGATACAGATTCAGGTGACTGACGGGGAGATTCAGGCGCAGGTGACAGGCCTCCGGCCCATAGACAGGAGTGATTGGGATGTGTGAGAAGAGACAGGAAGCTGTAGAGCGTAGAATAGATGAAAATATGACGGTGGAGGAAGCATTCGAGAGACTGGATGTTCTCGTTGAGAGATTGGAGGACGGCCAGACTTCCCTGGAGGATTCTTTTGTAGTGTACAAAGAGGGGATGGAACTTCTCAGATATTGCAATGGGAAGATCGATCAGGTGGAGAAGAGAATGCTTCAGATCGATGAGGATGGAGTAATCAGTGAATTTTAGAGAAGAATTAACGGAAAAGACGCAGAAAATAGAAGCGTTGATCAGACGTTATCTGCCCAGGGAAGAAGGGTTTCCTAAGACCTTGGCGGAGGCGGTGAACTACAGTATGCTGGCAGGGGGTAAGCGGCTCCGGCCTATGATGATGGAGGAAGTATACCGGATGTTCGGTGGACAGGAGCAGGTGATCCAGCCTTTTATGGTGGCCATGGAGATGATTCACACCCACTCGCTGATCCACGATGATCTTCCGGCTCTGGACAACGACCAGTACCGCAGGGGCAAGGAGACCACATGGAAAGTCTTCGGGGAGGACATGGGTGTGATCAGTGGGGCGGCGCTGCTGAATTACGCGTATGAGGTGGCGTTGTCCGCTTTTGACCTGACCGGACACACAGACCGGGTGGTCTTGGCGCTTCAGGTGCTGGCGGCCAAAACCGGTATGTATGGGATGCTGGGAGGACAGAGTGTGGACGTGGAGAACGATGGACGGCCACTGGACCAAGAACTCTTGAATTACATTTATCAGAATAAGACGTCCGCCCTGATTGAGGCCTCTATGATGGTAGGGGCTATTTTAGCTGGGGCTGAGGACAGGAAGATCCGGCAGGTAGAGCGGGTGGCAAACTGTGTGGGACTGGCTTTTCAGATTGAGGATGATATTTTGGATGTGACCAGTACCCAGGAAGAGCTGGGCAAGCCCACGCACAGCGACGAGAGAAACCACAAGACGACTTATGTGACTCTGAGAGGCGTCCAGGCCGCTCAGAGGGAGGTGGAATTGTTATCCCGGGAGGCCTTGGAGATCTTTGACCATATGGAGGAAAATAATCAGTTTTTGCGGACCTTGATCGGAGAGTTGGTAAACCGCAAGAAATAGAGGGATACTTATGATTCTGGAGAAGATAAAAAACGCAAATGATTTGCATAGAATTCCGCTGGCGGAATTTCCGGTGTTGGCGGAGGAAATCCGGCAGTTTTTAATCGAGAATGTCAGCAGGACAGGGGGACATCTGGCCTCGAATTTGGGGGCGGTGGAGTTGACGCTGGCCCTGCACAATGTTCTGGATTTTCCGGAAGATAAATTGATCTGGGATGTGGGCCATCAGGCCTATACCCATAAGATTCTCACTGGGCGCAGGGAGGAGTTTGGCAGTCTGAGAAAAGAAGGGGGATTGAGTGGATTCCCCAAGAGAAAAGAGAGTGCCTGCGACGCCTTTGACACCGGACACAGTTCTACCTCCCTGTCAGCAGGGCTGGGGTACGTGAGGGCCAGGGATCTGAGCGGGCAGTCTTACCGGGTGGTCTCTGTCATTGGAGACGGGGCGTTGACAGGGGGAATGGCCTATGAGGCCTTGAACAATGCCGCAGAGTTGAATACGAATTATATCATGGTATTAAATGATAACACCATGTCCATCTCTCCCAATGTGGGAGGGATCTCTTCCTACCTGAGTGCAGTCCGCACGGCTCAGTCATACACAGGACTGAAACTGAGCGTCACCAAGTCTTTAAAGAGGATCCCCAAGGTGGGCGAGCAGTTGGTGGACGCAGTGCGTAAGACTAAGACCAGCATTAAGCAGCTTTTTATCCCTGGGATGTGGTTCGAAGATATGGGGATTACTTATCTGGGACCGGCAGACGGCCATGATATGATACAGATGATGCGATTGTTCAATGAGGCGAAGCGAGTGGAAGGGCCGGTTTTGGTCCATGTGATCACGCAGAAAGGAAAGGGATATGAGCCGGCGATGCGGCATCCGGCCCGGTTCCATGGGACCACGGCCTTTGACATTGCCACAGGGCTTCCCCTGAAAAAAAGCAAACCTACTTACACGGATATCTTCTCTACGGTCATGCGCAAGATGGGAGACCGGGAGAAAAATGTGGTGGCGGTCACGGCGGCCATGCCTACTGGAACAGGGTTGAAGAGATTTGCCAATATGTTCCCTGAGCGTTTCTTCGACGTGGGAATCGCCGAGGGACATGCGGTCACTTTCGCAGCCGGTCTGGCGCTGGGCGGCATGGTGCCGGTGTTCGCGGTGTATTCCTCCTTTCTACAAAGAGGGATCGATCAGGCCTTGCACGATGTGTGTATGCAAAATGTCCATGTGGTCTTTGCCATTGACCGGGCCGGGCTTGTGGGCAGCGACGGGGAGACCCACAACGGCTGTTTTGATATCAGTTATCTGACGATGATGCCCAATATGACTGTGATGGCGCCGAAGAACATCTGGGAGTTATCGGATATGATGAAATTTGCCATCCGCGCAGAGGGACCTGTGGCTGTCCGCTATCCCAGAGGGGAGGCCTACGACGGCCTTAGGGAGTACAGGGCGCCCATTGAGCTGGGGCGGTCAGAGGTAATTGCCTGCGGCGGCAAAGTAGCCTTGCTGGCGTTGGGAAGCATGGTGCGGACTGCGGAACAAGTCTATCTGGCATTGAAGGAGAAGGGGCGGGAAGTCACTTTTGTGAATATGAGATTTGCCAAACCTTTGGACACTCGGCTTTTGGATGAACTGGCCGGGGATCACAGTCTGTTTGTCACCATGGAGGAGAACAATCGAAAAGGAGGCCTGGGAGAACAGATCTCCGCCTATATGAATGGATCGAACGTCCGGGTGCGGATTGTATCTGTGGGAGATCGTTTCGTGGAGCACGGCGATGTGGACAGTTGGAAGAGAAAGCTGGGGATGGATGCAGATTCTATTTTGAGATTGATCGAGGAAGAGGAACGATGAAGGAACGATTGGACGTATTGCTGGTGAAGAGAAATCTGGCCGCCTCCCGGGAGAAGGCCAAGGCTGTGATTATGGCAGGTGAAGTCTACGTGGATGGGCAGAAAGAAGATAAGGCGGGCGCTATGTTCCCGGATACGGCCCAGGTGGAGGTCAGAGGGAAGGCGCTGCCTTATGTCAGTCGGGGAGGGTTGAAGTTGGAGAAGGCCATGACCCATTTCGGCGTCTCTTTGCGGGATAAGATCTGTCTGGACGTGGGGGCATCCACAGGGGGATTCACCGACTGTATGCTTCAGAACGGGGCGGTGAAAGTCTATGCCATCGATGTGGGACGGGGACAGTTGGCCTGGAAGCTGAGAAATGATCCACGAGTGGTGTGTATGGAGAAGACCAATATCCGCTATGTGGCTCCCGGGGATATCCGGGAGGAGGCGGATTTTTCTTCCATAGATGTGTCTTTTATCTCTCTGACGAAGGTTTTGGCGCCGGTGCGTGAGCTGTTAGGTCCCCAGGGCGAGATTGTCTGTCTGATCAAACCTCAGTTTGAGGCGGGCAGAGAGAAGGTGGGGAAGAAAGGTGTGGTCCGGGATCCGGCAGTTCACCTGGAAGTTATCGAGAAAGTCATAGACTACGCCCGGACCATCTCATTTGCAGTGAAGAACCTGGAGTTTTCCCCTATCAAAGGGCCGGAAGGGAACATCGAATATCTGTTGTATCTGAAAAAGATCCAGGAGGGGGAGACAGAGACTGTGGAGGAGATTGATCCGGCGAAGGTTGTAGAGAAGGCGCATAAGACATTGACATAAGGATCGGGAGAATATGGATAAATTTTATATTATCACCAACAGCTTAAAGGATGTGGGACTGGTGACCACAGAAAAAATTTGTCAGTATCTGGAACGGCATCAGAGAGTCTGCAGTGTCCAGATCGCAGATCAGAAGAAAGAAGGGCCTTACCACTACACAGATCCAGAGAAGATTCCGGATGACACAGACTGCATCATTGTTCTGGGTGGAGATGGGACGCTGCTACAGGCAGCCCGGGATGTGGTGGGCAAGGAGATCCCTCTGTTCGGGATTAATCTGGGGACTCTTGGTTTTCTGGCAGAGGTGGACAGACAGAACATCTATCCGGCCTTGGACAAGCTGATGGCGGACGAGTACTCCATCGATGAGCGGATGATGCTGACTGGGAGAGCCTACCATGAGGGGAAGCTGATCGGTGAGGATATTGCGCTGAACGATATTGTCATCAGCCGGGAAGGGCGTCTGAGGGTGTTGAAGTTCATCAACTATGTGAATGGAGAGTATCTAAGCGTCTACAATGCGGACGGCGTGATTGTATCCACGCCCACTGGTTCCACAGGGTACAGCCTGTCTGCAGGAGGCCCTATCGTGTCTCCCAGCGCCTCTATGATGATTATGACCCCTCTTGCGCCTCACACGCTGCATTCGCGCAGTGTGGTATTCTCTCCGGACGACGTCCTCTGCGTGGAAGTGGGAGAGGGAAGGAAAGTCAGTGAGGAGGAGGCGGTGGTGTCCTTTGACGGGGATACCATGCTCCGAATGGTGACAAAGGATAAGTTGATTATTGAGAAGGCAAAAGTGAAAACCCGAATTGTGAAACTCAGCAATCTGAGCTTTGTGGAAGTTCTGCGCAAAAAGATGCGCAACCATTAGGAGGAGCCGAGATGAAGATAGAGAGACATGCGAAGATGATCGAATTGATTCATGAGTATGAGATTGAGACGCAGGAGGAATTGGCCGCCCGCCTTCACGAGGCCGGATACTCGGTGACGCAGGCGACGATCTCCCGGGATATCCGTGAGCTGAATCTGACGAAAGTCACAGGGAAAAACGGGCGGTCCCACTACGAGATTTTACATAACTCCAGAAAGAACCTCAGTGAAAAATATTCCAGGGTACTCAGGGATGCTTTTGTGTCCATGGACATGGCTCAAAATATTCTGGTTATCAAGACGGTGCCGGGGATGGCCATGGCCATGGCCGCAGCGTTGGACGAGCTGAGCTGGAAGGAGATCGTAGGTTGTATCGCCGGGGACGACACGGTGATGTGCGCCATCAAGACGGCGGACGACACCCTCTTGATTATGGAACGGCTTCGCAAAATTTTGGAAGAGTTAGGATAAGGTGATACCATGTTGATACATCTTCATGTGAAAAATTTGGCGTTAATTGAGGAGGCAGAGGTGGACTTCGGGCCGGGTCTGAATATTCTCACCGGGGAGACTGGGGCGGGAAAATCCATCCTTCTGGGTTCCATGCAACTGATCTTGGGCGGAAAGATGTCCAAGGAGATGATCCGGGAGAAGTCTGACTATGCTCTGGTGGAGTTGCTGTTTCAGGTGGAGAACCCCTTGCTGTCCCAGCGTCTGTCGGAGCTTGACATTCCCCTGGAAGAGGGGCAGATCTTGCTGTCCCGCAGGATCATGGACGGAAGAAGTGTCAGCAAAATCAATGGACAGACCTGTACTGTGGGACAGATGAAGGCGGCGGCCGGGCTTTTGCTGGACATCCACGGGCAACATGAACATCAGTCCTTGCTCTATCCCAAACGGCAGTTGGACATCTTGGATGCCTATGGCAGGAGACAGATTGAGCCGGCCAAGGAGAAGGTGAGGGAGGCTTTTGGGGAGTACCGTCAGATTCAGCGGGAGCTGTCGTCTATGGATATGGATGAGGCTCAGAGAAACCGTGAACAGTCTCTGTTGGAATTTCAATTGGAGGAGATTGAGAACGCACAACTGTGTTCTGGGGAGGATGAGGAGCTGGAGCGGCGGTATCGTAAGATGAATAACAGCCGGAAGATTGTGGAAGCTCTCCAGAAGGTGCATGCCTGTACAGGATACGAAGCCCAAGGGTGCGCTGGAGAGCTGTTGGGACGTGCTTTGCAGCAAATCACCCAGGTGTCGGCCTATGACGGGGAGCTGGGGCAGCTTGAGTCCATGTTGATGGATGTGGACGGACTGCTCAATGATTTTAACCGGGAGTTGTCTTCCTATCTGGACGGTTTGGTCTTCCAGGAGGAAGAATTCTATCAGACGGAGCAGCGGCTGGACTTGATCAATAACCTGAAGGCGAAGTATGGCCGCACGGTGGAAGATATCGAAGCTTTCTATGAAGAACAGTGGAAAAATCTGGAAAAGATCAGGAGATATCAGGAGAGTATTCAGGAATTAAACCGGAAACTAAAAATTTCTCAGGAAAAATTGGAAAATTTCTCACATGATTTATCAAAAATCCGGAAACAATATAGTCAGAAGCTCTCCAAAGAGATTGTGGAAGGGTTGAATGATTTGAATTTTCTGGAAGTGGATTTTGCAATTTCATTCGAAAAGAGCAATTCCTACTCAGCCAATGGATACGATGAGGTCACATATGAGATCTCGACGAACCCAGGCGAGCCCAGGAAACCGTTTGGAAAGGTAGTTTCCGGTGGAGAACTATCTAGGGTCATGTTGGCGGTGAAGACTATATTGGCGGATAAGGACGAGATCGACACCTTAATTTTTGACGAGATCGACACGGGGATCAGTGGCAGAACTGCCCAGAAGGTCTCGGAGAAAATGGCGATCATCGGTGGGAAGCGCCAGGTGATATGTATCACTCACCTGCCACAGATTGCGGCCATGGCAGATTACCATTTTGAGATCAAAAAAATTTCCGGTCAGTCGGAGACGGTGACACAGATCTATTCCCTGGACGAAGAAGCCTCCGTCCGTGAGTTGGCCCGGATGTTGGGCGGCGCCGAGATCACTGGAAGAGTTCTGGAAAATGCCAGAGAGATGAAGGAATTGGCACGGCATCAAAAAAATACAAGATTGAAAAAATAAAATCATCACATACTAAAAAAGGATATACGTTGAGATATCCTTTTTTTATTTTATAGAAAAGTCCTTGCCATATTAATTTGTGGGAATATGCGCTTTCCTATAAAACAAAAGTTTTTTCTTCAGATTTTTTACTTAGAATTTGTAAAGGAGATGTGATGAGATGACGAGAAAACGAAAATACCGGAGGATCTTATATTGTCTTCTGGCTTTGGATTTACTCACCATGGGGTATCTGGGATACCGTTATCTAGACCGGAAGATTCCCAGTCAACTTCATATTGTGGAGGGTGAGGAAGAAAAAGTGGACGCGCTGTTGGATTCTTTTTGGATTCAGGCGGAGGCATCGATTCCGGCCTCCCAGAGCGGTTCTTATACCATCCGCTGTAATATTTTAGGGATTCTTCCATTTAAGAATGTCAAGGTCACCACAGGACAGCGGGATAGTCTGTGGGTCAGCGGCGAGCCTGTGGGCCTGTACATGGAGACGGAAGGCGTCTTGATCATAGACACGGGGGAGGTGGTGGGTAAGGATGGCAGTAGCCATGATCCAGCCAGGAATATTGCCCAGGCAGGCGATTACATTGTGGCATTTAATGAACAGAGAGTGACCTCCAAAAAGGAATTGGTGGAGGACATCGCGTGTTGCCAGGGGGAGACAGCCACTCTGTCTGTGATTCGCCATGGAGAGGAGATTCCACTCTCACTGGAACCTGTGCTGGGGGAAGACGGAAATTATAAATTAGGGATCTGGGTTCGGGATAACACACAGGGAATTGGAACGCTGACCTATATGGAGAACAATGGGGAATTCGGAGCCCTGGGCCATGGAATCAGCGACGTGGACACCGGGGAGTTGCTTCAGATTCAGGACGGCCTGCTCTATCAGGCGGAGATCCTGGGAATTCAAAAGGGGAGTAAAGGAAATCCGGGAGAATTATCAGGAGTGATCCGCTATAGTCAGGAGAATCAGGTGGGAGAGATCGATAAGAACTGTTCCAATGGAATTTACGGCCGTATCAATGGAGCAAGCCGGGATCAGTTCACGTGGGAGAAAATGCCAATCGGATACAAACAAGATATGAAGCTGGGAAAAGCGGAGATTCTGTTTCAGTTGGACGACCAGGTGGAACCTTTTGAGGTGGAGATCACGAAGATTGATATGGATCATGAAGACACCAACAAAAGTTTTGTGATTCAAGTCACGGATCCACGGTTATTATCTGCCACAGGAGGGATCGTCCAGGGGATGAGTGGAAGTCCGGTGATTCAGGATGGAAAAATTGTAGGCGCAGTCACCCATGTCTTTGTCCAAGATTCCAGTTCTGGATACGGAATTTTTATCGAGACGATGTTGGATCAGTAACTGTGAGATGATTTTGTGCGCGTCATTAGGGAAGTTATCGACCTGTTGGAAATATGTGGGGCAAAGAGGAGCGATCCCCTCAAAATTGAGGGGAAGGAGTCAGGCTGGATACAAGCACACTAGCCAATTTGATCTTGACCGATGGCTTGGATCGTTTTGTCTACGCGATTTAAGTGTGTCTTTAATTCCAGCAGCGCGGCTTCTTTTTTTCCGGCAAAAATATATTCCAGAAGTCGCAAATGTTCTGCGCGCGATAAATAATTATCTCTCATATCGTCGTCATAGGTGATGCAGAGATAGAAGAGATCTTCAATCTGTTTATAGTGGTCTAACAGATAGGGATTTTTTGAAGCTTTCACAAAAGAGGAGTGAAGCGCGGCGTCGTCTTTTTGAAATTGAAGATTGTCAAAGTTCTCGCCAATGTTATCTTGTATGCGTTCATATAGTTCGTGGAGCAGATTCAGATCGAGAGACGTAAAATAGTGTTCTAGACAATAAGTCTCAAACATTCTACGGCAACTGGAGATCTGAATTAGTTCTTCAGGTGTATAACTGGCCACAAAGTATCCCACTCGCGCTTTGTTGACTACCAGTTTTTTCTCTGTCAATTCGCGGAGTGCTTGACGGACAGGCATGACACTCACGCCGTAGTTTTGGGCAATTTCCTTTGTGGGGATCTGTTCTCCAGGTAACAGTTTTTTGTTGATGATCATCTCCAGAATAAGATTTACAAATTGATCGGTCAGACTGTCAGTATTGATATTCATTTTATCCTCCTGGTGGTCGAGAGGGCATCTCATAGGACACATATAGATGCGGAAGAGAATCCACTCGTCTTAATACATAATCTTTATTATTATATTTGTTTCTGTTTTAGAAGTCAATAAAAAATCTGAGATCAGATATTTCAGAAAAATATTCTCTGTTTTTACTGAAAATTTGGTTTTTATTTTGGGAATAATTTATTCTTGTCAAATGCTGTCACAGTGGTATAATTTTATTATCTAATATCTGAAATATCAGATTTTATATTTCAGATCGGATGGCAAGAGAAAAAATTTAAAATGGGAGGTTTTTAGATGAGCAATTTACAAGAGATTTATCAGGAGGCATGTGGATCTTTTATCGGGGGCGCTTCGGCGGGAGGAAGATACAACACTACGCTGGGGCAACCACTGTACCTGAGAAGCGCGGATGGAAGCAGGATTGTGGATGCGGATGGTAAAGAATATATCGATTACCACACAGGCTCTGGGGCTGCGTTTTTTGGACATAATCATCCAAGGCTAAGAGCGGCTGCCGAGAAAGCGCTGGACATGGGATTTTTTATGAATTTCGAGACGGAATATCACACAGAGTTGGCGAGACTGTTCCGCCGAATGTTCCCTTGCGCGGAGAGGATCCGTCTGTCAAATTCCGGAACTGAGGTCACGATGGCCGCTGTCCGTGTGGCGAGGGCTTACACGGGAAAGGAACGGATCATCCGTTTTGAGGGACATTTTCACGGCATGAATGAATTGGTTTGGTATAATCACAATGGCGCGCGCGGGCAGAAGAATGAGATCGGGGAAGTGGAAAATATTCCCGACACAGCAGGGACACCCGGATGCTTTTCTCAAGTTATACGAAATGTGGAGTACAATGATATCGAGTCGTTTAAGCGATGTGTAGAGGCCAACAAAGGGCAGGTGGCCGGCGTTCTACTTGAACCGGTAAGCTTTAACTGCGGATGTTATCCTGCACACAAAAGGTTTCTGGAGGAAGTGAGAGAGATCTGTACCAGGGAAGGGATTGTGCTGATTTTTGATGAGGTCATCACAGGGCTGCGTATGAGACCGGGTTCCGCTCAGGCATACTACGGCGTGACGCCGGATTTGGCCACCTTTGCCAAGGCCATTGGAGGCGGTTTTCCTATTGCGGCGCTCTGCGGAAAGAAAGAAGTCATGGAGGTTTTAAACCCTGTGGGAAAGACTATTATGAGTGGGACTTACACAGGTGCCCTGATGCCTGTACTTGCCTCCATAGAATGCATGAAGATGGCCCTGGAACCTGGATTCTATGATCACATCGATGAGATGGCAGACGCATTGTACAGTGGGATGAATGAATTGATGAAAAAGAATGAGATTCCCGGGCATGTGAGAGGAATCGGGGCAAGGTTTGGTATCTATTTCGGTGTGGAAAATGAAGAGGACGACTATAACTGGAGAAAGGCCGGAGACAGTTATCGAAGCGATATGACCAGGAGTTTTCTGACGAAAGCGCTTCGCGACGGACTCTATATGCATGATTGTGGACAAGCCGCTCCCGCTCATTATGGTTTCAGTGTTCAGCACACGCTGGAAGACATACATATGACGTTGGATAAGATAGAAAATATTTTCCGGGAGATGAGGATGGAATTTTAAGGAGGAAAGACATGTATCAACATATTTCAGAGTATCAGAAGATTATGAGAGAACAGAATATTGCGGTGTCGGTTCTGCGGCTGCCGCAGAATTTGGCATTGTTTACTCAGTACTGGTCAAGGAACGGTTATTCCTACTTGGTTGTACCGGCTGTGGGAGACCCCAGCGTGATTGTACCGATTGCGGAGGAAGGAGACGCGAAGGAAGCCAGATTGGACAACATCTATGTGTTTGATGATATCGATATGAGGGCGGAAGATACGAACACGCAGATCAAGAGAATTTTTATAGGATTGGCGGCGAAGTATGGAATTACGCCGAGATCACGGATTGGACTGGAGTTGGACTATGACGTGATTGCTCCGTGTCACTGTTCAGGGAAGGTATCTCTTGTGGGGGCGAAGGTCAAGAAGTTGGTGGAAGAAGGGTTTGGGAGTGCCAATTTTGTGACTGTGAGAGATCTGCTCCCAGATGTGATGGCGGTTAAAAATGAGAGTGATATCGAGAAACTTAAAATTGTCAATGATTTGACGGCGCAAGCCATGGATCGTTTTGTGGATATGGTAAATCTTCCGGGTGTCAAAGAGGTGGACATTGTCAATGAGATCGAGAAATTTATACAGATCAGCGCCAGAGACTACCGAGGGGCGAGAGTAGCCCGTGCATGGGGACAACTCAGCACTGGGAAAAAAGGAGAGATTGCGGCATGTGACGGCGTGGTCAGCGACGCCAGAGTGTTGGAGAAGGGAGATTGCTGTCTGTATGAGATCGGCGTGTGCGTGGACGGTTACTGGGCGGATATCACCAGATCCGCGGTGGTCGGAGGCGCTACCGGGAGGACGAAGGAAATGATGGATTTGATCGAAAAAGCGTTCCAGGCAGGTGTGGAGGCTGTCCGGATAGGAGCAACCGGACGGGATATTGACTTGGCGACCCGCAAGGTGATCGAGGAGGCCGGATATGGACCTTACTATGTACATCCGGCCGGACATGGCGTGGGATTCTCCTACCATGAGTCGATTCCAGAGTTGAATCCTAACTCGGGAGATACCTTGAGGGAAAATATGGTGATTGCCATCGAGCCAGGCCTGTACGTACCTGGAGTTGGGGGACTTAGGAAGGAATTGAATATATTGGTGACCAAGGAGGGAGGTCGTGTCCTTGGTTGGTAAGAGATAAGGAAGGAGCGGACTTATGAGAAGGAGGGCTTGTTCTCTGGTAATTCTGGCAGGATTCTTTGCCATTGCATTGCTATACGGGGCGTCTGTCAGGGGAAAAGAAGAGACTAAGGAACAGAGATATGAGATAGGTATCTGTGTGGCGAATTTTGAGACGCCTATGCAGATTTCCTGGATGAATGCGACAGTAGAAAGACTGGAGGAGTATGGGGGCTATGAAGTGGATACGCAGGATGGAAAAGATGACCCTGCCACACAGCTTCAGATCATTGAGAACTTTATTGTTCAGGATAAAGATTTGATTATTTTATCTCCCACGCAGACAGATTCTTTGATTCCGGTGGTGAGAGAGTGCAACGAGGCTGAGATTCCGGTGGTCACCATCAACAGAACACTCGGAGAGGGGGCTGAGGTGTTGACAGAGGTCAATATGGACTGTGTGGAGGCCGGAAGGATGTCGGCAGAGTTGACGGATGAGATGCTAAAGGGTAAGGGAAAGATAGCCTATCTGATAGGGGTCTTGGGATCTGGGCCGCAGACCCAGGAGAGCGAGGGGTTTTATGAATATCTGGAGAGTGAGACGGAGATAGAGGTGGTGTTTGAACAGACGACAGAATGGGACAAGGCCACGGCGATCCAAGTGGTGGAGAATATGCTCCAGAAATACTCCAAGGGAGAGATCGATGGGATTGTATGCCAAGGTCCGGATGATGCCATCGGCGCAGCGGCTGCTTGCAGAGCGGCCGGGAGAACGGAACTGCTGGGAAAAATTATCGCGTTCGACTATCCGCAGGATGTGAAGAATGCCATAGACGACGGCACATTGTACGGGACGATCAATCAGTCACCCAAGCAGCAGGGATTGGTGGCGGCTGAGGTGGTAAATGAATACTTTACGAATCCAAAGGCGGAATTTGAGGCTCTGAGCAGTATTGAGTTGAACTTTATAACGAAGGGGAATACGGAAGACTATGAGGTGGCGTGGTAGAGATGAAGAGAAAAAATGATAGACAGATGTCAAAAGAGTTTACAATGTTCATTGTACTGGTGATGATGGTTATCATCTGTATTTTGATTAATCCTGTGTTCATATCAAAGAGTAATGTGATGAATCTTCTATCCCAGAACTCCATCATCGGAGTGATGGCTCTGGGGATGGTATTTGCGCTGATCACCGGTTCTTTTGATATGTCAGTCTCCTCCACGGGGGCTTTGACGGCCGTGGTGTCGACGCACTTGTTCATTGAGGTTGGGCTGGCGGCAGGCATACTGGGGGGTCTGTGTGTTGGAGTCACTGTGGGGCTGATCAATGGCTTACTGGTGACGAAGGCTGGAATCAATCCTTTCGTGACTACGTTGGGAACCCAGACGTCGGTCAGAGGGTTGGTGTATATCATCACGGGGGCGAAACCAGTGACAGGTGTTCCTCTGGAGTACAATTTCATCGGAATGGGAAAGATTGGCGGATTCTTTCCCATACCGGCGTTGATATGGATACTATTGGCGTTGATCATGGCTTTCGTCTTAAAGAAGACGAGATATGGACAGTATGCCTATGCCACAGGGGGAAATCAGAGAGCGGCTTGGCTGTCTGGTGTGAACACAGATATGATTAAAATCAAGGCCTTGGTACTCAGCGGTGTGTTCGCGGCAGTGGGGGGACTGATCTATACGTTGAAAATCTTGATGTGTACGGCAGATGGGATGGACGGTTACGAGCTGAAGGTCATGTCCGCGTGTATCGTGGGTGGCACCTCCTTGGATGGGGGAAAAGGCTCGATCGTCGGGTGTATCATCGGTACTTTTATTATGGGAATTATTCTGAATATCTTACAATTGGCGGGAGTCTCCAGCTTCTGGCAGGATGCGATCACCGGTGTGATTCTGATCGGTGCAGTTGGGATTGACAGCTTGACGGCGAAGTTCAGAGAGTAAAGCCGGTGGGCGGAAAGAGAGGTGGACAATGGACGAGAATATTCTGGAGATGAGAGGGATTATCAAAGAATTCTCGGGTATCCGGGTGCTGGATCAGGTGGACTTTCAGTTGAGAGCGGGGGAGGTTCACGCATTGTTGGGGGCAAACGGAGCGGGAAAATCCACATTAATGAAAATTTTAAATGGAATCTATACTCCCACAGCCGGGCAGATTTGTTACGCTGGAAAGCCAGTGGAGATCCATTCCCCGAGAAAGGCTTACAACTGTGGGATTACAATGATACACCAGGAATTGGATCTGGTGGGGTGTAGGGATGTGGCAGAGAACATCTATTTAGGGAGAGAATTGTACCATAGTTCTGTGGGAAATGTGCTGGATCGAGCCTCCATGCACGCAGAGGCGCAGAAGCTTCTGGATGGACTGGGGTTCGACTTAAGTGCGGAGGAGTCGGTGGAGAACCTGCCCCCGGCAAAACAGCAATTGGTGTTGATTGCAAGGACGGTGTCCTGTAATTCCCGGGTGATTGTCATGGACGAGCCCACATCTTCTCTGTCCCACAGGGAGACAGGACAATTGTTCAGAGTCATCAAGGATTTGAGAAAAAAGGGTATCAGCATCATCTATATCTCTCATTTTCTGGAGGAGATCTTCGAGGTATCGGATCGCTTGACGGTTTTGCGAAATGGGACGAAGGTGGTGACTGCAGATACAAAAGAGTGTAGCCCACAGCAGTTGATCCATTGGATGATCGGCAAGGAGTCTGCTGTGCAAAAAAATATAGGAGAATCGAAAGAGAGACGGGATGTGATGCTGGAGTGCAGGGGCCTGACTACCAAGCGTGATTGTATTAAGGATGTGAGTTTTAAAATCAGAAAAGGAGAGATCGTGGGTTTTGCAGGGGTGGTAGGATCCGGCAGAAGTGAGATCGCCAAGATGATCTTCGGAGCGGAGCGGATGGCCTCGGGGGAAATTCTGCTGGATGGAGCGCAGGTAGAGATCAAAAGTCCCACACAGGCGGTGAGACAGGGGATCAGCATGGTACCTGAGGACCGGAAGAAGGAAGGCCTTGTCTTGAAACTGAGTGTGGGGGAGAACCTGTGGATGTCTTACCTGGGCAAGTTGGGCAGAGGGATCAATCTGAATTTCAAGATGCTAAACGAGAGGGCGAGGGAGATGTTCCAACGTATGGCAATCAAGTGCGAAGGGGCCGGTCAGGGTATCGATAAACTCTCCGGTGGAAATCAGCAGAAGGTGGCAATTGGAAAATGTCTGTTGAATGATCCGCGCATCTTGATTTTAGACCAACCCACCCGTGGGATCGACGTGGGGGCGAAAAGTGAGATATACCACTTGGTCTCGGAGCGGGCATCCCAAAAAGAGACGGCGATCTTGTACATCTCCGACGAACTGGAGGAGCTGATCGCTTTATGTGATCGGATCTATATTGTCAAGCAGGGACGGTGTGTGAGAGAAATGGATAATCACACCGAGGAGATTACCAAGTCTATCTTGCTGAGCGATATGGTTGACTGAGAGGAAAACTGTGAGATGTAAAACTAAGAGGACATCCGGACAGCTTAAGCAACAAGGTGGATAATTTCTTATTGGCTGAAAGGGATGTTAACCATAAATGTATTGTAGTAGGAGGAAATATATGAAAATGTCATTTCGCTGGTATGGCACAGAGGATGAGGTGACCCTCGAAAAGATCCGGCAGATACCAAATATGAGCACAATCGTGACGGCAGTGTACGACGTGCCGGCCGGAGAGGTTTGGAGTGTGGAGAGCATTCAGGCTTTGAAAAAGAGAGTGGAGGGGGCAGGACTGGATTTTGAGGTGATTGAGAGTGTCCCGGTTCATGAAGATATTAAGCTGGGAAAGGCGAGCCGTGACCGTTATATCGCCAATTATCAGGAAAATATACGCAGGCTCGGGGCAGCGGGGATACGTTGTATCTGCTATAATTTTATGCCGGTTTTCGACTGGACGCGGACACAGTTGGACCGGGAACTTCCCGATGGGTCGACTGCGCTGGTGTATTATGCAGAACAGCTTCAAAAGATGGATCCGCTGACAGGGGAATTGTCACTGCCAGGTTGGGATGAGAGCTATACGCCTGAGAGTTTGAGAGAGGTAATTGCCGCGTACGCAGATATGACAGAGGAAGATCTCTGGGCGAATCTGGAATATTTTTTGAGGGCCATCATACCGGTTGCTGAGGAGGCTGGAGTCGTGATGGCCATCCATCAGGACGATCCGCCTTGGTCCATTTTCGGTTTACCTCGGATTATCACCTGCGAGGAGAGTTTGGACCGGATGCTCTCTTTGGTGGATAGCAAGGCAAACGGATTGACTTTTTGTACTGGCTCTATGGGAGCCTCTCCTAAAAATGATGTGGTACGTCTGGTGGAGAAATATGCCGCCATGGGGAGGATCCATTTTGTCCATCTGAGGAATGTAAAGCTTTTGGACGGAGGATTTGAGGAGGCTGCCCATTACTCGGCCTGCGGTAGCTTGGATATGGTTGGGATCCTTCAGGCGTTGCATCGAAATAAATTTGATGGTTACATTCGGCCGGATCACGGGAGGATGATATGGGGAGAGACGGGGAGACCAGGATATGGTCTCTATGACAGAGCATTGGGAGTTTCATACATCAATGGGATCTGGGAGACACTGGATAAGCTTGATGTCTGAGGAAGGTTAGGAGAATTGATGAGATTATCACAGATAGAAATACAGGACAGAGAAGTATGGGAACAGGCGGGATTTTCCGTTCCTACCTACGACAGGGAGGCTGTGGCGGCGAGAACAAAAGAGAGACCCCAGTGGTTACACCTTGGTGCGGGTAATATATTTCGGGCATTTCCGGCCAATTTACAGGAGAAGCTTTTAAGGGAAGGTAAGGCAGACACTGGGATTATCGTGGCGGAAGGTTTTGACTTGGAGATTATAGATAAGGTATACCGTCCTAAGGATAACTTGAGTGTATTGGTGACTTTGAGGGCGGACGGAAGTATTGAGAAGACAGTGATCGGGAGTATTGTGGAGTCTTTGACTATGGACAGATCTGAGGAAAGTGATTGGAAAAGACTCAGAGAAATCTTTGCTGCTCCGTCCCTGCAGATGATCAGTCTTACGATCACGGAGAAGGGGTACCATTTGACAGGGGCAGATGGCGCTTTATTCCAAGAAGTAGAAAAAGATTTGGAGAGAGGACCGGAAGCTCCGGTGAGCTATATTGGAAAACTGGCAGCATTGCTGTACTGGAGATATCTGTCAGGGCGTTGGCCGTTGGCTCTTGTGAGTATGGATAACTGCTCCCACAACGGAACCAGGCTCTATCAGGCGGTCAGTGTCTATGCCAAAACTTGGGTAGACAAAGGGTTGGCAGAGACTGGATTTTGGGAATATCTAAGTGATCCGGAGCAGGTATCTTTTACCTGGAGTATGATTGACAAGATTACGCCTCGCCCGGATGAGGGTGTCAAACGAATGCTCAGAGACAGCGGATTTGAGGATGTGGAGACCATCGTCACAGAGAAAAACAGCTATACTGCCGCTTTTGTGAATGCGGAAGAATCTCAGTATTTAGTGATCGAGGATCACTTTCCCAATGGAAGGCCGCCTTTGGAGCTGGCCGGTGTGATTTTTACGGACCGTGGTACTGTGGACAAAGTGGAGAGGATGAAAGTATGTACCTGTCTGAATCCGTTGCACACAGCATTGGCTGTCTATGGCTGTCTGTTGGGCTATGAGCGGATTTCAGAGGAGATGAGAGACCGAGAGTTGCAAGGATTGGTGGAGAGAATCGGTTACCGGGAAGGGCTTCCCGTGGTGACAGATCCTGGAATCTTGGATCCAAAGGATTTTTTGGCAGAAGTTCTTGAGAAAAGGATTCCCAATCCATTTATTCCAGATACACCTCAGCGGATTGCCACTGACACGTCACAGAAATTAGGAGTACGTTTCGGGGAGACGATTAAGGCGTATGTGGCAGATGAGAGTCTGGATGTGAGGACACTTCAGGCCATTCCGCTTGTCTTAGCAGGGTGGTGTCGCTATCTCATGGGAATTGATGATGACGGGGAAGTGTTCACCCTGAGTCCGGATCCCCGATTGGAGAGTGTTCAAGCGTCTCTGGGGTCTCTCAAATTGGGGAGAGAGGTGAATGTCCACAGCGTATTAGAGCCATTGTTGTCGGACGAGACAATATTCGGAGTGGATTTATATTGTGTGGGTCTGGGAGAAAAAGTGGAGAATTATTTTGGAGAGTTGTCCGCTGGGATCGGCGCAGTGAGAAAGACTTTGAGAAAATATATATAAGCCTGATAGCGAGGGGGCTGTGGTATTATAAATTACAAAATTTATAGTACCACAGTCTCTTTTGTATTATAGGGAAATTCTACAAACTTTTCTATGATGCAAAAACACTCCGTGGGGATCGCACTGCGGCAGAATGGGATTATGTCGCTCATGCGACCCGCCGCAGGCGGAGAATCCTGCAAGAAGGATTCTTTATTCTTTTACTAGGAAGAATTTTGCTATATTAGCATACAAAAGTATGGTGTTTTTCTATGAAACCAAATCCTTCCGGGTAGAATGCGATTGGTGTGCAGGAGTGAGTTGTAAGCTATTGTCAGTGCTCTTTGTTTTGTGGTGGACAGGTTTTATTTTTCTGGTGGACTGTGATGAATGCCTTTGAAATTCCATGAAAAAAGTGAAAAAAGCACTAATTTTCTAAATATTATAAGCTTTTTAGAGGCTTACCACGATGTTTGGAGAAAGAAGATTTATAATCTTTGATTGCCAGAATATTAGCACAAATTTAGTAAAAAAAAGGCGAAGAAGCTCAAGATAAAAGTCATATAAATGAATAATTTGTCAAAATATGGGGAACGAAAATATGTTAGAACAGGTATATTCAGCTTGTCTCTTGAGAAAATTCAGTCTATAATAATGATGTGGTGTTAAGGAGCATATTTTCACAGGGCCCAATGCTTCTGAACATAATCCATCCCTTTGCCGTCTGTAGAATCAGGTAGGGATAGATGGAACGAGAAGGTTAAAGAGTGGTTTTTGCGTTTTATAATATAGGAGGTAGTATAAACCATGGAAAAATTGAACGTGGCGATAGCAGATGACAATGAAAAAATGGTGGAAATGTTGGGGAAGCTCATAGACGAAGACAAAGAGTTGGAATTGGTGGGAAAAGCACATAACGGTGAGGAGATTTGTAAGATTATTCAGAACAAAGAGCCGGATGTGGTGGTTTTGGATATTATTATGCCAAAGGTAGACGGGCTCTCTGTGATGGAGAAGGTGAACCACGATAGCAGTCTGAAGAAAATGCCGTCTTTTATCGTCATATCAGCGGTAGGACAGGAGAGAATCACAGAGGATGCATTTAATTTGGGCGCTGATTACTATGTATTAAAGCCTTTTGACACGCAGATGCTGTTGAATCGGATCAAACATATGAAGTCCTTTGTGTCCAGGAGAACCAGAGAGATCACACGCAAGGATGTCGAGGAAGAACAATCTGCATATTCTCAGAGAAATTTGGAGACGGATGTGACGAATATTATCCATGAGATTGGAGTTCCGGCTCACATCAAAGGCTACCAGTATCTGAGAGACGCCATTATCCTGTGTGTGAACGATATGGAGATGTTAAACTCTATCACAAAAATTCTGTATCCCACAATCGCCAAGAGACAGCAGACTACGCCCAGCAGGGTGGAGCGGGCAATTCGCCATGCCATCGAGGTGGCTTGGAGCAGAGGAAAGATGGATACGATTGACGAATTGTTTGGATATACCGTCAGCACTGGAAAGGGAAAACCTACGAATTCAGAGTTCATTGCCTTGATTGCAGATAAAATCCGTCTGGAGTACAAAAATCGCTCTTTTCATTAAAGTGAGAATGGGATATAATAAATAAGAAGAGAATCTCAGATTTTGGAGATCTCAAAAATGTACTACCAAGGAGGGTTCACTGATGAAAAAAATCTTGTTTGCCGCATCAGAAGCAGTACCTTTTATCAAGACGGGAGGTCTGGCCGACGTGGTCGGGGCGCTTCCCAAATGTTTTGATAAACAGTATTTTGATGTGAGAGTGGTTTTGCCTAAGTATGCCTGTATGAAGCAGGAATGGAAAGATAAAATGCAGTATATCACGCATTTTTATATGGATTTAGGCTATAAGAACTGTTATGTGGGCATCATGCACTTGGAGTACGATGGAATTCAGTTTTATTTTATCGATAATGAGTACTATTTCAGCGGGCCGAAACCGTATGACAGTGGTCCGTGGGATTTGGAGAAATTTGCTTTCTTCTCGAAGGCAGTACTGTCTATTTTGCCGGTGATCGACTTCCGGCCAGATATCATCCACTGCCATGACTGGCAGACAGGCCTTGTACCGGTCTATCTCCACGACAGTTTTCAGGCTGGAGAGTTTTTCCGCGGCATTAAGACGGTTATGACGATACATAACCTGAAATTCCAGGGCGTCTGGGATGTGGGGACAGTCAAAGAAATTACAGGACTTTCCGATTATTATTTCTCACCGGATAAGTTGGAGGCGTACAAGGACGCCAATTACCTGAAAGGCGGAATTGTCTTTGCAGACGCCGTGACTACGGTGAGCAATACTTATGCGGAGGAGATCAAGACCCCCTTCTACGGGGAGAGGCTGGATGGGCTTATGCGGGCCCGTTCCAACAGTTTGAGAGGGATCGTCAATGGAATTGATTACGACGAGTACAATCCGCAGACAGATCCTTACATTGCAAAACAGTATAACGCTGTGACGTTTCGAAAGGAAAAGACAAAGAACAAAATAGCCCTTCAGAAAGAATTAGGGTTGGAGGTGAATCCCAATACCATGATGATTGGGATGGTCTCCAGGCTGACAGATCAAAAAGGGTTCGATCTGATTGCCTATGTGATGGATGAATTGTGTCAGGACGCAGTGCAGTTGGTTGCGCTGGGGACTGGAGATGAACGATATGAAAATATGTTCCGCCATTTTGACTGGAAATACCGTGGCAAAGTCTCGGCAAATATCTATTACTCAGAGGCTATGTCGCATAAGGTCTACGCCTCGTCGGACGCATTTTTGATGCCGTCTCTGTTCGAGCCTTGCGGCCTTAGCCAGTTGATGAGTCTGCGGTATGGGACCCTCCCCATCGTCCGTGAGACCGGTGGACTGAAGGATACAGTGGAACCTTATAATGAATTTGAGAGCACAGGGACAGGTTTCAGTTTTACCAACTACAATGCACATGAGATGCTAAGTGTCGTCCGCAATGCAGAGAGGATTTATTATGACAAGAAGAGAGAGTGGAATAAGATCGTGGACCGGGCGATGGCAAAGGACTTCTCCTGGAAGCATTCCGCCTCTCAGTACGAGGAGATGTACAATTGGCTGATCGGCGAATAAAGAGATGAATATGGAAAAGATCAGTATTGTGTAAGGCGCTGGCGTTAAGGCCAGCGCCTTAAAATATAGCAAATGGGGGGGGCCTTCCGCCTTACAAGTTCGTGGGGGATTGACACCGGCGGTTGGCGTTGACATCTCGCCGGATACGCTTACTTCCCGGAAGGAGAGTGCTCTGTGAAGCGATTCTTCGGTGAAAAAACAGGTTGACATTTTTGTCAATCTGGCTTAGTATGATAGGTAGAAAACACGAACACAGGTTCGCATATAATATCGATTAAGGAGTACATAGATGAACAACGAACAGAGACAAAAAGCATTGGCCTCAGCAATTGAGAATATTGAGAAACAGTATGGCAAGGGAGCGGTGATGAAGTTGGGTGAGTCCAAGATCAATCACCAGATCGAGACGATTCCCACTGGCTCCTTGAGCTTGGATATTGCCCTGGGTCTGGGCGGAGTGCCCAGGGGAAGGATTTTGGAAGTGTACGGACCGGAGTCCAGTGGTAAGACAACGGTGGCCCTCCACATGGTGGCGGAGGTACAAAAAAACGGAGGGATCGCTGGCTTTATAGATGCTGAGCACGCGCTGGATCCGGTGTATGCCAAGAATATTGGTGTGGACATCGATAATTTGTATATTTCTCAGCCGGACAATGGGGAGCAGGCATTGGAGATCGCCGAGACAATGGTGCGTTCCGGGGCTGTGGATATTGTGATTGTGGACTCAGTGGCGGCGCTTGTGCCCAAGGCAGAGATCGACGGGGATATGGGAGACTCCCATGTGGGACTCCAAGCCAGACTGATGTCCCAGGCTCTGAGAAAGCTGACAGCAGTGATCAGTAAGTCCAACTGTATTGTGCTTTTTATCAATCAGTTGCGGGAGAAAGTGGGAGTGATGTTTGGAAATCCTGAGACTACCACAGGAGGACGGGCTCTGAAGTTTTACTCCTCCATCCGTCTGGAAGTCCGCAAGGGCGAGAGTCTGAAGCAGGGGAGTGAGTTTGTGGGAAACAGGACGAAGGTTAAAGTGGTGAAGAATAAGGTGGCTCCTCCTTTTAAGACAGCGGAGTTTGATATTATGTTTGGGGAGGGGATCTCCAGAGAGGGAGACGTGCTGGACTTGGCGGCTGACTGCAATGTGGTCAACAAGAGCGGGGCCTGGTATGCCTACCAGGGCGAGAAGATTGGACAGGGCAGAGAGAACGCTAAGAAGTACCTGAAAGAGCATCCAGAAGTCTTTCAGGAGATTGACCACAAAGTCCGGGTACACCATCACTTGTTGGAGGAAGAAGCTCAGGTGTCCGGGGAGAACGGGCAGCAGCCGGAGAAAAAAGACCTGGAGAGAAAGACGCAAGAAAAGAGAGAGGCGGATAAGGAAGCGTAGAGATGGAGGAGAGCAGAGAAGAGATCTGCAAGAGGGCCAAGAGAAGGGCCATGCGCTTGTTGGAGCAAATGGACCGGACAGAACAGAACCTGCGTCAGAAATTATCACAGGGAGGTTATCCGCCGGATGTGGTGGACGAGGCCATAGGGTATGTGAAATCTTACGGTTATGTGGATGATCAGCGGTATGCCAGAAATTATCTGGCATACCGTCTTCAGACAAAAAGCCGTCAGAAGCTGTTTCAGGAATTGTACCAGAGAGGGATTTCCTCCCAGACTGCCAGGGAAGCCTGGGAGGAGGTCGTCTCCTATGAGGAGCCGGACGAGAGAGCTCTGATCAGACGGCAGGTGCGCAAGAAGTATTCGCCTGAGTCGAAACTGGATGTAGGTCAGATGAGACGCCTCTATGGGCAATTGGCACGGAAAGGATTTCGATATGAAGATATTCGGAGTGTGCTTGAGGAGGAAGAAATTACAGTGGAGTCCGGCGAGCATTTCGTAAAAAATAACTAGAAAAACTTGACATAATTTCGAAAACAATATAAACTTGTATTGTTGTGATTGTACAATGAAAATTTAATAAGGAGGTGCTCCTGTGACAAGTGTAATAATTGCAATTGTCGCTGTAGTTGCGCTACTTATTGCGATCCCTGTGACCTATAAGGTGGCTGTTGACAACAAGACGAAGAAGGACGCGGAAGTTATCGGCACAGCAGAGGATAAGGCAAGAAGCATCATAGACGAAGCCCTGAAATCGGCAGATTCCAAGAAGAGAGAAGCTCTTTTAGAGGTAAAAGAAGAATCTCTGCGCACTCGCAATGAACTAGAAAAAGAGACCAAAGAACGAAGATCTGAATTGCAGAAATATGAAAAGCGAGTGTTGTCAAAGGAAGAGGCTGTCGACAAAAAGGCTGACGTGATTGAGAAGAGAGAAGCGGAATGTACGGCAAGGATAGCTGATTTGCAAAAGAAAGAAAAACGCGTAGGCGAGCTTGAGGAAGAAGGAGTACGGGAACTGGAAAGAATTTCAGGCCTTACCTCCGAACAAGCGAAAGAACAATTGTTGAGATCTGTAGAGGATGACGTAAAAGTTGATGTTGCAAAGCTTTACAAAGAATTAGAAGGCAGAGCGAAAGAAGAAGCGAGTAAGAAAGCCAAAGAATATGTGGTGACTGCGATTCAAAAGTGTGCGGTTGACCACGTTTCTGAGACAACCATTTCGGTAGTTCAGCTTCCCAGCGATGAGATGAAGGGGCGGATTATCGGACGCGAAGGGAGAAATATCCGGACATTGGAGACCTTGACAGGTGTGGACTTGATTATCGACGACACACCGGAGGCCGTGGTCTTATCTGGCTTTGATCCCATTCGGAGAGAGATTGCACGTATTGCATTGGAGAAGTTAATTGTTGACGGACGTATCCATCCAGCTCGCATTGAGGAGATGGTGGAGAAAGCGCAGAAGGAAGTGGAGGCGATGATCCGGGAAGAAGGAGAAAACGCCGCCATTGAAGTTGGAGTTCACGGTATTCATCCGGAATTGATTCGTCTTTTGGGAAGAATGAAGTTCCGGTCCAGCTATGGACAGAATGCGTTGAAACATTCCATAGAAGTTGCCCAATTGTCCGGTCTTTTGGCTGGAGAAGTTGGAATTGATGTACGTATGGCAAAACGCGCTGGTCTGCTTCATGATATTGGTAAATCCATCGATCACGAAGTGGAAGGTTCTCATATTCAGATCGGCGTTGACTTATGTAGGAAATATAAGGAATCTCCTCTTATCATCAATGCAGTGGCTGCACATCACGGTGATTGTGAGCCTGAGTCATTGATCGCATGTATCGTTCAGGCCGCAGATGCCATTTCTGCAGCTAGACCAGGTGCGAGAAGAGAGACCCTAGAGACATATACAAACAGATTAAAACAGTTGGAAGATATCACCAATCAATTCAAAGGTGTTGAGAAGTCTTTTGCTATTCAGGCAGGTAGAGAGGTCCGTGTGATGGTCGTTCCAGACAGCGTCAACGACGCTGATATGGTTCTGTTGGCGAGGGATATCTCGAAGCAGATCGAGGCTGAATTGGAGTATCCAGGTCAGATCAAAGTGAGTGTCATTCGTGAGAGCCGTGTGGTGGACTACGCCAAGTAAGCGTTCTTTAGCAAGTTTTTATGAGGTTAAACCGAAATCCTATGAAGAATAGGGTTTCGGTTTTTTCTTTTTGCGGGAGAGGTATTGTGAGAACAACCCGGGGAGGTGAGAGTTCCTGCCAAACTGGATTTTTTATCCTGTGGAAGGAAAATGGTAAGGCTGAAAATTTCTGTAGAATAACGTTTAGAAAGCCCTTTTATGAAGAGTTAAAAATCATAAGAGGGCTTTTTTTGTATGACCAAAAAGAATTTGTATATGGAGTACAAATGAAAAAGAAAAATTTGTCTGTCTTGGCTAATTTTTCTGTGGATAAGAGAAGATATGATTCTTGGTAAAGTAGATTGTTCTCTTTTTGAAGGCCGCTGAGTGGCGTTGGGAGACGTGTTTCTCTTGGCCTCATAAAATCAGGACAGACTGCGATAGTCTGTCCCGTTGTAAAAGGTGTGAATAGTCAGGAGAATTTCAGCAGAGGGGCGATATCAGAAAGGCGGCAACCTGGGTTGGTGTCGCAGGCACGCATCAGGAAGTTGAGCTTATCGATTCGCTCTCCGGAGCGGGGGGCTCCGTTTTTGATGAAGGGAATCCCCAGGCCTACAGCTAGATCCATGACCACATCACCCACTACGCCGCCGGAACGCCCTGACGGGGTGGCTAATAGTCCGTGTTCTCTGGCAAATCGGTAGGTGTCGAGGGCTTCTGTGATAGTACCGACCTGATTTGGCTTCAGGATGAAACCGTCGATGGCCCGAAGCTGATAGGCGCGTTTTAGGCGCTCCAGGTTGGTGACAATGAAATCATCTCCCAGCAGAATGGTCCGGGTGATCTCCTTGTGAGCTTTGGGGTAGGAGTCCCAGTCGTTCTCGTCCAGGAGATCTTCGATGAAGACGAAATTAAATTTCTCTGTGAGCATCTTGGCGTAGGCAATCAATTGGTCTGCAGTTACCCGTTCTCCTTTCAGAAGGTAAGTGTTGGAGTCTTTGTCGTACATTTCGCTGGAGGCGCAGTCCAGGGCGTATCCTATCTTGCCGGTGTATCCACATTGACCGATGGCATCCTGGATGAGTTCTAGGATGACCTGGGGATCCTCTGAGGGGGCGGCGTAGCCGTAGGAGGGCGCTACTTCTGGCTTTTTCCCTCCAAGATACCTGGTGATTACTTTCTCCAACTCTTGAAATACGTTGACGCCCATCTCCACAGCCTGGTCGATACTCTCGGCTCCGTAGGGAGTGATGATGAATTCGTTGAATGGCTGGGTTAATGTGGCGTAGTGGCCTCCATTTACAATGTTGAAGCCGGGGACAGGCACAGTCTCGATGGGCTTTTGTGCCAGATAGCGGTAGAGCGGCATACGGTTGCACGCGGCCGCAGCGCGGAAGGCGGCGATGGACACGGAGTAAATAGCGTTGCCGCCCAGGTTACGCTTGTCCTTGGTGCCGTCCAGTTGAATCATCTTGTGGTCTATGGCGGCCTGATCCTGGACATCCATGCCGACTAGGGCAGGCGCGATCAAGGTGTTTACATTGGCCACTGCTTTGTGGACACTGAGGCCGTGGTACTCGTTGGGGTCGTGGTCTCTCAGGACATAGGATTCATACATACCCACGGAAGAGCCTGTGGGAGCACATCCGGTCCCAGTGTAACCGTCCTCTGTGGTCACGTCTACCTCCACCATGGGACGACATTTACAGTCGATGATTTGACGGGCGTGTACGGATTTGATTTTTGAACTCATTGGAATTCCCCTTTCTGATCTTAATCATTCTGGATTTGTGTTTGTTCCGGGATATACAGGATGTTGAAATCGCACAGATTCGTCCCGGTGTTTCCTGTGAAGACGGCATCTCCCATTTGCTCCAGGGCTTCATAGCAGGCGTGACCGCGCAGAGCTGCGTGGAGATCCACACCTTTCTCCAGTGCAGTCTGATAGCTGATGGAATCTGTGATACCTCCGGCCACCGGCGTAGTCCCGTCGGTGCCCTCGGAGTCGATGGAGAGCATGCAGGCTCCCTGTGTCTTGGCAGCCAGTAAGGCGAAGCTGGCGGTTAGCTCCTGGGAGGGGCCTCCGTGACCAGTAATCTGGCTGTTGTCCAGAATCTGAGTGGTAACTTCCCCGGAACTTAAGATGACACAGGGGGCGGCTATGGGATTGCCGTAAGCCTGTACTTCCCGGGCGATGGATGCGAAGAAGCTGCCGGCGTCTTTACTCTCTCCTTCCAAGAACGAAGAGAGAATTATGGCGGGAATTCCCATCTCCTGGGCGATCTCCCTGGCGTAGATACAGGAGTCTGGGAGGGTATTTAACAGAAAATAAGTATTGTCTGGAAAGGACTTTGGAGTCTCGCATTCTGGCCCGGCGTTCATAAGGTAATCGACTACCCTCCTGGGTAGGCGGTCTGCCACATTGTAGTCGCGGATGGCTTTGCGGGCATCGTCCAGGGTGGTCTTGTCAGGCCCCATGGGTGTGCTGGCATAGGCCAGGTAGGGTTCGCCGATATTGGAAGTTGCCGGTGTGCCCACTGCGTCGCTGATGCCGAAGCCGATGAGTTCGGCCCCCACGGATTGAATGCGTTTGGCTAACATACCGCCGTTCATGGCGGAGATGTGGCGGCGGATGGCATTGATCTCATAGATATTGGCGCCGGATTTCAACATCACGTCGGTGGTCTGGATTTCGTCTTCTAAAGTGATTCCGTCGATGGGGCAGCTCATCAGTGCAGAGCTGCCGCCACTGATAACCACGAGAAATAGGTCCTCGGGACCAGCGCTGTCCACCAGCTCAAGAATTTTTTGGCAGGCCCGATATCCTTCCTCGTTGGGGAGAGGATGTCCGCCCACATACACATCCGTGTGCCGAAATACATCGGTGTCCTCCGCCACTTTGACAATGGCGATCCCTTTGGTCAGGTAATCTCCCAGAATCTCATCCACCGCCATAGCCATGTGGTTGCAGGCCTTTCCCGCTCCCAAGAGATAGACGTGGCGCTTCTGGGAGAGATCCCAGGATTGGGTTCCGATATGGAGAGTGGAACCTTCCATGTGCATAATGCTCTTGATTCTCTGGGAGGCATCCAGCCTCTGGAGGGTTTTCTCGGTGATATCCAGGACGATCTTTCTGGACGTTACATCCCCATGGGAGGTAAGTGCGTCGTAGTTACGAATTTTTTGCATAGTACAATCCCCATTTCTTAATTTTTGCTCTGTGAAGAGCAGAGAAGTTTTGAAAAAGTAAATAGAAGTACAATATGTATTATTTAATACAAAAATTTGGATTCAGTATAATGCGATATACCGTAATAGTCAAGATAAAATAAAAATGAAATTAAAAAAATTGAATAAATAGCAATATAGCTGAAAAATTTAGTGAAAATTTAGTGAAAATAGAAAAAATAAAATGTATACTTGACGTATATTGCAATACGTTATACACTGAATGTATTAAAAAATACATTTTGTGGGGAACAAAGGTTAACCTTATCAGAGAAGTCTCCCGACTCTTAAGGGGGAGTAAGAATTGCCTGTTTTGACAGGAGTGCAAGCTCCTGCCAAAATGTCACGAGAGTGGCAATAAGGTTATGGGCAAGTAGCGAAGCGGATTGGGAATATCCGCTTTGACAGACAAAGGAGATGAGGTAGAAAATCAAGAGAGTAAGAACTAGACAGTGTAATAATTTGACAGGCCGTCCATGAATATTGCGGTCAGATGAGACAACCGGGATCCGAAAATTCATTTTGAGTGGGAGGAGACTTTTAGCGCCGGGATTTCACAGAGAAAAGGAGAATATAAAATGGGAAAGAAAACGGAATTTTTGTATCTGTCGGAGCGGGACACCATTGATGCTGGTGTCCTAGACGAGAAGAAGTGTATCGACAATGCCGAGGAGGTATTTAAGCTGTTGAGTCAGGGGGATTACCTGATGGGGGGCAGTAATCACAACAGTCATGGACTGGGTCTGGTGTTCCCTAAGGAAAGTCCGTTCCCTAATATGCCAGTGGCTGGACCGGATAGAAGATTTGTGGCGATGCCGGCTTATCTGGGTGGACGGTTCGACGTCTGCGGAAATAAGTGGTACGGTTCCAACGCGGAGAACCCCAAGAAAGGTTTGCCCCGGTCTGTGCTCACAGTCACGCTCAATGACAAGGATACTGGGGAACCTCTGGCGTTCATGTCGGCAAACCTGCTGAGTGCGGCCAGAACAGGCGCTGTACCAGGCGTAGCAGCCAGACATCTGGCCAGAAAAGACTCTGAGACAGTCGCTGTTCTTGGGTGTGGTCAGATCAATCGGTCTTGCCTGAGATCTATCCTGTCACAGCTGCCAAAGGCTAAGAAAATCGTGTGCTACGACATCTTTGAGGCGGCTTCGGAGAAGTTTCTCAGTTGGGCGAAGGAGGAGCTGGGAGTGGACGGCATGGCTACCAGTGATCTGGAGACGGCGGTGAGAGATGCGGATGTGCTGACGGTCGCGGCTTCCCGGCTGAAACCTCTGTATATTCAAGACCAGTGGGTGAAAGAGGGAGCCACAGTTCTGATCACAGGACCGATGCAGACGGACGAATCGTTTTGGACGAGTACCCGGTTAATCTATGACAATGTGAAGCTCCATGAGACCTATGTGCAGGAAGCCATAGAGTCTGGGGACAAGGCGGGGTATTACAAAGGGGTTATCGGAGGTCCGATCTACACCTTGATTGATGAGGGAAAGATGCCGGCGCTTCAGGATTCCGTCAGTATCGGCGATGTGATTTTGGGTGATAAGCCGGGACGGTCAGATGAGAAGGAGAGAATCACCTTTGTGGCCTGTGGGATGGCTACCTTTGATGTGGGGCTGGGATACGACCTGTATCAGACGGCGCTGGAGCGTGGAATTGGCCAGAAGTTAACCCTCTGGGATGAGCCGTATCAGCAGTGAGGTCACTTGAAGACGAAGAATAGATGAAGGAGGTGGGGTTGAGTGTCTCTATCATTAGGTGCAATGATAATATGCTTTTTGGCGCTCATGGTTATTGGTTTACCGATTGCCTACAATCTGATTGTGACCACGTTGGTATACGTGTTGGTTGCTGGGTTTGACCCGATTCAGATGGCAATTAAGATGTATGGTGGTATGAATAGCTTTTCATTTCTTGCGGTTCCATTTTTTGTGCTGACGGGACAGCTGATGCTCCGTGGCGGCCTGTTGGAGTCCCTGATCCGGTTTGTTAATGCTTGGTTTGGGCGGTTTAAAGGGGCCATAGCCATTGTGACGATTGGAGCCTCTCTGCTGATGGGATCGATTGTGGGGCTGGCGGTGGCGTCCGCGGCTTCTCTTGGCGCTTTTTTGATTCCGATGATGAAAAAGGAGGGATACTCAGCTCCGTTCTCAGCGGCGGTGATGTCTGCGGCTTCCCTGTTGGGGCCGATTATGCCCCCCAGTGTCTTGATGATCCTTTACTGTACGGCGGTGGGCAAGACTTCGATTACAGGGATTTTCATGGCAGCGGTGACTCCGGCGATCTTGATCGCGTTGCTTCAGTGTATGATGGCTCACAGGATTGCTAAGAAGAGAAACTACGCCTCCTATGGCAAGTCCACCTGGGCAGAGAAGATGACAGCCACGAAGAAGGCGATTCCAGCCATGTTTCTGCCAGTTATTATCCTGGGAGGGATCTTCAGCGGGATTTTCTCGATCACGGAGGCTTCCGGTGTGGCGGTGGTCTACAGTGGGATTCTGGCATTTTTCGTGAATAAGAGCGTGAAACTGAGAGATATTCCAGATATGATCGTGGAGGCGGCCTCCACCTCGGGTCTGGTACTGATTCTGGCCGGCGCCGGGACGGCTATGGCCTGGGGGATCGCCAACGAGCGCGTGATGGATATGCTGATTGGGCCGTTGTCCTCTCTGCCGCCGTGGGTATTCTTACTCTTGGTGAATATTGTGATGTTGATCTGTGGTATGTTCATGGACGATTATGCATCCACGGTGATCCTGGCTCCAATTATTGCCCCTATTGCGTGGGCTTTGGGAATCAACCCGCTGCACATTGGCGCGGTTTTCTGCATCAATTTGGTGATTGGACTGGCCACGCCACCCTTTGGGATCACGCTTTTTGTCACCAGTCCGGTGGCTGGCGTGAAGCTGGAGGAGACGGCCAGGGAGGCTCTGCCCTTTTTGCTAGTTACGATAGGCGTGTTGCTGCTGATCACTTTCGTGCCCCAGGTATGCCTCTGGCTTCCCAATCTGATGGGATATACAGGCTGATGGGAGAAGGATAGGAGGAAATTCTATGAATAGAAAAAAAGTTTTGGCAATGGTCGGTATTTTGACAATTACAGTGGCCACCTCAGTGGGGATGGCGGGGTGTAAGAGAACCAACAGCTCCGGAGGAGGGGGCGGCGGCAGTGCGGTGGAAGAGGATGTCAGTGGAAGTTACACGATCCGCATCGCATGTGAGAATTCCGAGACTTTCCCTTCTACTTTGGGATTACAGGTGATGAAAGAGTACATAGAAAAGCAGACCGATGGGAATGTGAAGGTGAACATTTACGCCAGCGGCCAGATGGGCGGCGAGGAGGAGACCCTGGAGCAGGTTGCCCAGGGATCTCTGGAGATGGCGGTGGCCTCTTTCGCCCCGGTGGTATCTTATGACCCGGATTTTGAGGTGATGGATATCCCATTTGTGTATAACACTTACGAGGAGGCATGGATGGTGCTGGACAGCCATGTGGGAACAGATCTTCTCGATTCCCTGGAGGAATACGGAATGATCGGAATGGCTTACATGGAGAATGGCTTCCGTCAGGTCACCAGCAATAAATCCCCCGTCGAGGGGGCGGACAACCTCAAAGGACTGAAAATTCGTACCATGCAAAACAACAACCATATGGCGGCATTCTCGGCGCTGGGAGCCAATCCGACACCGGTGGCGTTCTCTGAGCTGTACATGGCGCTCTCCCAGAATACTGTGGATGCCCAGGAGAATCCCATTGCCAACGTGACGGATAAGAAGCTCTATGAGGTGCAGAAATACCTGTCTCTCACCAACCATATTTATGATGCCATGCCGTTGGTGTGCAACTTGGATTTCTTCGAGAGTCTGCCTGGCAAATACCAAGGGATCGTTAAGACGGGAGCCGTCTTAGGTATGGAGTACAGCCGCTTCTGTAACGAGGAGAGGGAATCTCTGATACTGGAAGAGTTGGAAGGCTACGGCATGCAGATAAATGAAGTGAGCTCAGAGGCCCATGAGGCGATGAAAGACATCGCGCAGCCTGAAGTGATCAAGGCGGTGTCTGAGGATATCGGACAGGACAAGGTAGACCAGTATCTCTCCGGTGTGGAAGAGGTGCTAAATGAGATCAAGGACTACTGATGAATTCGGAAGAGGGAGGGAAAAGTATGATCGAGGCAATGGATAAATTCATTGGCGCTTCCTTCAAGGTGCTCCGGCTGCTGCTCAGCGTGGTGCTCCTCGGGATGGTTGCTATTTTGATGGCACATATTTTCTGTCGCTATATCCTGAATAACTCTCTGACTTGGTCGGAAGAGCTGTTGAAGATTCTTTTGGTATGGTTTGGCATGCTCAGTGTGTCGCTGCTGGCCATCCGCAGGGAGCATGTGGCTATTGTGGTGTTCAAGGAACACATGCCTGGGAAGTTGGCGGACTTCTTCTCTAAGGTGACGCAAGTGCTCACCGTGGTGATCTGTCTGGCGGTGATGTATGTAGGTATTCAGTATGTGTTGGAGGCGGGCTACCGGCCCACCCCAGCGCTCCGCCTCCCATATGGCTACGCTTATGCGGCGATACCTATCTCGTTTTTCTTTGTCACTATCTACGAGTTCCGCAATCTGCTTGTGGATTTGACGGGAAAAGGAAATTACGCGGCAGTGGAGAAACCAGAGGAGGATCTTACCGGAGGGGCCGGGGTCAGCCTGGAGACCAAAGGAGAGTAGGAGTGAAATGTATCGATTGACAGAGACGGATGGAAAGCTGTGTTATGCGGATGAGATTTTGGGTGTGAACGCCCGGGTCTTTGGCGGATGGGCGGCGGAGTTAGTCCAGACACCTCAGATTGCCGCCATGGGTAGTGAGGAGGAAATCCGATATCGAATTCAACATCCCAGCGCAGGCCAGTCCCTGGGAGCGCTTGTACAGACCAGGAAGGCCCGGACAGTGAGCATTCTGGTGTCTGACGCCACCAGGGCGGTACCCACCGCGAAGCTTCTTAAGTGGGTGGTGGAGGAGCTTGTGGAGGCAGGCATTCTGTTGAGTGATATTCACGTCTTCGTGGCTGTAGGCGTCCACAGGGAGGCCACAGAGGAAGAGATGGAAGGCTTTCTGGGGGACCTTTCTGGAGAGATTTCTATAGAGAACCACAGACCTTTTAGCAGGGAGAGCCTTTGGTACTTGGGGGAGACTTCACGGGGGACCCCGGTGTGGGTCAACCGAAGAGCGATGGAGTGCGATCTCCATCTTCAGATCGGAAAGGTGGAGCCGCATGAGTTCGCTGGTTTCTCCGGAGGCAGAAAGTCAGTGCTCCCGGGTATCTGTGGGGAGAAAACCATCGCTCAGAACCATCGCCCGGAGATGATCCTCCACGGTGGAGCGGGAATCGGCTTGCTGGAGGGGAACCCTGTGCATGAGGACATGGTGGAAGCTGCCGGAAAATACAGGATAGATTTCGGTGTAAACTGTGTTCTGAATAATGAGTTGGAATTGGCAGCCGTGTTTGCAGGGGAGATGAAAGAGAGCCATAGACAGGCGGTGGACTATGTGAGAGAGCAGATGGGCGTGGGGATAGAACGGCCGGATATTCTGGTGACCACGCCGGGAAATCCGCTGGACATTGATTTTTATCAGGCGGTGAAGGCGCTGATCGCGCTGACAGAGATTTTGGACGAGCGAACGGTAGTGGTACTCTACTGTGGGTGTCCGGAAGGGGTAAACTCACCGGATATGTTGAGAGCCTTTTACAGTGGTGAGAGACTGGAACAGGTGGTATCTTACACGGTAGAGCACTATAAAATTCAGATGGACCATGTGTTGTTGCTCTCAAAGATTCTGAGAAAAGGCGTGAAAGTCGTTGTATGCTGCCCCAATCTGTCCGAGGAGGAGATCCGAGGGATGTTTATGATCCCGGCACCTACCCTCCAGGCGGCTATGGACCAGGCCTGTCAGCTCAGCCGGAAGGCGGGAGGGAAGGTTTTGTTTTATCCAAGGCCACAGACTGGACTTGCGGTATTGAGAGAGCGCTGACTTTGATTTAGAACTATAAGCCAAGGAAGAAACCTTGGCTTAAAATATTTTCCGTGCGCTCCAGCATTCGGCGGGCTTCCTCAGGGGCGGCCTGGGCCAGGGCAGCGATGAGAAAATTTGTCAGGCAAAGAGGCGCTGCGTAGGAATTCTTGTAGTAGACGCTGGAGATGGTGCAGGGGAGAATGATGTCGCCGTATCCCATCACAGAGGTGACGTTCTGGCTGGTAATCAGTATGATCTTCACCCCACAGTTGCGGAACCAGGATAGGATTGTGGTGGCTGTCTTGGAGTAGCGGGGGAAGATGTAGGCCACACAGACGTCCCCTTCCTGGGCAGAGTTGATCTCCTCCGGATAGATCATGCCAGTGGAAGAGATCAGATGCACGTTGGACTTGATCTCGCCCACGCGGGAGGCGAAGTAGTGGGCAATGGAGAAGGAGGCGCGCATCCCCAGTACGAAGAGGTTCTCCGCCTGGGAGATCAGTTGGATGCACTGTTCCAGATCCTGGTCTTTCTGCAGCGACAGCGTTTTCTGGATGTTGTTCATGTCGTTGGAGAAGGAGTGTTGGAGTAACTGGTTTTTGGGGATCTGGAGATTGGTCTTGTCAAAACGATCTGGCAGAGCTGCCTTGGTACGGACGTTGTTCTGAATATCTTTTTGCATGTCACTGTAACCGTGATAGCCGAGCACTCTGGAGAAGCGGATGACAGTGGTGGTGCTCACACCAATTTTCTCGGATAGATCCTCAAGGGTGTCGAAAGCCACGTTGTCCTGATTTTCGATGAGATAGTTGGCGATGGCTTTTTGGGAGTGCGTGAAAGAATCATAATCTATAGTAAGTTTGTTAAAAAAATCTTCCATGAAATCCTCCTTAAATAAAAGCTTATGTTATCATTCTATCATTTTTGTTGTCGATAGGCAATTCTTTCCTTTTTACTTTTTCTGTACAGTGAACGGGAAAATTGGTATAATTTGGGTGGAGGTACACGTCATGCAATTACCAGAGACAGGGGGGCTGAGAGGCTCTGTCAAGAATCAAGTTTACGAGAGGATGAAACAGTGGATCATTGAGGGGACATTGAAGCCAGGAGAGAAGTTGTCTGACACAGAGATTGCCGCCCATTTTCATGTGAGTAGGACTCCGGTGCGGGAAGCTTTTCAGCAGTTAGAGATACAAAAGTTGATTAAATCTTATCCTGGAAAGGCGACGATCGTCACAGAGATTGAGACGGATCATATTGAGAAATGGTATCTGCCCATGGTGAGTCTTCAGCAGTTGGCGGCTACTATTGCCATAGGGAAGGTGAATCAGGATCAGATAGAGGATTTAAAAAAGTTAGAGGCTGTATTTTGCGAGAAAGTCCGTGGTCAGGCCGGGGCCATGGAACTGCTGTGGGCAGATCAGAATTTTCACAATTATATTCTCGAGATCGCTGGGAACGAGTATATTATCGATTTTTGCAATACGCTCTGCAACCACATCATGCGATTGGAGTACCAATTCTTCCAGGAGACGATGACGTTGGAGGAATCCATTGCGGATCACCAGAAATTGATTCGGGATCTGGAGATGAGAGATAGCTTCGCGGTCTCTTTTCTGACGAAAAATCATTGGGAGAGGACTGCTATGGAGATCCACTCTATCAACCGGGCTCGCAAGTGCCGAGAAAAAGATAGCAGCCAGATGGAATCTGGACTTGATGGCAAAGGATAAATCTGGAATTAATACGGTTTTTCTTGTTTTTGCACATTGCTTTGAGGGATGTTTTTCCTATTGGATCTACTGTCGCTGGAATGTTGGTCTGTGACAAGCTGAGGAGAGCATAGACTCCTAAGAGGTGACAGAGATGGGAAAAGCAAAGATTTCTTTCTGGAAATTTACGCCGGAGATCTGCCTGATGTTGTTTCTGATCGGATTTGGGGTGGGAGTTCTAGCTGCGAATCTGTTGTGGGAACCTTATCTGCAACAAGGAAACGTACTGGGGATTTATATACTGTTTCAATTGACGAAAGAAGAACTCTCAGGAAAAGAGTATTTTCTGTATATCTTAAAGTATCGAGGGGGATGGATCCTCTTATGCGTCCTCAGCAGTTTTTCTATATGGGGGGCACCCTTGGCGGTGATTACTCTTCTGCTGGGAGGGATCTTTCTAGGGCTTTTGTTGGCCTTGTCCATACTTCAGTTTGGCGTTTTGGGCATGGCAAGCGGGGTGGCGTTGTTTCTCCCGCAGGGACTTTGTTATCTTCCGGTTCTGGTGGTTTTTATGGGGAGATTGGCCCAGAGATCCATGGGATACTGGGGGAAACAGGGGAAGATATCGAAGACGTCTAAGAGCAGTTGGATCGCAATGGGAACTTGCCTGGCTGGGTGGTTGGTTGGCATGCTCTTGGAGACCTACGTGAATCCGGTTTTCTTGAACTTTATATTGGATAGAATTAATATTTTTTAAATTGTGTATACTAAATCTAGTGGTAGATAATTAAGAAAATTCGACATATAGTATTTTCTCGAAAATCACCGATTTTCAAGCATTTCTTGGCGAAAAAAACATTTGATTTTCCCCCCAAACCTGCGTATAATGTGAACCATAAGGCTATTGAAAATAGCCTTATGGTTCAACGAGGGAAAATGCATAGCATTTTCTCGAGTTTGCAGTAAAGGAAGAGAAAGCTGGCGAAAGGCTATTGAAAATAGCCTTATGGTTCAAATAGCCTTATGGTTCACATAACCCTATGGTTCAACGGGCCTAACAGTTGACGTAGCGTTTTTAGACGGGGCAATTTTGGAAGGGTAAATTGTTTTTTAAATATTGAGGAGCAAGGTATGAGCGCAGATGAGACAGACAATCCGTGAGTTTATAACGTATTTACATAATGTCAAGCAGACATCCAACAATACAGAGATTTCCTATGAGCGCGACTTGAATAAGATGGCTGTCTATTTGGAAGAGCAGGGTGTTCTGGATCTGTGCCAGGTGACAGAGACGGATTTGGACAAGTATATGGGTTATCTAGAAAAATGTCGATTTGCGCCATCGACGATCTCGAGAAGTGTTGCATCGATTCGGGCATTTTATCAATTTTTGTTTAAGATGCGGCAGATTGTGCAAGATCCTTCTGAGCATCTGAGGCCTCCTAAGGTGGAGAAGAAGACCCCGGAGATCTTGTCTGTAGATGAAGTGGATTTGTTGATGAGACAACCGTCGGGAGACTCCGCCAAGGGACTTAGAGATAAGGCGATGCTGGAGCTGCTCTATGCCACCGGGATGCGTGTCAGTGAGTTGATGCATTTGGAGATATCCGATATCAATTTGAATTTAGGATATGTAGACTGCAGCGATGGAGGAAAGGAACGCATTATTCCGTTTGGCCGTATGTGTAGACAGGCTTTGGTTCAGTACCTGGAATTGGGGAGAGCTGAGTTTCTGAGAAAGGGAGAGACGGAGATTTTATTTCCCAACTGTTCCGGCCGAATGATGAGCCGTCAAGGGTTTTGGAAGGTGCTAAAGGGGTATGCGGCGTCTGCGGGTATCACCACAGATATCACACCTCATACATTGCGGCACTCATTTGCGGCCCATATGTTGCAGAATGGGGCGGATATTAAGAGTTTACAGGAAATGTTGGGACATTCAGACGTGTCCACCACACAGATGTATTTAAATCTAAATGAGCAGAAGATGAGGGATGTGTACATGAAAGCGCATCCCAGAAGATAACAGACACAGGCGGCCGTGAGGCCGCCTGTGTCTGTTATCTGGCTGGAATTTTTGTGAACAAGGGTTACGGGCAGGGGTTTTGTCTGAGACCTGCGCCGAGAGGAGAGAGCAGCGTTCTAAAGGAGTGATCTGTAGGAGACCAGTTAGGGTCTCCTGTGACAGAAAGAGAGCCTAAGACTGGCTGTCTTGGCGTGGAGACAGAGGCAACAGGCGGAAATTGATCTGAATGAGACGGTTTAGAGTGGTCAGATGGAGAAAGGTGACGAGAACCTCCCCAGCCAGCACTCCCCACAGATACCCCTGGATGCTGAAGCGCGGAATTAGCCACAGGACGCTGGCTATGCGGACGGTAATACCTAGGACGCTGTACAGTAGGCAAGTTCCCGTCTTGCCCAGGCCATTTAATACACTGTTCAGTGTGGTGTTCAGATAGAGAAAAGGACAGACGAAGGCTAAGGTACGGATGAAAGAACCGGCCATCTCACTGTGGAAGAGGAAGTTGCCCAGGAAGTTCCCGAAGATTGCAAAAAAGGCAGTGCAGGAAAATCCCAGCAAAAGGCAGCATTGGATGGTGAGTTCAATGGTCCGGCGCATCTGTCGCTCCTGCTTGAGCGCCTGGAGTTGGGCGATGGATGGCAGGAGCATTACAGAGATGGAGTTGGTGATTGCGCTGGGGAACAGAATCATAGGTAACGCCATACCTGTGAGGACTCCATAGATGCTGAGGGCGGCTGCGTTGCCGTAGCCGTAGAGCAGCAGCCGGGCTGGAATCAAGATGGCCTCAGCGGAAGTGAGAAAGGTCATGACCAGACGGTTTGCAGTCAGTGGGACGTACATTGCTGAGAGTTTTCTGAGGTCAGAGACGGGGTGGAGCAACGGAAACAGGGTCAGTTTGCTTTTCTGGTGGTTCCAGAGAAGCACAAAGAGACAGAAGAGAACGACGCAGAATTCGCTGGTGAAAATGCCGATGACAGCGATCCAGGCCGATGGCTTCACTCCCTTATCCAGAAGAATCAGGTAGGCCATGTAGGCAGTCAACACCCGGATAATCTGTTCTAAGAGCTGGCTGGCAGCAGGGAATCCGGTTTTTTTCTGAGAATAGAAATAACTGTTGATACAGTTGTGAAGAGCGGTCAATGGCAGAGACCAGGACATGAGACACAAGAGGGCTTCTGTCCGGCTATCCCCGAGAAAGGTGGCGGCAATGAAGGCGGAATACTTCCGCAACAGCCAGGCGACCAGGCAGGAGGCAGTGAAAGAAGCCAGGGTACCTACCAGAAATAGATCGTGGGCGCCTTTTCGGTCTTTTACTGCGAATCGTGCGGCGGCAAAGCGGGATATAGCCGTGGACATTCCCATGACAGTCAAGGCCATGCAGAGAGCCTGGACTGGGAAAATCAACTGGTAGATTCCCAAGCCCTCTGCACCAATGGTGTGTGAGAGGAATATTCTATAAAAGAAGCCGATCACTCTGCTCAGGAATCCAGTGGCAGTGAGGATTAATGTTCCCCATAGAAGTTGTTTTTTTTGTCCCATAAAAATTTACCCTTTTTGTTCAGTATATTCGTGGCTCCCCCTTGACAGAACTTGGAAAGAGTGTTACGCTATCTAAGAAATCACAGTAAAATACTCGGAAATAGAAAAGAAGGATGAGACATGAAATTATCTACAAAGGGGAGATATGGATTGCGGGCACTGGTGGATCTGGCTGTTCACAGTGAAGAAGGAACCGTCTCTATCCAGAGTATTGCCAACCGACAGGAGATCTCTGTCAGCTATCTGGAGCAATTGATGGGGAAACTGAGAAAGGCAGGGCTGATCATCAGCGTGCGTGGCGCTCTTGGAGGGTACCGCTTAGCTAGATCTGCTTCTGAGATCTCAGTGGGAGATGTACTCCGGGCCCTGGAGGGGACTTTGGAGGCTGTCGATTGCCCAGGATACGGTGCGGAAGCTTCCTGTAAGGCAGCGCCCAAATGTGTCACGAAATTGGTGTGGCAGAGAATCAATGACAGTATTAGCCAGGCTGTGGACACGGTTATGATTGATCAATTGGTTCAGGAGAGTAAGAGAGTCAATGGACAAGAAATAAAAGGAAAGGGTCAGGAGTGAAAGTTATGAGCAAATTAATATATCTGGATAATGCAGCGACTACAAAGACAGCGCCAGAAGTGCTGGAGGCTATGTTGCCTTATTTTACAGAGAGTTATGGTAATCCATCCAGCATCTACAGTATTGCAGGGATCAGCAAGGACGCCATCAACAAGGCCAGAGAGCAGATTGCGGCGGTAATCGGCGCAGACCCCAAGGAGATCTACTTCACAGCCGGAGGGTCTGAGGCGGATAATTGGGCGTTGAAGGCTACCTATGAATTGTTGAGCAGCAAGGGAAATCACATCATCACCACGAAGATTGAGCACCATGCGATCTTACACACCTGTGAGTACCTGGAGAAATACAGAGGAGCCAAGGTCACCTACCTGGATGTGGATGAGAATGGAATTGTGAAATTGGAGGATTTGGAGAAAGCCATCACCCCGGAGACGATTCTGATCTCTGTGATGTTTGCCAACAATGAGATCGGCAGCGTTCAGCCCATAAAGGAGATCGGTCAGATCGCCAAAGAACATGGCATTTATTTTCATACGGATGCGGTACAGGCTTTTGGACAGGTGCCCATCGACGTGGACGAGTACCACATTGATATGCTTAGCTCAAGCGCTCATAAGATCAATGGACCCAAAGGAATCGGATTCTTGTATATCCGTAAAGGTGTGAAGATCCGCTCTTTCATTCACGGTGGCGCTCAGGAGAGAAAACGCCGGGCCGGCACAGAGAACGTCCCTGGGATCGTAGGGTACGGCGTGGCAGCCGAGAGAGCGGCGGCTACTATGGAAGAGCGCACGGCGCAGGAGCGCCAGATGAGAGATTATCTGATCCAGAGGATTACCGCAGAGATTCCCTATTGTAGATTAAATGGAGATCCGGTTAGAAGACTGCCCAATAATGTGAACATCAGTTTTCAGTTTATCGAGGGAGAGTCCATGCTGATTTTCCTGGACGGAGCAGGGATCTGTGCTTCCAGCGGCTCTGCTTGTACGTCGGGATCTCTGGATCCTTCCCATGTGTTGCTGGCGATTGGCCTGCCCCATGAGATTGCCCATGGCTCTTTGCGGATGACATTGAGCGAGGAGACGACGAGGGAGGATCTGGACTATGTGGTGGAGCAGCTCAAAGAGATCATAGCGAAACTGAGAAATATGTCTCCTCTGTATGAGGATTTTATAAAGAAGCAAAATAAGTAATTGCGAGAAAAAGACACAGGAGGAAGTTTATTATGTATAGCGATAAAGTTATGGATCATTTCCAAAATCCAAGAAACGTGGGAGAGATTGAGGACGCCAGCGGTGTGGGAACCGTGGGCAACGCAAAATGCGGCGATATAATGAGAATTTACCTGGATATCGACGATAATCAGATTATCCAGGACTGTAAGTTTAAGACTTTTGGCTGTGGGGCTGCGGTGGCGACCAGCAGTATGGCCACTGAGATGGTGAGAGGAAAGACCATCCAGGAGGCTCTCCAGGTGACGAACAAGGCGGTGATGGAGGCTTTGGACGGCCTGCCTCCTGTGAAAGTGCACTGTTCTTTGCTGGCTGAGGAGGCCATCCATGCGGCGCTATGGGATTATGCAGAGAAACATGGAATTAAGATAGAAGGACTCAAAAAACCCAAATCAGATATTCACGAAGACGAGGAAGAGGAAGAATATTGATGGCAGGTAAAAAAGTGGCGATTGGTCTGTCCGGAGGCGTGGACTCCTCCGTGGCAGCCTATCTCTTAAAGACGGCCGGCTATGAAGTGATAGGGGTGACTATGAAGACGTGGACCCCAGATGCCACGCAGGGTGGTGATCCTGGCGCAGGAGGCAGTCCGCAGGTTGTGGAGGAGGCCAGGGAGGTGGCGCGTGAGCTGGGAATTGCTTACCATGTGGTGGATTTTCAGCAGGAATTCTCCAGACAGGTGATCGATTATTTCACCCGGGAATACCTGGAGGGAAGAACGCCGAATCCCTGCATTGTCTGCAACCGGTATGTGAAGTGGGAGGCTCTCCTGAAGAAAGCCCGGCAACTGGGGGCGGATTATATCGCCACAGGGCACTATGCCAGGATTGCTCAACTGGAGAATGGCAGGTATGCCATACGAACCTGTCAGTCGGCAGCCAAAGATCAGACTTATGCTTTGTACAATCTGACACAGGATCAATTGGCGCACACGCGGATGCCAGTGGGAGAGTACGCCAAGGAGGAGATCCGCCGGATAGCCGCCCAGATTGGTCTTAAGGTGGCAGACAAACCGGATAGCCAAGAGATTTGCTTTATTCCGGATCATGATTACGGCAAATTCATTCGTCAGCGGACGGGAATGGAAGTGCCGGAGGGAGAGTTTGTGTCTGTGGATGGACAGGTATTGGGCCGCCACAGAGGAATCATTCATTATACCGTTGGTCAGCGCAAAGGTCTAAACCTTTCCATGGGACACCCGGTTTTTGTGACAGAGATTCGTCCAAAGACCAATCAGGTGGTGATCGGAGAGGGAGAGGATGTATTTGCGCCTGCTTTGCGTTGTGGGAACTTGAACTTTATGGGGGTGGAGAAATTCCAAGAAGGGATGGAATTCTCTGCAAAAATTCGATATAATCATAGAGGAGCTTCCTGCGTAATCGAACGGATATTGTCCGAGAATGAGGCGATCTGTCGTTTTGTGGAGCCTCAGAGGGCGATTACACCGGGACAGGCTGTTGTCTTCTACCGGGACGGCTATGTGGCGGCAGGCGGCACCATTGTAGAAGCGGTAAAATAGAGCTGACAGTATAGGAAATGGTGAGATATGACAGGACTTACGAAGGAACAGATTCAAAAACGGATAGAGGCAGGCCAGGTGAATATCAACGATTCTCCCAACACAAGGTCTTACAAGGAGATCATAAGGGAGAACACCCTGACTTTTTTTAACTTTCTGAACGTGGTTCTACTGGTGCTGGTCTTGATTGTGCGATCTTACAAGAACAGTATGTTCATGGGGATCATCATCATCAACACGGTGATTGGGATTATCCAGGAAGTGCGGGCGAAGAAGACCATCGACAAATTGGCGATCTTGACGGCCAGCAAGGTCGTCGTCCTCAGAGATGGGAAGAAATGGTCCATTCCCACGGAGGAATTGGTGTTGGACGATGTGATTTTTCTGAAGAATGGAGATCAGGTGCCGGCAGATGCGGTGATTCTGGAGGGAAGTGTGGAAGTCAATGAGTCTCTGCTGACCGGAGAGGCGGATAATTTGGCAAAGACAGCGCAAGATCAGTTGTTTTCCGGCAGTTTTGTCACATCCGGGGAGGCCTGTTGTCAGGTGATCCACGTGGGCAAAGATAACTATGCATCCCAGATCACTCAGGAGGCCAAAGAGTTCAAAAAGCACAACTCGGAATTGCGCAATTCCCTGGACAAGATATTAAAGGTGATCAGTATCATCATTTTGCCACTGGGAATTATGCTGTTCTATAAGCAGTATTCCATGGTTGGGGGGACATTTAAGGACGCAGTGGTAAATACAGTGGCCGCTGTTCTGGGAATGATTCCCGAAGGGTTGATTTTGCTGACCAGCGTGGCCTTGACTCTGGGAGCGCTGTCTTTGGCCAGGCGAAAGACTTTGGTTCAGGAATTGTACTGTATCGAGACCTTGGCAAGGGTGGATACCCTGTGCCTGGATAAGACAGGGACGATCACAGAGGGGAGCATGTGTGTGGAGCAGGTGATACCCCTAGATCCCCTGGAGTTCTCTGGGGATGTTCCCACTGAGACGCCGGGGGAAGAGATTCCCGGTGAAGATCTGGGAGAGAAGGGCAGGGAGCCAGGGACTCTTTTGAGAGAACAGGCGGCGGAACCGGAGCCGATGGTCTCGGGGAAGATGGGAGTAGAAGAGATTAGCCATGTGATGGGAAATCTGATGGGAGTTCTCAAGGATTCCAATGCCACGGCAGATGCGCTGAGATGCCGGTTTAAGGTCTTGCAAGATTTTTCCCTGGATCATGTGATCCCCTTCTCCTCAGACCGGAAATACAGCGGCGCTTGTTTTAGTGGAAAAGGTACCTATTTAATGGGGGCGGCGCAGTTTTTATTTCCGGGACAGAACCTGCAGTTGGAGGAGCGGTGCCGAGAGTATGCCGGGGAGGGATACCGGATTTTGCTGCTGGCTCACAGTGAGCAGATAGCTCAGGGGACGAAGCTTCCAGAGGGATTACATCCCTGTGCGATTCTGTTGCTCACGGATGTGATACGTGAGGAGGCGCCGGAGACTTTGGCGTTTTTTGACAGCCAGGGCGTGGACTTGAAGGTGATCTCCGGCGACGATCAGGTGACGGTTGCGGCTATCGCCCGGAAAGCTGGATTGAAGAATGCAGACCGCTATGTGGACGCCACGAAGATCTCCAGCCAGGAGGAGATGGAGCGGGCAGTGGCCGAGTGCAGTGTCTTTGGCCGGGTGACTCCGCAGCAGAAGAAAGAGATGGTGCTGGCTCTGCAGAGACAAGGCCATACGGTGGCCATGACAGGGGACGGCGTCAACGATGTGTTGGCTCTCAAGGAGGCAGACTGCAGCGTGGCGATGGCTTCCGGCAGCGATGCGGCTAAGAATATCGCCAATGTGGTTCTGCTGGATTCCAATTTTGGGGCGATGCCCCACATCGTGAATCAAGGGCGTAAGGTGGTCAACAACATCCGTATGGCGGCTTCCATGTTTTTGATTAAGACGATTTTCTCAGTCTGTCTGGCGCTGCTGACTATCTTTTTCGGGGAGGCATACCCCTTTGAGCCGATACAGATGTCCCTGATCAGTACTTGCGCGGTGGGAATTCCCACATTTTTGCTGGCGCAGGAGTTCAATTATGAGAGAATCGACAATACCTTCCTCCGCCATGTGTTTATGAATGCCTTCCCGGCGGCCGTCACCATAACGGCTTGTGTGTTCGCCGTCATGCTGGTCTGTCAGGACGTATACCATTCCAACGATATGTTGAATACGGCCTGTGTGCTGGTGACTGGGTGGAATTATATGGCGGCGCTAAAGACGGTCTACTCCCCTCTGTCTAAATTTCGGAAGGTGATTATCTATGGCATGCAGTTTGTGTTTTTCGCAAGTGCGTTGATATTACAGAAATTTTTGAATTTCAAAGCCTTGGAGTTCGGGATGATCATTCTGGTATTCATGTTGATGATCTTCTCCCCGGTGGTAATCGATGGGATCACCTCTTTATTGAAAAAAATGTACCGACGCTCCCAGGAGCGAAGGCAGAGCAGAAAGATAGCCTGACCGTTGAAGGTCAGACTATCTTTTTGTCGGTGTGCAGAAGCGTGCCGGAGAAGTCACAGGGGTAAAAATACCGGGGTTCTCCCGCGAAAGACGGTGTAGTGGGAAAAACCGCAGGCCTTGAGAATCTGCGCGATTCTGGGAAATTCGTAGGCGAGAAATTCTGGACTGTGGGCGTCGGAACCCACGGTGATGATCTCGCCGCCCAGTTGGCGGTATCTGGCGATGACTTCCTCACAGGGGTTGGGGTGTCCCAGACCGTATTTCAGTCCTCCGCTGTTTACTTCCAAGCCGATTCCTTTCTGAATTAGAGTGCGTAGGATCTCATCCAACACTTGGCGGTATGCTTGGTAACTGTAGTGTTTGTTTTGCGTGGGTCCGTAACGGACCACATAGTCGATGTGGCCGTAGGTGTCGATGTCAGAGAAAAACTGTAGATTCTCCAAAATGGAGTTGAAATAGCAGCGGTATGCTTCCTGCTCACTCCGGCCAAAAAAGAAACTTTCGGCGTAGTAGGGATCTTTGCCGTAGGCTGTGTGGGAAGAGCCGATGACAAAGTCAAAGGGGTAGCTGGACAGAAGGTCAGAGTATGGTCTGAGCAGGTGGGGCTGCAGGCCCAGCTCAATGCCCAAGAGCAATTCAATCTGCCCGGTGTACTTTTCTTTCATCTCAGAGAAATGTGCGACGTATGCTTGGGTATCCAGAGAAAAATCAATGGGATCTTCCGGGGGACAGGGATAGTCTAAGTCCAGGTGCTCAGTGAAGCACATCCGCTGTAATCCTTTTTGAATTCCTGCTCGGATCATGGTCTCCATGGGAGCATCGCTGTCACCGGAGAAAGAAGAATGGAGATGAATGTCGCTTAAAATACCAGTCTGCATCGGTCATTCCGCCCTTTCTTATCAATATTTGCCAATTATTATACCACAAATATGACAAAACGGATATTTTTTTGAAATTGGTCTTGAATTTTCCCGAAAACTTGGTTACAATAGCTTACAGGTTGAAGCTGTCCAATGTATGGAAGTATATTGGGAAAATTTATCAATCATCATAGGAGGAATGAAACATGGCAGTAAAAGTTGCAATCAATGGATTTGGACGTATCGGACGTCTTGCGTTCAGACAGATGTTTGGAGCAGAAGGATATGAGGTAGTTGCGATCAACGACTTGACTTCTCCGAAAATGCTGGCTCATTTATTAAAATATGACTCTACCCAGGGAAGATATGCACTGGCAGACAGTGTGACCGCTGGCGAGGATTCTATTAATGTAGATGGAAAAGAGATCAAGATCTATGCGAAGGCAGACGCCGCTGAGCTTCCATGGGGAGAGATCGGCGTGGACGTAGTGCTGGAGTGCACCGGATTCTATACCTCCAAGGACAAAGCAGCTGCTCACATCAAAGCAGGCGCTAAGAAAGTTGTAATCTCTGCACCAGCAGGTAACGATCTGCCAACTATCGTATATAATGTAAACCATGACAAATTGACAAAAGAGGACAATATCATCTCTGCTGCATCCTGTACAACCAACTGCCTTGCACCGATGGCAAAAGCATTGAATGATCTGGCTCCGGTTAAATCTGGTATCATGTGCACCATCCATGCTTATACAGGAGATCAGATGACTCTGGACGGACCGCAGAAAAAAGGCGATCTGAGAAGATCCCGTGCAGCCGCTGTCAATATCGTTCCAAACAGCACCGGCGCAGCTAAGGCCATCGGCCTGGTTATCCCAGAGCTGAACGGTAAATTGATCGGATCTGCTCAGCGTGTGCCAACTCCTACCGGTTCCACCACAATCCTGACGGCTGTAGTAGAGGGAAATGTGACTGTAGATCAGGTGAATGCAGCGATGAAAGCAGCAGCAAACGAGTCTTTCGGTTATAACGTAGACGAGATTGTGTCCAGCGATATCGTTGGAATGAAATATGGCTCACTGTTCGACGCCACACAGACCATGGTTCTGCCATTGGATAACGGCACCACAGAGGTTCAGGTTGTCTCCTGGTATGACAATGAGAATTCCTATACCAGCCAGATGGTTCGGACAATTAAATACTTCGGAACATTACTGTAATTACAGACTCATTAAGGGTCCGGTCTCAAGGGGGCCGGATCTTTTTGTTTCATAGGAAAGATTCTTATTATATGACAGGAGGAAGAAAAATGCTAAATAAGAAATCTGCGGATGATATCAATGTGAAAGGCCAAAGAGTCCTGGTTCGCTGTGACTTTAACGTGCCCTTAAAAGATGGAAAGATTACGGACGAGAACCGTCTGGTCGCGGCTCTGCCCACAATCAAAAAACTGATCGCCGACGGGGGCAAGGTGATTCTGTGCTCTCACCTGGGAAAGCCGAAAGGGGAGCCGAAGCCGGAGCTGTCCCTGGCGCCGGTGGCTGTCCGTCTGTCTGAGCTTCTCGGACAGGAAGTCAAGTTTGCCGCAGATCCTGAGGTGGTCGGCGCCAATGCCAAGGCAGCAGTGGCGGCCATGGAAGACGGCGATGTGATTCTGTTGGAGAATACCCGTTACCGTGCGGAGGAGACGAAAAATGGCGATGCTTTTAGTAAAGATCTGGCCTCCCTCTGCGATGTGTTTGTAAACGACGCCTTCGGCACGGCTCACAGGGCGCACTGCTCCAATGTGGGTGTGACCGAGTATGTGGACACGGCGGTAGTGGGATACCTGATGCAAAAAGAGATCGACTTCCTGGGTAATGCGGTGGAGAATCCCACTCGTCCCTTTGTGGCCATCCTGGGCGGCGCTAAGGTGGCTGACAAACTGAACGTGATCTCCAACTTGTTGGAGAAGTGCGACACGCTGATCATCGGCGGAGGCATGGCGTATACTTTCTTGAAAGCTCAGGGAAAAGAGATCGGAAAATCATTGGTGGATGATACCAAGATCGATTACTGCAAAGAGATGATGGAGAAAGCCCAGAAGTTGGGGAAAAAATTGCTTCTGCCAGTGGACACCACTATTGCAGCCGAGTTCCCCAATCCCATTGACGCCCCCATCCAGGTGAGCAATGTGACTGCAGACGCCATCCCGGCAGATATGGAAGGTATGGATATCGGAAAAGAGACCGCTAAGCTGTATGCCGATGCGGTGAAATCTGCAAAGACAGTGGTGTGGAACGGACCTATGGGAGTGTTTGAGAATCCCACCTTGGCCGCGGGAACCATTGCGGTGGCGAAGGCCTTGGCTGAGACGGATGCGACCACCATCATTGGCGGCGGGGATTCTGCAGCGGCTGTGAATCAGTTGGGATTTGGCGATAAGATGAGTCATATCTCCACAGGCGGCGGCGCCTCCTTGGAATTTTTGGAGGGAAAAGAGCTGCCTGGAGTAGCAGCGGCAAACGACAAATAGAAAGTCTCTGGCTAGAGAAGAAGATAAAGGAGAGAACAATCATGGCAAGAAAGAAAATTATTGCAGGGAACTGGAAAATGAATATGACCCCCAGCGAGGCGGTGGAGTTGGTCAACACATTGAAGCCGCTGGTGGCCAACGACGATGTGGACGTGGTGTTCTGTGTGCCGGCCATCGATATCATTCCGGTTATGGAAGCTGCCAAGGGTTCTAATATTCAGGTGGGCGCTGAGAATATGTACTTTGAGGAAAAGGGCGCATACACAGGCGAGATCTCCCCGGCCATGCTCACAGATGTGGGAGTGAAATATGTGGTTCTCGGACATTCCGAGAGAAGAGAGTACTTCGCCGAGACCAGTGAGACTGTGAATAAGAAAATGTTGAAGGCTTTTGAGCACGGCATTACCCCCATTATGTGTTGCGGGGAGACTCTGGAACAGAGAGAGCAGGGAGTGACCATGGATTTCATCCGTCAGCAGGTGAAGGTGGGATTCCAGGGTGTGACAGCAGAGCAGGCGAAGACCGCAGTGATTGCATACGAGCCAATCTGGGCGATTGGAACCGGTAAGACCGCTACGACTGAGCAGGCGCAGGAAGTGTGTGCAGGTATCCGTCAGTGTATCGCTGAGATCTATGACCAGCCAACGGCCGAGGCGATTCGTATCCAGTACGGCGGATCTGTGAACGCAGCTACAGCTCCGGAATTATTCGCTCAGGCGGACATCGACGGTGGTCTGGTGGGAGGCGCTGCGCTGAAACCGGATTTTGGAAAGATTGTAAATTATAAATAAGTCTGCACTGCAGATTGGATAACGGTACAGTGGTTAGAAGGCCTGTCTCTCTCGTCTCGCAGACGAGAGAGATGGGCCTTTATCTGGTTGGACATGTTGTTGAGAAATTTTGACAAGGCCTTATCCCAATGACCTGAGTGACTTGCCAGGTGGATCCAGAGGTCGATTGGGGAGGATCGAAACGGGTGAGAGCGTTGCCAGGCGCAGGATATCTGTGAGTTAGATGAGAAGAATATCCCGGCGACAGTGTACAGAGAGCCGGATTTAGGGTATAATACTAATATCTGTGGGATTTTCCCGTAAAATAACAGACTATAAGGAGCAAGAATGGACAATGAATTAAGAATGGCTGTGTTGATTGACGCAGATAATATTTCAGATAAATATATTAAGATTATTTTGGACGAGGCTGCCAACAGTGGAATCGCCACCTACAAGAGAATCTACGGAGATTGGACGAGTCCCCAATTGGCTTCCTGGAAGAACGTGCTTCTGGAGAATTCCATTATCCCTATGCAGCAGTACAGTTATACCACGGGGAAGAATTCCACGGACTCGGCAATGATTATCGACGCCATGGATATCCTGTACTCCGGTACGGTGGATGGCTATTGTATTGTATCCTCAGACAGTGACTTTACCCGTCTGGCCGCTCGCCTGAGGGAGTCTGGGATGCAAGTGATCGGCATGGGAGAGAGTAAGACGCCCAAGCCGTTTATCTCTGCCTGTAATCAGTTCAAATACCTGGATCTGCTGTACTCCAATCAGCAAGAGGAGAAGCAGGAGGTAAGTGAGAAGGCGCCTAAGACCCGGAGCACAGAGAGCACGCCGCACAGGCAGAAGTCGGCAGAGAAGAAGAATAACCGGGAGTTGGATCATATCCGTTATACAATCAACTCGATTTTGGACAAGTTTTCGGACGAGGATGGGTGGCTGTTCATCGGCAAGCTGGGAGATCAGATGTCTAAGCGGCTGCCAGACTTTGACGTTCGCAACTATGGTTTCTCCAAACTGACACCTTTTGTCAATTCACTGGGGGACTATGAGCTTGAGAAGAACTTCAATGGGGGACAGAAACAGATCTATGTTCGTCTGAGACCTTGACGAGGCATTTCAGAAGATAGAGAAAAGAAAGAGAAAAACCACGCGAAAGGAGAAGAGAGATGGCACAAAAAGAGGTGTTACAGGTAGCGTTGTTGGGACTGGGTACAGTGGGAACCGGAGTCTATAAAGTCCTGAAGAGTCAGGAGTCAGAGATGGCGCAGAAGATTGGATGTAAGGTGAATATTGCCAAGATTCTGGTCCGCAATTTGGAGAAGGCTGCCAGGAAAGTGGAGGATTCCACGGTGTTGACCAATGACTGGGAGAGCATTGTGAGAGATCCCTCCATTGATATCGTCATAGAGTTGATGGGAGGTCTGCACCCAGCAAAGGAATATATCATGGAGGCGTTGGAGGCTGGCAAGCACGTAGTGACGGCTAACAAGGACTTAGTGGCCGTGGCTGGGAAGGAATTGTTGGACACTGCTCAGGCAAACAAAGTGGATTTTCTCTTTGAAGCCGCTGTGGCCGGTGGAATTCCGATTATTCGTCCCCTAAAGCAGTGCTTGGCGGGGAACCATATCACAGAAGTGATGGGCATCGTCAACGGAACCACCAACTTTATTCTCACCAAGATGACCCAAGAGGGAATGGAATTCCAGGAAGCGCTGGCGCTGGCCACGGAGCTGGGGTACGCGGAGGCAGATCCCACCGCGGATATCGAGGGCCTGGACGCGGGACGGAAGGTGGCCATACTGGCATCGGTTGCCTTTAATTCCAGAGTTGTGTTCGACGATGTGAGCATCGAGGGGATCACGAAGATCACTGCCACAGACATTCGCTTTGCCACAGAGATGGGCTGTGCAATTAAACTTTTGGGTGTGGCCAGAAACACCGAGGAAGGCATAGAAGCCTATGTAAATCCCATGCTGATTCCCAGCAGCCATCCTCTTGCGACGGTGAATGACTCTTACAATGCAGTCTTTGTCCACGGGGACGCTGTGGAGGACGCTATGTTCTTTGGACGCGGAGCGGGAGAACTTCCCACGGCAAGCGCTGTGGTGGGAGACGTCTTTGACATTGCAAGAAATATTCAGTTTGACTGTTGCACCAGAATCAGTTGTACCTGTTATAAGGATCTGCCGATCAAAGAGATGGAAGATACCTACAATTGTTATTATCTGAGATTACAGGCAGAGGATCGCTGCGGTGTGCTGGCCGAGCTGACCAGGATCTTCGCAGATAACCAAGTGAGTATCTCAGAGATTGTTCAGAAGAAGAGCCGTGCCGGAGGTCTGGCTGAGATCGTGGTGATCACTTCCCGGGTACGGGAGGGGGATTTCCAGACGGCGGTGGAATCCATTCGAAACTCAGATCGTGTCAAGGAGATCTCCACCCTTCTCAGAGTGTACCAGCAACGAAACGAAAGTTAAGGCCTTATTTTGCGTTTTCTTGGTGGATTTACCGATTGAGTATTGTGAAAATTCTGTTTATAATAGGAACGGATAAATTGTGGAAAAGACAAATATAAAGGAGATCAGAGAACATTATGAGCAAAAAACCAACCGTATTGATGATTTTGGATGGATATGGACTGAATGACAACTGTGAGGCAAATGCGGTCTGCGAGGCGAAGACTCCTATTATGGATCAGTTGATGTCTCAGTGCCCCTATGTGAAGGGCGCTGCCAGCGGCATGGCCGTGGGCCTTCCCGACGGCCAGATGGGCAACTCAGAGGTGGGTCATCTGAATATGGGAGCAGGCCGTATTGTCTATCAGGAGCTTACGAGAATTACAAAAGAGATCCAGGACGGAGAATTCTTTCAGAATGAGGCTCTCCTTGCGGCGGTGGAGAATGCCAGGAAAAATGATTCTGCGATCCATTTTATGGGGCTGCTCTCCGACGGCGGTGTCCACAGCCACAATACACATCTGTATGCGCTACTGGAACTGGCAAAGAAGGCGGGACTGGCTAAAGTCTACGTTCACTGTTTTCTGGACGGACGTGACACGCCGCCAGCGTCTGGAAAAGAATACATTGAACAATTACAGGCAAAGATGAGAGAGATCGGCGTGGGTCAGATCGGCGTGGTGTCTGGGCGATACTATGCAATGGACCGTGACAATCGTTGGGATCGTGTGGAGTTGGCTTATCAGGCGCTCACCCGGGGAGAAGGCGTCAGGGGAGAGGATGCCGCTGAGGCGGTACAGGTATCCTATGACAATGGCAAGACTGACGAGTTCGTTCTCCCCACTGTGATGGAGAAGGATGGCAGGGCGGTGACGACCATTCAGGATAAGGATTCTGTGGTATTCTTTAATTTCCGGCCTGACCGGGCCCGAGAGTTGACCCGGGCTTTCTGCTCAGATGATTTTACTGGGTTCCCCCGGGAGAAAAGGCTGGATCTCACGTTTGTGTGCTTCACCGAGTACGATGAGACCATCCCTAACAAACAGGTTGCCTTCCATAAGGTATCCATCTCCAACACCTTTGGAGAGTTCTTAGCCGCCCATCACCTGAAGCAGGCCAGAATTGCGGAGACGGAGAAGTACGCCCACGTCACCTTTTTCTTCAACGGAGGCGTGGAGGAGCCCAACGAGGGCGAGGATCGAATCCTAGTGAAGTCGCCCAAGGTGGCTACCTACGATTTGAAACCAGAGATGAGCGCTTACGAAGTCTGCGACAAACTGGTGGATGCTATCCGCTCACAGAAATACGACGTAATCATCATCAACTTTGCCAACCCAGATATGGTAGGCCATACCGGGGTGGAGCCGGCGGCTATCAAAGCTATCGAGGCTGTGGACGCATGTGTGGGGAGGACAGTGGAGGCTATCAAGGAAGTGAACGGTCAGATGTTCATCTGTGCGGATCACGGAAATGCGGAACAGTTACTGGACTATCAGACTGGCGAACCTTTTACCGCGCATACCACCAATCCGGTTCCCTTTATATTGGTGAATGCAGATCCGTCTTACACTCTTAGGGAGGGCGGTTGCCTGGCAGATATTGCCCCCACATTGATTGAGTTGATGGGGATGGAGCAGCCCAAGGAGATGACCGGAAAATCCCTGTTGATTAAAAAATAATGGGCTGGATATGGTTCGAGCCACAGGTTGCTGGCAGTCGGACAGAGGAGGCCTGGGCGCTGGATTTCACAAGTAAATAGTTAAACGGGCAGAAAATAAGAGCCATCCGATTTTATCTGATCTGGATGGCTCTTATTTTTGCTGTTCTTGATTGTCCAATGGACGTTACCTCTACTTTCTTAGACTATGAAAATTGCTTTTATTCGTTTCTGGTGGTCTGTACCTTCCTTTCATTGGATTATAGGGTAAATCGTTAGGTTCTCGGTGGTCCGTCCTCCTTATCTGTTGATTTATTTGATAATGGAATTATAACAGATAAAAATATATATGTCAATAATAAATCTATTTATAATTGAATAAAAAGAAATAAATTGTTTTATTTGCGTGAAAATTTTTAATTAACTGATTATTTTTGGGGCAATATTTAAGAGAATATTAAAAAAATATAAAAAGATGATGTTGAAATATGTCGAAATATAACGTATTATTTTATTGACAGAGGGAGGATGGCGGCTTAGAGAGCGATGGACCTCCCAGAGGATGAAAGGAAAAGAGTGGAGTAGGAAGATGAGGCGGGAAAATGAAAAAAAACGAAAGCTGGAGCGCAATCGCAGACTTGGCGTGACTGTAGGGATCATTCTTCTGGCGGCAGTGGCAGGGGGAATACTTCTCATCCGTCTGTTGGGCGGGCGCTCCGATGAAGGGAAGACGCGGGAGGGGATCCAATATCTGGAGTCCATGGAAGAGAAAGACGCGGTTTCCATCGAGGAGAAGATCAAATCCATCCGCAAGACAGAGAGAAAAGAGGCGTTGGCCAGCGGCGACCTCACTGTGTGGGAGCAGTTTGACGATTACGCGATCATGGGAGATTCCAGGACCATGGGGTTTGACCAGTATGGATTTCTTCCATCCGAGCGCATTTTGGCTCACGGTGGGGCCACCATCCAGGATATACCGGATTACATGGAGCGGTTGAGCAGTCTAAATCCCTCATATATCTTTCTGTGTTATGGACTAAACGACGTCAGTATTGGGTATTGGGATACGCCAGAGGAGTATGCGACAGATCTGGGAAATGCCGTAGAATCCATAAAAGAGCAACTTCCCGACGCGCAAGTCTATGTCAATTCTATTCTTCCGGCTCAGGACCCAGCGTTTGAGCAATCGGAGAAATGGAGAGAGATCCCGGATTACAATGAGGTGGTAAAAACGTACTGTGAAGAGAAGCAATATCCCTACATTGACAATGGGCAGATTGTGCAGGATCATTTGGATTTGTACGACGCGGACGGGATTCATTTTCAGGAGGATTTCTATGAATACTGGGCGATTAATATGTTGGCAGAGGTGGATGCGCAATGAAATTTTTAAAGGAAAACTGGCTGGCTTTGATCCGTGGGGGGATGTTGATTCTGCTGCTGTTCTTCATTGTAGGTTTGATGGGATCGGATAAGACCAGTAAGGCAGAGATTGCAACGGTGGAGAAAGCCATCGAAAAACAGGTGCCGTTGACAGGGATGCATTCGGTGCAGAATCAAATGCTCAAGAGATTGTATGGGTTGAATGGGAACGACTATGAGGGCGTAGTTCTCTATATCTCAAACTCCAATATGGGGGCGGAGGAGTTGTTGGTGGTGAAATTGTCAGATACCTCCCAGGAGGACGCTGTCAGAGAGGCAGTGGAGACGAGAGTTCAGAATCAGGAGAACAGCTTTGAGGGATATGGGGTGGAACAGTATCAGCTTCTACAGGAGCATGTGTTGGATGTGGAAGGGAACTATGTATTTTTCATGGTTTACAAAGAGGCTGCGAAAGCGCAGAGCGCGTTTCAGGATAGCCTGTAAATTCATTTGAGCGAGGGAAAAAAATGATATTTAGCAGCATATTTTTTATTTTTGTGTTCTTACCAGTGACGTTGGTGCTCTACTATCTGGCGCCCTACCGTCTAAAAAATCTGATTCTGCTCCTCTGCAGTCTGGTTTTCTATGGGTGGGGAGAACCGATCTATATCTTTTTGATGATGTTTAGTATTGTCTTCAATTATCTCAGCGGTGTGGAGTTGGAGCAGCGCCGTAAGCAGCAGGATGAGAGAAAGCTTCGGATATGCTTCTGGAGTACGGTGGCTGTGAACCTGGCCATCTTGGGATTTTTTAAATATTATGGTTTCTTTGTGGTCAATCTAAACAAGATTCTTCCCGTTGAGATTCCTTATAAGGAGCTGGCGTTGCCCATCGGGATATCCTTCTATACGTTTCAGACTCTCTCCTATATTATCGACGTCTACAAGGGGGAGGTGGAAGTACAGAAAAACCTGGTCAGCTTTGGAACCTATGTGACAATGTTCCCTCAGCTGATCGCAGGGCCGATTGTCCGCTACTCTGATGTTGAGGTACAGTTGCGAAAGAGAACCATGAACATAGCTAAATTTGGTGACGGCGTACTGTGGTTTTTGAGAGGACTGGGCAAGAAAGTGCTCCTGGCCAACAATATCGGAATGGTTTTTGACACGATTCTGGCCATGGGAACTTCAGAGAGATCCGTCTTGACGGCGTGGATCGGATGCCTGGCCTACACCATGCAGATCTATTATGATTTCAGCGGATACTCAGATATGGCCATCGGGTTGGGCAAGATGTTGGGATTTGAGTTTATGAAGAACTTTGACTATCCCTATATCTCTAAGAGCGTCACAGAGTTCTGGCGAAGATGGCATATTTCGCTGGGAAGTTGGTTCCGGGAGTATGTCTATATTCCTCTGGGGGGAAATCGGGTGTCTGTGTCCAGACATGTGCGCAATATACTGGTGGTCTGGTTGTTGACTGGTTTCTGGCATGGCGCAGCGTGGAATTTTATGTTCTGGGGACTCTACTATGGGGTATTTCTTCTGATTGAGAAGTATTTTCTCCACTCTGTCCTGGAGAAAGTGCCGGCTGTCTTTTCACATATCTATACAATGTTCTTGGTGATGGTGGGATGGGTGTTCTTCTTTGCGCCGACCATGGGCCAAGCGTTCTCCTATCTGGGGAATATGGTAGGTGTTGGGGGCAATGGATTGGTGGACAGTACGGGGATCTACTACCTGACCACCAATATCATATTGTTTTTGATTATGGCGCTGTGCGCAACACCGAAAGTCTATGAGATTTTTCATGGATTTTCATTGGCGGACAGCTCCGGATTTCGATTGGTGGGCACAATCTTAGTTTATTGTGGAATATTTGTGGCGACTACTGCATATCTAGTGAATGTGACTTATAATCCTTTTTTGTATTTCAGATTTTGAGAATATAGGAGAGGGGTAGGCTCAAATAGTGAGAGATAGAAAAAGAAAGCGGTAAAGAACGATGAGAACAATGTCGAGGGATGAACGAGTACGCAGGAGAAAAAGAGAGAGGCGGCGTAGGGCGAACCGGATCTACCAGGTTGCGGCGATTCTATTTGTGCTGGCATTGATTGTCGCGGTGGTGGCCAACCTGGTGAAAAAGGATGAGACCTTCTCGGCGTCGGAGAACAGAATACTGACAGAGAGACCAAAATTGGGACTCCAGGAGGTGGCAAGCGGGGAGTATATGTCTCAGTTTGAGTCCTATGTCTCGGATCAGTTTATCTTGAGAGACGCCTGGATTCAGCTAAAACTTCAGTTGGACAAGATGGTGGGCAAGAAGGAGTCCAATGGGGTCTACCTGGGCAAAGACGGCTATCTCATGGAGAAACTGGACCAGCCCAATGAGGAGTATGAGAAGAAGAACCTGAAAGCGATCGGGGATTTCGCAGAGCGCCACAAGGACCAGAAGGTCTATATGAGCCTGGCTCCCAATGCGGCTTACATATTGAAAGAACGGATGCCCAAAAATGCGCCGGTGAGAGACCAGGCGGAGGATTTGAAGGTTATCCAGAGGCAGGTGGGAGACAAGCTGAATTTTATTGATTTGAGGAAGACCATGGAGGAACATGCCTCTGAGCCCATCTATTATAAGACGGATCACCACTGGACCAGTCTGGGTGCTAAGTACGCTTTTGAGGAAGTGGCGAAGGTTCTGGATATCACCCCCGCGGATTACAAAGCCTATACGGTTTCCACAACTTTCTCAGGCACTTTGGCGTCAAAGAGTGGGTATCATGGGCAGAAGGATACCATTGAGGTCTATGAGCCGGGGGATGTGGAAAATGATTATGTGGTCTTCTACGCGGACGATCAGAGAAAGACGACGTCCATCTTTGAGCGGGCTAACTTAAAGGAGAAAGATCAATATACAGTGTTCTTTGGCGGGAATCACACCCGGGTGGACATTGAGTCCCCGAACGCCCAGAACCGCTGTCTGCTGATGTTTAAGGACTCCTACGCCAACAGTTTTGTACAGTTTTTGACCCCGTATTTCCGAAAGATTATTTTGATTGATCCCCGGTATTATTACGACGATGTGGAACAACTGATCGACGGGGAAGGTGTGACAGATATTTTATTCTTATATAATTTGAACACTTTCTTGACGGATACGTCCCTGGCCGATGTGCTGACCTCTGGGGAAGACTCTCAGAATACAGGAGGATCGGGAGACTTAGCTGAGGAGGGGAGTTCTGAAAATGGAGACCTCTCCCAGACGGGAGATTCAGAGGGTGAGGATACAACCCAGGCTGGGGAGGAAGAAGACGCGGAAGATAGCCAGACAGAAGGATCAGAGGAAGGAGACGGCGCCCAGGCGGAGGATTCAGAAGGCGAGGATAACACCCAGGCTGAGAGTTCAGAGGAGGGAGACAGCGCCCAGGCAGAAGATCAGGAGGAAGACTCCTCCCAGTAGTCTTTTTGGAGAGAAGATTAGGGATTTTAGGACGGAGAAAAAAGCCTCTATGGATAAAGTTGACAAAAATAGTACGATATGTTATTTTCATGGTGTGACAAGGATTTTCCGGTGGGGTTCTGAAGAGATCCGCTCACATAAAAAACCTTGTTTTCATACATACTATTAAAAATTACAGGAGGCGGACTATGAAAATATTATTTTACGACACCAAAGAATACGATCGGACATCTTTTGAGAGGCAGTTGCCCAACTATCCCTCTGTCACCATAGACTTTTTAAAGACAGATTTGACGTCCACCACGGCGAAGCTGGCGGCTGGATATCAGGCCGTCTGCGCTTTTGTGAGCTCTGACGTTGGGACGAAGACGATCGACGAACTCCATCGCGGCGGAGTCTCCCTGATCCTCATGCGGTGCGCCGGGTATAACAATGTGGATCTAAAGCGGGCGCAAGAGTGTGGGATCAAGGTGGTGAGAGTACCGGGGTATTCCCCGGAGGCTGTGGCTGAGCACGCCATGGCTCTGGCGCTGGGCGTTAACCGTCGTCTACACAAGGCCTATGTGAAGGTGCGGGAGAATGATTTTAGTCTGGCAGGGCTTTTGGGTTTCAATTTTCATCAGAAAACCGCAGGGATTGTGGGTACCGGCAAGATCGGTGCAGCTATGGCAAAAATCTGCCATGGGTTTGGTATGAAGGTGTTGGCTTACGATGTCTACCACAATCCAGAGTTGGACTTTGCCACCTACGTCTCTCTGGATGAGCTACTGGCCCAAAGCGACTTGATCTCCTTGCACTGTCCGTTGACCGATGGAACTTATCATCTGGTGAACCGGGATACCATCAAGAAGATGAGAGATGGAGTGATCCTGGTGAATACCTCAAGAGGCGGATTGGTGAAGACGGAAGATCTGATCGAGGGAATCCGAGCCCACAAGTTCTTTGGGGTGGGGTTGGATGTCTATGAGGAGGAGACCAAGAATGTGTTTGAGGACCGGTCTGACGAGATTTTGGAGAACTCTACCACGGCCCGGCTGCTCTCCTTTCCCAATGTGATGATCACTTCTCACCAGGGGTTTTTCACCCATGAAGCCTTGGCGGCCATCAGTAAGACCACGCTGGAGAATGCGGTGGCCTTTGAAAACGGCCAAGAGACAGAGAATGAGGTTCGTTTCTAGGGAGGCGACGTCACAGAAGACTTCTCCATCTGGCGACTTTGTCGAAAAAGACACTTTTTTCCCGGCGAGGGATATGATATACTTTTCAAGAAAAGATAGATAACATATAGAAGAGGAGAACGAGAATGGGGAAAAGAACAGATATTCATAAAGTGTTGATTATTGGATCCGGGCCCATTATTATTGGACAGGCTTGTGAATTCGACTATTCCGGCACCCAGGCCTGCAAGGCGCTGCGGCAGTTGGGATATGAGATTGTGCTGGTCAATTCCAACCCCGCTACCATTATGACAGATCCGGGAATCGCTGACGTGACTTACATTGAGCCGTTGAATGTGGAGCGTCTGGAGGAGATTATCGCCAAGGAGCGCCCGGATGCGATTTTGCCGAATTTGGGTGGGCAGTCTGGGCTGAATCTATGCTCAGAGTTGGCCAAGATGGGGATTTTAGATAAATATCAAGTGAAAGTAATCGGTGTTCAGGTGGATGCCATTGAGCGTGGGGAAGACCGGATTGAGTTCAAGAAGACCATGAACAGTCTGGGCATCGAGATGGCCAGAAGCGAGGTGGCCTACAGCGTGGAGGAGGCTCTCCAGATCGCAGACAAGCTGGGATACCCAGTAGTTCTGCGTCCGGCCTACACCATGGGTGGAGCCGGCGGAGGACTGGTCTACAATGTGGAGGAGCTGAAGACGGTCTGTGCCAGGGGCCTTCAGGCTTCCCTGGTGGGACAGGTTCTGGTTGAGGAGTCCATCCTGGGATGGGAAGAGTTGGAACTGGAAGTGGTTAGAGACTCGAAGAATAATATGATCACCGTCTGCTTTATCGAGAACATCGATCCGCTGGGAGTACATACGGGGGATTCCTTCTGCTCAGCGCCCATGCTGACCATCTCCCAGGAGGTGCAGGATGAATTGCAGCGGCAGGCCTACAAGATTGTGGAGGCCATCCAGGTGATCGGCGGTACCAATGTGCAATTTGCCCACGATCCGGTCAGCGGGAGGATCATTGTCATCGAGATCAATCCGAGGACTTCCAGATCCTCGGCGTTGGCGTCCAAGGCCACAGGATTTCCGATCGCGTTGGTGTCAGCGATGTTGGCCTGCGGGTTGAACTTGGATGAGATTCCCTGTGGCAAGTATAAAACTTTGGACCGCTATGTGCCCGACGGAGATTATGTGGTGATCAAATTTGCCCGCTGGGCTTTTGAGAAGTTCAAAGGTGTGGAGGACAAATTGGGAACCCAGATGCGCGCTGTGGGAGAAGTCATGAGTATCGGAAAGACTTATAAAGAGGCTTTTCAGAAGGCGATCCGCAGCCTGGAGATCGGGCGGTACGGTCTGGGATGGGCGAAAGACTTTCATGAGAAATCCAAAGAAGAATTGCTCAAAATGTTGAGGGTTCCCACCAGCGAGCGCCAGTTCATCTTGTATGAGGCTTTGCGCAAGGGCGCCACGGTGGAGGAACTGTTCCAGTTGACCAAGATTAAGCACTATTTCCTGGAACAGATGAAGGAATTAGTGGAAGAGGAGGAAGCGCTGCTGGCCTACCAAGGACAGGTTCCACCGGCTGAGACTTTGCGTCAGGCCAAGTTGGACGGTTTTTCCGATAAGTATTTAAGCCAGATTCTGAATGTGACAGAGGAAACCATTCGTGAGGGAAGAATCGCTATCGGGGTGGAAGAGGCCTGGGAGGGCGTCCATGTCAGTGGAACAGAGGACAGCGCATACTATTACTCTTCCTATCATATTGAGGATAAGAGCCCAGCCAGCGAGAATTCCAGAAAGATTATGATCCTGGGAGGCGGGCCGAACCGAATCGGTCAGGGTATCGAGTTCGACTACTGCTGTGTCCACGCGGCCTTGGCTCTGAAGAAGGCTGGCTTTGAGACGATCATTGTCAACTGTAACCCGGAGACAGTGTCCACGGACTATGATACTTCTGATAAGTTGTACTTTGAGCCATTGACTTTGGAGGATGTGCTGAGTATCTATAAAAAGGAAAAACCATTGGGTGTGATTGCCCAGTTTGGCGGGCAGACACCGCTGAATCTCTCGGCGGATTTGGAGAAATACGGTGTGAAGATTCTTGGAACATCGCCGGCGGTGATTGATATGGCCGAGGACAGAGATCTCTTCCGGGCCATGATGGATAAGTTGGAGATCCCTATGCCGGAGGCCGGGATGGCAGTCAACGTGGAAGAGGCCTTGGAGATCGCGGCCAAGATCGGATATCCGGTGATGGTGCGCCCCTCCTATGTGTTGGGTGGCCGGGGAATGGAAGTCGTCTACGATCCTGAGAACTTGAAGGCCTACATGGCCGCCGCGGTGGGTGTGACGCCGGACCGTCCCATCTTGATCGACCGCTTCCTCCGCCATGCCATGGAGTGTGAGGCGGACGCCATCAGCGACGGGGAACACGCCTATGTGCCGGCGGTGATGGAACACATTGAGCTGGCAGGCGTACACTCTGGGGATTCCGCTTGTATCATTCCCTCTGCCAATATCTCGGAGGAGAACTTGACAACGATCAAAGAGTATACCAAGAAAATTGCCGAGGAGATGCATGTGCGCGGGCTGATGAATATGCAGTATGCTATTGAGGACGGCAAGGTGTATGTGCTGGAGGCGAATCCGAGAGCATCCCGTACCGTACCGTTGGTGTCGAAGGTGTGCAACATCTCTATGGTTCCCTTGGCTACGGAGATCATCACCTCAGAGTTCACTGGACAGGAGTCTCCGCTGAAAGGACGGAAAGAGCGCCAGATCCGCCATTATGGTGTGAAGGAGGCGGTCTTCCCCTTCAATATGTTCCCGGAGGTGGATCCTCTGTTGGGACCGGAGATGCGTTCTACCGGGGAGGTTCTGGGCTTGGCTAAGACTGTGGGCGAGGCTTTCTATAAGGCTCAGGAGGCCACCAAGGGTAAACTTCCTCTGAGCGGTACGGTGCTGATCAGTGTCAGCGACCGGGACAAAGGAGAGGTGGTGGAAGTGGCACGTCTGTTCCAGGAGGCAGGGTTTGCCATCATGGCCACCGGACATACCCATCAACTTCTCGGAGAGTCTGGAATTGAGGCGCAGAAAGTCTTTAAGATGTCGGAGGGGCGTCCAAATGTCTATGATATGATCACCAATGGCAAGGTGCAGTTGGTGGTGAACACACCGAAGGGAACCGATGAGGACGGTGTGGACGACAGCTATGTGAGAAAGGCTTGTATTAAGAGCAGGGTTCCTTATATCACGACGATGGCCGCAGCCAGGGTATCTGCCATGGGAATTATAACTGTGAAAGGACAGACGAATCATGAGGTGATCTCTCTCCAGGAGATCCACAGCAGTCTTTCCTGAGAGTATATTGTAGATTAGGAAAAGCGAGGGGCGCCGCCATCCATTTGCAGAATGGCGGCGCCCTTTTCGCGGATACGAGGAGGGGCAGGTATGTTTTGCCAAAAATGTGGGTTTCAAAATCAAGAACAGGCAAAGTTCTGCGAGCGATGTGGGGAACGGCTGGCGGCATCTGCGCAGGCGGAGGAGAGAACGGAACAGACAGAAAATCAGAAGGACAGGGAAAGGCATCTTGTGGATGCAAAAGGGACGTTAGCGCTGAATCATTCGGTGGAAAATGAGGAACCGTTATCCGTAGACCAGCCGGAGGAGGAGCGGACCGTGGCTCTGAGACACAGAGAGCAGAGTGGAGAAATGTGGTGTGGAAGCCAGCCGGGAGAAGATCGAACGGTGGCTTTGCGTCATTGCTCAGAAGAAGAGACGGTCACCGTGGGACAGAGCGGAGGAAAAGAAAGTCGGGGAGCGTTCCCAGGGGGAGAGTCTCCCTATATGAACAAAGGAGTGAACTGGGGAACTCCAACAGATTCTCGGGAAGATTACAGAGACGACAGGGGGAAGCGTTGTCAGCAGTGCGGTTCTCTCCTGGATGAGGATTGTCGTTTCTGCCCGGTCTGTGGAAAGCCGGTTTCAGACCAGATCTCACCCAAGCGGTCTCAAGAGAGAGGAAAGAATCCGTTTCCTGTGAAAGGAATTCTACTGGTATTGTTGATCTTGTTTTTGCTGGTGGATGTGATCTTGGGGGGATATTACCTCTACAGTAAGAAATCTGCGGCGGAGCCGTCTTCTCAGGAGACCGAATCCGGACAGGGAGAGGCCACGGGGGAAGGGGAGGCGCTCACGGTTACACCGGAGGTAGAAAAAGAGATTGTACACACGTACGATTATCTGTTGGACGACTGTAGCTGGGAGGAAGCTTTCCAAAAGTGCCAGGCGCAAGGAGGGTATCTGGCCCGGATCGAGAGTGCGGAGGAGTTTGATAAGATCTGTCGGGAGATCAAGGCCAAAGGTATGCAGGATTATATGTTCTTCATCGGAGCCCGCAGAGATCCGGGGAGCAGCAGCTATTACTGGGTGGACTCGGACAACGTCATAGGGGGTGATCCCATCAACGATGCGAACGCACCGCTGAATGGCTATTGGATGAATCAAGAACCCAGCTTTCAGGATGGGGCGGTACAGGAGACTTGTCTGGAGATGAACTATTATTCTGACGAGAACCGATGGGTGCTCAACGACGTGCCCAATGAGTTGACCCGGATGCTGCCGCAGTTTAAGGGAAAGATAGGGTATATCTGTGAATATGAGTTGGTCAGATAAGAGTAGACGGAAGAGACGAGTGGCGCTCACTGTGTTGGCCAGTTGCCTCTTGGTGCTGTGCCTGATAGGCGTCAGTGGCTTGTCGGTGCATCTGCACGGGGAGGAGCAGGCAAAAGAGGTGGAAAATTCGCGGGTGTCCCCGGAACTGAATATCCAGGAAGGGGTGCGAAATCAGATAGCAGAGACAGAGCAAAAGACAGATACACAGGGGGAGATACGGTACACAGAGGATGGAGAGGAGTCGGTTGTTCAGAGAGTGGAGAAATTGATGGCCCAGATGACCGCGGAGCAGAAGGTGGCGCAGTTGTTTTTCGTGTTGCCGGATTCTCTGGCGCAAGTCGGTTCCGTGACCCAGGTTGGAGATCTCACCTCGGCGGCTTACCGGGAATATCCGGTGGGCGGAATCGTCTATATGGAGGGAAATATTCTCTCGGAGAAGCAAATGATCGCCATGAATGCCAGTTTTACCAGTCTGAGTCGGGAAGTTCTGGGCGTGGAGCCCTTTTTGTCTGTGGATGAGGAGGGAGGCACAGTGGTGCGGATTGCGGGAAATCCAGCTTTCTCGGTGGAGAATGTGGGAAGCATGGACGAGATCGGGAGGACACAGGATACAACCCAGGCCTATCAGGCGGGGCGGACGTTGGGAGGTTATCTGAGCCGGTTTGGATTTAATATGGATTTTGCGCCGGTGGCAGACATCCTGGTGAATCCAGCCAACACTGTAGTCAGAGAGCGTTCTTTTGGAAGTGATCCAGAGATGGTGGCCGAGATGGTGGCCGCCCAGGTGAAAGGCTTCAAGGAGAGTGGCGTGGAACCGGTCCTGAAACATTTTCCGGGACATGGAGCCACCGCAGAAGACTCTCATCAGGGGTATGCCTATGCGGATAGAGATATGGAAGAACTCAGGCAGACAGAGCTGGTTCCTTTTCAAGAGGGAATTCAGGCAGGGGCGGACTTTGTGATGGTGGGGCATATCTGCTTTCCCCAGATCGCCGGTGGGGATGTTCCGGCCAGCCTGTCCCACTGGGCTGTGACGCAGTTATTAAAAGAAGAGTTGAGCTTTGAGGGAGTGGCTGTCACGGATGCGATGAATATGGGAGCGATTGCCAACCACTATTCATCCGCGGAGGCGGCGGTGAAGGCCGTTCAGGCGGGCGTAGATATGGTTTTGATGCCTGCGGATTTCCAGTCTGCCTACAACGGAGTGATGGAGGCCGTGGAAGGGGGAGAGATCTCCCAGGAACGTTTGGAGGACGCGGTGAGACGGATTTTGACGGTGAAAGTGAGAACACAAGGGAGTTGAGAAGATGGCAAGAGAAGCGAAGACAAATGCAATGAGACTTTTGGAGCGCCGGAAAGTGCCCTATCAGGTGCTGACTTATGAGTGTGAGGAGTTTGTGGACGGCCTTCATGTGGCAGACCTCACCCAGACACCCTATGAGCAGTCTTACAAGACTTTGGTCATGGAGGGGAAAAGTGGCGAACACTATGTGATGGTGATCCCCATAGAGAGAGAGGTGGACAGGAAGGCGGCCGCAAAGGCGGTGGGGGAGAAAGCGCTGGACATGGTTCATGTGAAGGATATTCAGAGGCTCACCGGCTATGTCCGGGGTGGTTGTAGCCCTCTGGGGATGAAACGTCAGTTTGTCACAGTATATGACGAGTCTGTGAGAAACTTCCAGGAGATTTATGTCAGCGGAGGGAGAGTGGGAGTCACGCTGAAAGTTCCGGTAGAGGGACTCCTAGAGGCAACCAATGGGAGAGTGGCGGCAGTCACGGCTTAGGCGCCCCGGTGGCACTTTCCAATGAATCATACGGTCAATGCCCAATTTCAGAGGGGATTGGCCGTTTTGTATGTTTACTTTAAAACATTTGTGTGCTATAATCAGCTTAATTAGAAGTGAAGGTTACGGTTGGGCTGTCTAAGCCAGGGCAGCGCCATGAAAAGAGAATCCGGTGAGAATCCGGAACAGTCCCCACTACTGTGACGTGGACGAGGAAATGTGATCCACTGGGCGATGACTGCCTGGGAAGGAATTTCTGAGGGTGAAGCAAAGTCAGGAGAACTGCCGTAAACGATGTGAAGTAATATTTTCGGGAGGAGAAAATATGCTTTTTTGTGTTGCGGGGAAGTTCTACGAACTCCCCCACAACACAAAAACGCTCCGCGAGGATCGCACTGCGGCGGAAGAGGGATTATGTCGCTTGTGCGACCCGCCGCAGGCGAAGAATCCAGCGGAGCAGGATTCTTAGTCCTGTTGCGGGGAAGTTCTAGGGACTCGTCTACAACACAAAAACGCTCCGCGAGGATCGCACTGCGGCGGAAGAGGGATCATGTCGCTTATGCGACCCGCCGCAGGCGAAGAATCCAGCGGGGCAGGATTCTTAGTCCTGTTGCAGGGAAGTTCTACGAACTCGTCTACAACACAAAAACGCTCCGCGAGGATCGCACTGCGGCGGAAGAGGGATCATGTCGCTTATGCGACCCGCCGCAGGCGAAGAATCCAGCGGGGCAGGATTCTTAGTCCTGTTGCAGGGAAGTTCTACGAACTCGTCTACAACACAAAAACGCTCCGCGAGGATCGCACTGCGGCGGAAGAGGGATCATGTCGCTTATGCGACCCGCCGCAGGCGAAGAATCCAGCGGAGCAGGATTCTTAGTCCTTGTGGGAAATTAAGTGGATATGTCAGGGAGGGTGTCATGAAAAAAAGGAAGAGAAACATTTGGACCCGGATACTGGCCATTGTATTGGCCTGTATCTTGGCTATTCCCGCTTCTGTGAGCAGTGTCTTGGCAGGAGCTTGGGACGCATCCAGTGCCAAAGGATTTAATCAGATTCATTTCTGGGAGAACAAGGCACCTGGGATTCGGTTCTATATCAATGCGGCGGCCCGCTATGAACTGGAGACCGTGAAGGAGCCGGCCTTTGGTACTACTTTCGGTGAGTGGACGGTGATGTGCTTGCTCAGAGGAATGTACACAGGGTTGGACTACCTGAATTACATACCGGAGGGGTATTTTAGCGATTATTACGGACGAGTGACGGACACGGTGGTGGAGAAGAATGGAATCTTGGACCGTTCCAAATCCACAGAGTATTCACGGTTGATGCTGGCTCTTTCTGCGATGGGAAAGGATCCCAGCAACGTGGGCAGGTACGATTTGATTGATCAGATTTCCCAGTCTCATAATTTTTCGTATCGTCAGGGAATCAATGGCCCGGTGTGGGAGCTGATTGCTCTGAACACAGGTGGCTACAAACTCTATGAGACGCCTTCTTCTTATGAGGAGGGGGATATCAACACTGAGGGCAAAATGCTGGATTATATCCTGAAATCAGAGATCCGAAATTCTTCTGGAACCATGGGTGGATGGGCGCTGAACCTGACGGCGGCTGAGAATGGCGCCGATGTGGACATCACAGGGATGGTGTTGCAAGCTCTGGCCCCTTACTATTTAGATGAAGAGAAATATAAGGAATCCGGCGCTACGACTTCTTACGAGGAGTTCCAAAAAGCTGTGGAGCGGGGAATCTACAGCCTCTATCAATTACAGAATCAAAACGGCGGTTTTGGCGGTTGGGGGAGCAACATTAACGCAGAATCCACGGTGCAAGTGATTGTGGCTTTGACAGCCTTAAACATGGATCCCAAAGAAGATTCCATCGAATTGGCAAATATAGGACTTTCCTGTAGTTTTGTCACCAGAGGGAGTGTGGCCGACGGCGTCTGGACCAACAACATGATCGATGCGTTGCTGAGCTTTTGGGCGAAAAACAGTGGTTCATCGGAGGCTGTGGGCGGTTTTAAACACGTGGTCTCAGGAAATGACGGCGGCGGTGGATCTGGCTATGAGGTCAACGCCATGGCCACAGATCAGACTCTCTACGGATTGATTGCCTATGATCGCTTCTTAAATGGAATGAATAGTCTGTATGACATGACAGATATGACGGACGGAAGCTATGAGGATATGATGCCGGCTTCCTACACGTTGACTTATGACGGGAATGATGTGGGCGAGACCACCCAAGAATCCTACTCGCCATATGCTGAGGTGACTATTGCCAAGGGAGAGGATTCCGCGAAAGGCGCCTTTGTCTGCTGGAACAGTAAAGCGGACGGAAGCGGGGACAGCTACTGGCCTGGGGACGTGCTCTCCATGCCGGAGGAGAATATCACCTTGTATGCGCAGTACGGGGAGGCGGAGTTTAGCTTAAAGTTAGAGTTAAACGGCGGTACCCTGGCAGACGGTGTGGAGATTCCCAGCCAGTACACACCGATGGACAAAGACATTGTGCTTCCCACGGCCGGGCAAATCACCAAAGAGGGATATGAGTTCAAAGGATGGTATACCAACGCCTCCCTCAGTGGAACGCCGGTGACAGTTCTGGAGAGAGGCAGCTACGGGGATAAGACGTTCTATGCGAAGTGGTCCATCGTCTATGAGAAGATCAATGAGTTGGCGTCCTATGTGACGAAGCTGAACTTGGGAAATATCACCATGTCCGACCGGAACACCATCAAGAAGGCCCGTGCGGTATACGACAGTATGACGGAGGCTGAGAAAAATGACAGCGGCTGTAAAGCGTACTATAAGAAACTGGTGGAGGCTGAGAAAGAGCTGAAACTGTTGGAGGAGAGTATGGACGCAGCTGAGATTGTCATCAGCCTGATCGATAACTTAGGGGACGCGGTGACCTTAGAGCAACAGGAAGCAGTGCAGGAGGCCAGGGCTGAGTATGATGCTCTGACTGAGGAACAGAGAGAACTGATCACCAACTATGGACAATTGGTGGCAGCCGAGGAGACCATAGAGATCTTGCTTCAGGATAAGGCAGTGGCAGATGCGGTGACGGAGCAGATCAGGGGAATCGGAGAGGTGACCTTGGATTCCCAGCAGGCCATCGCAGATGCACGGGCAGCGTACAATGATCTGACAGAGAGCCAGAAATCTTATATCACAGAGTACAATGTCAATCTTCTGACGAAGGCGGAAGAGACACTGAGCGCGCTGCAGGAACAGGCTGAGCGGGTAGAAAAGGTTCAAGAGGCCATCGGGGAGATACCGGAGGAAGTAAGCCTGGAGGATGACAGCTTCCAATTGGCAGCGGAGGCCAAGGCAGCGTATATCGCCCTGACAGATGAGGAGAGATCCATGATCGACTCTGCGGAGGTGGAGCGAATGGAACGTGCTCTGACTCTGCTCAACGAGATGGCGCAGGAGCAGATGACAGGGGAAGATGACCTGGCGGCCAATGAGGTGGAGACGCAGATCGCTGCTTTTATGGGGCAGGTGACACTGGAGCAGGAGGAGGAAGTAAAGGCAGTCCGGGCGGCCTATGACGGTCTGACAGTGGTTCAGAAAGCCTTGGTGGAAAATTATTTCTCACTGGTAAGTCTGGAGATGGATCTGGAACAGCAGAGAGCAGATCTCCAGCAGGCTGCTCAGGTGGATGAGATGATTCTACAGATCGGAGAGGTGACTCTGGACTCGGCTTCGTACATCACCTCTGTCCGAATGGCATTCCAACAGTTGACCGCAGACCAAAAGCAACTGGTGGAGAACTATCAGACTCTGGTGAAGGCCGAGAACACCATGGCTGGTCTAAAATACGACTACCAGAGGGCGGAGAAGGTCACGGAGAAGATACAGGGGATTGGCACGGTGACTCTGGACAGCGAGAATGCGATCCTGAAGGCCGAGAAAGCCTACGAGGCATTGACGGAGGCTCAGAGGCAGTACCTATCGGCAGAGACAGTGCAGACGTTAAAAGATGCCCGGGCCGAGTACGACCGCCTGTATGCGTTGGTGCTCAAAGAGATCACCCTCAGTCAGAAGGAAGTGTCATTGACGGTAGGCGGGACTCAGACGCTGACTGTGGGCTATAACCCAGAGAACACCATCAGCGATAAGACGGTGACGTGGAGTACCAGCAATCCGGAGATTGTGACTGTGGAAGACGGAGTCTTGACGGCTGTCTCCAACGGTGAGGCGGCTATCATCGCAAAGGTGGGCAAATTGTCCGCGATCTGCGCGGTCCATGTGGAGACGCCTTTGACAGGGATCACTATCAGCCATTCCCAGTTGACTCTGGCCAAGGGGCAGGCGGAGTATCTGTCTGTGGGGTATCTGCCAGAGTCCACCACGGAGACGCCGGAACCGGTGTGGACTTCCAGTGATAAGAAAGTGGCGACTGTGACCAGTACCGGCAAAGTATCAGCAGTGGGCGGAGGCAATGCGGTTATCACGGCAACCGTGGGCAAGTTCAAGGAGACTTGTACTTTGAAGGTCTATCCTTACGCGCTCACCTATGTGCTCAACGGGGGCACCAACAGCAGCAAGAACACACCGGGCTATTCCGGTTCTTGGACGATAACTCTTAAGAATCCCACCAGAGAGGGGTATACTTTCGGCGGATGGTACACGGACGCCAAGTATAAGAATAAGATCACAAAAATTGACAAGGGCAGCAAGAAGAATTACACGCTCTATGCCAAGTGGACCAAGGTGGCGACTCCGGGCAGACCGACCATCAAGAGTTTCGTGAACAGTGCCAACGGCAGTGTGAAGGCGACTCTGAGTGGCAAGGTCTCGGGAGCGGAGGGGTATCAACTGACGTACTCTACGAATAGCGATATGACGGGGGCCGTGAACGCGTACACGGCTTACACATCTAAGACCATTACAGGTCTGGATACCGGACGGACGTACTATTTGAAAGTGAGGGCGTACAAAAAAGATTCTACTGGTGAGAAGATCTACGGTTCTTACAGCACAGTTGCTAAAGTGACGTTGACGATACCGGGCACACCTGTGATCAGCCAGCTTGCCACTGGGGATCACAAGTCTGTGACGGTCGGTTTGAAGGAGGCCGCAGAGGGAGCCTATGGCTATCAGATTTTGATCGCCGCCAACTCCACATTCACCACAGGGAAGAAGACGGTGAACACCACGGCTCTGAGTAAGACGGTGACGGGGTTATCTGGAGGGAAGACTTATTATGTGAAAGTCCGCGCTATGTCCAAAGTCAACGGCAAGTCGACTTGGGGATCTTACTCTTCAGCTAAGAGTATCAAACTGCTGACTGCTCCAGGAAAACCGACAGTGAAGACCTTGACCAACACGGCCAACGGGAGTATGAGAATGACCTTGAGCAGTTGGGTTTCAGGAGCCAGTGGTTATCAGATTGTGTATTCTACCAGCAGCAGTATGGCCAACCCGGTGAGTGTGTACACAGCACATTCGTATAAGACGATCACAGGGCTTGCCACCGGTAAGACATACTATGTGAAAGTGAGGGCATATAAGAAGGATTCAGCCGGTAAGAAGATCTATGGCGCTTACAGCACGGCGAAGAAGGTGACGCTGACTTTGCCGGGGACACCGGTGATTGACCAGGTGACCAACAGTGCAAGTAAGGCCATGACTGTGAGTCTGAGAGAGAAACCGGAGGGAGCTTACGGTTACCAGATCTTACTTGCCACCAACTCCACATTTACTGCTGGTAAGAAGACTGTGAATACCACAGCCATCAGCAAGACGATCACAGGCTTGCAAAAAGGTAAGACTTACTATGTGAAAGTGAGAGCCATGTCCAAAGTCAGTGGGAAGAGCACTTTTGGATCCTACTCGAAGGCGGCGACGGTAAAGATTATAAAGTGACGACGGGCGAGAACATATGAGACAATTATTTGAGAGAATTCAGTTATTTACAAGAAAACATCGTGAAATCACAGCGGCAGTCTTAGGACTGCTCGTTGTGGTTTTATTTTCTACTGCGATTTTTGGCTCTCTGAGGACGCAGGCTGCGGCACAAAGCCAGAATCCCATCCATGGGATCGCGGACGACAGTTCCCTGGTGGAGCTGTCCGGGACCAAGGAGACTGTGGCGGAGTCTTTCGCCGGGGCCAGCGACCGCGCCCAGGAGAATCAAGACCAGGACAGTCAGTCTCAGGAGAGCAATCAGGACAATAAGGATCAGAATCAATCCAAATCCCCCCAGAATTCCGGGAACACTTCCAGAGACGGACAGGGGAACCGCGAGGGGGATCAGGGCAACAACAAGGAGAATGACGGAGGAAACGACGGGGGCAAATCCAATAAGGATAAGAACCTGGACAACAAAAATGACAAGAAGGAGGAGTATTTCCGAACCACTATCGAGAACGGAGCAGAGTTGACAGTGGTTCAATACGAGTATTCCATCAAGCAGTTGACGGACCTGAAGGTAAAGTCTGTGGAGGACAAGGTCAACGAGGATGGCTACTCCTCCTACGATGGGAAGTTGAACCTGAATGACGGCGAGAATAAGGTGACGGTCAAGGTGACCTACATCGGCGAGGATGGCAAGAGCTTCGACGTGAAGAAAAGTTATACACTGTATGTGAACTTCGACGATGTTGTAATCCGCAGTCCTCAACTAGAAAAGCAAGACGGTAAGACTGTGGAGAAGGAGACCTTGAACTTTGACGCGGAGGCCATGTATCTGGGGGAAAAACTGGATTTACAGGTGAAGCAGCAGAGCGGCGGCAGTTCCCAGGAGATTGAGGCAAACGCTGACGGCAGTTACACAGCCACGCTGAAAGAAGGGGAGAACGTTTTTAAACTCCACGCGGAGAAAGGAGGCAGAACTGGTGATAAGACATACACCATTGTCTATCGGATTCCGTCTGAAAAACAGTTCGAGGTGAGCACCAGCCTGGAAGCCCAGGATGGCGCTACAGTGAAGCGCAGCGCCTTCTCCTTTGATGCCATTGGCTTGCGGGGCGGCCGACAGGTGGATATCATGGTGTCCTTTAACGGGACCAGCATTGATCCCAGCTCGCCCAACAATTACGACGTGGTTCTGGAGGAAGGGCAGAACACCTTCACACTCATTCCTTATGAGGGGATGGATGAGGGAGAGGCGCACACATACACGGTGACCTTCACCAAGAAGACGGCGGAGGAAGGGGGATCCGATTCAAACCAAGATCTGCCTACCATCCAGAGCAGTCTGGATGATATAACCGACGGTAAGGTGACGAACTCTCCGCTGAGCTTCATGGTCTACGCCACAGACTACCAGGGCAATGGGATTGCGCCCAGCCAGGTTACCGCTCAGTGCAACGGGGTGGAGTACAGTCAGCTCTGGGGGGATTCCGGACAAGTCAGCTACAGTGTGGATCTGCTGGAGAACAGTTGGAATACCATTGTAATCAGCGCCACAGACAAGGACGGCAACAACCTGGAGAAAGCCTATTCCATCTTTTATGAGCCAGCCCAGGCGGAGGTGGCCGGCACAGTGACCCTCTCGGTGGAGGCCACGACGGTGGGGATTGGAAATCTGATAGGTCCCATGCAGGTGGAGTTTACCCAAGGGCAGAGTTTGTCGGAGCTGCTGGTCCAGGTATTGGAGGAGAATGGATTTACAGCGGAGTACACCGGGAATCTGGACAGTGAATTCTATCTGTCCCATATTACCGCAGATGGGTGGAACTTTATGGATGCATGGCAGGTGCCGGAAGATCTGGAAGCTCACCTGTACGAGATCAACGAGATGTCGGCCAAACCGGTCTATCCCTATTCGTACTACCCCAATAGTCTTGGAGAGTTTGACCTGTGCTCCGGTTCCGGCTGGATGTACTGTGTCAATGGAGCTTACCCCAATTTCTCTATGGCAAACTGTACCTTGCAGGACGGAGATGAGATCCGCATCCGCTTTACTTTGTACTACGGGGCGGACATCGGCGGCGGGGGCGCCCTTGGAAATGGCGGGAATATGGGTGAGTCCACCGGAAATTGGGAGAGAGAGTGGTGACAAAGATGCACATAGGAAAGAGAATATTGGCGGCTGGCCTGGCGGTGACATTGACTGTTGCAAGCTGGCTGCCAGTTCAGGCAGACACGCAAGAGCACGTGGATTATACGCCCCAGGAGATCTTGGAAGTGATGGAGGGGATCGTGGACTGGGAGAAGGATGCAGAGCGCCTGTCCCAAGATGAGAATCTCTTCGACGCCATCTTCCTTCAGGGCGTTGGGACCAGCAGTGTGGACTGGCTGGTCTTCGGCATGGGACGGAGCGGATATCCAGATGACTACAGCGCATTTCAGGCTGTGGTGGATGAGAAGGTTACGTCCAGATACCGGGAGATCGGGGGAATGGACAAGCAGAAATCCACTGAGTGGCAGAGGACGGCCTTGGCGGTCCTGGCGGCAGGGGGCGACCCCACAGATGTGGGGGAGGATCCGGATGGAGAACCGATCAACCTGATCGCGGACGGCGTCTACGATATGAAGAACGGGTTGTCCCTGGGCAGACAGGGGATCAATGGCTGGATTTTCGGCCTGTTGACCTTGGACAGTCTGCGGTATCAGGTACCCCAGGGGGCCACACAGACCAGGGATGGGATCATCACAGAGATCCTAAAAAGACAGTTGAAGGACGGCGGATTTGCCTTGAAGGCGGACTCCAAGGAGGAGACCTCCGATGTGGATTTGACAGCCATGGCCATCCAGGCCTTGGCGCCTTATTACAACAGTGAGCAGACTTATACCTATGAGCGGATGGGGGAGAAAGTGACCCAGACGGTGAGGGCGACGGTGGATGAGGCTTTGGAATGTCTGTCTGGGAGGCAGCAGGAGGATGGGGGCTTCGTCAGCATGGGATCTGCCAACAGTGAGAGCTGTTCCCAGGTGATCACTGCTCTGTGTGCTCTGGGCATTGACCCGGCGAAAGATTCCCGGTTTGTGAAAGATGGATCGACGGTCATAGACGCGCTGATGAGCTTTCAGATGGACGATGGAGGTTTTCTCCACTCCAGAGAGTACGATGAGGAGAATCCAGAGGCAGATCCGGAGGAGTCCAACTTAATGGCAGGGGGACAGGCTTACTATGCGCTGACGGCTCTGTGCCGTTATTATGCCGGTCTGCGCTCCCTCTATGATTTCCGGGAGGAACCCTCTCAGGAAGTGAGAGATCAGGTCTCTCAGGCTCGCGCGGCCATTGCCCAACTGGGAGAGAATCCGGATGAGAGCACAGTGGAGGCGGCCTATCAGACTTACCTGTCTGTGCCTGTGCAGGAGCGGTGCTATGTCTATGGCTATGGGGAGCTGGCAGACCAGATGAAGGCGGTGGGGATTGTCAATGACTCAGAGTATCTCTCCGAGGCCATGGAGATCTCCACCCAGGGCAATGGAGCCATGACTTCCCTGTACGGAGCAGATCTCGAGATGTCGGCGGATATTCAGTTTACCCAGGAAGACGCCCAGGAGGTGAGAGCGCTCCCGGAGAAGGTGACCACGGAGAATTATATAGAAGTGATCAAATTGTTGGATAAGCTGGATAAATCTGAGAATAGTCAGGAGTATCAACAGGAGAGCGAGATTCTGGAGGAGAAGAAGGATCAGATCAATCAGATCCAGGAGGAAATCCAGGACATCAACGACACAGTGCTCAAGGAGCTCTATCCACTGGATCAGATCTCCTTGAAGGACAAGAAGACAGTGGATGAGATTCAGAGACGGATCGCCGCTCTTGGAAAATACGACAGAGAGCAGATTCTTCAGTATGAGGATATCCAGCAGGCTTCCGTGCGCGTACAGAATCAACAGACAGCCATCCTGATATCTGTGGTGGCCGGCGTGTTGATTGTGCTGATCTTAGTTGTGGTAGTTCTGCGCGTGAGAAAGCGCAAGGCTGAGAAACGCAGACAGCGTCAAATCCAGGATGAGGATGAGTACGACGATGACGAGGAGGAGTGACGGTGAAGAAAGACTTACTGGTGCTGGCGTTCGCGGTGTTGCTGGCCGTCATTCTGTTGAAGGGGACGAAGATTCAGTCGGTGGAGGACTACTATATGACCCATGCCGACGATATCACAGAGGACTCTGAGATTGTGACGCTGTCCATCCGTTGCGACACGATTTTAGATCACTACGAGGATCTGGACCCGGCACTGCAAGATGAGAAATATGTTCCAAAGGACGGTGTGATTCTGGAACCCACTGAATATGTGCTGCGCAAGGGGGACTCTGTTTTCGACATCTTGAACCGGGCCACCCGCAATGAGCACATACAGATGGAATATCAGGGGGCGAAGGACAATGTCTATGGAAGCGCTTATATACAGGGAATCAACTATATCTATGAATTTTCCTGCGGCCCTCTAAGCGGCTGGATGTACCGGGTGGACGGAGAGTTTCCCGGCTATGGCATCAGCCGTTATGAGCTGGAGGATGGAGATGAGATTGAACTGGTCTACACCTGTGACTTGGGACGGGACGTGGGCGGTTCGCTGACAGATCAGAAGGAAGGTGAGGAAGATGACTAATTTTGGCAGCTACCATCCAGGAGTTCTTTTCCTGTACTATGTGATGGTCCTGCTCTTTGCCATGTTCAGCGTACAGCCGGTGGTGCTGGCCTGCGTGTTGGCAGGCGGGATCCTATTGTTTGCCACGCTTCAGCCCTTGCGGGCGGTGGCCAGGAACCTGGTCTATTACTTTTTCTTTTTTCTGATGTTGGCGGTGACCAATCCCCTGTTCTCCCACAACGGGGAGACGATACTGTTCTTTATGAATGACAATCCCATCACCTTGGAGGCCTTCTTCTACGGGATTGCCATGTCTATCATGATCGTGGGCGTGATGTTCTGGTGTAAGGATTACAATGAGATCATGACTTCAGATAAATTTATCTATCTCTTCGGGAAGGTCGCGCCCAGGCTTTCCCTAGTCTTGTCTATGGCCCTGCGTTTCATACCGTTGTTTAAGCGGCAGATCGGGAAGATCAATCAGACGCAGAAAGCCATGGGGTTGTACTCCACCGACAGTAGGACGGACCGTCTGTTGGGGGGAGTGCGAGTGTTTGACAGTCTTCTCTCCTGGTCCATCGAGAACTCTCTGGAGACGGCAGACGCCATGAAGGCCAGAGGGTACGGCCTTCCAGGACGGACGAATTTCTCTATGTTTCATTTCCGCAAGAGAGACGGCCTTTTGCTGGGGGTGATTCTGCTGCTGGGGATCGTGATAGGAGGCGGATTTCTCAGCGGCCAATTTGATTTTAATTTCTATCCTGTTATGGATAAAATTCCAAAGACAGTCAGGGCGGTGGGTCTGTACAGTTGCGTGCTGTTGTTTATGATCTTGCCAGCTCTGCTGGAGATAAAGGAGAAGCTTCAATGGAACTACTTAAAGTCGAAAATCTGAGTTTTACATATCCAGGGCAGGAGAAGCCGGCGCTTCAAAATGTCTCTTTTTCATTGAACAGCGGTGAATTCGCCGTGCTGTGCGGAGAGTCGGGCTGTGGTAAGACGTCTCTTCTACGGCTCCTAAAGCGGGAGTTGGCGCCCCATGGAGCCAAGTCTGGAGAAATTTTTTACCAGGGATGTCCTCAGCAAGATCTGGATGAGAGGATCTCTGCCTGTGAGATTGGGTTCGTGATGCAAAATCCGGAACACCAGATTGTGATGGACAAGGTGTGGCATGAGTTGGCCTTTGGCCTGGAGAACATGGGACTTCCCCAGCAGAAGATCCGGAGGAGAGTGGGGGAGATGGCCTGTTTCTTCGGAATCGACGAGTGGTTTCGCAGGGAGACGCACCAATTGTCCGGAGGGCAGAAACAGTTGTTGAATCTGGCGTCCATCATGGCTATGCAGCCGAAATTGCTGATCTTGGACGAACCAACCTCCCAGTTGGATCCCATCGCGGCTTCTGATTTCATCGGGACCTTGGCAAAGTTGAACAGAGAGTTGGGAACCACAATCTTGATGGTGGAACACCGTCTGGAGGAGGTCTTTCCCATCGCGGACAAGGTAGGCGTTATGGAGAGGGGGGAGCTTTTCCTGTGGGATTCTCCACGGTCTGTGGGAAAGGAGTTGGGGCGGATTCCCAAGGGGCACCGGATGATGGTGGGGATGCCCAGCGCAGTACGCATCTATCATTCGTTGGAAGTGCCTGAGGCGCAGTGTCCTCTCACTGTCCGTGAGGGGAGGGAATTTCTGGAGGCTAATTTCACCAACCAGGTGAGACAAGTCAAGGATGTGCCGCAGATAGACCGGAATTCTCGGGAGACAGTTCTGTCTCTGAAAAATGTTTGGTTCCGCTATGAGAGGGATACGCCGGATATCTTGGAGGGGGTGGCCTTGGAAATCAAGAAGGGAGAGATCGTCAGTATCTTGGGAGGCAACGGCTCGGGAAAGACCACTCTCCTGAGCGTGGTGGCTGGTTTGAACCGCCCATATCGAGGGAGGATCCGGATCTTTGGCAAGAAGCGAAAAGCTTACAGAGGAAACGAACTCTACCGGAACACGCTGGGGTTGCTGCCTCAGAATCCCCAGTCTGTCTTTTTGAAGGAGTCTGTGAGGGAGGATTACCGGGAACTCCAGAAGGTGATGAACTACAGTGACCAGCAGATGGGAGAGCAAATCGGGAAAGTGGCGGGGTTGTTGGAGATAGAGAATCTTCTGGACAAACATCCCTATGACCTGAGCGGCGGGGAACAGCAAAAAGCTGCCCTGGGTAAGATTCTGCTGCTCCAGCCCAGGTTGTTGCTACTGGATGAGCCCACCAAGGGGATTGACGCTTACTCCAAATATAATCTGATGGAGTTGATGCGAAAACTCCAAGACGAGGGGATCACGATCCTGATGGTGACCCATGATGTGGAGTTTGCCGCCTCGGTCTCCAGCCGGTGCGCCATGTTCTTTGACCGGGAGCTGACCTCCGTGGATCCCCCGGTGGAATTCTTTGGGGACAATAGTTTCTACACCACGGCGGCCAACCGGATCGCCAGGAATCTATATGGCGGGGTAGTGACCTGTGAGGATGTGGTGGAGATGTGTGTGGAAAATGGGAGGAGGCAGCTATGAGCAGACGGCGGTTGGTGTCAAATCTGCTCCTGCTTGTTGCGGTGTCAGGTTTGATTTGTCTGGGGGTCCGCCTGTTCCATGACAGACGGTACAATCTGATCTCCATAGGCATTGCGTTCCTGGGGTGTTTCCCGGTTTATTATGCCTATGAGAAACGGGAGGGAAGTATCCGCCGCATGGTCATCTTGGCGGTGATGACGGCGCTGGCTGTGTCGGGCCGGTTCCTTTTTGCGTTTCTGCCAGGATTTAAGCCGGTGACTGCCATTGTGATCATCTCAGGGATGTATCTGGGACCGGAGGCCGGATTTCTGGTGGGTTCGTTGACGGCGATTATATCCAACATGTTCTTTGGGCAAGGCCCCTGGACGCCGTTTCAGATGTTGGCTTGGGGAGTGATTGGAATGCTGTCCGGGTTACCCTTCATGGCAAGGGCTTTGCGCCGGAAGTCCATGATGGTTCTCTACGGAGTCTTCACTGGATTCCTCTACTCAGCGGTGATGGATATCTGGTCGGTTCTCTCCATGGATGGCACTTTTAATCCCCTCCGTTATCTGATTATGTTGCTTCAGGCGTTGCCTATGACGATTGAGTATATGACTGCCAATGTGGTCTTCCTGCTCCTGGTGGCAGAGCCTATCGGGAGGAAGTTGGAGCGGATTCGCATCAAACACGGTATATTTGACGGGCGTTGACTAAATTTACACTGAGACTTGCCAAGAGTCTTGAATTGATGGATAAGGAGTAGAAAGATGAATTTGACAGAGAATTTAGTGCAAGAGATACAGAAGGTGATTGTGGGCAAGGAGGATGTCATCCAGAACGTTCTGATGGCGATCTTGGCCAAAGGGCATATCTTGTTGGAGGATATCCCTGGCGTGGGGAAGACTACCCTGGCCCTGGCTTTTAGTAAGGCTCTGGGGATGGACTACCGGAGGATCCAGTTTACGCCGGACGTCATTCCTTCGGACGTGGTAGGCTTCTCCGTCTACGACAAGAAGACGGAGAGTTTTGTCTACAAAGAAGGCGCGGTGATGTGTAATCTACTGTTGGCAGATGAGATCAACCGGACCTCTAGTAAGACCCAGGCAGCGCTTTTGGAAGTCATGGAGGAGGGCAATGTGACGGTGGATGGCATGACCTATCCGGTACCACTTCCCTTCACGGTCCTGGCCACCCAGAACCCCTTCGGCTCTGCAGGGACGCAGATGTTGCCCCAGTCCCAGTTGGACCGTTTCATGGTGAAGCTCAGTATGGGTTATCCAGACTTTGAGAGTCAGGTAAACATCTTAAAAGAGCGCCAGACCGCACAACCGCTGGATTCCATCCAGGAGGTGGCATCCAGGGAAGACGTGATGAAGATGCAGCAGGAAGTTATCCAGGTGACGGTCAAGGAGAACATCCTGAGATATATCACCACTTTAGTGGAGAAAACCCGGTCCCACGAGCTGATCTTGCTGGGAGTCAGTCCTCGTGGCGCGCTGGCTGTGAACAACATGGCTAAGGCCGCAGCTTATATAAAGGGAAGAGACTATGTGGTGCCGGAGGATGTGATGGAGGTCTTCGTCAGCGTCTGCGCCCACCGTGTCATTCTCCATCCCCGGGCCAAAGTCTCCAACACCACGGCAGAAGAGATTATCCAGGGAATCGTCAAGGAGACGAAGGCGGCTCAGGTGCTGTAAGGAGGAGTGAGGATGGTAAGATCCAGAGTATATTATGGTATCTGGCTTGTAGCGGCGCTTCTTCTCTATCTGTGGTCGGATTCCTGGATCGCTGGTTTCACCTTGATCGTCAGCTTGGCGCTGCCTGTGGTAAGCGGGGCCTTTCTGCTGCTTGAGCGAAAAAAGATTCAGTGCTTTTTCGAAATTAAGGATGTGACGGCGAAGAATCAGAAGGCGACCGGCAGCCTCTGTGTGGAGAATCACGGTTTTTTACCTCTGCCAAGGCTTGGCTGTCATCTGGCCTTCTGGAATCGGTTGACGGGAGAGAAGAGTAGGCAGGACGTATACTGTTCTGTGCCGGCTAAGAAGATTCAGCAGATTGAGTGGGAACTGACCAGCAAATTCTGTGGGAATGTCCAGGTGACCTTGGAGTCTGTCAGTTGCAGCGACGCTTTCGGTCTGTGGAAGACGGTGTTGAAGCCCATGGAGACCAGCCAGGTGGTGGTTCTCCCGGATTTCTTCTCTGTGGAGGTGGACATCACGGACAGCAACACAGCCAACTGGGAGAGTGTGACCTATTCCAGCATGAAAAAAGGGGATGATCCCAGCGAGATCTTTGGGGTGCGGGAGTACGTACCCGGGGACAGTCTAAAAAATATTCATTGGAAACTCTCCGGCAAGATGGATGATCTCTATGTGAAAGAATTGAGCCTTCCCATTGAGAATTCCATCTTGGTGATCTATGAGACGGGAATCCTGGGGGAGAGACCAGAGAGAGCCTGTGTGCGCAGTGCGATGATGGAGGCTTATTTGACGGTGTCTCAGGCTCTGATCCAGGAGGGATATACCCATGCACTGGGGTGGTATGACCAGGAAAAAGAGCGTTTTTGCTGTGAGGAGGTGTCTTCACAGGACGATCTGGCCGGGATGATGGGCGGTCTGTTGGGGCTGGCTCCAGGTGAGAACGACTTTGGCAGTCTGCACTATTATCTCCAAGAGTATATTGAGAATCCTTTTGCCCACGTGGTCTACGTCACGGCAAAGGAGCCTGGAGAAGAGCTGAAGAGAATGATGGAGTTTTGTACGGTGTGTGTGCTGCATTGCCGGGAGAACCAAGAAGAGAAGGAGAATACAGGCGGAGAGTATACAGTGTTCACACCGGAGACGATGGAAGAGACGCTGTATCAGCTAATCGTTTAGGGGATATAACACTATGAGTAAGACGAGAAAAACAGGCGCGAAGCCTGGGTTACAGATAAATGTGAGAAGAGAAGACTTCAGGAAGGGCAGGCTACAGAGAGGGGGGAACCTTTTGGTTCCGGTATTGGCGCTCTATCTGGGGACGGTCTGGTCACTGTTGTCCATATTTGAGCTTCCTCTCTATGTGTGGTGGTCCTCTTTGACTGGGGTTGTGCTTCTCCTTTTGTTGCAAGCCGGAGGAAAGTTGCGCAAGGTGGGGTATGGGATTGCAGGCTTGAGCCTGGCGGCCATGCTTCTCTTTTTGCTGAGTAAACAGACGCCGGTCTATCAGGGACTTTTGCTGGTCTGGAACGATGCGGCCAGTGCCCTGGGCCACCACACGGAGGTTGTGCTGAGAGAGTATTTGGTGACGGCGTCAAAGGGCCAGCAACCCCTGTGTTACCTATTGTTTACCGGCACTACTGGGGTTTTGGCGGCGGCCGTGTGCTATGCGATCGCTGAGAGCAGGAGAAATGTCTTCTTGCTGCTGATTGTTCTGCCCATTTTGATCTTAGAGTTAATCTGTGGGATGGGGGTGAAGAGTTGGCCGGTTTTGATTCTTTTGCTGGGCATCTTTTTGATTATGTGTACTTCTTTTCTGAGAGGCCCTGGAAAGAAGAAAAATGTGACTGTGGGGCGAAACTGGGCTTTTTTTCAGGTATCTGTGGTCACAATGGCGCTCTTTGCAGCCGTGATGTTGCTCTTGCAGTTAGTGCTTCCCAGCAGGGGATATGAGAAATTAGATGTGGTTGTGTCCATCCAGGAGGCCATATCGGACGGGCTAGACCATCTGCGGTACGAGAAGAAAGAGGCCAGTTCCTTTAATCAGGGACAGTTTGACAAGCTGGGAGACTTGAAGCTGACGAAGAGAACAGCGCTGAAAGTGGTGATGGACGAGCCCACGTCTATGTACCTGAGAGGGTTTGTGGGAAGTAAGTACACCTCCACAGGCTGGGAGGAGACAGAGGGAAAAGAAGTCTACAAAGAGAAGGACCTGTTCTATTGGCTCCACGAGACGGGATTTGACGGGTTGACACAGTTGGCGTCCATCTATAGACTGGAGAATCCAGGGAGCGAGGACGAGAATGTCCAGGTTACCGTACAAAATGTCAACGCCAACAGCAAATATCTCTATGTCCCTTATGAACTGGAGACAGAGCCCTCTTCCCTGGAAGATGTGCGCAGTGTGGGAGATGAGAGACTGGAATCTGAGAAATTGATGGGGAGCCGGGTGTACTCCTACCAGACAGCGGGAAATCTGGTAAAACAGTATCCCCAGATCGCCTCTAAGTTCTATCAGGATAAGGAGGAAGAGTCTTTTAAGGTCTACACGGAAGATGAGAGCTATTATAATTCTTTTGTGTATAAGCAGTACACAGATATGCCCTCGGACGTGGCTATGTTGTTGAGAGAGCATTTGAACACGGAGCGCAGAGAGGGGAAGGATCACGCCACCTACGAGGAGGCGAACACATTGATCACCAGTTATCTGAATCAACACATTAAATATTCGGAGAAGATTACCCCGTTTCGCTCAGGGGATTTCCTGCAGAATCTTTTGGAGATCAACGCTACCGGGTACTCGGTACATTATGCCACCGCAGCCACTATGATGTACCGGTATCTGGGGATTCCGGCCCGCTATGTGGAGGGCTATCTGGTGACGCCGGACTTGGTGGCGGATGCCGAGGAGTACCAGGAGATCTCGGTGACCGGCAAGCAGGCCCACGCATGGGTGGAGATCTACCAGGATGGAATTGGCTGGGTGCCTATGGAAGTGACGCCACCCTATTTCGATGTGATGGAACGGCCGGACTATGAGATTGTGGCCGACGGTGGACAGGGCGACGAAGGGCAGGAAGGCAGCGGGGAAGACGGCCAGTCTGAGGACGTCCAGGACGAGACCCCTGATATCCCTGAGGAGCGTACGAAGGTGAAGCGGGACGACTGGGGAATGGTGATTCTGGTGGTTGTGATCAGCTTACTTGCCGTGTTGCTGGCGGCTGTGGTGGCCTATGTGCTCTACCGGAGGCATAGGTTGAGAAACTACTTGAGAGAGATCAAAGATGCGGATAACCGGAAGGCTGTCTGCATGTTGGGACAGTACATGGCCCGCTGGCTTTGTTATGTGAAGCTGTGGGACGGAAAGGGTTCCCGGTATGGGGCCGGTAAGGCCTTGGAACAGCTCTTTGGAGGTGAGCTGGCAGAACAGTATCAAAAGGCAGTGGAAGTGATCCAGCGCGCGGCTTACAGCGACGCGGAAATCACCGACGAGGAACGCCGGAATGTGGTGCAGACCTTCCATACTTTGCAGGGAAGAATTCTGCAGACGTGTAATCTGGGGAAGAAGATCCGTATGCGGGTGGTGGATTTCCTGTACTGATTGTGTGAGAATAGAGAAATGAATCTTGAGAATCCTTGTTGTTCCCAAACAAGGATTCTTTGGATAATAACTAAAAATGATAATGGAGGGAGAAGGTAATGAGGAGGCAAGGAAAGAGAATCTTATGTATGCTTATAGCTGTGCTGATGATTTTGACGGCAATGCCGGTCAGTGTGCTTGCAGTGTCTGAAGAAGCGGAGTTTTTGGGAGATACTTTTCAGGGACAGCAGGAGGAAATTACTGTAGGTGATTCTGAGTGTGAAAAGCAAACAGAATTTGAGAGTGGAGAGGCACAGGAAATATTGCCGGAGAGAGAAGACACGAACATTCTGACTACAGATGAGGGAGAAAACTTAGAGCAGCAGAAAAATGGAGAGGAAGATAATTCCTTTTCGGAGTCTACTCAATCTTCTCAGATGCGTGCGCCTACCATTGAGACCACTTTGGTAGATGGTCTGCAACTGAAAGCCAGTAAGAAAACTTTTGATGTCATCGCACGGGATGGAGAAGGAAACAAGATTGTTTCTTCTGTCACATTGAATGGAGAGAAAGTAGATGTAAACTGGGACGATGATATAAAGACTAGCTATACTTTGGAATTTACCGGCCGGGAGGATGGAGAGTACACGGTTGTGGTTAAAGCCACAGACTCTCAGGGACAGACTGCCACAAAGGAATATAAGATTTATTACACGAAGGCAGAACAAGGTGAATTGATTGGATATGCCACCTTTGACATAGAAGCTCTGAGTATCAATTATGGTTACTTAGTGGAGCCGGTGAAGGTACCAGTCTATGAGGGAGAAAATTCTGCAAAAGCGTTGACCCGGCTGATACTGAAAAGTGGATATGATTACATGAACACAGGTACCATTGAGGCAAATTTTTATTTGTCACATATTATGTCGGGTACTAAGAGGATTGACCTGAAAAATGCGTCTATGAATGAAGATCTGAAGGATATGGAGATCAATTGGACGGGACCGCTGACAGATAGTTCTCTAGGTGAGTTTGATTTTGCCAACGGATCGGGGTGGATGTATTGCCTGAACAATGTGTTCCCCAATGTGGGATTTTCTGATAGCTACCTTTCTGACGGCGACGTGGTGCGGGTACAGTTTACCTTGAATTTAGGTCAGGATATTGGCGGTGGAGGCGCTGTGGGCGGTGGCTCGGCTGGCAGAATCCGGGCCGATAAGGACTCTTTGGCCGCGGGGATTGCATCAGTGAATAGTTCGCAGAATAAGGATAACCTTTTGTCAGATCCTACCATCAAGGCGGTCTATGAGAATGCGAACCAAGTGATGTTGGATCTTCCAGCTTCTCAGGAGGACGTGGATACGGCCAGCGAGGCTTTACAGTCTGCTCTGGATGGTGATTTACCCCAGAAGATGGAGTTCAAGAATAAAGAATTAACTCTAGAAAATTTGTCTAGCCAGAGGTTGGAGGTGGTGTATACACCGGGGGACATTCATGTCCCTATACAGATGGAGTGGAGTAGCTCGGATAGCAATGTGGTAGAAGTGGATGACAATGGTATGGTGATAGCGAAGAATAAAGGGACGGCAATTATCACCGCCAGCAGCGGGGATTGGAGCGATACTTGTACGGTCACTGTCCCGGAGGTACCTCTGGAGGGAATCCGATTTGAAGAGGAGAAGGTGGAGCTGACTAGGGCGTCTAAGAGTGAGCTTAAACCAGTCTTTGTCCCAGAGAATACCACAGAAGCAGGGGAAATCCAGTGGAGCTCTTCAGATCTAAGCGTGGCGGCGGTTTCGGATGGACAGGTGTTGGCAGTGAGTCCTGGTACAGCGGAGATCGCAGTCCAAATTGGGGAGCATAGGGCTTTCACCCAGGTGGAGGTAGTAGAGATTCCGATCACAGGGCTTGAGGCGGAGGAGTCACAAATCTCCATACAGCCAGGTAGCACGAAGAAAGTTTCTTACAATATTTTGCCGGAGGATACCACAGATAGCAAGACAGCTACGGTCGTCTCCTCAAATCCGGCTGTGGTGACGGCTGCTGCGTCTGGTTCCGGAGTCTCCTTAAAAGGTATTGCCGCCGGAGAAGCGGATGTCATTGCTAAAGTGGGAAGGCATAGTATCTCATATCATGTGTCAGTGGCTGAGATCAAGGCGACGAATTTTGAGTTTGATCAATTTTCAGAAAACATGACGTTAAAATCTGCACAGACGGTCTCCTTAAAATTTGAACCGGTGGCATCTCCCAATGACAAAGATCAGGTGGAGTGGAGCTCCAGTAATCCGGAGGTAGTTAAGATAAAAAGTGAGAAGGGTGTCAGCGGTAGTCTCACAGCGCAGGCTTTGGGAACTTCCGTGATCACGGCGAAATTGGGAGAAATCTCGAAATCTTTCACAGTGACAGTTACTGGGGTTCCTCTTCTGGGGATTTCCTTAGATCAGACAGAAGTTGAGATTTACAGAGGCGGATCGGCGTCTGTTCGGGTTCAATTTGATCCGGTGAATACCACCGACGATAAGGCGATTACTTGGACTAGCAGTGACCCGGAGATCTTTACTGTGTCAGGCGGCACGACTATGTATGGGAGAATGACAGCGAAAAAAGCGGGTACGGCTGTTCTGACTGCGGCAGTTGGGGATTATACCGCAACTTGTCAAGTGACAGTAAAGGAGAAGCCGCAATTGGAGTCTGTCAGTCTCAGCAGTGAGAAAATGGATTTGGGAGTCGGAAAGAGCAGCACGTTGAGAGTGAGTTACTCTCCGTCCAACTCCAGCTATAGTTCCAGTAAACTGGTGTGGACTACATCGGATGAAAATGTGGCTACAGTTAGCAAGAGTGGGAAAGTGACCGGGGTGAGCCCCGGAGATGCCAAGATAACATTGACTTACGATGGGAATTTGGAGGCTGTCTGCGCGGTAACAGTAAAAGAATACCCGGTGACAGGAATTTCTTTTGAAAAATCCAATTATGAGATTGAAGGCCTGGATTCCTCGGTAAGTATGAAGTTTACATTGACACCGGAGACGTACACTGATGAAGTGGAGTTTAGTTTTTCTTCCAGTGATCCTTCAGTGGCACAGATTAAGTCTAATACTAAGGCGTGGGTATCGGTGGCTGGGAAAGGAGAGGGGAAAGCAACTATCACTGTGACGGCAAAGACACCTGGGGGTGCGTACACAGCTGATACCCAAGTGGAAGTATACCCTCACTATATCACCGCAGTGGCCATGAAAAGGGGAACTTTCCAAGTCCAGCGAGGGAAAACATTGAATCTTTCCTCCAATTATATTTTCCAACCCTCTGATGGAAAGGCTAACACGATTTCTTGGGAGTCTTCTGATGATAAGGTGGCTACAGTCAGCTCCAGCGGAAGTGTCAAGGCTGTGGAGTACGGAGAAGCGGTTATAACAGGAACGTTGCACAATGGATCTGTCGTTACCTGTAAGATTCAGGTAACTAAGCCGGTGACATCTCTAATACTCAGCGCTTCTAAGTTGGGAATGGAGAAGGGGAGCAGTTTAGAGATTGACGCCATCAGCTTTGAACCGGTTGACGGTGATATGAGTGAGTTTAGCTGGGCTTCCAGCAACACGAAGGTTTTGAAGGTTAAAGATGGCTTGATTACTGCTGTAGGTGAGGGAAACGCTACGATTTATGGGATCGCTGGCAATGCCGTCGCTACTTGCGAGATTGTGGTGACTCCTTTAGCTGACGAGGCAAAAGCTGTGGAGGTGATGGGACTTATAGAGCAGATTGGTGAGGTCACGTTAGACAGTGAGACGGCTATAAAAGAAGCCAGAGCAGCCTATGATCGCCTGAATAGGATTCAGAAAGCTTATGTGACTAATGACGAGGTTTTGTTTGCGGCGGAGAGACAGTTGAATGAGATTCGTCAGGTTGTCACTCAGGCTACGCTTTTGACATCGGCAAAATCTATTGATTATACTACGGTGGAGCTTAGTTGGAAATCTATGGGTGGAGCGGAAGGATATCGGATATATAGGAAGATTCCCGGCGGAACTTTCAAGGCTATTGCCAATGTGGAAGGGCAATCCACAGTAGTTTATAAAGATTCCACGGCAGTGACGGGAGTGACTTATCTCTATACAGTACGCGCGGTTTATACTCAGTCCGGAGAGACGCATTTAGGACCCTATGTAAAAAAAGGTATTCAAGGAAAAGCAGTATTGAGTCAGACTGGGTTGGAAAGAGTTCAAAGCTGGGGATACAATGGTTTGAGGCTTACTTGGGATAAAGTGGATGGAGCCAGTGGTTATAGAATCTATGGTGTGAACTTAAAAACCGGGAAGTATCAGTATCTGGCACAGGTGATTAGCGGTGACACAACTACATATGTGGACGGTGAGCTGACCTGTGGTCAGACTTATACTTATAAAGTCCGCGCTTTCCGTAATGTGCAGGGAGAAAAAGTATTTGGAGCTTACAGCAGTGCTATGAAAGGCAAGCCGGTACCTAGGCAAGCGACTATTTCATCTGTGAAAAAAGCTTCTTCTACTAGCTTGGAGATTTGCTGGAAGAAGGTGAACGGAGCCAGTGGCTATCGGATATACCGTATTGATACAAAGACGGGGAAATATCAGTATGTGACACAAGTCAGTAGAGGAAGTCTTACTGCTTACACAGAGAAAGGTTTAAGAAGAAATACTAGTTATCAATATAGGATTCGTGCCTACCGCACAGTGAACGGTGAAAAAATTTTTGGTGCTTATTCATCAGTGGTGAAGGGAAGCACAAAGTAAAAAACATAAAGAGATTTTATATAAGAATTGAATTCTTTAGTGTAAAAATAAGATAGCCCCAAAGAGATCCTGCATAAGGGACAGCAAGGATTTTTTGGGGCTGTTTTTTATGTGATGATGTGCGCTCGTGTGAAGATGAAGGGTGTCGCAGGCGACCGTGTTTGGCGTGGGAATCCTACGATACAAGTTCTCAACACTTCCCTATAACACAAAAACACTTTGGAGTTTCTAGTTGTCTTCCTCTGTCATCTGGTACACGTGGCGTTTCTTAGCCATCTCGTCGCTGGCCAGATACTCGTCGTAGGTGGTGATTTTGTCCACCAGGGCGCCGTTTGGCAGGAATTCCATGATCCTGTTGGCTGTGGTCTGGACGAACTGATGGTCGTGGGAGGCGAACAGGATGACGCCGGGGAATTTGATCAGTCCATTGTTCAGGGCTGTGATGGACTCCATGTCCAGATGGTTGGTGGGCTCGTCCAGGATCAGGATATCCGCCCCGGAGATCATCATCTTGGACAGCAGGCAGCGGACTTTCTCTCCACCGGAGAGGATGCGGACTTTCTTCACCCCGTCCTCGCCGGCGAAGAGCATACGTCCCAGGAAGCCGCGGACGTAGGTGGCGTCCTTGATCTCAGAGTACTGGGTCAGCCAGTCGGCGATGGTCAGGTCATTGTCGAACTCAGCGGTGCTATCCTTGGGGAAGTAAGCCTGTGTGGTGGTCACTCCCCACTTATAAGTCCCCTCGTCCGGCTCCAACTCTCCAGTGAGAATGCGGAAGAATGTGGTGATAGCCTGCTCGTTGGTGCCCACAAAGGCCACTTTGTCATCGTGGCCCAAAGTGAAACTTACATTGTCGATCACTTTCACACCATCGATGGTCTTAGAGAGATTCTCTACCATCAACACCTCGTTGCCGATCTCGCGGTTAGGGCGAAAGTCAATGTAGGGATATTTACGGCTGGACGGACGCATATCGTCCAACTGGATTTTCTCAAGGGCACGTTTCCTGGAAGTGGCCTGTTTGGATTTGGAGGCGTTGGCGCTGAAACGGGAGATGAACTCTTGTAACTCTTTGATCTTCTCCTCTTTCTTTTTGTTGGCTTCCTTCATCTGTTTGACCAGTAACTGGCTGGATTCGAACCAGAAATCATAGTTGCCGGCGTAAAGCTGGATCTTACCGTAGTCGATATCGGCGATGTGAGTGCACACCTTGTTTAGGAAATAACGATCGTGGGAGACCACGATGACAGTATTGTCGAAGTTGATCAGGAATTCTTCCAGCCACTCGATGGCGGGAAGATCCAAGTGGTTGGTGGGCTCGTCCAAGAGCAGAATATCTGGATTTCCAAAAAGCGCCTGGGCCAGCAAGACCTTCACCTTGAGGCTTCCGTTTAAATCCCGCATGGTGGAGTAGTGGAGATCGGTCTCCACGCCGAGTCCGTTCAACAAGGTGGCGGCGTCAGACTCGGCCTCCCAGCCGTTCATCTCAGCGAACTCTCCCTCCAACTCGCTGGCACGCAGGCCATCCTCGTCGGTGAAGTCCTCCTTGGCATAGATGGCGTCTTTCTCCTTCATGATCTCGTAGAGGCGGGCATTTCCCATGATAACTGTGTCCAGAACGGAGTAGTCGTCGTATTTAAAGTGATCCTGCTGCAGAAAGGACAGTCGCTGTCCCGGAGTGATGTTTACATCGCCCTTGGTGGAGTAGTGGAGATCGGTCTCCACGCCGAGTCCGTTCAACAAGGTGGCGGCGTCAGACTCGGCCTCCCAGCCGTTCATCTCAGCGAACTCTCCCTCCAACTCGCTGGCACGCAGGCCATCCTCGTCGGTGAAGTCCTCCTTGGCATAGATGGCGTCTTTCTCCTTCATGATCTCGTAGAGGCGGGCATTTCCCATGATAACTGTGTCCAGAACGGAGTAGTCGTCGTATTTAAAGTGATCCTGCTGCAGAAAGGACAGTCGCTGTCCCGGAGTGATGTTTACATCGCCCTTGGTGGTGTCCAGTTGGCCGGACAAAATTTTCAGGAAGGTGGACTTGCCCGCTCCGTTGGCCCCGATTAGGCCGTAACAGTTTCCCTCTGTGAATTTGATATTTACATCCTCAAACAGCGCTTTCTTTCCAATACGCAAAGTTACATTATTTGCTGCAATCATAATTTGACCTCATCTTTATAAATTCTTTCTTTCTATGGTTACAGACGGTGAAAAACACCGATTACCGTGTAAAAGAATACACACCTTCTTATTGTAACGTATCCCATCGATTTTGCAAGAGGGTTTTTTGATTTTTCAAAGGAGAGTTTGGAAGAATGGGCGGGGTGCCCAGACAAAACATTAGATCACGTTTTTTGTAGAAAATTGAGGTTGCATATTCTGCTCTAAATTGGTATAATTTCTTCTAAGAACAGGAAAAGGTATGTCAGGGCCTAAAAGAAATTCAGAACAATAGCAGGAGGCTGATATGTTAATTACGAGAGAATGTGACTATGCAGTGCGGGTCATTCGTGCACTGGCAGATGAGGAACGGTTGAGTGTCAATGATATCTGTGAAAGAGAAGAGATTACGGCTCCATTTGCCTATAAGATTTTGAAAAAGCTTCAGAGGGCTAAGATTGTGCGGGGATATCGCGGAGTCCACGGAGGCTATTCTCTGAAGAAGGCTACCTCGAACATTACTCTGTTGGATGTCTACCAGGCCATTGATCCGGGAATGTATATCATCGAATGTATGAACCCCAAGAAAAAATGTGTTCGCAATGAGAACGTGGACGGCGGATGCGAGGTGCATCTGGAGCTTTTGAGGATTCAGGAGAATCTGCAGAGAATGCTCAGCGAGAAGTCTTTGGAGGAGATTCTAAATCCAGAGCACGGAGAGATGGAGGCGGATGTATAAGTTTATATCGGAGAGAAGATAGAAGACCTTCGTGGGGTGAAAACTCCAGGATGGTCTTTTTTATGGTGTGCCAAGCATGGCACTAATCTAGTCAGTGAAAGTCTGACCACGGGTATTT
>JBKXQO010000010.1:0-101708 GCA_047014865.1 Blautia sp. | reverse complement strand
ATCCTCACGGAGTGTTTTTGTGTTATAGGGAAGTTTGGAGAACTTTCCTATAGCACAAAAAAATGCCCCTCCGCCGTCCGACAGTGGCAGAGTGACATTTAATGTCTGAATAAAAAAATATATTGTTTTCACAGTTGCTCTATTAATTTATACCATATTGCCCAGGGAAGTTCAAGATTTTTTTGAGGGAGCCGAGGGGTAAAGATTCGGCGCTGATTTGTAATGTGTGAGACAATAGTCAATCTGGAATGTGATATCTGAAAATATACAAAACATCTGTTTTGTGTAAAAAGATATAAAAAATAAAGTGCGATTATGGATATATTATACAAAAATATCAATTTTAAAGAAAAATTATTGACTTTTTAAGATATGTTTTGTATATTAATAGTAAATAATTGGAACAGAAAAAAGATGTTTTGTACAAATTGAAGGAGGTTTACAAATGAGGAAACGCACGTTAGGAATCTTATTGACAGTGTGTCTGGGCGTGACTCTGTTGGCAGGTTGCGATGGGGAGGGAAGTGGTAAAAACGGCAAGTCCGCTGCATCTTCGGGTAAGACAGAAGGCACAGAAGAATGGGTGGGTGGTTATGTCTGCCATTCTGCGAACGTCTTCTTTGACGCCATTGAGAAGGGATTGGTGGAAGCGGCCAAAGAGAGCCAGGGAACCATTGTGCGCTCAGATTCTGAATTGGACTTACAGGCGGAGATGTCCATTGTAGAGAATTTTATCTCTCAGGGGGTGGATGTGATCTTCCTGACTCCCAATGACCCGTCCGGCAGTATTGAGAGTGTGAAATTGGCCAATGAGGCTGGAATTCCGGTGGTGGTGATTAGCTCAGAGTTGGACAAAGGGGATTATGAGGTGTTGGCCACTGTGAAATCCGATGATTATACAGCAGGGAGGCAGGCTGCGGCCTACGCCATGGAACAGATCGGTGGCAGCGGTGAGGTCTTAATTCTCAACGGAATGCAAACATCGGATGTCATTGACCGGATCCAGGGCTATAAGGATGTTATCCGGGAGGAGAAGGGGGTGAGCATAGCCAACGAGGTGATGGTCAATGAGAATTCTGTGGCAGCTTGTACATCGGCCATCGAGAATATGCTGATGTCATGTCCGGAGGCTAAAGCTGTGCTCTGTTACAATGGCTTTGGAATTCCAGCCGGCTATGCAGCTATGGAAAATCTGGGAAAGGACACCAACTCCGTCAGTGTTGTGGACGTGGATGGATTGCCAGAGGAGGCAGAGCTTCTGGCTGGCGGGAAGATGGCTAAGTCGGCGGCCTATGGGCAGGATACACCTGGATTTGGGAAAAAAGCGGTGGAAATTTTTCGAGAGTACAGCAAAGATGTGGAAGGGTTTGAGCAGGGGAGGTTGTATGAGATCGACACCATTGAGATTACACCGGAGAATGCGGCGGACTACCATGTCTATTCCTGACAGAAAGGAGCATCATGGGAAATACGGAATTTCTTTTGGAGATGAGAGGAATTGATAAGCGGTTTCCTGGGACTCACGCATTGGATCAGGTGGATTTTACTCTACGCCCAGGTGAGGTTCATTCCCTGATCGGACAGAATGGTTCTGGCAAATCCACGCTTATGAACATTTTATCTGGAAGTCTTAGGGCGGATGAAGGACGGATATACCGTAATGGCCGGGAGATCTCTATACGGTCTCCGCTGTCGGCCTTGGAGCATGGGATTGCCATGATTCATCAGGAGTTGAAACTATTTCCAGAGCTATCTGTGGCGGAGAACATTTATTTCGGGAGGTATCCCAGAGAGAAGGGGCTTATTGACTGGCAATCTCTCTATAGGATGGCGGATCAGGCCGTGGGAGTTGTCAGTAGGAATATTCGGGGAAGGCAGAAAGTTAAGGAGTTGTCTGTGGCTGAGCAGCAAATGGTGGAGATTGTCCGGGCACTCTGTAAGAACACGGAGGTTGTCATTATGGATGAACCCACAGCCTCCCTCACCGACGAGGAGACCCAGGCTCTGTTTCAGGTAGTGGGAAAGATCAAGGAGAGTGGGGTCGGAATTGTCTTTATCTCCCACAGGCTGGACGAGGTACTTCAGATTTCAGATCGGGTGACGATTCTGCGGGACGGTGTGCTTATGGGGTGCATGGAGAGGTCCAAGATTCAGGACAAAGAACAGTTGGTCAGCAAGATGATCCATGCCAGGCCCAGTGTCACAGTGAAAGAGGATTCCAGGGAGATGGGGCCCGTGGTACTTCAGGTTCGAAATCTCAGCTATCAGAACCGGGTGCGGGGAGTAAATTTGTCTCTGCGTCAAGGGGAAGTCCTGGGAATTGCAGGCCTGGTGGGGGCTGGAAGAACAGAATTGTTGAAAACCATCTTTGGTGCGTACACCCCAACACAAGGGGAGATCTTGGTAAAGGGAGTCACCTATAAAAAACTGGGCATCCGGCAGGCGGTAAATTTGGGAATTGCTTACATGCCAGAGGATCGAAAGGGAGAGGGTTTACTGCTGAAAATGTCCGTGGAGGACAATGAGATTTATGCCGGACTGGATCTGTATACCCGGTGTGGTGTGCTGGATACCAAGAGCCAGAGACAGACTGTGGAGGAGATGGGCAGAAGGTTGCGATTGAAGGCTGGCAGTGTGAGAGACTTGGCTGGATCTCTAAGTGGCGGGAACCAGCAAAAGATTGTGATTGCCAAATGGCTGATTGCCCAGGCCTCCATTATCCTGATGGATGAGCCTACCCGGGGAATCGATGTGGGAGCCAAGGGAGAGATCTATAACCTGGTGCGGCAGTTGGCAAAGGAGGGGAAGAGCATCCTTTTCGTCTCCTCAGAGTTAGAAGAGATTCAGACCGTCAGTGACCGGATCGTGGTGATGAGAGCGGGGGAGTTTGTCCGGGAACTGCCCATGAATTCTACAGTGGAGGAGATGATGCACTATGCCGTATAAAAGAAAAAGTAAAAGCGAGGTGTCTAGAGTGGGAAGATGGGTGAGACAGTCCCCGGCCTCAGGTGCAGTGGTTGCTTTTGTGTTGGTGTTGGTTGTGATGGCAATCTTTGGAAAGGGGGTGTTTCTCTCCACCAACAACCTGGTCAATATCATCCGTCAGGGGGCAGTACTGTCCATTGTGGCCATCGGTCAGACATTCGTGATACTAAGCGGAGGGATCGATCTGTCTGTGGCGCCGTTGGTGAGCCTGGGGACTGTGGTAGTGTCTGCTTGTATTGTTCATTATAACTGGAATCTATTGTTGGCTTGCCTGTTGGCGATGGCGGTCTGCGCCCTTTTGGGATGCCTCAATGGCGTGCTGATTACTTTGGCAAAAATCCCACCTATCATTGCTACCTTGGCTTCGGCCATGGCTTTTCAAGGAATTTGTCTGCTCTATTCCAAGGGATATGGGATTAACCTTCCTCAGGGCCATGCTTTGACTGAGGTGCTGGGAAGAGGGAAGATCGGAGGTTTTCCACTGTCAGGTGTGCTAATGCTTCTAATCTATCTTTTTTTCTTTCTGATTCTCCGGTATACGAAGTTCGGCCGGGTCACTTATGGAATTGGGGGAAATGCAGAGGCAGTACGGTTGTCCGGAATTTCTCTGAGTAAGTACAGCATTTATATTTACACACTCTCTGGTTTGATGGCGGGTGTGGCAGGGATTCTGCTGACGGGACGCTTAAATTGTGGACATCCTTATAATGGAGAAGGGATGGATTTAAATTCCATTGCAGCGGTGGTTCTGGGCGGTGCCAGCGTCTCAGGAGGTGTGGGTACTATTGGAGGAACGCTGATGGGGGTCTTCATTCTGACGATGATAGAGAACGGCTTGAACATGATGAATATGAATCCCTATTTGCAACAGATGGTGAAAGGGTTGATTATCGTGATTGCGGTGGGCTTTGGAAGTCTGCGGGAGAGAAAAAATTAAAATCACAGACAGAGGAGGAAAACTATGGGAAATCTGAAATTATCGATGGAAGTGTGGGCGAATATGCCCTGGGGAAGATTGGAGATCTGTGGCTGTGCGGTGAATAGTTGGGGGAAGATTCCACTCTATGATCTGGTACACAAGGTGAGTGGGCATGGGTATACGGGAATGGACATTGTGTTCTCAAAGATTCAAGAGATTCCCCCTGAGGAGTATGACGAGACATTGGAGAGGACAAAGAAAGCCTTGGAGGAGACTGGGGTTCATCTGGCGTCGATTGGCGCCCATGCCACTTTTGTGACACCCCGGCATTTTGACCGGACGGCTGGGCTAAACACCATGAAGCAGGCCATAGACGCGGCGGCTTACCTGGGGGCAGACACGGTGTGTTCGCTGATCGCCCAGGGTTTCTATGATCCGGCTCTCTATAATATTCTCACCAGGAAAGAAGCGTGGGACATGATTGTGGGCGGGGTTCGGGAGTGCGCAGAGTATGCCAAAGAGCGGAACATGACCATCAGCGTGGAGATCTTGCAGGGAACTTTGATCAATTCGGTGGATCAGTGGTTTAAGCTCTACCATGAAGTCGGTATGGACAACGTCTACGTGACGGTAGATACAGGAACTTTCTATACCACAGTTAAGCCGAAGATGCCTATTGCAGAAGCCATCCGGAGATTGGGAGATCACATCAACTGTGTGCATGTGAAGGACGAGGTTGGATTTCCCAATATTATTCAGAGCCAGCACGTATGGTTTGGGGGAGGTTTTGTGGATTTCCGGGAGGTGGCCCGGCTATTAAAAGAGATTGGATACCAAGGATACTGTGCGGTGGAGTGGGAAGGATGGCAAAACGGAGGACTCAACGGTGTGGGAGACCCGGGAGGACTTGGATTGGCAGATTTTGATATGGTGGCTTCGGAGGCTAAGTTGTATCTGGAAGAGGAAGGATTCTGTTAGAGAGGAGAGATTTGAATGTTGAAAACATTGCGTGTGGGAATGATCGGAGCTGGGGGCTGGGGGGAGAATGTGATTGCTGCCTATCAACAAAATCCTTTTTCTCAGATTGAGGCGTTGGCGGATTTGAATCCACAGCGTGCCCAGGAGATTGCGAGGAAATATCAAATTCCCAGAGTCTATACAGACTACAGGGATATGCTGGAAAAGGAGGATCTTGATATTGCGTCTGTGGCCACGCCGGATTTTGCCCACAGGGAACCTGTGTGTGATTGCCTGGAAAAAGGATTGCATGTCTTCTTGGAGAAACCTGTGGCCACCAATATGGAGGACTGCCAGGCGATCGCTCAGGCGGTGAGACAGTCGGGGAAAAAGTTCATGACGGACTATTTTATGAGGTTTGTACCTCAGTTTCGGGAGGCCAAGCTGGCAGTGGAGCAGGGAAAGCTGGGAGAGATCTTAGAGGGATATGCTAGGATTGACGATTGTATTACTGTGCCCACCAGTATGCTGCGGTGGTCGCAGTCCAGTTCCCCGGTTTTCTTTATCATGATTCACAATATTGACGCAGTGAGATGGATCTTGGGTTCAGAAGCTGTGGAAGTCTATGCAAAACAACAGAGGAGAAAGTTGAAAAGCCAGGGGAAGGATACGTCGGATGCCGTTCAGGCGATGGTGACTTTTGCCAATGGCGCCACCATCTTGTTTGATTCTAACTGGGTATTGCCCAGGACTTATGATGGCTTAAACGACCAAATTGTGAGATTGGTAGGCACGGAAGGGACGGCTTATATCGATTTGACGGATCAGGGACTCCAGATTTATCGACCGGAGTTTACCGGTACTTTTGAACATGCCAACCAGAGCACCGTCTATGTCAATCCTATGTTTTATGACAGGACGACAGGTTGTGTGGAGCGGTCTGTAGGGCATTTCATAGACTGTATCTTAGAAGACAGGGAACCGGTGATCAATATTCAGGATGCCATAGAGCCTACCAGGATCGCATGTGCTATTGCGACTTCCCTGGAGACTGGAAAGCCTGTGAAACTATAGTGGAGCAATCCATAAATCCGAAAACCTTGTTTTCTCGTATCTTTAAAAGTATAATAGAAAAAAGTCTTATTTTTGGAAGAATATGGTAGAAGGATGCGGACAAGTGTTTTAGGAGGATCTATGCGAGAGGAAGCTGTCAGTGGTAAGAAAATGTTGAAGTATCAGACGTTGAAAGAAAAATTAAAGGAACGGATTCAGAGTGGATTTTACCGAGAGAGTAACTGCTTGCCAGCGGAGAGAGAACTGTGCGAGGAGTATGACGCAAGCCGTATGACGGTCAGGAAAGCGGTTAGTGAGTTGGAGGAAGAAGGTGTCTTATATAAAGTTCGCGGGAAAGGAACTTTCATAAAGAACACAGGAAAGATCAACCAAACGCTCTCGAAACTTACAAGTTTCTCAGAGGACATGGAGGCGAGAGGGATGATTCCAGGATCGAAGATTCTGGTTCTGGACGTGATTCTGGCCAATGAGGCGATCTCTGAAAATTTGGGCCTTGAGGTGGGAGAGAAAGTAATTATGCTCCGAAGGCTGAGGTTGGCAGACCGGGAACCGATGGCAATCGAGACCACATATCTGAGTCACAAGTTGTTTGCGGACATCTTCCATAGGCTGGCGGATGAGAACTCCCTTTACCAGCTTATGAGGGAGGAATTGGGGATCTTCCCCAAACGGGCTATCCAGAGTGTGGAAGTCTCCTCCCTGATGGAGTGGGAGGCCAGTCTTCTGGGCAACAGAGAACTTCAGGCCGCCTTGCTCATACACAGGCGGACGTTTGATGGGGAAGGTATACCATTGGAATATGTGGAATCAAAATATCGCAGCGACAAGTATAAATTTTATATTGAATTATATGATAATTGACAGCACAGAGAGCCGGCTGAGTCTGCCAGATCAGGGGACTTGGCCGGCGATAGTATTTGAGGTGATAAGTTGTTTGTCGAAGAATATTATGAGAGTATACAAGATATAATCGAGAAGGTCTATGAGAGAGAGGGGGAGAAGATCTCCACAGCCGGCCAGATACTGGCCGAGACGATCAGACGGGACGGATTGATTCACGTCTTTGGGTGTGGGCATTCTCATATGATTGCAGAGGAAATGTTCTACCGGGCTGGAGGATTGGTGGCCATCAATCCCATATTTGAGGAGAGCACAATGCTCCACGACGGTGCTTACAAGAGTAGCCAGATTGAGAGGATGTCTGGGTATGCGCCCAGAGTTCTGGAGCGGTATCCACTGAGGGAGGGGGATGCTTTTATCATTTCTTCTAGTTCGGGGATCAATCCTTTTCCCATTGAGATGGCGGAGAGTGCCAGGGAAAAAGGGGTCCGGGTTATCGGTATAACTTCGGGAAATTATAAGAACCAGCCCAGCAGGGATCCAAGAGGACTCCATCTGGCGGATGTCTGTGACCTTTATATTGACAATTACGTTCCCCGTGGGGACGCGGTAGTGAGTATCAAAGAAGATGGCTTAAAGGCAGGTCCTGTCTCTAGTATCGCTGCATTTTTTATTGTGAATTCCATCTCTCTGGCAGCCTGTGAACATTTGAGGGGACAAGGAGAGTGTTTTCCTGTATATAAGAGTGGAAACGTGGATGGTGGAGATCACTACAATCAAGCGATTGTAGAGAAGTATATCTGTCGGATCAAACATCTGTGAATAGGGAGCGTGTGTGATGGGAAAAGTGATTGTAGTTGGCCTGTATGGAATGTCGGCGCTATTCCAGGTAGAGTGTCTCCCTCGGGAGGGCGAGACGGTCTTGGCCGGAGAGTTGGTCTTTGAGCCAGGTGGAAAGGGATATAATCAGGCGGTGGCAGCCGGGCGAATGGGGGCAGAAGTGTTCTTTGCCACAGCGGTGGGACGGGATTTCTATGGGGCGTGTGCAGAGCAAGAGATGGAACGGGATGGGATACGGCGGCGCCAGATCAGTACCCGGGAGAGAGGGACAGCTTTTGCGGCAGTGTTCACCGATGGAAGGGGTGATAATTCTGTGGTGGTCCATCCTGGCGCTTGTACGCAGTTGAACAGAGGATGGGCTAGGGAATTGGAGAGAGAGATTGCCCAGGCAGATGTGTTGCTGACTCAGTTGGAGTTTCCCCTCGAGGTGGTGGAGGAGGTGTTGAAGATTGCAAGGCACCATGGTACTTACACCATCTTAAACCCGGCTCCAGCCTGTGATTTGCCCAGGGGGATTCTAGAGTTGACAGACCTGCTCACCCCCAATTGGGGGGAGGCGCTGAAACTCTCCGGTGGAAAAGAATTCCAGGATCCAGGTGAAGTCTGTCAAAAGCTGCAAAAGGATGGCGCTGGCCATATTGTGGTGACACTGGGGGACCGTGGGGCCTTTCTGGCTGAACAGGGTGGCAGCAGTCATCACCAAACTCCTTACCTGGTGGACTGTGTGAATTCGGCTGGCGCAGGAGATACGTTCAATGGGGCTTTGGCGGCACGAATTGCCCGGGGAGACTGCCTCAGAGGGGCCGTCCGGCTTGCCTCCGCGGCCAGTGCCTTGGCTGTCAGCCGGGCCGGTGTGGTGGCTGCGATCCCCGGGGAGGGAGAGGTTGCGGAATTTCTGGAGAAGAGGCGGTAATGAGGTCCGCATGGGAAAAGGTGTCCGCCAGGTGGTCCGGCGATATGGTGGGTCCGTGGAGATTCAGGCAGAGGAAGGGTGTTTTTGTCTGTTTTTGTGTATGCCGCTGGACGTTAAAACCGAGAGAGGAGAGAGAATATGAAATTATCTAAGATACACCATGTGGCGATTATCGTGTCAGACTATGAAAAGTCGAAGGATTTCTATGTGAATAAGCTGGGATTTGCAGTTGTACGGGAGAATTTCAGGCCGGAGAAGGAGGATTGGAAGCTGGACTTAAGTGTGGACGGCCATACCCAGTTGGAGATCTTTGGGATGAAAAATCCTCCGGCCAGGGTGAGTCAGCCGGAGGCCTGCGGTCTTCGCCATCTGGCCTTCTGGGTGGAAGATGTGGAGGAGACGGTGGAGCAGTTGCAGGCGATGGGGATTGTGTGCGAGCCCGTCCGTGTGGACGCGTTTACAGGAGAGAAGATGACGTTCTTTAGGGATCCCGACGGCTTGCCACTGGAATTACATCAATAGGAGGATGTGTATGGATTATGAGAAGTTGATACAATTGAGGGAAGAGCAGAATCACTATGTCAGGGAGTTGGGGATCCGTACCGTAGAGATACGGCAGGGGTACGCCAGAGCCCAGTTGCAGGTGGAAGAGCGTCACCAGAATTTAGTGAATTCTGTCCACGGAGGGTGTCTGTTCAGCATGGCGGACACGGCGGCCGGGGCTGCGGCGGCTTCCTATGGTTACTACTGTACCACCATCGACGGAAGCATTCACTACTTGCGGGCAGCCTTGAATGTAAAGACGCTGACTGCGGAGGCGAGGGTGGTGAAACATGGCAAGCGCATCTGTGTGATTCAGGTGGAGATTACCGACGAAGAAGGGACTCTTCTGACCCAGGGAACGTACTCTTATTACAACCTGGGCAAAGAAATTCTGTTTTCTTAGAGAAACTTGCAAGTAGCGGGGCGGATTGCGACTATTCGCTTTGACGATGGGGAATGGGAGTCTTTGAGTGAAATTGCGCCCCCATATAGGACTTAAAACGCATATGTCCTATATGGGGGCGTTTCTATGTCTGGCTCTTTTTTTGTCGAACATCTCGCAGGGCTTTCTCCTGGTGTTGGTCAGATTGCCGCAGGTCATGGGATGTCCCATGGCGGATCAGGCAGAGATCCAGGATGATTGTCACGAGAAAGATAATCAGAAATATGGATAGATAGAAAAGCATAGAGACCTCCTTATCATTTTCTGGGACTGCGGTTTCTCTTAATAATATATCGAAAAATTGTGGGGATATACATTTTGGTTAGAGGATTTTTAGAGATTGCCATGGTATCTTAGGCGCAAAGAAGCAAATAGAGAACTGACGGGGAGGTGTGATTATGGCATTGCGCTGGCCGGGAAAACAGAGTAGCCGCGCCCAGAAAGTCCGCGGTCTGGACAGGAGACCGGGTGAAGAGACAGATGACGACAACCTGAAAAAGAGACTGGATGTAGGAAGAGATGTCCGCAGTCTGAGAAGACGCCATAGGGGAGGCAAGGCGTTTGGCGGGAGGCGGTCTTGGAAGGGACTTTTCTTTTTACTGCCCAGCCTTCTGGGGGTGACGGTATTTGTCTTTTTGCCTTTTCTCGACGTGATACGGCGGTCGTTTTGCGAGTCCGTGACAGGTGATTTCGTAGGCATACAAAATTATCAGGCCATCTTTGAGAATAAGGCTTTTTTGCTGGCAGCTAAGAATACCCTGCGCTTTGTGGGAATCTGTATTCCCTTGCTGCTGGTCTTGTCTTTGAGTGTGGCTCTGCCCTTATGTGGGGAAGTCCGGCGAAAGCAAGTCTTTAAGAGTGCGTTTCTACTGCCCATGGCGATTCCGGTGGCCTCGGTGGTGCTCCTGTGGAGACTGGCTTTCCACTCCCAGGGACTTCTAAACGGCCTCTTGCATAGTCTGCATCTGCAGGAGGTGGACTGGATGAATTCTTCCTATGCCTTCTGGGTCTTGGTGATCAGCTATCTGTGGAGGAATCTAGGATACGATGTGATCTTGTGGCTGGCAGGGCTCTCGGCGATCCCTGAGGGCATCTATGAGGCGGCTAAGGTGGACGGGGCTGGATCTTTACAGTGTTTCTGGTGGATCACCCTGCCCAACTTGCTGCCGTCTGTGTTCACCATCACCGTACTGTCCTTGTTGAATTCTTTTAAAGTCTTCCGGGAGGCCTACCTGGTGGCCGGGGACTATCCCCATGAGAGCATGTACCTATTGCAGCATCTATTTAACAACTGGTACCGGGATTTGGCGTTTGACAAGATGGCAGCGGCGGCGGTGGCGACAGGGGTGGTGATCTTTGTCCTGGTGATCGGCCTACAGAGAGCCTGGGATGAAAAGGAGTGTGTGTGATGAGAAAGATTCGAACGGGTTACCTGGTGGTTTTTGCAGTGGTGATGCTTGTGCCGGTGGCGTATCTGTTAATTGGGTCGCTGACGGGACAGGTGGAACTTCAGTCTATGCTGGCACCGGTCTTGGAAGGGGGAGGGGGACACGTGGAGGGAAGCATTTTTCCCCAATATCCCACCTTGAAGTCTTATGTGGAAGTGCTTTTTGACACCCCGGAGTTTTTTGTGATGTTCTGGAATTCGGTGAAAATGACTTTGGGGATCTTGGCGGGACAATTGTTGGTGGCCGTGCCGGCAGCCTGGGGATTGGCCAGATTTCAATTTCCAGGCAAACGCCTTTTGTTTACCTTGTACATTGCATTGATGATGATGCCTTTCCAGGTATTGATGTTGCCCAGCTATCTGGTTCTGGACGGGCTGTCGTTGTTGGACACACAGCAGGGGATCGTCTTTCCGGCGATTTTCTCCACCTTTCCGGTGTTTATCATGTACCGCTTTTTTGCCGGGATTCCCCAGGGATTGGTGGATGCGGCCAGGTTGGACGGAGCGGGGAACCTGCAGATATTTTTGCGGATCGGAATTCCCCTGGGATCTCCGGGAATTCTCTCCGCCATGGTGCTTGGTTTCTTGGAGTATTGGAACCTGATTGAGCAGCCGATGGCCTTTTTGAAGACAAAATCTCTGTGGCCGTTGACACTGTTTCTGCCCAATATAGGGATGGAGCAGGCAGGGATGGCCTTTGCCATGTCCGTGGTGGTATTGGCGCCGGCGCTGTTGGTGTTCTTAGCGGGACAGGACTATCTGGAACAGGGAATTTTGTCCACAGCCACAAAGGAGTAGAGGATGAATCGAAGAAGAGCGATACAATTTTTGGGTGTGTTTTTTCTGGCGATGTATCTGCTGACCATTTTATCCAGAAGTATGGATTCTTTCCGGGTTGTGCAGGTGAAGACGGAGAAGATTCAAAAGACGGTGATCGGGCACAGCGTAAGTGGAAGCGGCAAGGTGGAGAGTACCCGTCAGCAGGGTGTGTTCACAGTCCCAGAGATGAAAGTGACGTCTCTGGCCGTTCAAGAGGGAGATTCGGTGAAAAGAGGAGATCTTCTTCTGGAGGTGGATTTGGAAACGCTGAAGAAAAAACAAAGCGCCCTACTGGCGGAGATAGAGAAGGCGAAGCTGACCCAGGCAGACGCCCAGGAGCAGGTGGAACAGGCGGACAAGAAGCGCCAGGAAGCCATCGCCCATGCCCAGGAAAATTACGACCAGACGGTGGCCAGCGCAGACCAATCCGTCGCCTGGGCACAGCAGGACTTGGATCTGGCTTACGACAAATGGAACCAGTACCAGAGCCAAGGCAGCGAGGCGTTCACAGAGGATGGGCAGGAAGACGAACAACAAAGGGAGGCCCTCCGAGATGAGATCTGGGAGAAAGAAAAAGCGCTGGAGTCGGCCGCCACGGAGAGAGAGAAGAACATTGCCCAGGCCAGACAAGCGCTGGAGGACGCCTCTCAACCTGTGGAGCCCAACCGCACGGCCCAGGTGCAACAGGTAGAGGTGGAACAAAAGCAGAAAGAGCTGGAACAGGTGAACGCACTTTTGGAGCGGGATGGCAAGGTTTATGCCCCGGCGGGGGGGACGGTGGTCAAGTGGAATGTGAAGACAGGCAGCCTGATCTCAGAGGAGGCGGTGCTGCTCTTGGCTGAGAAGACGAAGATATACCAGTTGACTGCCTCGGTGGACGCCAGTCTACAGAAGTATCTGGATGTGGGAGCTGAGGCAGAGCTGACGGGTGCAGACGGACAGGCGCTGAAGGACACGGCTACAGTGAAGAATATACAGAGTAACGAGGAGGACGCCTCTCTCCTGGACGTGACGTTCTCGGTGCCCTCTTCCCAGGTTCAGATCGGTGAGAGCTTGGAGTTTGAGCTGACCAAGGAGTCGAGAGTCTACTCCTGTTGTCTGCCTCTGACAGCGCTCTATCAGGAGGACTCTAAATATTACGTCTATGTGGTGGAAGAGGAGGACTCCGTGCTGGGCAAAGTGCAGAAAGTTAGAAAAGTCACAGTGGAAGTGGAGGAGAAAAATGAGACGACGGCCGCTTTGAAGGAAGGAGTCTTGACGAAAGAACAGCAAATCGTGGTGGAATCTCAACGGGAGATTCAAGGAGGCAGCCGGGTGCGGCTGGAGGAGTCATGAGAAGAGGCGTTCAGTTCCTCTGTCTTATGTGGATGGCAGCGTTCTATCTGTTGGCAGCAGGATACAGGGAGGATTTGGATCAGAACTCTCAATTTATCAGCATACAGTTGGAGAATTATTTTCCCTCCGTCCAGGAGGCAGAACGGATCGTTCAACAGGAAGACTGTCAGGAGGAGTCTTCCGACTGTCTCTTCTGGGGCAATATGGGAATTCAAAGCCTTGAGAATCCAGATTTACACAGGTCGGTGTCAGTGGAGTGTGTAGGGATCTACGGGGAGGGAAGCCTCTATGACGGGAGAATTCACACGCTGTGGGAGGAGGACGTCAAGGGGTGTATTCTGGACGAGGAGACGGCCGTGCAGTTGTTTGGCACGGAAAAAGTCGTGGGAAAAAGTATCCTGTGGCAAGGAAAGAATTATATTGTGCGCCAGGTCCTAAAAACCCAGGAGAGACAGGTTATCTTCCCGGCTGATTCTAAAATGCAATTGTCCTGGGTGAACGTAAGGGGAAATGGCAAAGACAAGGAGGCGGAGGAATTTCTGATGGCTAACAATCTCCAAGGTAGGACTGTGGATGGGAGTTTTCTGGCAGGGATTCTCACGTGGAGTCTGCTCGTGACGGCTCTGTGGCTTTTTGCGAGGTTGTGTCTGGAACTCTATCGAACCATCGCGCGGGAGAAGCAAGAGAGGCGGCGAGGGCTGTATTTGGCGGCGATGAGCCTGGGGATCTGCTTGTTTTTGGGCCTGCTGGTGGGGCAATTGCGTGTGAGCGCCGATCTGGTGCCGTCCAATTGGTCTGATTTCTCTTTCTGGGGGGAATTGTTAAAGGAAAAAGGGGAAAAGATCTACCGTTTCTTACAGGCAGAAAAGCCTCTCCGGGAGATGGAGAGACTCAGAAACTTTGGGAAAGGGATGGGATGTTGTCTGATTTTCTGTCTCCTTGGGAAAGGCCTTCGGCTTTCCCAGGAGGAAAACGCTTCCCTGGACAGAGATCTGTCCCTGGGAATGGGAGGGGGCGTCAAGCGGAGAGAGAGAAGATAAACTTGTCAAGTTCTCCGCTTCCGTTTTTTCTTGGGTTTGGGTAACATCTGCAGAGTGGTCCAACACAGAAGTTTTACCACCATAATCCCAAAGAAGATGCCGATACTGTCGATCCCCACGTCCCGCAGAGAGGGCCCCCGCCCGTCCACGAAAGACTGGTGGTATTCGTCCAGCCCGGCGAAACCTACACAGATGGCTCCGGCCACCAGAAGCAGTGGAAATCCTCTCAGGCCATAAACATAGAATGGAAAGGCAACCGCCACAGCCAGACAGAAATATTCAGTCATATGAGCAGCTTTTCGCACGTAGTAGTGGATTTTCTCAGCATAGTAGTCGGTATTTCCAGGTTCGATGCCCAGATCCACGACCTGGTCTGCCACCTCGGCCACCTGAACAATCTTGTAGCTGACCCGATAACTTAGATCGCCAGATACCTCCCCATTCTGGCTGGAAAATGTGAAAATCAGGTACATCATGGCAAGGGCCGGGAGAAAAGATAATGGTTTTAAAAGCATATATACGTATCTCATAGGCCCTATCATACCATGAATCGCAAGATTTGTCTATTTGTGGGATGGGGCTCTCTCCTGCCGCCGGGCGACGGGCGCATATTCTCTGCTTGTACAGATTCAGATCTTACGTTATACTAGACTGTATGATAACTTTTTGACATCGCAATAAGTGACAGTAAAAGGAGAGAAGAAGCGTATGAGTTTTGCAGATAATATATTTATTTCTATGTGCACGGATATTTTGGAGAATGGAACCAGCACGGAGGGAGAGAAGGTGCGCCCAGTGTGGGAGGACGGGACGCCGGCTTACACCATCAAGAGGTTCGGTGTGGTGAACCGGTACGATCTGAAAAAAGAATTTCCGGCTTTGACTCTCCGAAAGACAGCGCTAAAGAGCGCTTTTGATGAGATTCTGTGGATTTGGCAGAAGAAGTCCAATAATATCCACGACCTTCACAGCCATATCTGGGACAGTTGGGCGGATGAGAATGGTTCCATTGGCAAAGCTTACGGCTATCAATTGGGAGTGAGCCACGCTTACCGGGAAGGGATGATGGACCAGGTGGACCGGGTACTCTATGATTTGAAGAATAACCCTTACAGCCGGAGAATTATGACCAACATCTATGTGCATCAGGATCTCCATGAGATGCACCTGTATCCCTGTGCCTACTCTATGACCTTCAATGTGACAAAGGAGCCGGACAGTGAGAGACTGACCTTGAACGCTATCTTGAATCAGCGCTCCCAGGATATATTGGCGGCTAATAATTGGAATGTGTGTCAGTATGCGTTGCTGGTTCATATGTTTGCACAGTCCTGCGGTATGGAAGTAGGGGAACTGGTCCATGTCATCGCGGATTGCCATATCTATGACCGCCATGTGCCTGTGATCAAGGAACTGATTCAAAGGCCTGTCTACCCGGCGCCAACGGTCTATTTAAATCCTCAGGTTACAGATTTCTATGAATTTACAGTGGACGATCTGATTGTGGAGAATTACCAGGCAGGCCCTCAGGTGAAGAACATACCCATCGCGGTGTGAGCAGTGAAAATCTATGGCAAGGACGGAGGAACGAGATGAATCTTATTGTGGCAGTGGATCAAAATTGGGGAATCGGTAAGGACAACAAGCTGTTGGTGAGTATCCCGGCGGATATGAAGTTTTTTCGGGAGACTACCACGGGCAATGTGGTGGTGATGGGGAGAAAGACCCTGGAGAGCTTTCCAGGGGGACTTCCGCTGAAGAAGAGAACCAATATCGTGTTGACGAAGGATGCAAATTACCAGGTGAGAGACGGGGTGGTGGTTCATGATATGGAGGCGCTTCTGAGGGAGCTTGAGAGATATCCGTCGGAGAAGGTCTATGTGATCGGGGGAGCCAGCGTCTACCGTCAGATGCTACCCTACTGTGACGTGGCCCATGTGACGAAGATTGACTATGAGTATGAGGCGGACAGTTATTTCCCCAATCTAGACGAGGATCCACAGTGGGAGGCCGTGGAGGCCAGTGAGGAGCAGACCTATTTTGATTTGGAATACCACTTTGTCAAATACCAGAGAAGGTGAGAAAAGAGCGTTTTATACCGGATGGAAAAAGCAGTGCGGGGCCTGGCTCCCGCATTGCTTTTTTGATGGGATTCCGTTATAATAAAAAAGAGTGGCGTCTGCACAGGGATGCCGACAACATGCATAGGCGGAGGCAGGATTATGAGAAAGCAGGATTGGTATGATCTTGGAGATAAGATAGAAGACCTTGTACAGAATGCGATAAATTCCGGGGATTTCAGACAATTAAATGAGAACATCAACAAGACTTTGGACAAGGTTGTGCGGGAGGGAGAGGCGGCTGTGAGACAGGTCTTTGGGCAGGAACTCAAGGATGCGTCGTCCCCTTCGGATATAGGACAGACGAAGGCCAAGCGGCCGATGGCAAGGGCGCAGTCTGTCAGACCGGTTCCGGCGAGAACACAGAGGATGCTCTATGCCAGAACCGGGGGTCCAAAAGCCCAGGGTATCATGGAGATTCTGCTGGGAAGCTGTTTGATTCTCGGCGGTGGAGCTACTTTGATAGGGATTTTGGCCACTGTGTTGGTGACTGCTATCGTGCCGGTGGGCGGATGGGTCGCGGGGTTGTTGCTCTCACTGTTGGTGACAGGGGGAGGTATCTTTGCGCTGGCACGGGGGCTGAGGATGAACCGCCTGGTGGGGCATTTCCGGTGGTTCTGCACCAGGTTGCGGGACCGCACCTACTGTGAGGTCAAGGAGCTGGCCCGCTATGTGGGCAAGAGCGAGAAAGAGATTCGTAAGGAATTGTACTGGATGATCGCCAAGGGCTGGTTTAGGCAAGGGCATCTGGATTCCACGGAGACTACGCTGATCACCAGTAATCAGACTTATGAAGAATACTTGAAGTTACAAAGGCAACGGGAGGAGGCGGCCAGGGACAGACAGCTCCAGGCCCAGAAGGAACAGGCCATGTCCGGCGACGAGCGAAAGGTGCAGGAGGTGCTGGAGAGGGGCGCTCACTACCTTCGGGAGATCAAGGAGAGCAAGGACGCCATCCCAGGGGAAGTGATTTCCGGCAAGATTGCCCATATGGAGACGGTGGTTCAGCGGATCTTGCTCAGAGCCAAAGAGCATCCGGAGGTGATCCCGGACTTGGATAAGCTGATGGATTATTATCTTCCGACGACGGTGAAGCTTCTGGACGCCTATGAGGAACTGATTATTCAACCGGTGCAGGGGGAGAATATCCGGAATTCCAAGAGAGAGATAGAGGATACCTTGGACACGTTGAACCTGGCGTTTGAGAAACTTTTAGATTCCATTTTTCAGGATGAAGCCTGGGATATCTCCAGCGATATCACAGTGCTTCACACAATCTTGGCGCAGGAGGGACTGACCAGGGAGGACTTCCAGAGGTAAACGGTGGGATTGCTGCGGCAGGAAGAAAATGACAGAAGTACAGATTGGATACGAAGAAGGGATATGAGATTATGGCCGATGTATTAAAAGATTTTGAACAGAGCGCACCAACGTTGACTTTGGACCCGGGAATCTTGGAGGAGGAGAAGGCTAAGCCGGCTTCCCCGGAGGAGGAAAAACGACCGGAACCTATGGATGACAGTATATTGTCCCCCGAGGAGAGGAAGATGGTTGACGCTTTCGCAGCCCAGATTGACTTGGGAAATACCAATCAGATTCTCCAGTACGGAGCCGGTACCCAGAAGAAGATGGCGGATTTCTCCGAGACGGCTCTGGAGAATGTGAAGACCCAGGATCTGGGGGAGGTAGGCGATCTGATTGCCGGCGTGGTGGGCGAGCTGAAAAACTTTGACGCCGAGGAGGAGAAGGGGATCTTCGGGTTCTTTAAGAAACAATCCAATCGGATCAACAACATGAAAATACGCTATGACAAGGCGGAAAACAATGTGAACAAGATTGTGGACGCACTGAAAGGGCACCAGATCCGTCTTTTGAAAGACTCAGCGATTCTGGACAAGATGTATGCCCAGAATCTGACTTATTTCAAAGAACTGTCTATGTATATTTTGGCGGGCAAGAAAAAGCTCAAGGAGACCCGGGAAGTCCAGCTCAGGGAATTGCTGGATACGGCCAACCGCAGCGGCCTACCGGAAGACGCCCAGGCTGCAAAGGATTTGGATACCATGTGCAACCGTTTTGAGAAGAAGATCCACGATCTGGAACTGACCAGAATGATCTCTATCCAGACGGCTCCGCAGATCCGTCTGGTGCAAAACAATGACACGGTGATGGTGGAGAAGATTCAGACGACGATTGTCAATACCATTCCGCTGTGGAAGAGTCAGATGGTGCTGGCCTTGGGAATCGCCCACTCTACAGATGCGGCGCGGGCCCATCGGGAAGTGACCGATATGACCAACGAATTGCTGCGAAAGAATGCCCAGACGCTTCAGATGGCCACCATCGAGACGGCCAAGGAGGCGGAGAGAGGGATCGTGGATATGGAGACGCTTAAGAACACCAACGACTCGTTGATCCATACGCTGGACGAGGTGATGAAGATTCAGCAGGAGGGGCGTCAGAAACGCCGTGAGGCGGAGGTGGAGATGCGTCAGATGGAGCAAGAGTTGAAGAAAAAGCTATTGGAGATTCGCTGAAGATAGAGGAGAGGGAGACAGATGTACCGAGAACAGACCAAGACCATAGCCATCAAAGACCGGGTTATCGGAGGGGGGAACCCTGTGTTGATCCAGTCTATGACCAACACCAGAACGGAGGATGTGGAGGCTACCGTGAGGCAGATTCATGCCCTGGAGCAGGCGGGGTGTGAGATCATCCGCTGCGCGGTTCCCACCATGGAGGCTGCTGAGGCTTTGACTCAGATCAAGAGGCAGATTCACATTCCGTTGGTGGCAGATATTCATTTTGACTACCGGCTGGCCATCGCAGCCATGGAACACGGGGCAGATAAAATCCGCATCAATCCTGGCAATATCGGAGGCCGGGAGCGGATTCAGGCGGTGGTGGATGTGGCAAAGGAGCGGCAGATCCCCATTCGGGTGGGAGTGAACAGCGGCTCTCTTGAGAAAGAATTGGTGGAGAAGTATCACGGCGTGACGGCAGAAGGTCTGGTGGAGAGTGCGCTGGACAAGGTGCGGGCGATAGAGAATCTGGGCTATGACCGACTGGTGATCAGCATCAAGTCCTCAGACGTCCAGATGTGTGTCAAGGCTCACCAGCTAATTGCCCAGGAGACCGATTATCCGTTGCATGTGGGGATCACCGAGGCCGGAACTCTCTACTCGGGAACTATCAAGTCTGCAGTGGGGCTGGGAATTATTCTACATCAGGGGATCGGGGATACCATAAGAGTCTCCCTGACCGGGGCGCCTCTGGAGGAAGTGAAGGCTGCCAAGAAAATTTTAAAAACCTTGGGACTCCGAAAGGGTGGGATTGAGGTGGTCTCCTGTCCCACGTGCGGGAGGACTCAGATTGACCTGATCAGCCTGGCCAACCAGGTGGAGACCATGGTTCAGGACATTCCGTTGGATCTGAAGGTGGCTGTGATGGGTTGTGTGGTGAACGGACCGGGGGAGGCCAAGGAGGCGGATATTGGAATCGCCGGCGGTCAGGGGAATGGTCTGCTGATCAAAAAAGGAGAGATTGTAAAGAAGGTACCGGAGGCTGAGCTGCTGAACTGTCTGCGGGAAGAATTGTTGAATTGGCGGCAGTAGGAGGACGGAATGGAAAAAGATTTCTTTGAGGTGTTTCCACACTTGAAGGTGGGGACGGAGTTGAGAGAGTGGCTGGAGATGGTCCTTGTGACGAAGGTGGCCTGCAATCCAGACAAGACTTGCCTGAGAGTATACATCCGAAGTGATCGCTGGATTCACAAGAGACACATACTGACCTTGGAGCGGGAGATTCTGCGCCAGTGTTTTCCGGGCATTTCCGTTGAGGTGAAAGTGATTGAGAAGTTCCGTCTGTCCAAGCAATACACCCCGGAGAATTTTCTGGAAATATACCGGCCCAGTATGGAGTTGGAATTGAAGAATTATAATATGTTGGAGTACAATCTATTCCAGAGTTCTAAGATAGAATTCAAGGGCAGCCACGATATGGTTCTGACCCTTCCGGACTCTCTGATCTCCCACGAGAAGGGGGAGATTCTGGTGGAATACCTGGAGAAAATCTTCTGTGAGCGCTGCGGGATGGATCTGCGGATTGACCCGGTCTATGTGAAGATGGGGGAGAGCAAGTACCGGAAGAATTCTGCAATCCAGATTCAACAGGAAGTCAGCCAGATGATTCAGAAGGTTCGGGCGAACCAGAGCGCGCAGCCGGAGCCGGATAGAGCGGAGAGTGGGCATAAGAAAGAGCTCTCCTCCCCCGACTTTGGAAAAGGACGGCGCAGGGACCGTCCGGTGGATCTGCTCTACGGGAGAGAGTTTGAAGGCGAAGCGATTGCCCTGGAATCAGTCACCGGGGAGATGGGTGAGATTGTGGTGCGCGGACAGGTGATGGATGTGGAGGAACGGGAGATCCGGGGAGAGAAGACGATTTTTATCTTCGCTATCACAGATTTTACGGACAGCATCACGGTCAAGTTATTTTTGCGCAATGATCAGGTACCCGAGATGAGAGAGGGCATCAAGAAGGGTGCCTTTTTGAAGTTGAAGGGGATCACCGCCATTGACCGGTTTGACCGGGAGCTGACGATTGCCTCTCTGGTGGGAATCAAGAAGATCCCCGATTTCACTTCCAGACGTCAGGACAACAGCCCGGTGAAACGGGTGGAATTGCACTGCCACACGAAGATGAGCGACATGGACGGAGTCACAGAGGCCAAGGAGTTGGTGAGGCGCGCCTATCAGTGGGGACATAAGGGGATCGCCATCACAGACCACGGTGTGGTCCAGGCCTTCCCTGAGGCTTTTCATGAGACTTGGAATATCCCGAAAGACGCGGATTTCAAGGTCCTCTATGGGATGGAGGCCTACCTGGTGGACGATATGAAAGGGGTGGTGGTCAACGGGAAGGGACAGAGCCTTCAGGGAGCTTTTGTGGTCTTTGATCTGGAGACCACAGGTTTTTCTCCGGTCAGTTGTCAGATCATTGAGATTGGCGCCGTGCGGGTGGAGGGAGGGAAGATTGTGGATCGTTTTTCCACCTTTGTCAATCCCAAAGTGCCGATTCCATTTCGAATTGAGCAGTTGACCAGCATCAACGACAACATGGTGATGGATGCGCCAGAGATTCAAGAAGTTCTCCCCAAATTTCTGGAATTTTGCGCTGGCGCCGTGATGGTGGCCCACAATGCAGATTTTGACATGGGATTCCTGGAGAACAACTGTGACAGACTGGGGATCGAACATGATTTTACATACATTGACACGGTGGGGATGGCCCGCTATCTGCTGCCGGCTCTGAACCGGTTTAAGCTGGACACAGTGGCTAAGGCCTTGGAGATTCCCCTGGGACACCATCACCGGGCTGTGGACGACGCTGCGTGTACTGCGGATATCTTTGTGAAATTTGTGAAGATGTTGGCGGAGCGGGAGATCGCGGATGTGGACACGCTGAACGCTCAGGGCTCTGTCTCAGAGCACACAGTGAAGAAATTGCCCACTTACCATGCGATTATCCTGGCGGCCAGCGAAGTGGGGAGGATCAATCTGTACAAATTGGTCTCTATGTCCCACCTGAGATATTACCACAGACGCCCCCGGGTGCCGAAGAGCGTGTTTGAGCAGCACCGGGAAGGGTTGATCATCGGGAGCGCCTGCGAGGCCGGAGAATTGTACCAGGCTCTTCTGAGAGACGCGTCTCCCCAGGAGATCGCCAGGCTGGTGAATTTCTACGATTACTTGGAGATTCAGCCCCTTGGAAATAACCGGTTCATGCTTGCGGACGAGAAGAACGATAAGATTCAATCCATGGAAGATCTAAGAGAGATGAATCGGAGAATTGTGAAGCTGGGTGAGCAGTTTCAAAAGCCGGTGGTGGCCACCTGCGACGTTCACTTTATGGATCCGCAGGATGAGGTCTACCGGAGGATCATCATGAGTGGAAAGGGATTTGGAGATGCGGACGAACAGCCGCCTCTGTACCTGCGCACCACGGAGGAGATGCTGGAGGAGTTCTCCTACCTGGGGGCGGAGAAGGCGGAGGAGGTGGTGGTCACCAACACCGTGAAGGTGGCGGACATGTGCGAGAAGGTGTCCCCCATCCATCCAGATAAGTGTCCGCCTGTGATTGAGAATTCCGATCAGGACTTGAGGGATATCTGTTACAATAAGGCCCACGAGATCTACGGGGATCCTCTGCCTCAGATTGTGGAAGAACGGTTGAAGAAGGAATTGCACTCGATTATCTCCAACGGCTATGCGGTGATGTATATCATCGCCCAGAAGTTGGTGTGGAAGTCCAACGACGACGGCTATCTGGTGGGCTCCAGGGGATCTGTGGGATCTTCGCTGGCCGCCACCATGTCGGGGATCACAGAGGTGAATCCACTGCCTCCCCACTATGTCTGCCCCAACTGTAAATACAGTGATTTTGACTCTGAGGATGTGAAGAGATATGTGGGCAAGGTGGGCTGCGATATGCCGGATAAGGCGTGCCCCAAGTGTGGGACGCCAATGAATAAAAATGGTTTTGACATCCCGTTTGAGACTTTTTTGGGATTCAAGGGGGATAAGGAGCCGGATATCGATTTGAACTTCTCGGGAGAGTACCAGGGTGTGGCCCACCGCTACACGGAGGTGATCTTCGGGGAGGGACATACCTTCAAGGCGGGGACCATTGGGACTTTGGCGGAGAAGACGGCGTTCGGGTATGTGAAAAATTATTTCGAGGAACATGGCCAGCCCAAGCGCTACTGTGAGATCAACCGTCTGGTAAAAGGATGTACGGGTATCCGTAGAACCACCGGGCAGCACCCGGGGGGAATCATCGTGCTGCCCCATGGGGAGGAGATCGAGAAGTTCACGCCGGTTCAGCACCCAGCCAACGATGTGAACTCCGACATTATCACCACCCACTTTGACTACCATTCCATCGACGGCAATCTGCTGAAGCTGGATATTCTGGGACACGACGATCCCACGATGATTCGTATGTTGGAGGATCTAACCGGCACCGACGCCAAGGATGTGCCTCTGGATAACCCGGAGGTTATGTCCTTGTTTGCCAGCACGGAGGCCTTGAATATTGAGCCCAAGGATATCGGGGGGTGTCCTCTGGGCTGTCTGGGAATTCCGGAGTTCGGCACAGATTTTGTAATCGGTATGCTCCAGGACACCAAGCCAAGCTGTTTCTCGGACTTAGTCCGGATCTCAGGGCTGTCCCACGGCACCAATGTATGGCTGGGAAATGCCCAGGAGCTGATCCGTCAGGGAAAGGCGACCATCTCCACAGCCATCTGCACCAGAGACGATATTATGGGATATCTGATCAACCAGGGAGTGGAGAGCAGCCTGGCGTTCACCATCATGGAGAGCGTGCGAAAGGGCAAGGGTCTAAAGCCGGAGTGGGAGGAGGCCATGAAGGAAAAGCAAGTGCCAGACTGGTATATCTGGTCTTGCAAACAGATTTCTTACATGTTTCCCAAGGCCCATGCGGCGGCCTATGTGATGATGGCCTATCGGATTGCCTGGTACAAGATCTTTTATCCGCTGGCCTACTATGCGGCGTTTTTTAGTATCCGGGCCACCAGTTTCTCCTATGAAGTGATGTGTATGGGGAAGGAGAAATTGGAGTACTATATGGAGGAGATCCGCAAGAAGGGGGATGCGGCCACCAAGAAAGAACAGGACATGGTCAAGGATATGAAGATCGTCCAGGAAATGTACGCCAGGGGATTTGAGTTCGAGCCGTTGGATCTGTACAAGGCAAAGGCGCACCGTTTTCAGATTGTGAACGGCAAGCTCATGCCTTCCCTGGACGCCATCGAGGGGCTGGGGGACAAGGCTGCCGACGCGGTGGTGACGGCGGCGGATGAGGGAACTTTTCTATCTAAGGATGACTTCCGGATGCGGACGAAGGTCAGCAAGACGGTCATCGACTTGATGGACGAGATGCACCTGTTCGGGGATATCCCAAATTCCAATCAGATGTCCCTGATGGATTTTTTGAGTCGTTAGGAGAGTTCCAGGCGGAGAATCCTGCTTGCGAGATTCTTTGATAGTAAAAGTTATGGAGGAGAAAGGTATGAGAAAAGAGGAACTACGTTATCTAAAGTGTCTGTCAGAACTGTACCCCACAATCGGCAAGGCGTCAACGGAGATCATCAACCTTCAGTCTATTGTGAACCTGCCCAAGGGGACGGAGCACTTTCTGACGGATATCCACGGGGAGTATGAGGCGTTCTCCCATGTACTGCGCAATGGCTCCGGGGCTGTGCGCAAGAAGATTGACGACGTGTTTGGGCACACGCTCAGCACAGCAGATAAGCGCTCTTTGGCGACGGTGATCTACTATCCCAGAGAGAAGATCGAACTGGTGAAGAAGGCCGAGGAGGATATGGAAAATTGGTACAAGATTACGCTGTACCGCCTGATTGAGGTGTGCAAGATCACCGGGTCTAAGTACACCCGATCCAAGGTCCGCAAGGCCCTACCGGCAGATTATGCCTACGTGATCGAGGAGTTGATCACGGAGAAACCGGAAGTTTTGGACAAGGAAAACTACTACAATGCCATTGTGAACACCATCATCGACATTGGCAGAGCCGAGGATTTTATCACCGCGCTGGCGGAGCTGATTCAGCGGCTGGTGGTGGATCACTTGCACATTTTGGGAGACATCTATGACCGGGGGCCAGGACCTCATTTTATCATGGATCACCTCTGTGAATACCACTCTCTGGATATTCAGTGGGGGAATCACGACATCGTCTGGATGGGGGCGGCCGCAGGCCAGAAGGCTTGCATTGCCACCATCGTTAGGATCAGTGTGCGGTATGGGAATCTGGATATCCTGGAGGACGGCTACGGGATCAATATGTTCCCCCTGGGCAGACTGGCGATGCAGGCCTACCGGGATGATCCCTGCGAGTGCTTTAAGCTGAAAGGAAATCAGAACACCACGGAGACAGAGGCGGCTCTGGCCATGAAGATGCACAAAGCCATCTCCGTCATTCAGTTTAAGCTGGAGGGACAGTTGATCGAGAAATATGGAGATTTTGGAATGGAAGACCGAAGACTTCTCCACAGAATCGATTATGAGAAGGGGACCATTACCATCTATGGCAAGGAGTACCCTCTGAAAGACAGCTTGTTCCCCACTGTGGACCCGAAGAACCCTTATAAGCTGACGCCGGAGGAGGCGGATGTGATGGAGCGTCTAAGTTCCGCCTTCATCAACTGTGAGAAACTTCAAAGACATATGAAACTTTTGCTGAACCGGGGGAATCTCTACAAGGTCTACAATGGCAATCTACTCTACCACGGTTGCGTTCCACTCAATGAAGACGGAAGTTTCAGGGAGGTTAAGGTCTTCGACAAGAGCTATCGGGGGAGGGCGCTGTACGACGCGCTGGAAGTCTATGTGCGAAAGGCTTTCTTTGCCTTAGACCCAGTGGAGCAGGAAAAGGGAAAAGATATCTGCTGGTTTATCTGGACGGGTCCCAATTCTCCACTGTTCGGAAAGGACCGAATGACCACATTCGAGAGGTATTTTATCGAGGATAAGAAGACCCATATGGAGAAGAAGAATCCCTACTATAGTTTTCTGGAAAACGAGGAGGTTGTGGACCGGATTCTCCGGGAGTTCGGCCTGGAGAGCGAGGGAACCCACATCATCAACGGACACGTGCCCGTCCACCAGCAAGACGGGGAGAGCCCGGTTAAATGTGACGGGAAAGTGTTGGTCATCGACGGCGGTTTTTCCCGGGCCTACCAAAAAGAGACTGGGATCGCCGGCTATACCTTGATTTATAACTCTTATGGATTGTTGCTGTCCGCTCACGAACCCTTTCAGTCGGCGGAGGCGGCTGTGCGGGAGGAGAACGACATTGTCTCCCGCCAGGTGGCCGTGCGCAGAAGCCAGCGCAGACAACTGGTGGGAGATACCGACACCGGGGCGGCTCTAAAAGAGCGCATTCAGGAATTGGAGATGCTCCTTCAGGCCTATCGGGACGGGTTGATTATCGAGAAAAAGTAACTGGTCAGAAATCTTTGTTCAGACAGCGGTCTTCCTTGATCTCCACCAGGATGATGTCCTCGCCGATCTGACGGATACACTCCCAGGGAATGATGTACTCACTGTCTCTGCCAAAGAATCCACAGATTTTAGCGGGGCCGGGAACGATCAGTGCCAGTATTCGTCCCGAGCAGATGTCGAAGTCCACATCCACAGGACAGCCGAGGCTCTTGCAAGTACAGATGTTGATGATTTCTTTCTGGCGCAATTCCAGTAAACGCATAGACGATCAATCCTTTTTAAGACTCAGGGATGAAGGAGAAGAATTCTTCTCGCCCCTGAGTCTTTTTAATAATCTATGGGGAAGGAAAGGGGTTTATGCGTTTTTCCGCTGTTTGCTGCCCGGTTATTCCTTGACGGGAAAGAGAATTTTCAGTATACTTACAAGAACTACAGGAAGTTCGTGCTCAGATGACTGAAATGTATGAGAGATGAAGATGAGGGGGGAAGAATCTATGAGGTGTCCGTATTGTAATCAGGATAACACCCGTGTGGTGGATTCCAGGCCGGTGGAGGAGACGAATTCCATCCGTAGGAGGAGGATGTGCGACGCGTGTGGCAAACGTTTCACCACTTACGAGAAGGTGGAGACGATTCCGTTGATTGTGATTAAGAAGGATCAGAACCGGGAGCAGTATGACCGGTCGAAGATCGAGGCGGGTATTCTGAGGGCCTGTTACAAACGTCCGGTGCCGGCTGAGAAGATCACCAAAGTCATCGATGAGATTGAGGCCAGAATATTCAACACAGAAGAGAGGGAGGTTCCCAGCACCCAGATCGGGGAGATCGTCATGGAAGAGCTGAAGAATCTGGATCCAGTTGCCTATGTGCGTTTTGCCTCTGTCTACCGGGAGTTCAAGGATGTGAACACCTTTATGGAGGAGCTGAGTAAGCTTCTGGAAAATAAGAAGGAGTAGAGGGGGAGTATAATGGATAAGAAGACAAAGGCAAACGGTTGGGCATTGCTGCCTATTTTGGTCTTTCTGTTGATCTTTTTGGGATCGGGGTTCATCAGTGGAGACTTCTACAGTATGCCGGCGATCGTTGGATTTCTGATTGCCCTGTTTGTGGCGTTTCTCCAGGAGAGAGAGCATGACTTTCAGGAGAAGATACACATCGTGGCACAGGGAGTGGGGGATGACAATATCATCACCATGTGCCTGATCTTTTTGGCGGCGGGAGGCTTCTCGGGGGCGGTCACGGCGGCAGGCGGTGTGGAGAGCACAGTGAACCTGGGCCTGTCCATTCTACCGTCTTCTGTGGCGGTGGCCGGACTGTTTGTGATCGGCTGTTTTATCTCTGTGTCCATGGGCACTTCCATGGGGACCATTGCGGCCTTGGCGCCCATTGCGGTGGGGATCAGTGAGAAGACCGGGTTTGGCATGCCGATCTGTATCGGGGCGGTGGTGTGCGGCGCCATGTTCGGGGACAACCTGTCGATGATCTCCGACACCACCATCGCGGCGGTGAAGACCCAGGGTTGCGAGATGAAAGACAAATTTAAGGAGAATTTTCTGATTGTCTTGCCGGCTGCGGTTTTGACCATTGTGATCTTTGTGGCCCTGACTAGCCATGGCAGTTTTCAGATCACGGACGACCTGCCTTACAATATCTGGAGGGTGGTTCCCTATCTGGTGGTTCTGGTGGGCGCGTTGGCCGGTTTCAATGTCTTTTTGGTCTTGCTGGCCGGGATTGTTCTCTCCCTGGCTGTGGGAGTGGCCACGGGCAGTATACCGTTGGGGGACGTCTTCCGGGTGATTGCCCAGGGGGCGGACGGAAGCGGTGGGATCATGGGGATGTATGATATCACCGTGATCTCCATTGTGGTGGCCTGCATCGTCTCTCTGGTCAGGGAGATGGGAGGAATCCAATTCATCCTGGAGGTGATCAAGAAGCGGATTCGGGGAAAGAAGGGCGGAGAATTGGGAATCGCTTTTCTCGCCCTGTTGGTGGATATGTGTACCGCCAACAATACGGTAGCCATTGTCATGGCAGGTCCCATTGCTAAGGAGATCAGCGAGGAGTTTCAGATCAGTCCTAAGAGGTCGGCCTCCCTGTTGGATATGTTCACCTCAGTGGGACAGGGACTGATTCCCTACGGGGCGCAGCTTCTGTCGGCGGCCAGCCTGACGAAGCTGACTCCCTATCAGATTCTGCCATACTGTTTCTACCCGGTTTTGATGGCGGTCAGCGGACTGATTTTCATCTTGTTTATAAAGAATAGAGTGTAAGGGCTCTTGGAGAGGCATATTTTGTGGAGATACCAAGGGCGGATTGAGAAAATTGAGAAGGAGTGAAGGAAATGAGAACATTTGGAAAATCTTCAAAACTAGACGACGTATTGTATGATGTGCGGGGACCGGTGGTGGACGAGGCGGCCCGCATGGAGGAAGACGGCAAAGAGATCTTGAAGTTAAATATCGGGAATCCGTTCCCCTTTGGGTTTTCTGCTCCGGAGGAAGTGATTCTGGATATGATGGCCAATATTCGGAACACGCAGGGGTATTCCGACTCCAGGGGTATTTTTTCTGCCCGCAAAGCTATCATGCAATACTACCAGCAGAAAAATATTCCCAATGTGGGAATGTCTGATATCTACACGGGAAATGGGGTCAGTGAGCTGATCAGCATTTCCATGCAAGCCTTGCTCAACGATGGAGATGAGATCCTGATACCTTCGCCGGATTACCCTCTCTGGACAGCTTGCTCTAAGTTATCCGGGGGAACTGTGGTGCACTATGTCTGTGACGAGCAGTCAGACTGGTACCCGGATATTGAGGATATCCGGAGAAAGGTCACAGACAAGACGAAGGCCATTGTGATCATCAACCCCAACAATCCCACGGGGGCTTTGTATCCAAAAGAAATCCTAGAGCAGATCGTACAGGTGGCCAGAGAACATGAGTTGATCATCTTCTCAGATGAGATCTATGACCGTCTGGTGATGGACGGATTGGAGCACACTTCCATTGCCTCCCTGGCGCCGGACTTGTTCTGTGTCACCTTCAGTGGGCTGTCAAAATCCCACATGATCGCAGGATTCCGGGTGGGATGGATGGTATTAAGTGGGGATAAGGATAAGGCCAAGGGTTATATTGAAGGGCTGAACATGCTCTCCTCTATGAGACTTTGCTCCAATGTGCCGGCACAGAGTATTGTGCAGACTGCACTGGGCGGGTACCAGAGTGTGAAAGAATACCTCTGTCCGGGGGGAAGAATCTATGAGCAGAGAGAGTATATCTATAATGCACTCAAAGAGATTCCGGGGATCACGGTGAAGAAGCCCAAGGCGGCTTTTTATATCTTCCCGAAGCTGGACACAGAGAGATTTCATATCACCAATGATGAGCAATTTGCACTGGACTTTCTGAAGGAGAAGAGGGTCTTGATTGTCCAGGGCACGGGATTTAACTGGAATGCTCCGGATCACTTCCGGGTTGTGTATCTGCCAAATGTGAGGCAGTTGGAGGAAGCAGCCACGAAATTGAGAGATTTCCTGGACACTTACCGTCAAAGATGAGTCCCATTGTTGAGAGAATTCGCCGGGATCTGAGAGGTCACTGGCAGCCTGTGTTGCTCATAGGTATCTATATTTTGGTGATGAACGGGATTTTCCACCGAAGTGTGTGTCCCTTTTTGGGGATTACCGGATTGCCCTGCCCTGCCTGCGGTTTGACGCGGGCAGGTTTGCTTTTTCTACATGGAGATTTTGCAGGGGCTTTCCGGATGCACCCATTTTTTTATGGCCTTTTGGCGTTGGCGGTGTTGGCGGTGATCGCCCGGTATTTCTTGGGGAGATCCATTGGATGGATTAGCTATCTGTTGGCAGTGTTGGCCGTGGGCTTACTCATCTATTACGGTTACCGGATGGGGACGTATTTCCCCTATGCGGAACCTATGGTCTATGAGCCAGATTCACTGTTTGGGGCGCTGGGTATCTGGGAGAGAGTGGGAGCCGGGTGGCTTTGAATTGCAGGCAGGCTTGACTGGGTATGTACTAGACCGGGGACGAGATTAATGGTATAATAACAGAAGATTGTGGTATAAAAATTCCAATCGTTAACGGGAGCCTGGCGTGGGGATGGAACGGTATGTCTGTGTCGGCGCCGGCAGAGCGTATATACATATTTTTTAGGAGGGAATGACAAAGAACAAAGAAGAAAGGAGACGTTAGATATGTCAGGATTTAATATGAAAGTTACACCGGAGATCGAACAGCTCACAAAATTGTGTCAAGGCAACAGCAAAATTGATTTGGACCTGTATAAGAAGTATGATGTGAAGAGGGGTCTAAGGGATGTGAACGGCAAGGGAGTCTTGGCCGGTTTGACTCGGATATCCAATGTGCAGGCTGTAAAAGTAGTCGACGGAAAAGAAGTGCCATGTGAGGGGAATCTATTTTACCGCGGTATCGATATCAAGAGTTTGACGGAGGGATTCCTCAAAGACCACAGATATGGATTTGAGGAGACGGCCTACTTGTTGTTGTTCGGAAAACTGCCTGGAACCAAAGAGTTGGAGGATTTTCAGAGAGTCCTGGCTAATCAGCGTTCTCTGCCGCGGAATTTTGTCAGGGATGTGATCATGAAGGCGCCCAGCAAGGATATCATGAACGCCTTGTCCAGATGCGTGTTGACTTTATACTCCTATGACAATAACCCCGATGATGTCTCGTTGTCCAATGTGTTGCGCCAGTGTATCAATCTGATCAGCGTGTTCCCACTGTTGTCAGTCTACGCATACCAGGCATACAATCACTATGAGAGAGGAAAAAGCCTCTATATCCATCATCCAGACCGCTCCTTATCCACAGCGGAGAACATTCTTCGAATGCTCCGGCCAGATAAGAAGTATACAGAGTTGGAGGCTAAGATTTTGGATCTCTCCCTGGTGATCCATATGGAGCACGGCGGTGGAAACAACTCGTCGTTTACCACCCATGTAGTGTCCTCCTCAGGGACGGATACCTACTCAGCGATCGCAGCTGCTCTGGGATCTCTGAAAGGACCCAAGCACGGAGGCGCCAACCTGAAGGTGGTGAAGATGTTCCAAGATCTCAAACACAGTGTGAAGGACTGGAACGATGAGCAAGAAGTGGAGGCTTATCTCAAGAAACTGCTTCACAGGGAAGCCTTTGATCAGAAGGGGCTGATCTATGGTATGGGACACGCCATCTATTCCGTGTCGGATCCCCGTGCAGAGGTGTTCAAAGGTTTTGTAAAAGAGTTGGCTGTGGAAAAAGGAAGGCAGAAAGATTATAATTTGTATGCCATGGTGGAACGGCTCGCACCGAAAGTGATCGCTGAGGAGCGGCGGATCTACAAGGGAGTCAGCGCCAATGTGGACTTCTACAGCGGCTTTGTCTACAGTATGTTGGATCTCCCGTTGGAACTTTACACACCGATGTTTGCCATCGCCAGAATTGTGGGATGGAGTGCGCACAGGATGGAAGAGTTGATCAATGCGGACAAGATTATCCGTCCGGCTTATAAGAATGTGATGGAGGAAGTCTCCTATGTGCCGCTTCAGCAGCGCTGAGAGTGGGAGGATAGAGGGATGTTTCAATGCTTTTATCCGGATGAATATCTGGATTCGACTTATGAGATTGATTTTGAGAGACTATATGCCGACGGGTACCGGGGATTGATCTTTGATATCGACAACACTTTGGTGCCCCATGGGGCGCCGCAGGACGAGCGGTCTCTTCGACTATTTGCCCGATTGAAGAGACTGGGATTTCAGTGCTGTTTTCTGTCCAACAACCAGAGGGAACGGGTGGAATCCTTTAACCGGCCTGTGGGGCAGCATTTTATCGAGAATGCCCACAAGCCGTCGGTGAAGAACTACCTGAGAGCCATGGGGCGGATGGGGACGGACCGTTCCAATACGATATTTATTGGGGATCAGTTGTTCACGGATATCTGGGGGGCCAAGCGCGCCGGCGTCCGCAATATTTTAGTGCGGCCGATGGATCCCAGGGAAGAGATACAGATTGTCTTGAAGAGATATTTGGAAAAAATAGTTTTATATTTTTACTTGAGAGGAAAGAGACAGGGAAGATAAAGCAGCCGGATAGCTGCCGTGCAAAGAGGAGGGGCTAGAGTGAGTAATCATATAGTCATTATGGGATTTAATGGCTCAGGTAAGACAAGAGTGGGAAAGCGTCTGGCGAAGGACCTGAACCTACCGTATCTGGATGTGGATAAGAGCATTGTCAGCCATATGAAGATGAGCGTCAATGACATCTACACGAAGTTTGGGGAGCCGTTTTTCCGCGCTCTGGAGACGAGGGAGATCAAAGAGTTAAAGGAGTTGAGCAAGCCGCTGGTGATTTCCATAGGAGCGGGATTGCCAATTCAGGAGCAGAATCAAAGACATCTGAGAGAATTGGGGACAGTGATCTATCTGGAGGCGTCAGTGGAGACACTGACCAAGCGTTTGGAGGGCAGCAATACCTTCCACTCAGGGGGAGATCTGGCTGGGAAAATCAGCAAGTTGCTGGCGGTGAGAAAACCAGTCTATGAGAAGATGGCGGATATCCAAGTTGTCACAGGCGTCAAACCATTTGAGGAGTTGATCCGCGAGATCGAGGGGAAACTGGAAAACTGTGAAAAAATGGTTGAAAAAATTCAATGAGTATTATAGAATGGAACATAGTCAAGTGTACATTAAGGAGGAGAATTTATGATTTCAGCAGGCGATTTCAAGAATGGAATTACACTGGAAATTGATGGAAACGTATGTCAAATCGTAGAATTTCAGCATGTAAAACCAGGAAAAGGCGCAGCGTTCGTGAGAACAAAATATAAAAACATCATTACAGGTGCGGTTTTGGAGAAATCTTTCCGTCCCACAGAGAAATTTCCCCAGGCCAGAATCGAGCGCGTGGATATGCAATATCTGTACTTTGACGGAGAAATGTATAATTTCATGGATAACGAGACGTTTGAGCAGATTGCGCTGTCCGCAGACGCTGTGGGCGATGCCCTGAAATTTGTGAAAGAGAATGAGAACGTAAAGGTATGTTCCCACAACGGCGACGTCTTTGCCATTGAGGCACCGTTATTTGTGGAGTTGGAGATCACAGAGACAGAACCTGGATTCAAGGGAGATACCGCCCAGGGTGCGACAAAGCCGGCCACGGTGGAGACGGGGGCTACGGTCAACGTGCCATTGTTTGTGAACCAGGGCGATGTCATCAAGATCGACACCAGAACTGGAGAGTATTTGTCGAGAGCATAACAGATCTATGCAGGCAATCTGCCATGGCGCTATCTAAGCGCCGGGATGGCAGATTGTCTTGTATCTTAATCATATCAAATTTATTCATATCAAAATTTTTTCATTTATTTTAGAAGAATCTATTAGTTTCACTTCTCCTTTTTCTCACTTGCAATCACTATTGCTGGGTCTTTGTGTGCCGGGGAGCTGTCCGGGGCGTTTTTTGTTGTGCCCTGGAGCCGTGGCTGTCATTGGTCCGCGAGGGGATCTGCGGCGCTTCTGGCTTACGCGGAGACGGGAACAGAAAGGAGAACGAGATGAAAAATAATTCTGAGATTGTGTACCAATTGTTAAACTACGAGAGGAATAGAGAACTCTTGGACAGAGTTCCCCATGTCTCTTATCTGGATTTGGCTATTGTCTTCTCCTGGGCGGAGGCATCCGGGAGGAGAAGAAAGCTGATCACGGAGGAGGAGATGGTGCAGATGGAAATTAGCCTGGAGAGGATGGAACAGGAGGCCACTCAGAATACTCCCAGGATCTGTCCGGTGTATTTTCATCCCCTGGAGGAAGTAATCCGGATGCTGGGCGCGCAGATGAACCTGGATATCCCCGGGGAGCCGCCCGGCCTGCCGATGTATCTTCTGAGTAATGTTCAGAAGTTTCTGGGCGCCTCGGCCATGATTTACCCGGGGATGCTGCAGAGTATCGCTGAGGAGTGGGGGGATAATTTTTATATCTTGCCCAGCAGTATTCATGAGTGCATTCTGGTGCCAGAGGGAGCAGGGTGTTCAGGAAGACTGTTGGAGGAGATGGTGGCGGAGGTGAATCAAGTTCAGGTGCCGGAACCGGAAGTGCTCTCCTACACGGTTTATTACTATGACCGCAGAGACGACAGCATTCACTTTTAGTGAAATCCCTATTCTGGGGGCGCTATATCCCAATTTTTGAGGGAATATGAGTTGTAAAACAGAAAATGAGACGTTTTTCAACCTCTCAGTGGGGGGATGATCAAAAAAGCTTTACAATAAAAAGGAAATATGTTATAGTATGAGAAGTGTTATGTGGCTGGTTGCTTTCTCGGCGGAAGAAGGGATGGCCACAGACATTTCTCGTTTCATAGAGACACTCTATGGAGCAGTCCTGTTGGATGGACGTTTGAGGCGGCGGCAGCCGCACTATTTGCACCTGTAGCTCAGTGGATAGAGCAGTGGTTTCCGGTACCATGTGCGGGGGTTCGATTCCCTTCAGGTGTGTTGCACGGGGTAGGGATGACCTGTGTGTTCGATTCATAAGGAGGACAAGAACTTGGATAGTTTTAGAGAGTGGTTATCAGATAACCTCCGCTATATTCTTCTTGGCGTGGGAGTTCTGGTAATTATTGCTGGATTATTCTTTGGAGTCCGTGCCTGCACCAGCGCCATGAAGGGTGACGCTGCTGAAGTGGTGGAAGGTTCTACAGAGAATAACAAGGGAAATGATCCTTCTTCTCCGGAAAATAATGGGGAGACAGACGAGAAGAATGAAAATCCCATGGAGAGAAATAAGTATCCAAAGGTAAATGCGTTGATCCAAAAGTATTATGACGCGCTGGGAGACAAAGATGTGGATACCATCCGGACGGTGGTGGACGAGTTGGATCCCACCGAGGAAGCGAAAGTGACCAATGCAAAGTATATCGACGGATATCAAGACTTGGAAGTATATACGAAGGAAGGGAAATCTTCTGGAGAATACGTCGTATATGCCCAGTATGATTATGTCTGTACAGGAATTGATACGCCTGTTCCGGCTTTGAGCCAACTCTATGTGAAGACAGCGTCAGATGGAGAGTTGAAGATTTATTCAAAAGCAGAGGAGGATCAGGAGATCCAGAAATATATGGATGCTCTGTTGGAGGAAGACGATGTTCAGGAGTTGGTGGATCAAGTTCAGAGCGATTACGCCAAGGCTCAGGAGAAAGACCCAGATTTGAAGGCGTTCCTGGAGGGACTCGGCGATGAAGAGCAGAGTACAGGCAATGGGACCATGACTGCGAAGGAAGACTGTAACATCCGAGAGGGGGCTTCCTCAGAATCAGATATCATCGGTGCCGTCGAGGCCGGTGCGGAGGTGACGCAGCTGGGAACAGAAGGTGATTGGGTACAGATCGAATATGAAGGTCAGACCGGTTACATTTACGGGGAATTACTTGAGTAAATAAGGACGATAAAAGTAGGGACGAGATGAGTGATCATCTCGTCCCTACTTTGTTTAAGAAAGTTCTAGTTTTCTTTGCTGTCTGATTAATCTGTCGTATCCATGGAGCCGTATACTTGACCGGCCTCCAGGGCGATGCCTTTATCTTGCGCAAGCTCGCTGACAGTCACTAACTGGTATCCTTTTTTGATCAACTCCGGTATGAGAATCTCCGCCGCAGCCACGGAGGGCTCGTGAATATCGTGCATCAAGACGATATCGCCGTCGGTCACATGTTCAAAGACGTTTCGGACGGTAGTCTGGGTGTCCAGTGTCTTCCAGTCTTCAGTGTCCAAGGACCAGAGAATCAGAGGGTAGGATACATCCTGCCGGACAGTGTCATTTACAGAACCGTAGGGAGGTCTCACCAACCCGGCGCCATGTCCCAGTAACTCGTTCAGACTGTAGTTTACGTCCTCCACCTGATCCCGGAGCTCGTCCTCACTCAGAGAAGTCAGATCTTTGTGGGAGTAAGTGTGATTGCCCAGCTCGCAGCCCAACTGTTCCATGCGGCTGATGGTATCCGGAAAATCGGAGATGTTCTTTCCCACCATGAAGAATGTGGCCTTGGCATTATTCTTCTCCAGAGCATCTAGAAGGCGGTCCGTGTAGATTCCGGGCCCATCGTCGAAGGTCAAGGCGATCTTTGCCCCTTCTGGGGCTTCTGGCAGGGATACCGTGCCTGGGACAGAGGCGGTAGCTGCTTTCTCGGAAGCGCTTTTTTTCTTCTGCCCGGTGGAGTTTTTGGATGAGCTCTTTTTGTCAGAAGAACTTTTCTTCTCATCTGTGGAATCCTGTTTGGAGTCCCCAAAGTCCGAGGAGGACAGATGAACTTCCAGAAAACTTCCTGTTGTCTTTCCCTTCTTGGTGACGGTGGAGTTGAGACTTCCGTCTTCTTGCAGGTAATAGAGTTTTCCGTCTACCTGGACCCAGCCGTGCATTAGAATTCCGTCTTCGTCCAGGTAATATTTCTTACCATTGTATTTTAACCACCCGGTTTGGAGGATCCCTTTCTTATTGAAATAATAAGTGTGAGAGTCCAAGGTCTGCCATCCTGTCAGAGGTTTTCCCCGGCGGAGGCAGTACCATTGGTTGTCGACGAAGATCCACTGACTATCCGTCGCCTTCTTTGAGGCTTCTTCTTTTTCTGTGTCCGGCGAATTTTCTTTGTCCTGCGAGGATTTCTCCTCTGCGTCAGAAGCCAGACGCTCTTCCCCGGCGTCGTTCTCATCAGCTATGATGACCGCTGGGAGAGAATCCGAGGAGCCGTTGGGTTCCAGGGAGGTAGACGACTGGGTGAAAAGTACGCCGAAAATCAGGCAGAGCAGTATCGTAATCAGAATCAGCACCCGATTGGTTTGTTTTTTCCGACCTGGCACTCTATGATTTTCTCCTTTCGTAAAACGAATTCATCTTCATGATACCGCGTATCCAAAAAAAAGACAATAGATAGAGGGGAAAAAGTCAAAGCGGATATTTGCGATCCGCGATAAGGTGAAATCTGGGGGTGTCCAGAGCCTGTCTGCGGCGGGAACTTCGCATTGCATATCCCGGAAAAAAATACTATAATAAGACAATGAGTATAGATAAAATCAGATTGAACAAATATTTGAGCGAGGCTGGCGTCTGCTCCCGGAGGGAGGCGGACCGGCTGATCCAGGAAGGAAAAGTAACTGTGGATGGGCGGATAGCTCTGATGGGTGAGAGAGTCAGCGAGAGTCAGAGGATTTGGGTCAACCACAGACCTGTGGAGAGAGAGGAGAGAAGGGTACTTCTGCTCCTGAATAAACCCAGAGGGGTTATCTGCACGGCTAAGAATCAAAAAAATAATATTGTGGAATTCGTAAATTACCCGATTCGAGTGTATCCCGTGGGACGTCTGGACGTGGACTCCCAGGGATTAATTTTACTGACCAACCAGGGGGATCTGGTGAATAAAATTATGCGGGCAGGGAATTATCATGAGAAAGAATATCTGGTGACTGTGGATAAGAAGATTACCGCGGGCTTTCTAAAAAAGATGGGGGGAGGAGTGCCGATTTTAGACACAGTTACCCGCCCCTGTAGGGTGGAGCGGATTGACCAGAAGAGTTTCCGAATTGTACTTACCCAGGGATTGAATCGTCAGATCCGCCGTATGTGTGAGTATCTGGGATACCAGGTGGTACGCCTAAAACGGGTACGGATTATGAATCTGGAATTGGGTGACCTCCCCATCGGAGGATTCCGGGAAGCCACAGAGGAGGAGTGGAGAGGTCTCCTGAGATTGTTGGAACACTCATCCAGTGCACCGGCGAGAGGCCATGCAGAGGATAGAACGCCAGACGGGAAACGCCGCGGGGGACGAGGACTGTGATCCTCACGGCATACCGTATATGTGCCTTAGGGAGCCGGCGCCACGAGCGGTCTGCAGTGGGCAGTAATAAAAGGACAGGAGGAAGTCATGGACGGGGCAATAACGAGAATGAGAGAACTGGTGAGACAGCTAAACGAGGCGTCTAAGGCCTATTACCAGGAAGACAGAGAGATCATGAGCAATCTGGAGTACGACAAGCTCTATGATGAGCTGGAGAAATTGGAGAGAGAGGAGAAAGTTGTATTGGCCAACAGTCCCACGGTACAGGTGGGGTATGAGGCTTTGGATGAGCTTCCAAAGGAGGCTCACGAGTCTCCGATGCTCTCTCTGGATAAGACGAAGGATGTGGAGGAGCTGCGAGAGTTCATAGACGATCACAGGGCGCTGCTGTCCTGGAAGCTAGACGGCCTTACCATTGTCCTGACTTACCAGGACGGGGAACTGTCAAAGGCAGTGACCAGGGGAAACGGCATTGTGGGGGAGGTGATCACCAACAATGCCCGGGTGTTTCAAAATATTCCTCTGCGGATTCCTTACCGGGGAAGGCTGGTGCTCCGGGGGGAGGCGGTTATCACCTACTCAGACTTTGAGAAGATCAACGCTTCCATCGGGGAAGCCCAGGCACGTTATAAGAATCCCAGAAACCTCTGCAGTGGATCGGTGCGCCAACTGAGCAATGAGATCACGGCCAAGAGAAATGTGAGATTTTTGGCCTTCGCCTTGGTCAGCGCGGCGGACGTGGATTTTCACAATTCCAGGGAGGCACAGATGCAATGGCTGAAAGGCCAAGGGTTTGAGGTGGTAGAGTACCGGGTTGTCACAGGGGAGACGCTGGATCAGACCATATCTTACTTTGAGGGGGCGATCGAGAGCAATGACTACCCGTCAGACGGACTGGTGGCTCTGTACGACGATATTGCCTACGGGGATTCCCTGGGTAGCACGGCGAAATTCCCGAGAAATTCTTATGCCTTTAAGTGGGCGGATGAGAGGAAGGAGACAGTGCTGACGGAGATGGAGTGGAGCCCGTCCAGAACCGGGCTGATTAACCCGGTGGCCATCTTTGAGCCGGTGGAACTGGAGGGGACGACGGTGAGCCGGGCCAGCGTACACAACGTGAGCATTTTGAGAGAGCTGCAATTGGGAATCGGAGATCACATCCAAGTGTACAAGGCTAACATGATCATTCCGCAGATCGCGGAGAATCTCACCAGGAGCGGCAATCTGAAGATTCCGGATACCTGCCCGGCCTGTGGGCAGGAGGCCAGAGTGGTGAGAGAGAATGAGGTGGAATCTCTGTACTGTATGAATCCTCAGTGCCAGGCAAAACGCATCAAGGCATTCACACTGTTTGTGAGCCGGGACGCCATGAATGTGGACGGTCTGTCTGAGGCCACTCTGGAGAAGTTGATCGGAAAAGGGTTTATCCATGATTTCGGTGATATCTTTGAGCTGGGGAGGTATAGAGAGGAGATTGTCGAGATGGAAGGGCTGGGGGAGAAGTCCTATGAGAATTTGATGGCTAGTCTTGAGAGGGCTAAGAACACCACCCTGCCCCGGGTCCTCTACAGTCTGGGGATTCCCAATATTGGGCTGGCCAATGCCAAGGTGATCTGTCGCCACTTTGGCTACGATCTGGATCAGATCAGGGAGGCGACAGAGGATGAGATCGGCGGAATCGACGGCATTGGGCCTGTCATCGCCAGGAACCTGGCACAATTTCTGGGAGATCAGGAGAACCTAGACAAGTTGGATCATTTGATCGGCCATCTGAATATTGAGAAACCTGTAGAGCAGGAGGAAGGGCGCTTAAAGGGGATGATTTTTGTGATCACCGGAAGCCTGGAGCATTTCGAGAACCGGAATCAGATGAAGGAGGCCATCGAGGCCCAGGGCGGAAAGGTGACAGGTACGGTTACATCCAAGACCAGTTACCTGATCAACAACGATAAGGCGTCCAGTTCCTCCAAGAACAAAAAAGCCAAATCTCTGGGAATTCCCATTCTCTCAGAGGAAGAGTTCTTGGAAATGGCAGAGATCCCCAGGTAGAGACTTGGGATTCTGTCGTTGCCGTATCGGCGCGTAGGGCAGTGAACGTCGAACTTATGTCCGGACGACGACGTGGAATGCAGTTTAGTGGAATAAAATCTTGCCAAGGATAGGTGGGTTGGAGTAAAATGTAACATAACCGTGTGAAATGCGACTATTATGATAGAAAAGGAAGAAAAAGACTATGCCAATCAGAATACAGAGCGACCTTCCGGTCAAGGAGATCCTGGAGCGAGAAAATATATTTGTCATGGACGAGGGGCGGTCGACACACCAGGATATCCGCCCCATACAAATCTTAATTTTGAATTTAATGCCTCTGAAAGAGGAGACGGAGTTACAGCTCTTGCGCTCTCTCTCCAACACTCCTCTGCAGGTGGACGTGACCTTTATGACAGTGGAGAGTCACCAGTCCAAGAACACATCTATGAGCCATCTGAATAAATTCTATGAGACTTTTCAGACGGTGAAAGGCCGGAGATTTGACGGGATGATTATCACCGGCGCTCCAGTGGAGCAGATGGAGTTTGAGGAGGTGGATTACTGGGAGGAACTCAAGGAGATCATGGACTGGACGGAGGAGCACGTCACTTCCACCATCTATCTGTGCTGGGCTGCCCAGGCAGGGCTGTACTACCACTTTGGACTGCAGAAGCGGCCCTTGGATCACAAGATGTTTGGGTTGTTTTGGCATAAAGTATCCAACCGGAAGATTCCCCTGGTCAGAGGTTTTGACGATATGTTTTTGGCGCCTCACTCCAGGCACACAGAGGTTCCCATGGAGGAGATCCGTGGCTGTAAGGAGCTGACCGTCCTGGCAGAGTCCCAGGAGGCAGGACTTTTTCTGGCAATGGCGGAGGAGGGAAGGAAGATCTTCGTGATGGGACATCCGGAATATGACAGGGTTACTCTGGACGGGGAGTACAAAAGAGATCTGGGCAAAGGGTTGCCCATAGAAATCCCTCAGAATTATTACCGTGAGGATGACCCTCAGTCTAAGCCTTTGCTGATGTGGAGGGCTCATGCCAACAACCTATACACCAATTGGCTGAATTATTACGTATATCAGGTGACGCCGTATGATCTACATGGCACTCCGGATTTCAAGAAGGGATTTACAAGGAACTAGAGTGGCGATAAGGTTATGAGAAAGTAGCGAAGCGGATTGCGAATCTTCGTTTTGACACATGCTCTAGGGCAGTCTCGGTAATGATATAATATTTACTTCAGAAGGAAAGTTGAGGACACAACAGATGAGAGTAGAGAATCATCCAATCTTGGGAGACCTCCCCCAGCAGAGAAAGGTGACCATGTATTACAATGGAGAGCCTATAGAGGCATATGAGGGAGAGCCGGTGGCGGCGGCCTTGATGAATGCAGGGATCCGCGTTTTCCGAACTACGGCCAAGAGGAGAGAACCCAGGGGGATTTTTTGTGCCATCGGTCGCTGTACCGACTGTATGATGGTCGTAGACGGAATTCCCAATACCAGAACCTGCGTCACCTATGTGCACGACGGCATGGAAGTGGAGAGACAGGAGGGGCTGGCGGCCATGGGGAGAAAAGAGGAGGCCGGCAGATGAGACAGATTGAGACGGATGTGGCGGTGATCGGGGCAGGCCCGGCGGGACTCTCGGCGGCCTCACAGGCAGCGGCAGCCGGAGCCAGAGTGACTCTGATCGATGAGAATAAGAGGCCCGGCGGGCAATTGTTCAAACAGATACATAAATTTTTTGGTTCTAAGGAGCATCACGCAGGGGTGAGAGGCTACCGGATCGGCGAGGAGCTCTTGCAACAGGTCAGGGAAAGCGGAGCGGACGTCATGCTGGACAGTCTGGTCTATGGACTTTTGCCAGATAAGAGCATGGGTGTGATTCATGAGGGACACAATTACTCGGTGAACGCCAAGAAGATCATTATCGCCAGCGGCGCCAAGGAGAATTATATGGCTTTTCCGGGCAGCACTCTGCCCGGGGTCATGGGGGCGGGGGCTGCCCAGACTATGATCAATGTGAATCGGGTCTTACCGGGAGAGAAAGTCTTGATGGTGGGATCCGGAAATGTGGGTTTGATCGTCTCCTACCAGTTGATGCAGGCCGGCGCACAGGTGGTGGGGCTGGTGGAAGGCGCGCCCAAGATCGGCGGATATGGGGTTCATGCGGCGAAACTTCGCCGGGCAGGGGTTCCTATCTATGTGGGGCACACAGTGGCACGTGTCTACGGTGAGGAAGAAGTGGAAGGGGCAGAGATTGCTGCTTTGGATGAGCACTGGAATAGGATTCCAGGCAGTGAGAAATCCTTTGATGTGGATACGGTGTGCCTGGCTGTGGGACTGAATCCTATGACGGAGTTGGCCTGGATGGTGGGCTGTAAATTTGATTTTATTCCTGCTTTCGGCGGGCATGTACCTCTCCACGATGAGAATATGGAGACCACAGTGGACGGCGTCTATGTGGCTGGGGACATCACCGGCGTGGAGGAGGCTTCTTCCGCGATGGAGGAGGGCAATATGGCCGGCGTGGCGGCGGCTCAGGCGCTGGGATTTCTCAAAGATGAGGAGGCCACGCTCATGAAACGACAGATACAAAAAAGGATTAATCTGCTCCGCTCCGGGATTTTTGGCGAGAGGCGGAGAAGCTCCAAAGAGAAACAATTGGAAGATATGAGGGCTTATCGGAAAGGGGAAACAGTACGGTGAGAGAAGGAGTAGTGTACACGGGAGTGCCTTCCAAGGAGGAACTGGAAAAGGCGCCGGGGGTTCCCTCCCAGGCGAGGATGAGGACGGGGAGAGTGGCCGTGATCGAGTGCGTGCAGGAGATTCCCTGTAATCCCTGTGAGAACGCATGTAAGTTTCACGCGATACATATCGGTGAGCAGATCACGGAATTGCCCCACCTTGACCAGGAGAAGTGCACAGGTTGTGGCAGTTGTGTGGCCGCCTGTCCGGGATTGGCCATCACTATCGTGGATAAGAGTTACAGTGAGACGGAGGGAACCATAGATTTCCCGTTTGAATACCTGCCCCTCCCCCAGGAGGGAAGTCAGGTGGAGGCAGTCAGCCGCTATGGAGAGACGGTCTGTCAGGCGAGAGTCTTGAAGGTGCGGCGGCCGGGAGCTTACCAGGGGACGGCGGTGGTCAGCATTGCAGTTCCCATAGAACACGTGGACGAGGTTCGGAGCATCAAGCGGCTTCGCAGATCATAGGAGGGAAAGATGGAAGAAGATATTATCATTTGCCGTTGTCAGGAAGTGACCAGGCAGGAGATCTTAGACGCCATCGCAGACGGCGCCACCACTGTGGATGGAGTCAAGAGAAGAACCCGGGCTGGGATGGGTCTGTGTCAGGGGAAGACCTGTGAGCGGCTGGTTCAAAAGATCATTGCCCAGGAGACGGGGATTTCCATGGAACAGATTATCCCTCAGACAAAGCGGATGCCGGTTCGTCCGGTGAAAATCGGGGTCATCGGAGGAGAGAAGGATGAATAGGACAGACGTCATCGTAATCGGAGGCGGGGTGATAGGCAGCTCCATCACGTACTACCTGAGTAAGCTGGGTAAAAGGGTGCTGATGCTTGAGCGTCGGGACAACGGCAGTGGATCGGCCGGGGCCTCCGACGGTGTGGTGGGCTATCACACGAAGAAGCCGGGACTACAGATGGAATTGGCTATCCAGAGTATCGCCATGTTCGACCATCTGTCTGAGGAGCTGGGGATGGATATAGAGTATCGCAGAAATTGCGGTGGAATGCAGCCGGCGGAGACGAAACTGGAGTGGGAGATCCTCTCAGAGATTGTGGAGGAGCAGAGGAGAAGCGGTGTGGATATCCGAATGATCTCCATGGAAAATGCTTGCAAAATCGAGCCTCAGTTGAACCCGGATCTGTACGGGGCACTGTACTCTCCCACCAGCGGAAAAGTAAATCCCCTTCAACTGACTTTCGCCTATGTCCAGGCGGCTAAACGGATGGGCGCGCGGATACTCAGGAACACGGAAGTGAGAGAGATCTTGGTGAAGATGAGGCGGGCCATGGGAGTGGAGACGGACAAGGGGACGTTCTATGCAGACCAGATCATTGACGCAGCCGGGTCCTGGGCTGCGGAGGTGGCTGCCATGGCTGGGGTGGATCTCCCTATTCGTCCCAGAAAAGGTCAACTCTTCATCACGGAGCCGTTGGGGCCGTTTATGAATGTAACTCTCCAGTGCGCCAGATACAATGTGATCAAGTTCAAGCCGGAAGCTGTGGGCGATAAGGCAGCGCTGAGGATGGGGGCCAGCCTAAGCATTGAGCAGGGCAGCAACGGCGGATTGATCATCGGAAGCACGCGGGAGTTCGCAGGTTTTGACCGTGAGAACACTTTGGAGGCGATGGAGGTGACTATGAGAAGAGCCATGCGGTTCTTCCCAGCTTTAAAGGATGTGAATATCATCCGGGCTTTCGCAGGCCTGCGCCCGTTTACGCCGGATGGACTTCCCATCCTGGGAGAGGTGGAGAAACTACCGGGTTTCTATGTGGCGGCAGGGCATGAGGGTGATGGAATCGCGTTGGCGCCGATCACTGGAAAATTGATGGCGGAATTGTTGGCGCAGGGGAAGGCTTCCTATTCTCTGGAAGCGTTTTCACCGAACCGGTTTCGAAAATGGTCGGAGGAGAGTGAGTTATATTTGAGGTAACTGTTGACTGGGAGAAGGAAAAGGAGGGCTATATGGTTAAAGTAATCATACCTGTAGCAGTGATGATGGTGATTATTCTTTGGAAGAAGATTCCGAAGGTTGGCGGAAATATTCATGCGGCCTTGATTATGGCGGGTGTTCTGTCGCTGATCTTAGGCGGCGTCTACTCAGTGGTGGACTGGGTGGGAGCCTGGGTGGACGGAATTGACCGGATTGCCTGGGTCATCGCGCTTTCTATTGTGGGAAGCGTCTATGCGGAGACGCAGGTGAAATTAGGGACTATGGAGACGATCATGGGAGCGCTGAAGGCGAAATTCCAGAATTCCCCCCGGGCCTTGACCGTCAGTATCGTCCTGGCCCTGGTGGTATCGGGCTCTCTGCTGGGGGATGCGATCGCGGCGTCCACCATCATCGGGGTGTTGACCATCGGAGTGCTGGCGGACATGAATTTGTCCGGGGAGAAAATCTGCGCGATTATCGTGATGGGAGCCAGCGCGGGCTCCATCATGCCACCGATCTCCCAGGGGTTTGCGCTGTCCTCTTCCCTGGTGGAGGCAGACCCTGACGCGGTGGTGCGCATTGGCTATGGAACCATCGCGGTGATTGTGGTGTTTATCTGTCTGTATGTGGGGCTTTTTATGGTGAAGAAGGGGACGAAATTATCAGCGGACTCGGTGGCAGCCCATGAAGGGCAGACGGCCGGCCAGATCTTGAGGAACAACTGGATCACTCTGGTGCCGTTACTTATCCTGGTGGTGGTGATCTTCTTCCGCACGGTCAGTGTGCCAGGTCTACAATTCGACTTCGTGCCGGATGTGCTGAGTTTTATCCAGGTGGCCGAGGGAGTCTCGATCCTGGACGTGATGAAGAACATCACGATCCTCAACGGGTTCACCAACGGAATCGTGCTCTCTATTCTGTTTGTCACGGTGGTGGCTTTTCTGTTTCCAAAGGTACGCTGTGAGTGGAGAGAGACCTTCTCCACTGGGATGAGCAATGTGAAGGTCACTGTGCAGATACAGCTCTGTGCGGCGTTCATGTTGGGTAGTTTCTACGCGGGAGGCCAGATCGAGGCGGTGCAGGATTTCGCACTGGGATTGGATGTGAATCTTCTGAAGATCGGTGGAGCTCTGGCGATGATTCTCATGGGAATGCTGACCGGATCCCAGTCTACCTCACAGAATGTGGTCTTCTCGTTCTTCGGACCGGCGGTGATCAACACAGGAGTCAGTAAGGTTCACACGGCCGTTGCAGGGGCGCATCTGGCAGCCTCCGGCCAAGGGTTGCCTCCGGCGGATTTGACCACTTTTGCGGTGGCGGGAATTGTGGGAGGCCTTCTGGGCAAGAAGGTAGATCCCTTGAAGTCCATGTTCTACTGTATGCCCATGTGTATACTGCTGGCTGTGATCGGTATTGTGTTCTTGTACATCTAGAGGAGGCGTTGAGATGAATCAGATATCTTGGCAGAAGTCAGAGTCTATGGAGATGGGGATTCTCTTGGCTCTGACAGGAGGGGTGTTGGATGCCTACACCTATCTGTGCAGAGGCGGCGTCTTCGCCAATGCCCAGACTGGAAACATTGTGCTGCTGGGCATGTATCTGGCTCAAGGACAGTACAGCCGGGCATTGAAGTACCTGATCCCTATCGCGGCCTTCGCAGTGGGGATCATCATTGCAGAGCTGATTAAATCGAGGTTTAAGTCCAGGGGGAATTCTGCATTTCACTGGCGCCAGATTGTGATCTTAGTGGAGATTTTTCTTTTGGTGGCGGTGGCGTTTCTACCCCAGTCCATGAATACCTTAGCCAATGTGATGGTCTCCTTTGTGTGCTCTCTGCAAGTACAGACTTTTCGCAAGATTCACCGGATCGCCTGCGCCACCACAATGTGTACGGGCAATCTTCGAAATGGAGTGGAGGCTCTCTACCGGTATGTAAGAACTGGGGAGAGAGAGATGCTCCAGAGAGGACTCGGCTACCTGGGCGTGGATCTGGTCTTTCTGGTGGGGGCGGCGGCTGGGACGGCCTGTGCCTTCCAATGGCAGGAGAAGGCGGTGCTGGTCAGTGGCATTTTCCTTCTGTTGGCTTTTGTGGTGATGTTTTTTCAGGAGGAGGAGAACCATCCGTCCCCCGCACCATAGGAATCTTGACTGTTTTCGCCGCTGGATTGCCCTGTGAGGGCAGGTGGAAGTGTGGTTAAGGATTTACAATCAGTGAATACGGAAAAGAAGACAAGATGCGCCATCCCTGTGGGAAAGAGGGATGACGCATAATTTTGTATTAAAATGCTTTTTTGTATTCATGTGCCAAAACGTTTATATCAAATGTTTATCGAAAATATCTGTGAGATGAGTTAACGGGCGGGCGAGGGGACAGGCCGCCGGGGCGGGAGGACTCTATATTATGGATTGGGGACGGGAATGGGGTAGTGACAGTCGAAACATGCCTTGCATAGAGGCAGATCACCAGTCATATGGCTCAGATCCTGGATCTTCATGTAGCCCAGGGAATCTGCCTGGATCAATTGGCAGATTTCCCTGTCAGAGTGGGTGGAGGCGATCAGCTCTTTGTTGGAGGGAACGTCTGTGCCAAAGTAGCAGGGGTATAAAAACGGAGGGGAACAGATTCGCACATGGACTTCCAGAGCGCCAGCTTGCTTTAATATTCGGATTAAGTTGGCCATGGTGGTTCCTCTCACCATGGAGTCGTCGATGAGGACGATCCGTTTTCCTCTCACCACGGAGGAGAGGACATTTAATTTTAGACGCACGCAATTTCTCCGTTCCTCCTGGGTGGGCTTGATAAATGTCCGGCCCATGTAGCTGTTCTTGTGGAAAATCAGGGAGAACGGGATGCCGGACTCCTGGGCATACCCCTGGGCGGCGGCTAGACCTGAGTCGGGCACGCCGGCCACCAAATCGGCCTCCACCGGGTAGGCTTTCGCCAGCGCCGCCCCAGCTCTCAGCCGGGAATCGTAGACATTGATCCCGTCCAGGGTGCTGTCCAGGCGGGCAAAGTAGATATACTCGAAGATACAGTGAGCCTGCTGTTCGCGGGGGATGGACAGGGAGGTGTCCGAGTGCAAACCCTCCTGGGTGATGGTGAGAATCTCACCGGGTAAGAGATCCCGGATGAACTGAGCCCCCACAGAGTCTAAGGCACAGCTTTCTGAGGCCAGAATCCAGGCATTGCCGCGCCGTCCCAGACAGAGTGGCTTCAGGCCATAGGGATCCCGCACGCCGATCAGCTTTCTGGGGCTGGCAATGACCAAGCCGTAGGCGCCTCGGATTTTCTGGGCGGTCTGGATGATGGCGTCCTCAATTCTGGGCGTGTGGATCCGGGCCTGGGCAATGAGGCAGGCCAATACCTCAGAGTCGGTGGTAGAGTGGAAGACCGTCCCTGTCTCCTCCAGAGCGGCGCGAAGGGAATCTGTGTTCACCAGATTCCCATTGTGTGCCAGGAGCAAGATCCCTTTTTGATAGTTACGGACCAGAGGCTGGGCATTTTCCGCCACGGATGCCCCCGTGGTGGAATACCGGACATGTCCCACGCCCAGGTCTCCTCTGAGCGCCTTGAGGGTGGAAGAGTCCCGGAAGACTTCGTTTACCAGGCCGAGCCCTTTGTGAACCTGAATGTTACCGAGGGTGGCTTTCGTGTCGGTCAGTGCGATTCCGCAGGACTCCTGTCCACGGTGTTGGAGTGCGCACAGGCCATAGTAGATGGAGGGTGCGACACGGTTGCCGTCAAGGTCGTAGACGCCGAAGACGCCACACTCTTCGTGTAGACCCGTCTGGGCGGAAGATAGTTGTGTTTGCATGATTTTTTGCTCTCCTTATAATGTAAATAATAATCGGTCGTAAGTAGGATAGGGTAGATAGGAATCGGGGATTAACGATTCTGCTTGATCAGCCTTACCGCGGAGTTTTTCCATGACATTCAGAATCACATCATGGTAGTAGTGAGCACATTTTAGCGCGTCCTCTGTCTGTTCGGCCGTTATGGTGTTCTCCAGCAATTGGGCAGTCAAGTCAGAGATCTCTTGGTACAGGTTTGCTAACCGAGCCAACAGATTTTTTTGGGACGGGAGGGGGACGCCAGGGCAGACTTCTTCGATCTGTAGACTGGTCTGCGCCACTTCTTTGGTGTAAGCCAACAGTGCAGGCAAAAGATCTTTGTTTACCATCTCCTCCATGGTTTTGGCCTCAATGTGCATGGTCTTGTTATAGGTCTCCAGCATGATATCGTACCGTGCAGTAAGCTCACTCTCCGTGAAAATACCGTGTTTTTTGAATAGCGCTACATTTTTGGGATCCAAAAAGTGGGGCAGTGCGTCGGGAGTGGATTTTAGGTTGGCTAGACCGCGTTTCTGTGCTTCTTTTACCCACTGCTCGGTGTATCCGTTTCCGTCGAAGAGGATTCGCTTATGCTCTGTGATCACATTTTTTAAGAGTTTGTGGATCTCTTTTTCCAGGTCTGCGGTGGGTACGTTTTTTAATCTTTCGCAATACTGGGATAATACCTCGGCCACTGAGGTATTCAAGATAATATTTGGTCCGGACACGGAGAGAGAGGAACCCAACATACGGAATTCAAATTTATTTCCGGTAAAAGCGAAAGGAGAAGTCCGGTTGCGGTCGGTGTTATCCTTGGTGAAATGAGGGAGGACTGTCGCCCCGGTCTCCATTTCCACTCGCTGTTGTGTGTCAAAGTAAGTATCTTTCTCAATGGACTCCAGAATTTTTGTCAGTTCATCGCCCAAGAAGATGGAGACGATGGCTGGGGGCGCTTCATTGGCTCCCAGACGGTGATCGTTGCCGGCGGTGGCCACGCTGACTCTCATCAAATCCGCATAGTCGTCCACTGCTTGGATTACGGCGGTGAGGAACAGTAAGAACTGGGTGTTCTCCGCAGGAGTCTTTCCGGGATTTAGAAGATTGACTCCGGTGTTGGTGATCATAGACCAGTTGTTATGTTTTCCGCTTCCATTAATTCCCTCAAAGGGCTTTTCGTGGAGAAGGCACGCCAATCCGTGGCGGTCGGCTACCTTTTTCATGATTTCCATAGTAAGTTGGTTGTGATCCACCGCCACGTTGGTGGTGTCGAAGACGGGAGCCAGCTCATGTTGGGCCGGGGCCACTTCGTTGTGCTCTGTCTTAGCGGGGATCCCTACTTTCCATAATTCCAGATCTAAATCATGCATGTATTCTGCAACTTGAGATTTTAAGACACCAAAGTAGTGGTCTTCCATCTCCTGTCCCTTGGGGGCGGCGGCGCCGATGAGGGTTCTTCCGCAGAAAAGCAAATCTTTTCGTTTTTGATAGAGGTCTTTGCTGATTAGAAAGTATTCCTGTTCTGGTCCCACTGTGGTAGAGACGCGGGCGACGCCTGTATTGCCGAGAAGGCGTAGAAGTTTGACAGCCTCGGTGTTCAGAGCTTCCATGGAGCGAAGGAGGGGGGTTTTCATATCCAGCGCCTCTCCGCTGTAGGAACAAAAAGCAGTGGGGATACACAAAGTCTTATCTTTGATAAAAGCAGGGGAAGTGGGATCCCAGGCCGTGTATCCTCTGGCCTCGAAAGTGGCTCTCAGCCCTCCTGACGGAAAACTGGAAGCATCCGGTTCCCCCTTTATCAGTTCCTTTCCTGAGAAATCCATGTTAATTTCTCCATCTCCCACAGGGGAGATAAAGCTATCGTGTTTCTCGGCAGTGATCCCGGTCATAGGCTGAAACCAGTGGGTGAAATGGGTGGCACCATTTTCAACAGCCCATTCTTTCATGGCCACGGCCACGGCGTTGGCAATATCTTTGTTGAGATGCTTGCCCTCCTGAATCGTCCGGCGCAAGGTTCTATAAACATCTTTTGGCAGTTTGTTTTTCATGACTTTGTCACTAAAGACCATACTTCCATATAGTTCGGGAATGTTTTTCGACATAGTAATCCTCCTTTACGAGAGCGGTTGGGGAAAGCTGACATGTACTTCTCTTTCCCGGGAATTTAAGGAACTGATTAAAAAGAAAAAGGCGCTTTGAACCAATGTCCAAAGCGCCCTTGCTTTTGACTGTAGTATACAATGAATTTTGTCTTTGTCAACATTTTTTGAAAATAAAATTGTATTTATTTTAAGACGTAGCGAAAAACTGGGTTTACAAAACAGAAGAAATGTTCTATAGTATTAAATATTATTTACTGCACCGCAATGCAGTAAAATCAATAGAATTAAGCGGCGGTAGCTTACTATGTTTTTATGGCAAAGGTGTCAGGAACCATACAGGGTCTTTGACGCTTTTTTCTATTTAATGATAATAGTATTCATATTTGGCAACGAGGATAAGAATTTAAGACAGGAGGAGACAAGAGATGGCTGCAAAGTATGTGTTTGTGACAGGCGGGGTAGTCTCAGGGTTGGGCAAGGGAATCACGGCGGCTTCTCTGGGCAGATTGCTGAAAGCCAGAGGGTATACAGTGACCATGCAAAAGTTTGATCCCTATATCAATGTGGATCCTGGAACCATGAATCCCGTTCAGCATGGGGAGGTGTTCGTCACGGAAGACGGGACGGAGACAGATTTGGATCTGGGTCACTATGAGCGTTTCATCGATGAGAATCTGGGTGCAAATTCCAATGTGACCACAGGAAAAGTCTACTGGTCTGTGCTACAGAAAGAACGTCATGGAGATTTTGGCGGAGGGACAGTCCAGGTGATTCCCCATATCACCAATGAGATCAAGAGTCGTTTTTTCCACACGGGAGATCCCATTGTGATTATCGAGGTGGGTGGAACGGTGGGAGATATTGAGAGTCAGCCGTTTCTCGAGGCGATTCGCCAGTTTCAGCAGGAAGTGGGGCGGGAGAATGCGATTTTACTCCATGTGACGTTAATCCCTTATCTGAAAGCTTCCCAGGAGATGAAGACAAAACCCACCCAGGCCAGTGTAAAGGAATTGCAGAGAATGGGAATACAACCGGATATTTTGGTGTGTCGCTCGGAGTATCCGTTGACGGAGAGCATTCGGCAAAAGATTGCGCTTTTTTGTAATGTGGAACAGAAAAGGGTTTTGCAGAATTTGGATGTGGAGTATCTCTATGAAGCGCCCCTGGCCATGGAGAGGGAGAATCTGGCTCAGGTGGTCTGCGAATGTCTCAATCTTCCTTGTAAAGAGCCGGATCTGGGGGAATGGCAGCGGATTGTAGAGAATTTGTACCATCCGAAGCAGGTTGTGACCATCGCTTTGGTGGGAAAATATGTGGAGCTTCATGATGCCTATCTCAGCGTGGTAGAGGCGTTGAAACACGGCGGTATTGAGAATCAGGCCAAGGTGGAGATCAAGTGGATTGATTCCGAGCTTCTCACAGCAGAAAATTTGCAGGAAAGCTTTCAGAATGTACAGGGTATTCTGGTGCCGGGTGGATTCGGGAGCCGGGGAACCCAGGGGATGATTCTGAGCTCCCGGTATGCCAGGGAGAATCAAGTTCCCTATCTGGGAATCTGTCTGGGAATGCAGATGGCTGTGGTGGAGTTTGCCAGGGATGTCCTGGGATATCCAGATGCCGACAGCGCAGAGCTAAATCCAAAGACCCAAAACCCGGTGATTAGCCTGATGTCTGATCAGGATAAGGTGGAGAATATCGGAGGGACTCTCCGGTTGGGAGCTTATCCTTGTGCCCTGGATACAGGTTCTAAGGCTTACCGGCTCTATGGGCGGGAGATCATCCAAGAGCGCCACAGACATCGCTATGAGTTCAACAATGAGTACCGGCAGGTGATGGAGGAGGCCGGACTATGTCTGTGCGGCCTGTCCCCGGATAAACGGATTGTGGAGATGGTAGAGTTGCCCAATCATCCTTTCTTCATTGGCACTCAGGCCCACCCGGAGTTTAAATCCAGACCCAACCACGCCCACCCTCTGTTTCGGGGATTGGTGGAGGCAGCCCTGGGACAGAAGAAAGAGAAGCAGTGACAAGGAGAATTGATTGGACAGTAATCTTAGAAAAAGGAGGGAACGATGGAAAGATATACCAGAGAAGAGATTTTAGAGCAGGTCGGCGAAGATGTGGAATTCGTACACTTGCAGTTTACCGACCTTTTTGGGACGATGAAAAATGTGGCGATCACATCGGAAAACATGGAGAGCGCTTTAAATGAGAGGGTACAGATTCATGCCTCCTCGGTGGAAGGCTTTCTCCATGAAGAGGAAGAGGATATGTATCTAAGGCCGGACCTGTCTACCTTTCAGATCCTGCCATGGAGGCCTCAGAGTGGAAAAGTAGCCAGAATCATTTGCGATATCCGACAAGGGAACGGAGAACCTTTCTGCAAGAGTTCACGGGACATTCTACAGAAGGTTCTGGGGATTTATGAGAGAAAGGGATATACCTTTTTTTCTCACCCGGAGTGTGAGTTTTTCTTATTTCACACGGACGATGACGGCAATCCCACCACGGTAACCCACGAGCAAGCCGGATATCTGGAGATGAGCCCGCTGGATTTGGGGGAGAATGCCAGGAGAGATATTGTTCTGACTTTGAAAGAGATGGGATACGCGGTGGATTCTTCTCACCATGAGATCGCCCCGGCTCAGCATGAGATTGATTTTCGCTATGCAAAGGGGTTGGAGACGGCCGACCAGATGGTGACCGCTCGCAATGTCATTCAGACGGTGGCCAAACGCCATGGTTTACACGCCACTTTTATGCCAAAGCCCAAAGTAGGAGTCAACGGGTCAGGAATGCACATTCATATGATTCTGAAAAAGAACGGCAAAAATATTTTTTTAGACGAGAGTGACTCCAGGAGGCTGAGCCAGGAAGCTTACTACTTTATTGGCGGGATTTTGAAAAATATTCGAGGAATGACGGCAGTGTTGAACCCTCTGGTGAATTCTTATAAACGTTTGGTTCCAGGCTTTGTTGCACCTACTGCAATCGGCTGGTCCACCAAATCCAGGTCGGCGTTGCTGAAAGTGACTTACAATAAAGAAGGGGAGCCTAGGATGAAATTGCAGTCTCCAGACGCCTCGGCGAATCCGTACCTGGTCTTGGCTTTGGCGCTGGCTGCGGGGATGGAGGGAATTGAGAAAAAGATTCTGCCCGGGGAGCCGGACAGCACAGAGGGGCAGGAACAATTGCCGGAGAGCCTAAAAGAAGCGTTGGACTGTATGGAGAAAGGTGGTTTGGCCAACCGAGTGTTGGGAGATGAGTTCTTCTGGGCTTATCGCTCGGCGAAGCGAATGGAGTGGGAAGCGTATCGGCGCCAGGTCAGTTCCTGGGAACTGGAGAATTACCTGTATAAAATATAGGGAGTTCTAGGAGACAGAGGAAGAGGGACGAGATGAGAGGGATTGTCATTGCGCTACCCAAATTGGAAGATGGGAAAAAGATACGGAGAATTCTAGAACAGAATGGTTTTGAGGTCTATGGAGTGTTCACCAAAGGCGCCTCGGCGCTCCACGCCGTGGAGCATTTTGAGGGAGGCGTGGTGATCAGCAGTTATCAGCTCAGTGATATGCATTACTCCCAGCTTCTATCTGCGCTGCCAAAGTCTTTTGAATTGTTACTGATGGGATCGGCCAAGACGGTGGCGGGCAGTGAGGCAGGGGTCATCGCTCTGACGGTTCCTATAAAAGTGTATGATTTGGTGGACACTTTGCAGATGTTGTTAAACCGTCAGCAGAAAAAGAGGCAGAAGAAACAAAAATCTTTCAAGAGGCGGACAGAACAGGAAGAAAATTACATTACCAATGCCAAGAGAATTCTCATGGAGAGAAACCATTTGACAGAGACAGAGGCGTACCGTTATTTGCAGAAGACCAGCATGGATACAGAGACCAGTATGGTAGAGACGGCGCAGATGGTGATTACTTTATTTTACGATCAAATATAGAGGAGTGAAGAAGGATGTACAAAGTAAATGAAAATTATTTGAAAATTCAAGGAAATTATTTATTCTCCACAATTGCCAATAAGGTGCGGGAATTTTCGGAGGAGAATCCAGATAAACAGGTGATCCGTCTGGGAATCGGCGATGTGACCCAGCCGTTGGCGCCGGTGCTGGTGAAGGCGTTAAAAGACGCTGTGGAGGAGATGGGACATGCGGAGACCTTCCACGGGTATGCTCCGGATTTGGGATATGAGTTCTTGCGGGAAGCCATTGCTCAGAATGATTATCAGGCCAGAGGCTGTCAGATCAGCGCTGATGAGATTTTTGTGTCGGACGGAGCCAAGTGTGACTGTGGAAATATCCAGGAAATCTTCAGTGTGGATAATAAGATCGCAGTCTGCGATCCGGTGTATCCCGTCTATGTAGACACCAATGTGATGGCCGGGAGAACCGATGGGTACGATCCGATATCCCAGGGTTATAAAAGGGTTATCTATATGCCTTGTATGGCGGACAATGATTTTGTTCCAGAGATTCCAAAAGAGACTCCGGATATGATCTACCTGTGCTATCCCAATAATCCCACAGGTGCAGTGATCACCAAGGAGCAGCTCCAGGTGTGGGTAGATTATGCACAGAAAGTGGGAGCGGTGATTCTGTACGACGCGGCTTATGAAGCCTACATTGCCAGTGAGGATATCCCGCATTCCATCTATGAGTGTGAGGGCGCCAGAAGCTGTGCTATCGAGTTCCACAGTTTTTCTAAGAATGCAGGGTTTACCGGGGTGAGATTGGGATATACAGTGGTTCCAAAGGAACTGAAGAGCCAAGGAGTATCCCTTCATGATCTCTGGGCCAGAAGACATGGGACGAAATATAACGGTGCTCCCTATATTGTGCAGAGAGCGGGGGCGGCCGTCTACACCCCAGAGGGGAAAAAGGAGATCCAAAAGCAGATCGCCTATTATATGGAGAATGCCAAGATGATTTTGGAGGGCTTAAAGCAGTCTGGCTATCAGGTGTATGGAGGTGTGAACGCTCCATATATCTGGTTGAAGACGCCGGGAAGAATGACTTCCTGGGAATTCTTTGATGAATTGCTGAGAAAGGCCAATGTGGTGGGAACCCCAGGCAGCGGTTTTGGACCTCACGGAGAGGGATACTTCCGTCTCACAGCCTTCGGAACTCATGAGAACACGAAAAAAGCGCTGGAGCGAATCTCCAGGATGTAACAGGCGGCACTCCCACACAGGAGCCGAAGGTATATGGAAGAAGAGCGTAGGAATCTTTGGCCTGAGAAGGTATTTAAAGTTTATGTTCTTGTTGTTCCAAGTTGGAGGAGGAGACAGAATGGAGTTTATACAGAAGCCAGGTAAGAGAGAAGAACAGACATTGCCCCAACTGCTCATGCAGGAGGGACGGGAGGTTATGACGAAGGGAGCTGTGCACAGCATCCGCGATATGGGAGAGGTATCTTTCATTATCTTAAGAAGGCGAGAAGGTCTTCTTCAGATGGTCTATGAGAGCAACCGATGCGATTTCGCCGTTCGGGAACTCAAAGAGGCGGCCACCGTCCAGGTTCGGGGTATCCTCAGAAAAGAAGAACGGGCGCCCCACGGCGCGGAACTTTTACTTACGCAGATAAACGTGCTGTCCAATCCGGCTGAGCCATTGCCTTTGGCGATCGACAAATGGAAATTACAGACCTCTTTGGAGGCCAAACTGGATATGCGCGCGCTATCCCTGAGAAATATCAGGGAACGGGCAGTTTTTAAAATTCAAGAGGGAATTGTCAGAGGGTTTCGGGAGTATCTAAACAGTCAGGAATTTACGGAGATTCACACGCCGAAGATAGGTGCAAAAGGCGCCGAGGGGGGATCCAATCTGTTTAAACTGAGTTATTTTCACAAGCCGGCTGTGTTGGCCCAGAGTCCCCAGTTCTATAAGCAGATGATGGTGGGCGTCTTTGATCGAGTGTATGAGACCGCGCCGGTATTCCGGGCGGAAAAACATAACACAAAACGCCATCTAAATGAATACACCAGCCTGGATTTGGAGATGGGATATATAGACGGGATCCAGGACTTGATGGAGATGGAGACGGGATTTTTAGAGTACACCATGGAATTATTAAAGAGGGATTACGGTAGGGAATTGGAACTTTTGAAGGTACGGTTGCCGGAAGTGGATCGAATCCCCCAGGTTCCTTTTCAGGAGGCAAAAGCACTGGTGGCGGAGAAATACCACCGCAAGATCCGCAATCCTTTCGACTTGGAGCCAGAGGAAGAAAGCTTGATCGGACGGTATTTTAGGGAAGAGTATGGAGCGGATTTTGTGTTTGTCACTGCCTATCCCTCAAAAAAGAGACCGTTCTATGCCATGGATGACCCAAACGATGGACGATTTACTTTGAGCTTTGACTTGTTATTCCATGGGTTGGAGATCACCACAGGAGGTCAGAGAATCCATGACTATCACAGCTTGCGAAAGAAGATAGAGGAGAGAGGCATGGAGACGGAAGGGATGGAGGCTTATCTGGATTGTTTTAAGTATGGAATGCCTCCCCATGGCGGCCTGGGAATCGGGTTGGAACGTCTGACCATGCAGCTTCTGGGCAGGGATAACGTGAGAGAGACCACGTTGTTCCCCAGAGATTTGGGACGGCTGGAACCATGAGGACAGAATACTCAGGAGGCGTAAGATGGATAAGATTACAGATGAAGTGATGGAGAATGTGGAGATTTTGGCGAAGCTGGATCTGAGCCCACAGGAGCGCAAAAAGGCTGCCCAGGAGATGGAAAAGATGCTCAGCTACGTGGAAAAACTTAACGAACTGGAAACAGAGTCAGTGGAACCTATGCCCTACGCAGTATCTGTGGAAAATGTTTTCCGGGAGGATATAGTGACTAACGGAAATCAGGCAGAGGAAATGTTGGCCAATGCTCCGGAGAAAAAAGACGGACAGTACCAGGTACCGAAGACGATTGGAGGTTGATAGGATGGCACAACAGACAGCGTTGGGATTAGGAGAAAAGATTCGCCGAGGGGAACTCTCCCCCCGGGAGGCTGTGGAGGAATCTTTGAGCCAGATTCGCAGACAAGAGCCACAAGTACAGGCGTTTTTAAACGTCACACAGGAGGAGGCTTTCGCCCGCGCAGATCAAGTGGAGAGAGGAATGCGGGAGGGCGGATATACCGGTCCTCTGGCTGGCGTCCCGGTGGCGATCAAAGATAATTTCTGTGTGGCCAAAGTGGAGACTACCTGTGCGTCAAAGATCTTGAAAGGCTTTCGTTCTTCTTATACGGCGGAGGCGGTTCGGCGATTGGAAGAGGCAGGGATGATTGTCATCGGGAAGACCAACATGGACGAGTTTGCTATGGGGAGTACCTCAGAGACTTCCGCCTACCAGATCACCAGAAATCCTTGGGATCTAGCTAGGGTTCCAGGAGGTTCTTCCGGCGGCTCTTGTGCAGCAGTGGCTTCCGGTGAAGTCACTGCTGCCTTGGGATCGGATACCGGCGGCTCTATCCGCCAGCCAAGTGCTTTCTGTGGGGTGACGGGAATGAAACCCACTTATGGGACGATCTCCAGATACGGGTTGATTGCCTATGCCTCCTCCTTGGATCAGGCAGGCCCCATTGGGTGTGACGTGGCAGATTGTGGAGCTATGTTGGAGATTCTTGCAGGCTATGATCCCAAGGATAGTACTTCACTGAGAAGAGAAGATCTGGAGGATGTTTCAGGGGCGTTCACAGGAAAAGCGGAGGGGATGAGAGTCGGGATCCCAAGAGAATACCTGACAGAAGGGTTGGATGAGCAGGTGAGCCAGGCGGTGGAAGAGATGGCCCGGGAGCTGGAAAAAGCAGGGGCGAAGGTGGAATTTTTCTCTCTGGATCTGGTGGACTATGTGATTCCTGCCTACTATGTGATCGCCTGCGCAGAGGCTAGTTCCAACCTGGAGCGGTTTGACGGAGTGAAGTATGGATTCCGGGCACGGGACTATGAGGGATTGCACCAAATGTACAAGAGGACTCGGACAGAGGGCTTTGGCGAGGAAGTCAAGAGAAGGATTATGTTGGGTTCCTTTGTGCTCAGCTCAGGTTACTACGATGCCTATTACCTAAAGGCTCTGAAAGTGAGAAGGCTGATCCAGGGAGCATTTGAGAAGGCTTTTGAATCTTATGATATAATTTTGGCGCCGGCTTCTCCCCAGACGGCTCCTCTTGTGGGAGAGAGCTTGAGTGACCCCATGGAGATGTACCTGAGCGATATCTATACAGCGGGGGTGAATCTGGCTGGTATCCCGGCATTGAGCCTTCCATGGAAATTGGACGCAGCCGGACTCCCTGTCGGGATTCAATTTCTGGCAGACCGTTTTCAGGAGAAAAAGCTTCTACAGGCGGCATATGCCTGTGAAAAAATCAGGGGAGAGTGGAAACTTCCCCGGAGAAAGGAGGCAGAGTGTTAATGGTAAAACAGTATGAGACCGTCATAGGACTGGAAGTCCATGTGGAATTGTCCACACAGACCAAAATTTTCTGTGGCTGCTCCACGGCTTTTGCCGGAGAGCCAAATACCCATACCTGCCCAGTGTGCACAGGGATGCCGGGAGCTTTGCCTGTTCTCAACAAAGAAGTGGTGGAGTATGCGTTGCGGGCTGGGCTGGCCACCCACTGCCAGGTGAACCAGTTGTGTAAATTCGACCGGAAGAATTATTTCTATCCGGATAATCCCCAAAATTATCAGATTTCACAACTTTATTTGCCAATCTGCCACGACGGATGGATACAGATCGAGACAGCGGCAGGAAAAAAGAAAATCCGGATCCATGAGATGCATATGGAAGAGGACGCCGGTAAATTGATTCACGATGAGTGGGAGGACTGCTCTCTGGTGGATTATAACCGCAGCGGGGTGCCGCTGATCGAGATTGTGTCGGAGCCGGATATGAGAAGCGCAGAGGAAGTGGCGGCCTATCTGGAGAAATTGCGTTTGATCTGTCAGTACCTGGAGATCTCAGATTGTAAGTTGCAGGAGGGATCCATGAGAGCAGACGTGAATCTGTCGGTGCGGGAGGTTGGAAGCCCGCAACTGGGAACCAGAACGGAGATGAAGAATCTGAACTCTTTTAAAGCCATCGCCCATGCCATCGAGGGAGAGCGGCAAAGACAGATTGAGATTCTGGAGGAGGGCAAGTCCGTCCTGCAGGAGACCAGGCGTTGGGATGACAATAAGGAATCATCCAGGGCCATGCGTTCCAAGGAGGACGCTAAGGATTACCGTTACTTTCCAGACCCTGATCTTCCGCCGATTAAGATCAGCGATCAGTGGTTGGAGAGAGTGGCCAGGGAATTGCCGGAATTACAGGAGGAGAAGGTGGCCAGGTATGAACGGGAGTATGGATTAAGCTCCTATGATGCCAAAGTTTTGACCCAATCCCATGTGTTGGCAGAGATTTTTGAGCGCACGGCCGATATCTGTAAACTTCCAAAGAAGGCGGCCAACTGGATGATGGGGGAGGTATTGCGCCGGATGAAGGATCAGAATCTGGAACCGGAGGATGTGAAATTTTCACCGGAAAATCTGGCGGAATTGATTCTCTTGGTGGAGAAAGGTACGGTCAACAATCAGAATGCCAAGAAGGTGTTCCGGGAGATCTTTGAGAGGGACGTCAAACCGGAAATGTACGTGAAGCAACAGGGTATGGGGATGGTGGCGGATACCGGTAGCCTGGAGAAAACGGTGGAAGAAGTGATAGCAGAGAATCTTTCTGTGGTGGAAGAATATCTCAGCGGAAAGGAGAAAGTCTTCGGCTTCCTGGTGGGACAGGTTATGAAAAAAACTAGAGGTCAGGCCGATCCTGGTACCGTGAATACGCTTCTTAGAAAAAGATTGGGAGCATGCTCAGGATGAAAGATTTCTGAATTGTAAATTGTGTGAGCAAAATTGTGAATTCTATATGAACTTATTGATTTTAAACTAGGTCTGTGCTAAAATAATACTTGGATTTATTATGCAATTTTGTGATGATACAGACCTTTATATAGGGGAGTAAAGGTGATGTTCAGCAGATGAAGGGAGTAGTTTTTTTAGGATGAAGAATAAATATCTGATGAAATTTTTGTGTATTACCTTAATCTCCACAATGGTACTGGCCAGTCCGGTCGGTATCATGGCTTCTGCGGTAGATGGGTTAGACTCTGCTTATTCGGAGGAGGCAGGGGAAGATTTTGGGACCGGTACGCCCACGCCGGATCCGACGGGCACGCCGGGGACAACGGTTACGCCGGATCCTACGCCGACAGGTACGCCGGATTCCACGGTTACACCTACGCCAAGTCCCACACCTTCCGATACACCCACGCCAGACCCGGTTACGCCTACGCCAACACCGGAACCTGAGGGTATTTCTAAGGAAGCCCAGGCCGTGATAGATTTAATCAGCAGGATACCGGGAGTGGTCACATTGGACTGTGAGTCGGCTATCTCCAAGGCGGAGAATGCCTATGCCCAGTTATCGGACAATGATAAGGCAGAGGTGTACAATTATGTGGAGCTGACAGAGGCGCGCAGAATGTTGGACGAGCTGAAGAATAACCAGAGCAAGGAGCCGGGGGACGATCCGGGAGCCGATGATGAAGGCGGATCGAATAGCTTTACCGACGGCGGGGATAACCAGGGCGATGAGAAAAACACCAATGTACAGATTGGATCGAAGGTGACGCTGGGGACTTCCTCCCTCTCGAATCTTCATGCCGGCAAAGGGTTCTATCTGGACAGTCTGGAGGAGAACTATAAGATCACATTCTCAGACGACTTTGCAGACGTGATGGACGAGATTGAACAGGAGTACAAAGACGCCAACAAGCTGGTGGACGTCAGCGACACCACCGAAGACCGTCTGACCAGTTCCTGGGACAACCTTCTGGTGAGAAACTGGCAGGATATTCTGGCCATCTACATATATCAACAGAACAAGAATGGGGCGGAGACCTACACGCTGGACGCGTCGGCCAAGGATGACCTGGCGGAGATTTTTGCCATGATGAATCCGGTTGTCCGGGATAAAAAGAATATCACAAAAGTGAGTTATGGAAATTACCATATCAACTATTACATTAAGAAAAATAAGATTTCAAAGGAAGACAGAGAGATTCTGAAGACTTATACGGAGACGGACTGCAAGCTGCTCTGCGCAGTGGTCACTGACGCCAAGGGGTTCATCCGCCAGAGCGTTGGGGACGATGTATCCGAGGAGCGGGTGAATGTGATCGCAGCGGCCTATTCTTTGGTGGGCAAAGTGGGTTACTTCTGGGGCGGCAAGTCCACAGTGATCGGGGAGGATCCCAGTTGGGGAAGCGCCGCCACCGTGGATGCAAGCGGAAGTAAGACCAGCGGTTCCACGAGGGCTTACGGTTTGGATTGTAGTGGTTTTGTGACCTGGGCGGTGATCAACGGATACCTGGATCAGGGAATGCAAGGATCGGTGGGCGACGGAACCTCAGACCAGTGGCTGAAAGCCAACACGGTCAGCGAGGAGGACGCACAGCCGGGCGATCTGGTGTTCCAGAAAGGTCCGGAGGCCGGGAGCGACAACCATGTGGGGATTATCTGTGGACAGACGGACGCCGGTGATTGGATTGCCGTTCACTGTTCTTCCAGCAAGAACGGTGTGACAGTGGGGGAGGCGTATTCTGCCAGCTTCCGCTATATCCGTCAGCCAGCGTTCTACCCGACAGAGGAAGAGTTGGCTGAGATCTCCAAGGAGAAGGCACAGAATACATCCATTCTGGCGGCATCAGGTGACAGTGAGAATCATTTGGCTACGGAGAATGGAGACACAGGATCGAAGAAGACTTTGACGATTTTGGAGGATGAGGAGTCTGAGAGCGATGACTCCAATAGTTTTCAGGGTCTGGAAGTTTTAGATTAGTGAGTGAGAGTGGGAGACTGCTGCGGAGGGTTGCGAGACCTGAGGCAGCAGTTTTTTTGTTACAGGAAAGTTCTCCGAACTTCCCTGTAACAAAAAAACGCTCCGCGAGGATCGCACTGCGGCAGAAGAGGAATGTGTCGCATACGCGACCCGCCGCAGGCGAAGAATCCTGCGGCGCAGGATTCATTGTTAGTTACAGGAAAGTTCTCCAAACTTCCCTGTAACAAAAAAACGCTCCGAGGATCGCACTGCGGCAGAATGGGATTATGTCGCGTATGCGACCCGCCGCAGGCGGAGAATCCTGCGGCGCAGGATTCATTGTTAGTTACAGGAAAGTTCTCTGAACTCCCCTGTAACAAAAAAACGCTCCGAGGATCGCCCTGCGGTGGAAGAGGAATGTGTCGCATACGAGATGAGCCGCAGGCGAAGAATCTTGCGGCAGAGCGTACGGGGACAAGACCTTGACAAATTGTGAAAAAGAACATATACTTTGAAAGTCAAAATAAATTCGGTGAAGGTGACAGGTGAATGAATATGACTACTAAAATTATAGGGACGGGAAGCGCTCTTCCTGAAAAAGTGATAACCAACGAGGATCTATCCAGATTGGTGGACACCAATGATCAGTGGATCCAGAGCAGGACAGGGATTCGGGAGCGTAGGATCGTGGGAGAGGGTGAGAGTACAGTGACCCTGGGGGTGGAGGCTGGCCGCAGGGCGCTTGAGAATGCACAGGTTGGGCCTGAGGAGATTGATCTGGTCTTGGTGGCCACCTCCTCGGGAAGTTTTTATTTTCCCAACACGGCTTGTCAGATTCAGGGCCGGTTACATATGAAGAATGCGGTGGCCATGGACGTGAGTGCAGCGTGTTCTGGTTTTCTGTTTATCTTGAATATAGCCCACGCCTATCTTCAGAGCGGACTTTATCAGAGAATTTTACTGGTGGGAGTGGATACGCTCTCCCGTCTGATTGACTGGGAGGACCGGAGCACCTGCGTACTTTTTGGAGACGGAGCCGGAGCCTGCGTGGTGGAGAGAGGAGAGACGGGGCTGGTGGACTGTGTGCTCCACACAGACGGAGAAATGGGGCAAGTACTCAGTTGTCAGGCGGCCTCCTTGGCCACCCCGGCGGTGGAGGCTGCTCAGACTTTCCCTATCTATATGGATGGACAGGCGGTGTTCAAATTTGCAGTGAAGAGGGTGCCGGAGAGCATTCTCCAGCTTCTAGGGCAGAACCGGATGGATACGGACAGTGTCCAGTGGTATCTTCTGCACCAGGCCAACAGGCGGATCTTACAATCGGTGGCCAAGAGGCTCCACCAGCCGGAGGAGAAGTTTCCGGTGAATCTGGACCGTTATGGGAATACCACAGCGGGGACGCTCCCCATCTTGCTGGATGAGATGAACCGGGATGGAAGGTTAAAGAGAGGGGACCGATGTGTGATTGCCGGTTTCGGAGCAGGGCTGACCTGGGGAGCAGCGGTGATGGAGTGGTAGAGAGATAGTAGATTACAGTTCTTTTTTGCAAGTATAGCGGGGGAGACCATGACTGTGCTTCCCGTATTCAATCGCCTCTTTTGGACAGCGGCAGATGCAGGTCATGCAGTGGGTACAGTGGTTTCCCCAGACCGGTTTTCCGTTTTTTAGGTGGACATTGCTGAGAGGACAGACATTGACACATTTGCCACAGGAGATACAGTCCTCGGTGACGTAGAATTTCTTGGCGTGGACGCACATAGGGTAGAAAAGGTCGTTCACAATACCGCTGTTCAGTCTGTCCATCAGGGAGATGCTGGGTTGGGGGAGGGGATCGCCGCTCCTGATCTGGCGTGCCGTTTCGTCTATGACTTCTTCTGCCTGCTCGATGATTCGCGATGCCTCCTCCTCGGTGGGAGTGGAGAACAGTGCGATGTAATTTTCTGGCATCGTGATCCCTGCGCAGCCGCGATGATTCATCTCTTTTTGAGTGCAGAGCCTCTCTAAATATTTTCCTGCATTTCCAATACTTCCACCGCAGGTCAGCACAAAGTAAAGGTTCTTATCGCCTGTGAGATTTGTACGTTCCAACCATTTTTCTACAATGCGGGGGATGCGCCAAGCGTAGGTGGGGACGGTGATCACCCAGGGACGCTGGGAGTGCATGTCTGAAAAATCGTTATTCTTGATTTTGTCGAATAAGTTCACGGCCTCGTCTTGGATTTCCTGGCCGATTCTTTGGGCGACGTATGCGCTGTTGCCTGTTCCTGAAAAGTATAAAATCATAGTTTTTCTCCTTTATAAGTTGTGAAAGGGTGTGTAATGTTCTAAAAAGTAGGAGGGTGCTGTTATGCCATTGCCAGTCTTTCAAATTTGACAAGGTAGGCGCCCAGAACCTGTTCGCAGGGTATAGCGGCTGCGTTTTCTACGGTAAAGTCTTGTCTTGGGTAGCGATTCTGAACCTCCCTTGGGATGGCGGGAAGGGTTTTGCCGGTGCTGACACCGTGAGCTCCATGGCCGTCGAAACGCCACGCGAATCTACAATCACAAAACTCTTTCTTTTCCGTGATCTGCTCGGGGAGCCGGATCTGGGGGGCAGATCCGAGAAAATGGCATCCTTGGTTATCTTTCTCAGCAGGACAGCCCCCTTCTATTCCAACGCCGGAGAAAGACAAATCTAGAAAATCTGTGTGAAAGACGATGGATTTTTCTTCTTTTATAAAGGGAACTTCTTCCCAGAATCCGATATTCAGCCAACCTTTTGTCTCGCCTTTTTGGATAGCTGTGTTGAATTCTATATAACCTGTTTTCTCATCTCGCACCTCAGCGTTGATGCGGAGAACGGGGCGCAGGGAGGTGAAGGGATCCGGAAGAATTGCCCGGAGCCGGTCGTGTTCCACGCCGTAAGCCATTACAAATTGTTCTACTCTCATGAATTTGACCTTTCTTTTCTGACAGAAATTTGATTTTACTTAACTTCTGAGAAAATTTCTGTGAATTACGGTTACCAAAAAGTACGCCTTGGGGACGCTTGCACTACATGTGAAATGGAAACGCAGAGAACGTCACCGTTGGGCACGTGAATATATTAAGATATATTTTTTGCCTTGACGTATTCTTTATTATATCACACAGGCGGAAAAGTTTTTCATCTATTTAACTTTTTCAGGAGTTTAAGCTCACGCTAAAACGCCGCGGGAGTGGAAATCAGGTTATGAGCAAGTAGGGAAGCGGATCGTGAATATCCGTTTTGACAGACGTGTCAAAAATTAAATGTGGCAAAATTGGCGACAATTCGAAAAAAGTGTAAAAGAATATCCCCCAGGGTAGCTTACGAAGCTGGGACGGTTCCGATATAATGAATTCAGGTATACCGAGGTAAGTGAGAGACACAGCAAAGACCAGGAGGATAAGGCAAATGAAAAAGAGAATAAGAGTTCTTGCAGCGCTGTTGTGTGTGACGGCGATGGCAGTAGGTTGTGGACAGGCAGGAGATTCCGGTACTTCTGCGGTGAAGGATAAGGCAGAGTCTTCCCAGGACACCAAAGAGGATGGGGCAGACCAAGAGGAAGATGGAGGCAAGGCTCAGGAGCAGTCCGAGGTGACTATCGGCTTCTCCAGTGAGGGAGATTCCTTTGATCCTTGCACGGGATTTGGCTATACGGGATCACCGTTGTACTCTAACCTGGTGAAGGTAAACGGGGAGGATCAATTGGAGAATGATCTGGCCACGGAGTACAGTGTGAGCGACGACGCCCTGACCTGGACGTTTCAGATACGTGACGATGTGAAGTTCACCAACGGCGACCCACTGACAGCCTCAGATGTTGCCTTCACCTTCAACACGGCGAAGGAAAAAGCGACGTACATGGATTTGACCATGATGGAGAGTTGTACAGCTCCGGATGAGACCACGGTGAAGTTTCAATTGACGAAACCCTGCGTGACTTTTATCTACACTGTGGCTCAGATGGGGATTGTGCCGGAGAAGGCCTACAGTGATCAGTTTGGTTTGGAGGCGGATCAGGTCATCGGCTCCGGCCCTTATAAGATGGTGCAGTGGGATAAAGGGCAGCAGTTTATCCTGGAGGCCAACGAGGACTATTACGGTAAACAACCGGAGATTCAGCGGGCGGTGGTTCTGATCCAGGAGGAGGACGCCAGGTTCGTGGCTGCGCAGGCGGGAGATGTGGACGTCGCTTTGACCTCTGCCACCTTGGCTACCACAAAGATTCCGGGCATGAGAGTGGAGGAGGTAGAGTCTGTGGACAACAGAGGCATCACCCTTCCCACGGTACCGGATGAGGGAAAGACCACGGAGGATGGATATAAGATCGGAAATAATATCACCTGTGATGTGAATGTGAGGAAGGCGCTCTGTTATGGGATCGACAGGGAACAGATCATCGAGGAGGCGCTAAATGGATATGCAGCCCCGGCTTACTCGGAGTGTGACGGGATGCCTTGGTGGAATGAGGAGGACGTCATTGAGACGGACGTGGACTATGCAGTCAAACTTCTTGAGGCGTCCGGTTGGGAGGACACAGACAGGGACGGAATCCGGGAGAAGGACGGTGAGAAACTGGCGTTTAACCTGATGTACTTTGCCGGGGACTCCATGCGCCAGGCGGTGGCCATGTCTGTGGCTAACCAGGCCAAGGAAAATATGGGGTTTGACATCACGGTGGAAGGGGTGAGTGCAGACGATACCGTAGCCAGAATGTTCTCAGAACCCATGATTATGGGGTGGGGATCGGACAGTCCCATGACCTCTTACATGTTGTACCACAGCAGCAATGCTGGGAAGACGGATTTCTATAACCCTGAGTTTTACACCAGTGAGAAGACAGACGAGTATCTGGACAAAGCTATGAACTCTCAGACCATCCAGGATTCCTATGAGTGGTGGAAAAAAGCCCAGTGGGATGGAGAGACGGGGACCTCCATGCGGGGAGAGGCGCCCTGGGCTTTCTATGTGAATATGACCCACCTGTACTACATAAAAGATGGGCTGGATATTGGGAAGCAGAGAATTCACGCGCACGGACAAGCGTGGCCGCTGATTGCAAATTTGGCGGAGTGGTCTTGGAAGTAAGGTGGCAATGGGGAAGAGGTTGGTGATCGATTTTGCTCCGGGCAGTTTTTTGTCCGGGGCAAAAGGCATGTCTATGAGAAAATGAGGGCAGATTTATGAAAAACGGATATTTTTTTAAGTTCACAGGCAAGTATCTACTCCGGGTAGCCACTTTGTTGATTGCTGTCAGTGTGATTAGTTTTATTCTGGTGAGTTTGTCTCCGGTGGACCCGGTACAACAGTATGTGGGATCCGTCCCCAATGTCAGTGAGGCGCAGAGAGAGAAAATAGCGGAGTATTGGGGCTTGAATGATCCCCCGGTGGAACGGTTTTTGGCATGGGGAAGTTCGATTTTGCACGGAGATTTCGGGGTATCGCTGATCTACCGCAGACCGGTTCTGGATATTATTCAGGAGAAATTCGCCGCCTCCCTGGCCTTGATGGTGACGGCCTGGCTCTTCTCTGGAGTTTTGGGTTTTGGGATTGGCTGTGCGATGGGGATTTTCAACGGGAGGTGGCCGGACAAGATTTTGAAAAAACTATGTCTGATCATGTGCTCTATTCCCACTTTTTGGATTGGCATTGTATTTTTGATGTTCTTCTCGGTGAAGCTGGGGTGGTTCCCCATGGGGATGAGTGTGCCCCAGGGAGTCCCGGCAGATCAGGTCACCGTATTCCAGAGGATTCATCATCTGGTATTGCCGGCTCTGACTTTAAGTTTTCTCTCCTTTGCCAATGTGGCGCTGCACACCCGGGAGAAGCTGGTGGATGTGCTGGAGAGCGACTACGTGCTGTTTGCCAAGGCCAGGGGAGAATCCCGCTGGGGTATTCTGAGGAGACATGGTCTGCGGAACATCTTACTTCCCGCAGTTACCATGCAATTTGGGTCTTTTAGTGAGTTGTTCGGGGGATCGGTGTTGGCAGAGACGGTCTTCTCTTATCCGGGACTGGGAGCCGCGGCCTCAGCCGCCGGGATGGGGTCGGATATCCCGCTTTTGTTGGGAATCACACTGTTTAGCGCTTTGTTTGTCTTTGTGGGCAACATGCTGGCCAACATCATCTACGGAATTGTGGATCCACAGATTAGGGAGGGATATCGAAATGAATCATATGGAAGTTAGCGTTGGCAGTCTGCAAGTGAAGAGCAAGTCCCCGCTTCTGAACCGTAGGACAAAGTTAATTTTGCTGGTGGCGTTGATCTTTGCTGTGCTTCTGGGGATTTATCTGGCAGGGGTCTGGATGAGCGACGACTTGATTGTGGCGGACTTTTCGCAGAAAGGTCTGAAACCGTCCTGGGAACATCCTTTTGGGACGGATATGTTGGGGAGAGATATGTTGGTTCGGACAGTGAAAGGGTTGTCGGTGAGCATTGTGGTGGGGACGGTCGCCTCCTGTGTCAGTGCAGTTATCGCGTTGATCGTGGGCGTGGTGGCGGCTACCGGGGCGTCCTGGCTGGATCATCTGATCAACTGGGTGATCGACCTGGTGATGGGAATTCCCCACACGGTGCTCTTGATTCTGATCTCCTTTGCCTGTGGGAAGGGGTTGAAGGGGGTGCTAATCGGCGTGGCCGTCACCCATTGGACCGGTTTGGCCCGGATCATCCGGAGCGAAGTGCTTCAGATCCGTTCCCAACAGTATATCCAGGTGTCCAGAAAATTGGGCCACTCTAGTTGGTGGATTACGGTGCACCACATTTTACCCCATATGGTACCACAGTTTGTGATTGGGTTGATCTTGATGTTTCCCCATGCGATCATGCATGAGTCCAGCCTGACTTTTCTGGGATTTGGTCTGTCTCCGGAGCAGCCGGCCATCGGAATCATTCTCTCGGAGTCTATGAAATACTTGTCCACCGGTATGTGGTGGCTGGCATTTTTCCCGGGGGCGATGCTGGCAGTGATTGTGTTGCTGTTCGACCGCTTGGGGGAGAATTTAAAGAAAATTATCGACCCATACAGTGCCCATGAGTAGGAGGAGAAGATGGAACGAGAATCAATTTTATCGGTGAGAGAATTGTCTGTGTCCTTTCACATGTACGATCAAGGCCTGGAGCAGTGTGACTTGAGGGTGATCTCCAACTTGAACTTGGAAGTGAAGCCGGGGGAGATCGTGGCTATTGCCGGATCCAGCGGGTCCGGGAAAAGTCTTCTGGCCCACGCGGTGATGGGGTTACTGCCAAAGAATGCCTCGGTCAGCGGTCAGATCCAGTACAGGGGTCAGACACTGTCACAGAAGGACAAGGAGAGGCTGAGGGGGAGGGAGATGGCTCTGGTGCCCCAGTCGGTGGCCTATCTGGATCCCCTGATGCAGGTAGATGCCCAGGTGAGAGGGGGGAAACCGGATAGGGAGAAAATTGCCCGTCAAAAGCAGGTCTTTCGGCGGCTCTACCTGGATGAGAGTACGGAGAAACTCTACCCGTTTCAGTTGTCTGGAGGGATGGCCAGGAGGGTACTGGTGTCCACGGCGGTGGTCAGTGGGGCGGAGGTGATTATCGCCGACGAACCCACCCCGGGATTGGATCTTGCGATGGCAATGGAGGCATTGAGGATCTTTCGGGAATTGGCGGATGAGGGGAGAGCGGTGGTATTGATCACCCACGACATTGATCTGGCCTTTCATGTGGCGGACAGGATTGCTGTGTTTTATGCCGGCACTACGGTGGAGATAGCGGAGGCGGCAGATTTCCGGAGAGGACCTGAAGCGCTCCGCCATCCTTACTCTAAGGCGCTGTGGGCGGCGCTTCCCCAGAATGGTTTTCAGCCCATTCCAGGATTCCAGCCCTATGCGAAGGATCTGCCAAAGGGATGTCTGTTTTCTCCTAGATGTCCCCATAAGACTGAGGAGTGTGAGGAGGAGATACCCATGAGAGAAGTGCGTGGGGGATATGTGAGGTGTGTATATGCGGATTGAGGCAAAGAATATCAGTTTTCGGTATGGGGAGAGGCAGCCGTGGATCTTTCGGAATCTCAGCGTGAGCGTGGAGAAAGGAGAGCGGGTGGGACTGGTGGGTCCCAGCGGCTATGGGAAGAGCACGTTGGTGAAGCTGTTGGCGGGGTATCTACGCCCGGTGGAGGGGGAAATCTTGTTGGACGGAAAGCCCTTGGAGAGAAGGGGGGTATCCCCAGTCCAGTTAATCTACCAGCACCCGGAGAAGGCCATCAATCCTCGGTGGAGGATGAAGAAAGTTCTACAGGAGTCTGGAATGTACAGGGATGAAGTGATGCAAGCTTTGGGAATCGAGGAAGACTGGTTAAAACGGTATCCCAGAGAGCTCTCAGGGGGAGAACTCCAGAGATTCTGCGTGGCCCGTTCTCTGTTCCACGGCACACAGTTTTTGTTGGCCGATGAGATGAGTACCATGTTGGATGTGATCACCCAGGCCCAGATCTGGAATTTCATGTTACAGGAAATTGAAGATCGGGGGCTGGGCCTTTTGATGGTGACTCACAACCGGGAACTGGCGAAGAAAATCTGCACCAGGCAGATTCACCTGGAAGAGGAGGGCCGGCGAGGGGAGTGAGAGAAATTCCGTATCCCATGTGTCGATGATCTTGGGAGGAATGGCACACAAGATTTGCAAATTCAGCGAAAATCCGGTATGATAAGAGAAGACTAGAAGACAGCAAGGGAGAATTGGATGAGAAGATGGAAAAAAGGATTTTGTATGGTTCTCCTGTTGAGTTTGACAGGATTGTTCGCTGGGTGTAACCTGGGAGAAGACCAGTCGGTGTCCAACCAGGCCAGAGAGACCATAAAGAATATTCAGGATGCGGCTCAGGATCTGGCGTCCACAGAGCCAAGAGAGGTGAGAGAACTCCGGGAGAAGGAAGTCAAAGAGAAGGATGGAGAGTGGACGGAGTACTTCTTTCAACAGTTGACACAGGAGCAGCAGAGAATTTATCGGGAAATCCAAGAGGGGGTACAGGAGTACCAGTCGGAGATCTATGTCAGCAGCGCGGACAATGGGGCCATTGACCTGACCTACCATGCCTTGTTGCGGGATCATCCGGAACTTTTCTGGATTCACAACCGGGAGGCTACTTACAAGACGGTACATTCCAGTTACACGGTGTTTGAGCCTGGGTATCAGGTAAAACAAGAGGAGATTCCCGGGGTGCAGGAGTCCATGGAGCTTGCGTATCAACAGGTGGCCCAGAGTCTGGACGCAGATGCGGATGACTATGACAAGGCCAAGGCGGCCTATGAGTATGTGATCCTCAACACGGAGTATGCCTACTCAGAGGATGACCAGAGTATCGCAGGCGTCTTTAGGGATCACCAGGCGGTGTGCGCCGGATATGCGGGGGCTGTGCAATACCTGTTGGAACGGATGGGGGTGGAGTGTCTCTACGTCACAGGGGATTTCCAAGAGTCTCCGGACGGACATGCGTGGAATATTGTGAATCTGGATGGAGATTACTACTATCTGGATGCCACCAATGGGGATCAGCCGGATTTTCTCCAGGGAGACGGTGTGGCTGTGGACAGCAACATGGTTCTCTATGACTATCTCTGTCCGTTTCCGGAGGAGTATGAGAGCCTGGGGGACACCCACACAGAGTTCTCGGTTCCAGATTGTAAGGCTGTGGCTGACAACTATTATGTGAGAAGCGGCAGTTACTTTGAGAGTTATGACCGGGAGAGTATCTACCAATATGCCTGCGGACAGATCGACCAGGGGGAGAAGATGATCCGTATTAAGTTTGCCGACCAACAGGGGTACACTCAGGCTGTCTCGGATCTGATCGACGAGAAGATGGTGGAATGGATTGCCCAGTACTATATGAACAGTCAGGGGCTTCAGCAGATCGAATACCGCTATGGGAGCCTGGAACACTTTCAGACACTCTATTTTATGTTATAGGAACGTTTTTGTGTGATGATGTCGCTTATGCGCCCCACCGCAGGCGGAGAATCCTGCGGTACAGGATTCTTTGTTTTGATGTAAAACGTGCAGCCGAAATCACAAGGGGGAAAAAGTATGGATGATATGATGCAGATAATGTTAAAAATAGGAGATCTTGTCCAGAACTTGGACCAACTGGGAAAAAGTTTTCTGATTGTGGCCCTGGTGGCGGGGCTTCTCAACTGTTTCCTGGGGTATAAATTGCTTCGTCTCTGGGTGACGGTGGTGGGACTGGTGGCTGGTGGACTGGCCGGCCTTTTTGTGAGCTACCGGGTCTTACATGCAGATTTCATTGTGATGGCTGTCATAGCGGGAGTCGCGGCTCTGGCTTTGGCGGCAGTGGCTTTCTATATCTATAAGGCGGGTATCTTTCTTCTCTGTGCAGGGGTGGGGATGGCACTCTGCCTCTATCTCATACATCCCCGCAGCTCGATGACCTTCTTTATCTGTATGCTGATCAGTGTGGGGATCGGCGTGTTGGGTGTAGTCTTTGTCAAACCCATCGTCATTGTCACCACTTCTGTCCAGGGGGGATTGATGGCCGGGGCGGCCCTGGCGCCTTTGATTCATGTGGGGGATACCTTCTATGGAAAATTTTTGGGAGTTGGGATTGCAGCGCTGGGCCTGCTTTTTCAGATACTCACCAACCGCCGCTTTGGGGATGATGATGAAGAAGACGATTTCCAGGAGGACGACCGGAGGAGGAAGAACCCCGGGCAGAGAGCCAACCGCAAGGATGACCGGATTGAACAGTGGTGAGAAAAAATGTATAGAGTACGAGGGATGAGAGATGCTGTTGACAGAGAGAAAAGAGTATAAATTGTATGTGGATATCCGAAAAGGGGAGGGTGAGGAGGAGGATCCCAGAAGTCTGACGGAGCTGGCTTTCTCCAATCTGGAACTTCTCCATGAGATCGCCATGAGCTCTCTGTCCCAACAGAGGCTCCCGGGGACAGACAGTGCGAAGCGTAAATATGAGCTGGCGTACCGGATCTATCTCTTGGAGATGGCCTTGGACGCAGAGGGAGACATGTTGTTGAAATCCAGGAGGATTGCGCACCTGGATGCGGCGGAGAAGAGTTTGATCCACTATTATCTGGGGATGGCGGTGACGAAGCTGGCGGCCAGAAGGCTGTTCCGGACAGAGTATCTGACAAGTCTGTCCGTGATCTGTGCCGATGGGAAATATCTAAACGCGCCGGGGAGTAACCGCAATGATTTTATCGGAGGGCGGATAGACGAGGCAGGATATCAGGTTTGGTCGGTGAAGGGGCGGAGCCAGAACAGCCGGACGGCCATGAATCATGGGTGCCAGGAAGTCTCTGACTTTCAAAAAGTGGGATGGGAGGCCCCTGGGCTTCGCGCAGTGAGCATGACTTACTATGAAGGCGGGCGCTTAAATGGAATCGTGCGGATACCAGGCAAGTCCTATCTGGAAAAAAGCCGGAAGGTGGAGCTGGGATTTCAAAAGGAAGAGTACCTAAGGGCTTACTACCGTTATGTGTGTCAACTGTTTTCCTGTGGGGAGCAGAGGCGAAACTACCGTCGGGACAGGAAGTTTTTTGAGGATGGAATTGTCACAGAGATTCCTCTGTTTGCCACTGAGGTGGACCAAAAACCCCGGATACTTCATGTGGGGATATCCGAGAGTCTCCTGGAGAGCGTGAATGGGCAAGAGAAAAGTCTCACGGAGTGTATAGAAAGTCTGTGCTGGCAAGAGACTTTGGATCAAGGGAGATATATGGGAGAGGATCTCGTCTATCTTTATTGACAGGACAGGCGGAAATAAGGTTGCTTTTCCCAGGAAGATTCCTTATAATGGGGAAGGCAGTTGCAGGGGAGGCCTGCGATTTTCTGGAAGAGAGAGTTCTGGGGAGGAGTAATTACCATGTTACAGGGAAGAACAATTTTGCTTGGGGTGAGCGGAAGTATCGCCGCCTACAAGATTGCATATCTGGCCAGTGGGTTGAAGAAGTTACATGCGGACGTCCACGTGTTGATGACCAGGAACGCCACGAATTTTATCAATCCTATCACTTTTGAGTCGCTGACAGGCAATAAGTGTCTGGTGGACACCTTTGACCGGAACTTTCAGCACCAGGTGGAGCACGTGGCTTTGGCCACCCGGGCGGATCTGGCGGTGATTGCCCCGGCCAGCGCCAATGTGATTGGTAAACTGGCCCACGGTATTGCCGACGATATGTTGACCACCACAGTGATGGCTTGCAAATGCCAGAAGATTCTGGCTCCGGCTATGAACACAAACATGTTCGAGAATCCAGTGGTTCAGGACAACCTGAGAATCCTGGAGAGGTATGGCTATCAACTGGCTCAGCCCCAGGTGGGGTATCTGGCCTGCGGGACAGTGGGAGCCGGTAAGATGGAGGAGCCGGAGGTGTTGCTGGAATATATTCTCAGGGCTGTCGCCAGGGAGAAGGATATGGCGGGCAAGAGAGTACTGGTGACAGCAGGACCCACTCAGGAGTCCATCGATCCGGTCCGCTATGTGACCAACCACTCCACAGGTAAGATGGGCTACGCCATGGCCAAGGCGTGTATGCGCAGAGGAGCCACAGTCACCTTGGTGACGGGGCCGACAGGACTGCAGCGGCCAATGTTCGTGGATGTGGTGGAGGTGACCACCGCCCAGGAGATGTTCGACGCTGTGACTTCCCGGTACGAGGAGCAGGACATTGTGATTAAGGCGGCTGCAGTGGCGGACTACCGTCCACGGGAAGTAAAGGGAGAGAAAGTCAAGAAATCAGACGCCAGCTTAAATCTTCCGATGGAGAAGACAGCGGACATCTTAAAATATCTAGGGGAGCACAAGCGCGAGGGACAGTTTCTGTGCGGCTTCTCTATGGAAACTGAAAATATGGTAAGTAATTCAAGGAAGAAGTTGGAGAAGAAAAATCTGGATCTTGTGGTTGCCAACAACCTAAAGGTTCCAGGAGCGGGATTCTCCGTTGACACCAATGTGGTGACCTTGATTACGAGGGATGAGGAAGTCTCACTCCAGCGCATGAGCAAGGAGGAGGCAGCCGAACGCATCCTGGATAAAATTTTATCTATGTAACCCGTAAACCGGCTCATTGTATTGTATCTCTGTGAGGAGAATAGTAACAAGGAGGAAAAATCATGAACAACGCAACAATGGGACAAGTAAATGTGTCCAAGACAAGGGGCATGGCACAGGTGGCACTTTTCGCTGCACTGATTGTCTTGATGGCCTTCACACCATTTCTGGGGTACATCCCTCTTGGATTTACCCGTGCAACCATTATCCACATTCCGGTGATTATCGGTTCTCTGTTATTGGGGTCCAAGAGAGGGGCAGGCTTAGGCTTCATATTTGGGCTTACCAGTTTTATCAACAATACGATCAATCCCACGGTGACTTCCTTTGTGTTCACCCCATTTTATTCCCTGGGGGATTACAGTGGAGGAGTGGGAAGTTTGATTATCTGTTTTGTTCCCAGGATTTTGGTGGGGATTCTGCCCTTTTATGTGTACCGTTGGATTCAAAGATTGCAGAAAGATCGTCAAGTCTCGGCGGTGGGACTGGCTTTGGCTGGCGTCAGTGGCGCTTTGGTGAACACGCTCTTGGTTATGAATCTGATCTTTGTGTTCTTCCGGGACGCCTATGCCTCGGCCAACGGAGTGGCAGCCAGTGCCGTCTATGGGTTCATCCTGTCTGTCATCGGCATCAACGGAATTCCCGAAGCGATTGTGGCGGGCATCTTGACGGTCTTGATAGGAAAAGTTCTGATGAATAAGAATGTGAGAGCGAAATTAGGAGTGTAGTATGATATTAGTGATCGATGTGGGAAATACAAATATTGTGGTGGGTTGTATCGACGATGAGAAGACCTATTTTGTGGAACGCCTGTCCACAGTGCGCACGAAGACAGAGTTGGAGTACGCCATTGATCTGAAGAATGTGTTGGATATCTATAAAATTCACCGCAGAGACATCGAGGGTGGGATTGTCTGCTCTGTGGTACCTCAGATTACCAGCATTGTGAAGCTGGCGGCCGAGAAAATTCTCCACAAGAAGATCCTTGTGGTGGGCCCGGGGGTGAAGACTGGGCTGAATATTTTGATGGACAATCCGGCCCAGTTGGGCAGTGACCTGGTGGCGGCGGCAGTGGCTGGAATTGCACAGTATCCGGTTCCGCTGATTCTTATAGATATGGGGACGGCCACCACAGTCTGTGTGGTGGACGGCAAGAAGAATTATGTGGGTGGCATGATTCTCCCGGGGGTGGGGGTCTCTCTGGATGCCTTGACGGCCAGAGCCTCACAGCTTCACGGCATCAGCCTGGAAGCTCCAAGGCATATCATCGGGAAGAACACCATCGAGTGTATGAAGAGCGGAGTGATCTACAGCAGCGCCGGAGGAATCGACGGCGTGATTTCCCGCATCGAGGAGGAGCTGGGCGAACAGGCCACGGTGGTGGCCACCGGCGGCCTGGCCAAGAGTATTGTTCCCCACTGCAGACAGAAGATCGTGTTGGACGACGATCTCTTGTTGAAAGGGTTGAAGATCATTTACGATAAGAATTGATCTGGCAAGGCGAGAGCCATGGGTGAAATTTTTATTATATTATATGAAAGAAGGACGAGTCTCTCAGAGGTTGAGGACTTGTCCTTCTCGCGTTTTGCTCTATTTCTTACGGCTTCCCCGGTATTTCTCCTCGCAGTACTTACAGCGATAAGTCTCGCTGGCCTCGTCGGTGAGCAGAAAAATCTGATCCAGCCCCTGCTCGATGGAAGTGATGCAGCGGGGATTTTTACATTTTATGACGTTGACCACCTGTCTGGGGAGGCGCAGCTCTTTTTTGGCGACGATCTTCTCGTCTTTGATAATATTCACGGTTATGTTGTGATCAATGAAACCAAGGATGTCCAGGTCCAATTTATCGATGGGACACTCTACTTTGATGATGTCCTTCTTGCCCATCTTGTTGCTGCGGGCGTTCTTGATAATGGCGACGGTACAGTCCAGTTTGTCCAGCTTCAGGTCGTGGTAGATGGTCATACTCTTGCCGGCCTTGATGTGATCCAGAACGTAGCCTTCTTTCAGCGCTCCTACATTTAACATACTTTCACCTCCAACAGTGTGAGAATCAAAGCCATGCGGACATAGACGCCATACTGAGCCTGTCTGAAGTAGGCGGCTCTGGGGTCGTCGTCCACTTCCACGGAGATCTCATTGACTCTGGGCAGTGGGTGCAGAATGTACATGTCCGGCTTGGCCAGCTCCATTTTTGCTTTATCTAATATGTAGAAATCTTTCATCCGCACGTAGTCTTCCTCGTTGAAGAAACGCTCTTTCTGTACACGGGTCATGTAGAGGAGATCCAGGTCTGGGAGTGCGTCCTCCAGGCGCTCCACCTCCTCGTAGGCAATCTGCTGTTTTTTCAAAATTCCATCGCGGATGTATCCGGGCAGGCGGAGTTCTTCCGGCGAGATCAGTATGAATTTGACGTTGGGATAGCGAACCAGAGCCTGAATCAGCGAGTGGACGGTGCGGCCAAACTTCAGATCGCCGCACAGGCCGATGGTCAGATCGCCCAGGCGTCCCTTGAGAGAGCGAATAGTCAACAAATCGGTTAAAGTCTGGGTGGGATGTTGGTGACCGCCGTCTCCGGCGTTGATGACTGGAATAGAAGAGGCCATGGAAGCTACCAGAGGAGCTCCCTCTTTTGGATGGCGCATAGCGCAGATATCTGCATAACAAGATGTGACCCGTATGGTATCTGCAACGCTCTCGCCTTTTGCGGCAGAGCTGGAATCGGCGCTGGAGAATCCGAGAATATTGCCGCCGAGATTCAGCATAGCCGCCTCGAAACTCAGGCGGGTCCGGGTACTGGGCTCATAGAATAAGGTGGCCAGCTTCTTGCCGTCGCAGGCGTGCGCGTACTTATCAGGGTTCTTTTCAATATCATTTGCCAGATCAAGGAGCTGGTCCAGTTCCTCGACAGACAGGTCCAACGGACTCATTATATGTCTCATATGTTACCTCCTGATGGATGATTTTGCCCTCGGAAAAAGGGCGGTTCCCTGACTTCCATCATATAATACTTAGACATATTTTTCAAGAAAAAAGATTACTCAGGAGTGTTGACGGTCAGTACCTTCTCAAAGAATAGCCCTGTGCAGAACCAAAGAGGGGCGTAGTCTAAGCGGATTAATCCTTTGTAGTGACAGCGGCAACTGCTGTAATCCCAGGGACAGGCATGAAAGCGGCGGAGAAGGGCGCCGGTGGTGAATTCGGTGATAAAGATGCCTGTGGTGTACAGAGAACCCCGCAGGATGACCGGACAATTCTTCAGGTAGTGGGAGACCGGACCGATGACAAAGGCCAGCCCATAGATGGGGAACATCCAGATCGATGAAGTCCCGCTCAAAGTGTGTTCGCCTCTTTGTAAGCTGTGGAGTCCTGTCCACAGGATTTCCAGGCACCAGCCAAGGCCGCCGCAGAGTAGAAATTGTTTTCTCATAGTTTTATCCATTCCTTTCATCTCGTATATGAGGTACATGACTTTTGATACGTATGGTAGTATTCCCTTATCTATCTGGAAACATGCGGGGTGGGAAAAAGGAATGGAAACCACAAAAATTTTACTTTTCCTTGGGATTTCTTGAAAGTTCCTGCCTTGAAAAAAGAAGATCGGTGTAATATACTGTAACATAACGAGAGAAAATCCGGAGGAATTTATGAATTACAAAGAGAGCAGAGCCTATATTGACCAGGTGGAGTGTTACGGTAGAGTCTTGGGCTTGGAGAACATTGAAGAGTTGATGAGAAGACTGGGAAATCCCCAGAATGATTTGAAATTTATACATGCGGCGGGGACCAATGGCAAGGGCTCCACGCTGGCTTATATATCCACGGTGCTTCAGGAGGCAGGTTATAGAGTTGGGAGGTACATCTCGCCCACGCTCTATTCCTACCGGGAGAGGATGGCGGTGGGGGAGAAGAAAATCAGCCGGGAGGCTTTTGCGAGACATCTGACAAAGGTTGCGGATGTGGCGGAGAAGATGGCGGCGGAAGGACGTCCCCACCCTACCCCCTTCGAGATCGAGACAGCCGTGGCTTTTTTATATTTTCAGGAGGAAGCTTGCGACTTGGTTGCCCTGGAGACCGGGATGGGGGGCGCCACCGACGCCACCAACGTGGTGTCCAGCACCCTGTTGGCTGTGCTGACTCCCGTGGGAATGGATCATATGGGATTTCTGGGAGACACGTTGTCAGAGATCGCGCAGGTCAAAGCGGGCATCATAAAACCGGGGTGTGTGGCGGTGTCTGCCCACCAGCAACCGGAGGCTGCGGCAGTGGTGGAGAGAACCTGCGCCAGAGTGGGCGTGCCGCTGGTCTGGTCCAAGGAGGAGGACTACCAGGTGGAGGAGGCTTCCTGCTTTGGCCAAAAATTTATCTGGCGGGGGGAAGCGTTTCAGATCTCACTGGCCGGCGTCTACCAGATTGACAATGCGGCTTTGGCGCTGACGGCCTTGAGAGAACTGGAGAGACTGGGGTATTCCATTCCCCTGGAGGCGGCAAGGAGCGGATTGAGACGGACTCGTTGGAACGGCCGTTTCACAGTGATTGGTCAGGAGCCGCTCTTTGTGGTGGACGGCGCCCACAACCCAGATGCGGCCCGGAAGTTGGAGGAGTCCGTCAAGGAGTATTTTTCCGGGAAAACGCTCTACTATATTGTGGGAATGTTCCGGGATAAGGACTATGACCAAGTGTTGAGAATCACGGCTCCCTATGCCAAGGCGATCTATGCGGTGGCTCCCCCGGATATTGGGAGGGCTCTTCCGGCGAAGGAGCTGGCGGCGGCAGCCAGGAGATATCACGGGCAGGTGGAGGCTTTTGACAGTTTTCGCCAGGCAGTGGACAGGGCTTACGACAGCGCCGGACCGGAGGATGTGATCTTGGTTTTCGGCTCTTTGTCCTTTCTGGGAGAGATGACGGAGATCGTGGAGATGAAAAATAAACGGGAACGGCGAGGGTGAGAAGATGGTGAGATTAAGCGAATGTATCATTTACCGGGATTTTGAACACGGAGAGATCTTGGAGCAGATGGCGGGACTGATGGAGATCAGCCAGGAGAGTCCGGAGGAACTGCGGGGCTATGGGAAGGAATTCTTCGGCTGTGTCAACCAGTTGGTGGAGTTGGCGGGGGCTTATGGATTCTCCGGGAATCTGTGGCATAATTACCTGACGTTTCTGTTGGTAAACCAGGAGAATGCCTTTAGCACGTCCTGTGAGATCGTAGGTTCGGTGGAGGGAACCATCAATCAGGTTGCGCTCCACGATTTTGAGATCTTTAAACAGTTTTATGATTTTGGCTTTGAAGAGTTTGACCGGGATTTCGGCGGGGTGTACAGCCAGATACTGAGAGATTACGTCAACATCGATGAGAATAGTAAATTATTCAACAAGAGAATTCGGGATAGGATCTGTGATTTGAGCCGGAAGTTACAAGGCGCCAAGAGTCCTCAGGAGTTCATGGACGATATGGTGGAGTTCTACCGGGAGTTCGGCGTGGGCAAGCTGGGACTGCACAAGGCCTTCCGAGTGGAGCACCGCCAGGGGGAGGGCGTGGTGATCGAGCCTATCACCAGGATTGCCCATGTACACCTGGACGATCTGGTGGGATATGAGATCGCCAAGCAGAAACTGATCGATAACACAGAGGCCTTTGTGAAGGGAAAGAAAGCCAACAACTGCCTTCTGTTCGGGGACGCCGGAACCGGCAAGTCTTCCAGCATCAAGGGAATCTTGAATCAATATTACGATCAGGGTCTGCGGATCATCGAGGTGTACAAACACCAATTCCAGGATCTCAACGAGGTGATCTCTCAGATTAAGAATCGCAATTATAGATTTATCATCTACATGGACGATCTGTCCTTTGAGGAATTTGAGATTGAGTACAAATACCTAAAAGCGGTGATCGAGGGAGGTCTGGAGAAGAAGCCGGATAACATCCTTATCTATGCCACCTCCAACCGCCGCCATCTGGTGCGCGAGCGGGCCGGAGATAAGTTGGAGCGGATGGACGAGGATGATTTGCACTCCTCGGACACGGTGCAGGAGAAGCTCTCTTTGGTCTATCGCTTCGGGGTGACGATCTATTTCGGGGCGCCGGATAAAAAAGAATTTCAAAATATCGTGCAGGTCTTGGCCAAGCGTTCTGGGATACATATGCCCACGGAAGAGCTGTTGCTGGAGGCGAACCGCTGGGAGTTAAACCATGGTGGCCTGACTGGCCGTACTGCACAGCAGTTTATCGATTATCTGGCTGGGCGACAGGAGTGAAAATTTGCGAGAGGAACTACAGATCAATGGTAGAAGAGAGGAGAGGTGCGAGAAATGGCGATAACGACATTTGCGGCCATCGATGTGGGCTCTTATGAAGTGAGTATGAAGATCTTCGAGATCTCGAAGCGGCTGGGCTTAAAGGAAGTGAACTATGTGCGCTACCGTCTGGATTTGGGAAGATATGCCTACAGCCACCAAAACACCATCGAGGGACAGACCATACGGGAGTTGTGCAAGGTACTGGATGGGTTTCAGGAGATCATGAGAGAATACCGGGTGGAGGACTACCGGGCCTGTGCCACAAGCGCGTTTCGGGAGTTGGAGAATTCTAACTTGGTGTTGGATCAGATCTACAGGAGAACCGGGGTGCGCGTTGAGATTTTGAGCAGTTCCGAGCAGCATTTTCTGGGGTATAAATCCATCGCGGCAATAGAGACCGGGTTTAAGAAGATTATTCAAAAAGGAACGGCCATCGTGGACGTGGGCGGGGGCAACACACAGGTGTCTCTCTTTGACAAAGATGCGCTGGTGACTACCCAAAATCTGAGAATCGGGAGTCTCCGCATCCGTGAGAGGCTGCGAAATCTGGAGAAGGAGACGATCCACTATGACCGTCTGGTGGAGGAATTTATCCGAAATGAGCTGATGGTCTTTCAGCGTTTATATCTGAAGGATCAAAATATTCAGAATGTGATTCTCATGGGGGATTTTCTCCAGGATATTATTTTCAGGGAGACCTTGTCAGACAAGATTATCACCAAGGAGGAATTCGGCAGACGTTATGAGCAGATCGTCTACAAGTCGGCAGATTCCCTGGCCATGGAGATGAATATGCCTTCAGAGTACGCGTCTTTGGTGGTGCCCATGGTGGTCATCTACAAGAATATCATAGACGTCCTCGGAGCCGAGGCACTCTGGGCGCCGGGAATCAGCCTGACCGACGGAATTGCCTATGATTACGGTGAGAGACACAAGATTCTCAAGACTAAGCATAATTTCGAGAACGATATCTTGGTGTCCGCCAGGAACATTGGAAAGCGGTATTCCAGCGGCAAGAGCCATATTCAGGGCACTACCAACCTGGCTCTGACCATGTTTGACGGATTGAAAAAAGTCCACGGGATGGGAGCCAGGGAGAGGCTTCTGTTACAGATTGTTGTGTTACTCCACGACTGTGGTAAGTACATCAGTATGACAAACGTGGCAGAGTGTTCTTATAATATCGTGATGTCCACGGAGATCATCGGACTCTCCCGGAGGGAGCAGAAAATCATAGCCAATGCCGTGCTCTACAACAAGGAGGAGTTTGCCTCCTTTGAGGAGATCAGCCGGGAGGAGGGGTTGAGTCGGGAGGATTATCTGCTGGTGGCTAAGCTGGTGGCCATCTTGCGGTTGGCCAACGCCATGGACCGCAGCCATTACCAGAAGGTGGAGACTCTTCGGGCAGTGGTGAAGGACGACGAGCTCCAGTTGATTGTGGATTCCAACAAGGATTTCAGTCTGGAATTGGGGTTGCTGAAGGATAAATTGGACTTTTTTGACTTGATATTTGGCATTCGTCCAGTGATGAAACGTAAGAGAAAGAGATAAGGGAGGAAGATTCAAATGGACGTGGAAAAATTTGAGAGACCGGAATACTATGTGAACCGGGAATTGAGCTGGATAAAGTTTAACGAGCGGGTGCTCAGCGAGGCCAGGGACAAGACGTTGCCTCTGTTCGAACGTTTGAAATTTCTCAGCATCACTTCCTCGAACCTGGATGAATTCTACATGGTGCGAGTGGCCTCGCTGAAGGATCAGGTACATGCCAAGTACACCAAGAAAGATATCTCCGGGCTCACTTCCAAGGAGCAACTTGACCAGATCAGCCGTAAGACCCACGACCTGGTGCAGGTGCAATACAGTACTTACACACGCTCGCTGATCCCGGCGCTGCGAAAAGCAGGATTGCATGTGGCGGAGGAACACGAGGATCTGACGGAGTCCCAGAAAAAATATGTGGACGGGTACTTTGAGGAGAACGTCTATCCAGTGCTGACGCCCATGGCCATGGATTCCTCGCGCCCATTTCCACTGATTCGAAACAAGACGTTGAATATCGGCGCCTTGATTGCGAAGAAAGATCAGAAGAAAGAGGAGAAGCACTTGGAATTCGCCACAGTGCAGGTTCCGTCGGTACTTCCCCGGGTTGTCACGATCCCGGGAAAGAAAAATGAGGCGCAATGTGTGATATTCCTGGAGGAGATCATCGAGCGGAACATTGGGAAATTGTTCTTAAATTACGATGTGGTGTGCGCTCATCCTTACCGGATCATGCGAAACGCTGATTTAAGCATTGACGAGGACGAGGCGGAGGATCTGTTGGTTGAGATCGAGAAACAGTTGAAGAAACGTCAGTGGGGAGAGGTGATCCGGCTGGAGGCGGAGGAGAAGATTGACAGCCGCCTGTTAAAAATCTTAAAGTCGGAGTTCGAGATCAAGGAGGAGGACATCTTCTTGATTCCAGGGCCTTTGGATCTGACAGTCTTGATGAAACTCTACGGCTTGGACGGATTCGGGGATTACAAAACTCCGGCCTACCACCCGGCGGCGGTGGCCGCTTTCCGGGGATACTCCAGTATATTCGAGAGGGTACGGGAGGGGGATGTGTTCGTCCATCATCCTTATATGAGCTTTGATCCGGTGGTGCAGTTCGTCCAGCAGGCTGCCAGGGATCCGGAGGTCTTGGCTATCAAACAGACGCTCTACCGGGTCAGCGGCCACTCCCCGATTATAGCAGCCCTGGCCCAGGCCGCGGAGAATGGAAAGCAGGTATCGGTTCTGGTAGAATTGAAAGCGCGCTTCGACGAGGAGAATAACATTGTGTGGGCGAAGAAGCTGGAGAAAGCCGGCTGTCACGTGATCTACGGTCTGGTTGGCTTAAAAACCCACAGCAAGATCACCCTGGTGGTTCGCCGGGAGGAGACCGGGATCCGCCGTTACGTCCACCTGGGGACCGGAAACTACAACGATTCCACGGCAAAGCTCTACACAGACTGTGGGATCTTCACCTGTGACGCCAGAATCGGGGAGGACGCCACGGCAGTCTTCAACATGCTGTCCGGCTACTCGGAGCCGAAATACTGGAATAAGCTGATTGTGGCGCCCCTGTGGATGAAGGACCGGTTCCTGAAAATGATCAAGATGGAGGCTGACCACGCCAGAGAGGGAAAAGAGGCCCGGATTGTGGCAAAGATGAATTCCCTGTGCGACCATAAGATTATGGAGGCCTTGTACTATGCGTCCTCCTGCGGGGTGAAAATCGACCTGATTATCCGTGGAATCTGTTGCCTGAAGGTGGGAATCCCAGGAGTCAGCGATAACATCACAGTCCGTTCTATCGTGGGTGATTTTCTGGAGCACAGTCGGATTTTCTATTTCTATAACAATGGCGGTGAGGAAGTATTCATGGGAAGCGCAGACTGGATGCCCAGGAATCTGGACCGTCGGGTGGAGATTGTGTTCCCTGTGGAAGATGAGGAGATCAAGAGGCAGGTGATCCATATCCTGGACGTGGAATTGAGAGATAACCGGAAAGCCCACCAATTACAGAATGACGGTGAGTATGTGAAGCCGGACCGCCGGGGAAAAGTGCTGGTGAATTCTCAGATGGAATTCTGCAGGGAGGCTCAGGAACAGGCCGAGGAGCCTAAGAGTAAAGAGAGACCTCGGGTGTTTATTCCCGCCGAGCCGGCTGAGCTGGGAGATGAGGAGTCGTAGATGAAGGAGACGGAATTTCTACAAGTCAGACATGAGTTCGAGCCGGTCTTTGACGAGAACTCCAGAGTGTTAATCTTAGGAACTTTTCCTTCTGTGAAATCCAGGGAGGGGCAGTTTTACTATCACCACCCTCAGAACCGTTTCTGGAAGGTGGTGGCGGCGCTGGCGAAAGAGCCGACGCCCACAACGATTCCCGAGAAGAAGCGAATGCTCTTAGATCACCACATCGCTATCTGGGACGTGGTGCAAAGTTGCCAGATCAAGGGTTCCAGCGACAGCAGTATCCGGGATGTGGTGCCGGCAGATATCGGGAGGATTTTGGAGGAGTCTGCTGTAAAACAGATCTACGCCAATGGGACCACAGCTTACCGGCTCTATCAGAGGTATTGCCAGGACGCCACTGGGAGGGAGGCGGTCTGCCTTCCCTCCACCAGTCCGGCTAACGCTGTGTGGAGACTGGAGGGGCTTATCCGCGAGTGGGGAGAGAAGATCGGGCCTTTCCTGTCTTAGGAGACGAGAAAAAATCATTGAAAAGAGTCGTAAAATAGACTAAACTATAATTATCTCAGATTTGGTACGTTGGAAATAGACACAGGAAACTATGGATGGCGGATGGAGGAAGATTATGGCGGAGCTATGGGATTTATATGACGGCTTTAGACGGAAAACAGGTAAGTTCCACGAGAGAGGGAATTTGATTCCAGAGGGATATCTGCACATCATTATCCATGCATGGATCCGGAACAGGGAAGGAAAATATCTGATGTCCCAGAGGCATCCTCAGAAATCTTTTCCCTTGACATGGGAGTGTACCGGAGGATCCGTGTTGAGAGGGGAGGACAGTCTGTCCGGCGCCTTGCGGGAGGTACGGGAAGAGCTGGGTATTTCTTTGGACAGGCAAGAAGGCGTGCTGTTTAAGTCGGAGCGCCAGGACGTCCACAGAGTGTTTTATGACGTCTGGCTGTTCTCGTATGAGCAGACGGAACCTTTGAAGTTGCAGCCGGAGGAGGTTGTGAACGCCAAGTGGATGAGTGAGGATGAGATTCGTCAGTGTGCCAGGGCGGGGGAATTGATGCCCATGTTGGGCTATTATGAGGATGTTTTTGCGTTCGGCAACGCAAGAGGAGACGGCAGCTACAGAACTCTGCCCGTGGCACAGGGAGAGCTGTAGGCCAGTGGTGTGCTTGGAGGAGAGCAATGGAGAGAGAGCAGGCATTTGAGTTTTTGTGCAGGGTGGCCGAGGGGTTGGCTGAGACTTTCGGAAATTCCTGCGAGGCCTTGGTACAGGATATGTCTCAGAAGAACCACCCGATTTTGGCCATTTACCATGGGCATGTGACCGGGAGAAAAGTTGGGTCTAAGGAGGATGTCTATGGGGCCACATCGGAGGAGGAGACTATCTTGGACCTAAAGCATGACCTGGTCAACCATCTGGTTCTCAGCAAGAAGGGGCGCCGGTTAAAATCTTCCACATTTTTGTTAAAGGGTGAGGATTACCACTATGCGCTTGGCGTCAATTTTGATTTCACAGACCTCTATCAGGCTGTGAAGATCCAAGAGGATTTGATCGCGGTTAAGTCGGATCTGGAGAAGGCGGTGACTGAGGAGAATCAGGGTAATTTAAAGGAGATTTTCGACAGTTGTCTCCAGATTGTAGGTAAGCCGGCCAGCGCCTTGAGTAAGTCTGAGCGTCTGAGATTGGTGTCCCTCTTAAAGGAGAGGAAAGCCTTTGAGTTCTATAAGGCGGTTCCCTATATATCTCAGCAGATGGGTGTTACACGGTACACAGTATATAATTATTTGAACCAGTTGGAGCCATAGGCGGTGGGAGAGCCTATGGCTGTTTTTTTGTGTTATAGGAAAGTTCTTCAAACTCCCCTATAACACAAAAACGCTCCGCGAGGATCGCACTGCGGCGCAGGATTCTTTGTGCTGTGGTGACGCGTGCTCATGCGGCATTTTGGTGTGAGCTTGTATTCTCGCCATGCCAGTTTTTCCCTCGTTTGAGAAGTGTGAGATTTTCTCAACAAATTAAACAAAATGTTGATATATATTGACAAAGTGTTTAAAACATGTGATAATAAAGAATATACAGAGGTCTAATACCACTTAAATTCCAACGACATATGAGGAGGGAAATCAACTATGAACGAGAAGAAAAAAATCAGCTTGATTGGCTGTGTGCTCATGGGAATCGGCTGTATCATCGGCTCCGGTATCTTTGGCTCGCTACCGGAACTGATCAACACCACAGGAAGCGGCATTGTCTACGCGTTGCTCCTGGCTGCTTTTGTGGTGATTTTGCGATCTATAACCAGAATGTACACCATATCGGCTCTGCCCACCAGCGCGTCCACGTTTATGCACGCCACGAAACTGATGCACCCTTACGTGGGAGCGTTGATCTCCATCAACGCTTTTTTGCAGCCGACAATGGTGGCCCTGTTCGGCGTGCTGTTCGCTACATATTTTCAGGAGTTGTTCCCAGGCTGTCCCCTGAGCTCCACCACCGTCAGTATCTGCCTGTTGGTGGCGTTCACCGTCTTGGCCTGGTTCGGGAATAAGTTCACTATATCTGTGGGGAATATCATTGTGGTGATTTTGCTGGCAGCCATCGCTGTCTATATCATCTGTGGCTTACCCCACTTGGATCCGGAAAATGTGAGTTTTCTGTCTGTGATAAAACCTGGAATCAAGGTGAGTGTCATCAGCGCAGCGGCCGGGGTACTGACTTCCTCCCTGTCCGGCGCCAGTTCCTGCGCAGAGCTGGCCGACGATGTGGAGAATCCAGGGCGGAATGTGCCCATTACCTTGGTTCTGTGTCCGGTTGTGGTGTGTGTCATCTATATCTTCATGGCCGTGGTGGCCCTGGGTGTGGTTCCGTCTGCGCAGTTGGAATCCCTGGCTCAGGTTGCCAGACATTTTCTCTCCCCTCAGTTGATGGTCTTCTTCATCGTGGGAGGACCCATCGCAGGTATTGTAACCTCATTGATTCCGGTGGCGCTGGCCTGTGTGGCGGTGTTTGACTTTTCTTCCAGAAACCGGATCTACCCGGAAGTCTTGTCCAGGAAGAACCGCCATGGGGTTCCTTACATTAGCTTGTTGATCGTGGCGGTGATTTCCATTGGGATCTGTGCCACAGGGGCTACTTTTGGCGTGATCATGACGGTGTTCTCCTTGACCAACACCATCGGCGAGCTGCCCAACACGGTATCTCCTATCTTTGCCTATCGGAAATATCCCAAGAACTGTGACCATTCTCCGGTGAAGATGCCTAGTAAGCTGGCAGCGGTTCTCTCGGTGATCACTTTTGTCATCTGCGTCTATCTGTGCGGAGCTATGGTGCTGACACTGGGGCCAAAGGAGCTGGGAGTGACGGCGGCGGTTTATCTGCTGGGCTATCTCTACTTCTTCCTGCGAGTGCGTTACCTGAGACAGAGGGAAGGATATGACTTGGTAGAGGAGTTGAAGAAGCCTTATGGACCTTGGCTGGAGAGAGAGCAATCTCTGTAGGAAAAGTGAGAGGAGGATGAGGGATGGAAGACAATTGGCAAGAACTTTTGCGCACAGAGCGGGAACGGTTCCCGGTGCTGCGGGATAGCGTATATCTGGAAACGGCGGGGACCGGTTTGATACCCGACTATGTCTACGAGGGTGTGAAAAAATACCAGGACGACCGTTATTACATAGGAGGAGATTCCGACTGGGGAGACGGCAAGGGAACCCTGGATATGATGTGGGAGTCCAAGGAGAGCTTAGGGCAGATGATCCACGCCCAGCCAGAGGACCTGGCCTTTGGGAACAATTCGTCCCAGATGTTCAACCTCTTTGTGCAGGGGATTGGACTGCAGCCGGGGGACAATGTGGTGCTGACCACCGACGGATGGATCGGAACCCGCTATGCCTGGCAGTTCCAGGAACAGTACGGCGTACAGCTTCGCTATGTTCAGCCAGAGAGAGGGGTGGTGACCCCAGAGAGGCTGTTGGCACAGTGCGATGAGCGGACGCGGGCGATCTCAGTCAATTATGTGGAGAGTACCACGGGATTTCGGGTGGATGCGGCTGCCATTGGCCGGTGGTGCCATGAAAAAGGTATCTGGTTCGCTGTGGACGGAGTGCAGGCGCTGGGCATTCTGTCTGTGGATGTGGTGCGGGACCAGATTGATTTCCTGGTGGGCAGCGATTACAAATGGATGATGCACTACAGTGGGCTGGGATATGCCTACGTCAGTCCCAGGCTTCGAAGGCATCTCAGACAATGGGGAGCCGGGTGGATGTCAGACAGCGAGCGTTTTTGCACGTCTAAGGCGCACCTTACCTTGAGAGAGGATGCGGGGCGGTATGAGCTGGGCTATCCCACTGTGGGGGGGATCTTTGCCCTGGGGATGGTGGCACGCCATTATCTGGATTTGGGTGAGAGACGGCTCGAAGATCACATGCTGGATCTGATGGAGGTTCTGTACACAGAGGTGGAGAAGATTCCCGGGGCTCAGATCTGGAACAAATATCAGAGGAAGAACCGCTCCACCATCACAGTGGTTCTCCTGTCAGAGGAGCTTCAGGTGACTCAGGAGAAATTGGACCGGGCACGGGTGAAGGCGCATCTGCAGGACGGAGCGGCCTACGGGGCCTACCAGTGTATGAGAATCAGCCTCCACTATTACAATAACCGGGAGGATATCCTGGCCTACTGCCAGGCCATCCGGGACTGCCGCGGGGGATCTTCAGAAGTTGGCCGGGAATCGCGGTGACGTTTGAGGATCTATGCGGAGAAGTTATGGAGAGCCGGCGCATACCGGGCGGCAAAAAAAGTTTAGTTTTTTCGATTGTCTGTCTGGGGGATACGCCGGGGTTCCTGATGTTGGATTATTAGAAGATATAGGAGAAAGGAGTGGACGGGAGAATTTCCGTCGGTGAGAGAAATGAGTGTGGAAGAGAGATTGGAAGAATTGGGAATTCAGTTATCAGCAGGTCCGTCCCCCATGGCCAACTATGTGAGCGTGCAGAAGGCCGGAGACCTGTGGTTCTTCTCAGGAGCCGGTCCCCTGAAGGATGGCAGGCCCACGGTGACGGGGCGTCTGGGGGAGAATCTGACCACAGAGCAAGGTTACCAGGCGGCCAGGGAGGCAGGAATCGTTCTTCTGGCCTCCCTGAAACGGGAGCTGGCAGGAGACTGGGATAAGCTGGAGCAGATTGTGAAAGTCCAGGGATTCGTCTCCAGCGCCAACAATTACTATGAGCAACCCCAGGTGATCAACGGGGTGTCTGATCTGTTCGTTGAGGTGCTGGGGGACCGTGGACGCCATGCGCGAACCGCGCTGGGAACCAACGTGTTGCCCTTTCAGTTGCCCCTGGAAGTGGAGATGATCGTAAAGGTTAAGAAGTAGAATATTTTGTATTTGGACAATAGAGACGTGTTGATGTACCCCAGTAGCTGGTGATAGACAGTTACTGGGGTTATTTATGTTATAGAAAAGTTCTCCGAACTCTACTATAATATAAAAACACTCCGTGAGGATCGCGATGTGACGGAAGAGCAAGGTGAAATTTCAATATAACATGAAACAGGGAGGGGTAGCCTTGTCTGAATTTCTTGTACGGAGTTATGGGAAAATAGGGCTCTTGTAGAATTAGCACAAAACCTCACATTTATTTTTGTGAACATATTTGAAAATTATATGTCGACATCAAAAACATTATGATGTATAATGAAACATAGATAATGAAAAATGAAACAAAAGTATCAAATAAGATAGGAAGTGGAGGGAACGTTTTGGAATTGATGAGAGGCGTTAAACTGAGCATGTTCAACAAGGAGGATATGCAGCGGGTGCATGATTACTCGTTGCAACTACTTTGGGAGAATGGCATCAACATTGCCAATGAACGGGCCTTGGATCTGTTCAAAAAGCATGGATTTAAAGTGGAAGGGAGCCAGATCTATATCACTGAGAGACAAGTGGAAGATGCCCTGGATCAGATCCCCAACCATTTTGTGCTTCATGGGCGAAACAGCAAGAGAGACTTGGATCTGGGGGGCGGCGACTATGGGGTGTGCAGTCCTATTGGGCCGGTAAATATAAGAACTTTAGATGAGGGTCTGAGGAAAGGGACACTGAAAGACGCAGAGAATCTGGTGAAGATCTACCAGGCCAGCGATGTGATCAATTTGAATACCAACAACGGTGTGGAGGCCAACGATGTGGCGGCGGAAAATCGTCATTTGGAAGTGATGCGTATGGTGTTGAAGCACACAGATAAGCCCATCTATACCAGGCTTTTTGATTACAGCCAGATGCATGAAGCTATGGATATGGTGGAGATTGTAGTGGGAGAGAAGTTGGAGAAAGGCGGAAAGATCTGGCTGGCGCCAGGCTCTTGTCCATCCTTAAGTCCTATGGCGTACAGCCGTGAGGTGGCAGACTGTATCATAGCGTTGGCGGAGCGGGGACAGGTTGTGACATTGGGATCAGCCACCAGCACAGGGGTGACCGGACCGATTCAGATTTTTGCCACTGTGGTGATGCAAAATGCAGAGCAGTTGGCCGGTATGGTGTTGACTCAGCTTGTGAATCCGGGGAATGCAGTGGGATACGGTGTGGCTGCCTGCCCTGGCAATATGCGCGGCGCCAAGTATTGCTGCGGTTCGCCGGGACGGGTGATGCTTCAGATCGGATCCATCCAGATGGGGAAAGAGTTCTATAATCTACCCACCCGCACGGAGCCCTACACCACAGAGAGTTCTCTGAATGATGTACAAAGTGGCATGGAGTCCTACGAAGGGACTATGTGTAACATTTTGGCGGGTGCAGATTATCAGTTGGGAGAGATCGGAACTCTGGATTCTCTGATGACGGTATCTTTTGAGAAGACAATTCTGGATGAGGAGATCACAAGCCGCCTCCACTATATCAAAAACGGCATTGATGTCTCGGAGGAGGCAGCAGCCCTTGAGACCATTAAATCTGTGGGCAGCGGCGGTACTTTCCTTTTGGAGGATGACACGTTGGAGATGATGTACGACGCGTGGTATCCCAAATATACCGACTGGAACCGGAAGGTGGAGGAGATCGGGGACGACGATTATACTTATGTCATCCGCAAGGCCAATGCAGAGTGGAAGCGCCGTCTGGAAGAGGCGCCGGATTCTATGTTGGATTCCGAAGTGGAAAAAGATCTGAATGCCTATGTGGAGAAGCACTATCAATAAATATGTGAAATGTAGTTGAAAAGTGAGTGGCCGCTCTTGGCTGCACCATTATTAGATTAGGAGGTAATAAAATGGCTTTTATCAGACAATTTGATTCTGTGGAGTGTCACGAGGGAGAACCTATGCGAGTGGTGACAAGTGGAATTCCGTCCATTCCAGGGCAGACCGTATATGAGAAATGCAAATGGCTGGAGAAAAATGACGATCAATTCCGTCTTCTGATGTTGCGGGAACCCAGGGGAATCCCGGCCACCTGTTGTAATCTGATCGTGAATACCAACCGGGAAGACTGTGAGGCGGGCTATATCATCATGGAACAGGTGGAGTACCCGATGATGAGCGGCGGAAATACCATCGCGGTGGCCACAGCCCTGCTGGAGACAGGTATGATTCCCATGACCAGCGAACACATGTCTTTTAACCTGGAGGCGCCGGCTGGAGTCATTGGCATCGAGGCGGAATGTGACTTAGCTAGACATAAATGTACCAAGGTTACTTTTAAAAATGTTCCCGCATTCCCAGTATATTTGGACAAAGAGATCGACGTGCCGAATCTGGGGAAAGTGAAAGTGGATATTGCCTGGGGAGGCATGTTCTACTGTGTCATTGACGCGACACAATTTAAGCAGTACGGCCCCAATGGCTTGGAGTTGACCCCGGAGAACGGAAAAGAGATCTCAAAACTGTCCGCACTGTGTACCACCGCGGCCATCCAACAGCTTCCGGTGGAACATCCAGACTATCCGGGAGTGGGAATTACCCTCTCCATGATGTGGCAGCCTCCGGTTACACCGGGTACTTATATGCGTTCTTCTAACTGGTATGCCACGGGCCCGGTAGATTTTGACAATCCTCAGACCTGGACAGGAGCGCTGGACAGAGGTGTGTGTGGTACAGGTACCTGTGCGCTGATGTCGATTGAACATGCCAAGGGACGGCTGAAGATCGGTGATCCCTTTGTCAATGAAGGTCTTCTGGGAATTCAGTTTGAGGGAAGATTGATCGAAGAGATCGACGATTTCTACGGTCACAAGGCAGTGGTGCCTACTGTGGGAGGCCAGTGCTGGATCTACGGATTTAACAAGTGGGTATTGGATGAGTCTGATCCATTCCAGAATGGATTTACCATCGGGGATATCTGGTAAGATACATACTACAAAGGATGTCTTGGCACAGAATTAAGTATTAGCACTAGAGTCTGTGCCAAGGCATGACAGGAGAAAATAGATGGAATTATTAGGAATTATTCTTGCGCTGATACTGCTCAGCGCTGCCTGCTTTAAGGGACTTTCACCTCTTTGGACGGCGCCGATCTGTGCCATCATCATGGCCGCCACCAATGGCCTTGGGGTGTTTGACTCTTTTGCGGGAACGTTTATGCAAGGTTTTGCGGATTTTGCGAGAGATTATCTTATGATTTTCCTGCTGGGAGGCGTGTTTGGGAAAATGATGGAGGTCACTGGAGCCGCGGCGGCAGTGGGAGAAGTGGTGGTCAAGTTGGTTGGCAAGAAGAGGGCTATCCTAGCCGTGATTTTAGCCTGCTCGATTATGACTTACGGAGGGATTTCACTGTTTATCGTGATGTTTGTGATCTATCCTATTGCGGCGGCAGCCTTCCGTGAGAGCAATATCCCGAGACAGTTATTTCCGGGAGCCTATGCGGTGGGATGCTACACTTTTACGATGACAGGTCTGCCAGGTTCCCCACAGATTCAGAATCTGATTCCCATGGAATATTTCGGGACAACAGCCATGGCCGCTCCCGTCTTGGGAATCGTCTGTTCTGTGATGTTATTCCTTATCGGAACTTTGTGGATGTCCCACAGACAGAAAGTCTGGGCGAAAAAAGGGATCGGCTGGACGGAAAATCCCAATGATACAAATAGTTCCGCGACAGGCGAGATTCCTCATATGAACAAGGTGTTGGCATTCTTGCCTCTTCTGACTGTGGTGGTGGTACTCAATGTATTTGCCATGGACGCCACGGTGGCTCTGACTGCAGGCATTCTGGTAAATATGCTCTGCGGCCTTCCCATTGTGAAATTGGATAAAATGTTGAGCACCGTCAATGACGGGGCGGTCTCCTCACTTCCAATCTCTTTGGTGACGGCGGCTGTAGTAGGGTTTGGTTCCGTTGTGAAGACGACGGAAGCCTTCAACTCGCTGGCAGATACGCTTTTCGGGCTTCCGGTAAGTCCGTTGCTGATCGTGATGATCACGGTGAATATCCTGGCCGGAATCTGCGGCTCGGCATCCGGCGGAATGAGTATTGCACTCTCTGTTCTGAGTGACCGGATTATCGCACTTTCTGAGAGTACAGGTATACCGTTGACGGTCTTCCACAGGATCACGTCTCTCTCCTCAGGAGGACTGGATACTTTGCCGCCAGGGGCGGTCGCTCTGTTGAATTACTGTGGGTGTTCTTTTAAGGAGAGCTATATAGATGTCTTTGTGACAAGTGTGGTGACGCCTATACTGGTGGCTTTGGTGGGAATTTTACTGGCCTCGCTGGGGCTGACCTTCTAAGAGACGTCTAAGGAAAACAGAAAAAGTGTGGAGAAAGGGGGATCACATGAATTTCTTTCGACAAGTAGACAAAGATGCATTTATCGTTCCGGCAGTTGTGTCTGTCATCGTTCTTTTATTTGGTGTTCTGAATCCAGAGGGATTTGGCGCCGTCATCAATGTGGCGTTTAATTGGCTCTCCAATAATCTGGGATGGGTCTATCAGATCGGGCTGTTCTTCTTACTTGCCTTCTGCCTCTGGGCGGGATTTAGCAAGGTGGGAAGGATCCGCATCGGAGGGAAAGACGCTAAACCTACTATGAGTATGGGGTCTTGGATCGCTATCACGTTCACTTCCGGCATGGCGCTGGGGGTTGTGTTCTACGGAGTGGGCGAGGGCTTACAGAATTATATGGCACCACCTGGATTCTCCGGCATGGAAGCCGGGAGTGTGGAGGCTGCGGAACATGCCTTGCGCTACGTGTTTTTCCACTGGGGATTACATCCATATGCCATCTACTGTGGCGCCGGTCTAGCGTTTGCTTTTATCTATTGGAATGCGAAGCGAAGTTTCACTTTATCTTCTGGCCTCTACCCATTATTGGGTGAGAAAGGGGAGAGGGGACTTCCTGGGAAGATCGTCAATTGGGTGTGTATGTACATCATGGTGGCCACTCTTGGAACCAATATGGGACTGGCTTCCCTCCAATTGTCTGCAGGGATTCAGTATGTGTTCCATGCAGAAGTGCCGGAGAGTATCTTAGGACCGGTGGTGATCTTTGTATTGGCCTTTTGCGGTATTTTGTTTGCTTGTTCTGGCATTCACAAGGCAATCAAATATGTGTCTCTCACCAATATGTACATCTTTGGAATTCTGGTGGTGTTTGCCTTTTTCTTTGGGGGAACGCGTTTTATCATGAACAATACAGTGACCTCCATCGGCAAGTATCTGGCGTATTTTCTGGAGGAATCCTTCTACATGGAGCCGGCTCACCAGACTGGGTGGATCAACAGTTGGACCATTTATTACTGGACTTGGTGGCTGACAGTGGCGCCTTTGACCGGATTGTTCTTGAGTAAATTGGCAAAGGGGAGAACTATTCGTCAGTTCGTTCTGGTGAACCTGTTTGTGCCCATTGGCTTTATCATTATCTGGTTCGGCACTTTTGGGTCTTCGGCGATCTTCCAACAGATGAATGGCGGACAGATCTGGCAAGCCATCGAGGAGTTTGGATTTCCTGTGGCGCTGTTTGCCTACCTGAAAGAATTGCCCTTGACACCATTTCTCATGGTGCTTGGATTCTTGGCGATTTTCTTCTCATTTACTACTCAGTCAGAATCCATGACTTACACGATGGCAGGTATGACGTCGGCGGATAAGAGTGAGGATGAGTCTGGAGAGCAGAGATCCCCGGTCTATCTGAAAATTTTCTGGGGTGCGGCGATTGCACTTTTTGGTTATGCGTTGTTGTTGTCGGGCGGTTTGGATCAGGTGCAGCGGTCTGTGGTTATGCTGGGACTTCCGGTGCTGGCGATTTTGATCGTCAATGCGGTGGGATTTATTAAGGCGGTGACGCACAGAGAGATCTATGACTTAACTTTGACAGAGGAAGAGAAGAAGAAATTAATCGAAGAAAGATAGGAGGAAATAAAGATGATTATCATCGGTGAGAAGATCAACGGATCGATTCCGTCTGTGGCCAAAGCCATTGCGGACCGTGACGGGGAGTTTATCAAGGAGCGGGCCAGGATCCAGACGGAGGCCGGGGCAACATACATTGACTGCTGTGCCTCTGTGGAGGAGAAAGTGGAAGTGGAGACCTTGAAATGGATGATCGACTGTATCCAGGAGGCCACAGACCTGCCAATATCCGTGGACAGCCCCAGTGCGGAGGTGCTGGCGGAGGTTTTCCCTTACTGCAAGAAGCCTGGAATCATCAACTCGGTGTCCATGGAGGGTAACAAGGTGGACACCATCTTTCCGCTGATCAAGGATACCAAGTGGGAAGTGATCTGTCTGCTCTCGGACGATACGGGAATTCCCAAGACGGCTCAGGATCGTCTACGGGTGTTTGACAACTTGATGGAGAAAGCAAAGGAGTACGGGATCGCCCCCAGTCGCCTACACATCGATCCCCTGGTGGAGATGCTCTGTACCTCTGAGGATGGGATCGCTATGAACGAGGAAGTGATCGGAACCATCCGGGAGAAGTACCCCTCTATCCATATCACGGCGGCGGTGAGTAATATCTCCTTTAACTTGCCGGTGAGAAAACTGATCAACATGGGATTTACCGTGTTGGCCATGAAGGCTGGGCTGGACAGCGCCATCCTGGATCCTACCAATCGGGATCTCTTGGGGATCATCTACGCCACAGAGGCGCTTCTGGGGATGGATGACTATTGTATGGAGTATATCACGGCCTACCGGGAAGGGATGATCGGGCCGGTGAAAAAGTAAAACGTCCCGAAGGTGGCTGACCCATTGGCCATATGGCGGATACAACGGTTCCTGTAGCGGAACAGGAGCCGGGAATATGGAATTAAAAAAAAGAAAAAGCGGAGGTAGTAAGAGATGTCGAAAATACAGGAAGTTGCGGAGTTGGTGGAGAAGGGAAGAGCCAAGAAAGTGGCGGCAGCCGTTCAGGCAGCCTTGGACGAAGGGTGTAAACCCGATGAGATCTTGAACCAGGGGATGATTGGCGCCATGGATATTGTGGGGGAGAAATTCAAGAACAATGAGATTTTCGTGCCGGAGATGCTGATCGCAGCCAAGGCCATGAAGAACGGAGTGGAAGTCTTAAAGCCGTATCTGGGCGCCGGGCAGTCAGGAGCTATGGGAAAGCTGATCATCGCCACCGTGGCCGGAGATCTCCATGATATCGGTAAGAACTTAGTTGCCATGATGATCGAGAGTGCCGGGTTCGAGGTGATCGACCTGGGAGTGGATGTCTCCAACGAGGCGATCATTGATAGTTACCGGAAGAATCCGGACACGAAAATTATCGCCCTCTCAGCACTGCTGACCACCACTATGCCGGCTCTGCGAAGCGCGGTGGAAGCTATCAACCAGTCGGATTTCCGGGAGAAGGTGAAAGTGATGGTGGGGGGAGCGCCCATCACCCAGGAGTTTGCAGACGAGATCGGTGCAGACGGGTACTCCGAGGATGCCGCCAGTGCGGCCACATTGGCGAAGCATCTAGTGGGGGCTTGCTGAGAGTAGAAGAGGAAAGTGGGGGGGATGCCATTCGCATTCCCCTTTCCTGGTGTCGTAGTCTAGTCGTCTGAACTAGACTATGACACAGGAACGCTCCGCGAAGATCGCACTGCGGCGGGAGAGAGGGAAACCCACCGCGCTCGGTGCGAGAATGTGCCAAGGCATATTTTAGGGCATAAAATACGCACAAAAGGGAGCGTCTTTTTTTGTGTATAAATTTTGATTAAAAACATTGATAAATGAATTTTTATAATGTATAATGAAAATATAAATAAGAAAAATGAAACATAAGTTTCAAAAAATATGAAAGAGGTGCAAAAGAATGGCAAAAGCAAAGGCAACTGCAGACACAAGCTTATGTAAAGAATGCCGGCTCTGTGTGAACTATTGCCCAAAGAAAGCGATTGAGCCATTGGAGGAGCTCAACGCCAAGGGATATAAAATCATCCGTATCAACGAGGAACTCTGTATCGGTTGCGGTAGGTGCTATAAGGTATGTCCAGATTATGTGTTCACAATAGAGACGGTGGAGTAAGGAGGGATTGAGAGATGAGTGAAAATTACAGAGTGATGAAAGGCAATGAGGCCATGGCTGAGGCTGCTCTCCGTGCTGGGTGCCGTTTCTACGCCGGATATCCTATCACACCTCAGAGTGAGATTCTCCAGTATATGTCCGCCCATATGGCGGAATATGGAGGCGTGTTTATTCAAGGAGAGAGCGAGATTGCCAGCATGAGTATGTTGTGGGGGGCGGCAGCCTGTGGAGAGCGTGTGATGTCCAGCTCTTCAGGTCCAGGATATGATCTGAAACAGGAGGGAATCTCTTACCTGGCTTCCTATAATCTCCCGGCGGTTATCGCGGATGTGATGCGCTACGGCACCGGTGACGGCGAGATCACAGCGGGACAGGATTCGTACTGGCTGGCCACGAAGGGCGGTGGACACGGAGATTCCAGGCAGATTGTATTGGCTCCCGCGACGGTGCAGGAGAGTGCAGATCTGACCTATGAGGCCTTTGATCTGGCAGAAAAGTACCGGACACAGGTGATTATTCTCAGCGATGGCTGTGTGGGACAGATGATTGAGAAAGTCTACCTCCCACCTGCAAGAGAACATGACAAGGATCAGTTCGATTGGGCTATCAAGGGCTACAGAGGTTTGGAGGAGCCCAAAGCAAAAGTGACCAACGCGGACCGTTCCATGGATGACTATGAAGATTATAACAAGATGATGAGAGAGAAATTTCAGACAATGCATGACAGTGAGCAGCGCTGGCAGGACTTCATGACAGAGGATGCCGAGCTGATCTTGGTCGCCATCGGGATCTCTTCCCGTGTGTGCAAGTCTGCTGTGCGCCGGGCCCGTGAAAATGGGGTAAAGCTAGGGTTGATCCGTCCCATTTCCGTGTGGCCTTTCCCGGAAAAAGCATTCAAAGATTTGCCGGAGAGCGTCAAGGGGCTGGCGACGGTGGAGATGAGTCTGTCGGCGCAGATGGGTCAGGACGTCATGCTTGCAAACCGTTGCAGAGTCCCGGTGTACAGTTATCTGACCACCAGGTATATTCCGACTACACAGGGGATCGTGGATTTCGCGAATGATGTCTTGGCTGGCAAAGTAAAAGAACTGGAGGTGATCTAAGTGGCTGTTAAGATGACAAAACCCAAAATGATCAATCAGCAGGTGGGATGGTGCGGAGGCTGCGGTCATGGTATCATCCAGAGACTGATTGCAGAGTGTTGCGAAGAACTGGATCTGGTGGAGAGAACCGTCCAGGTGTTAGATATCGCCTGTGCGTACTGGTCTATTGACACTTTGAATTGCGACGGCATTGCGGGGCCTCATGGGAGGCCGGCGGCAGTGGCCACTGGAATCAAGAAAGTTCGTCCAGACGCCAACGTGTATGTCTGCGCAGGAGATGGCTGTTCTTATGTGATTGGTCTGGATGAGACGCTCTATGCAGCAGCCAGAAATGTTCCAATCACCATGATTGTGGTGAACAATGGGATCTTTGGTATGACAGGAGGTCAGATGTGTCCGGCCACCACGTTACCAGGGGATAAGACCGTATCCAGCCCTTACGGCCGTGATCCACATACGGCCGGGGAACCTTTCGACGCGTTGGCTCTGGTTCAGAATTTTCCGGTAGCTTATGCGGCCAGGGGAGCGCTGTACGACCCGCAGCACATTGACCAGGCTAAGAAGATGATCAAGAAGGGGATGGAGTACCAGAGAGATAAGAAAGGGTTCTCGATTATCGAGATTCTCTCCCCGTGTCCGACCAACTGGAAGATGAGCCCCATGGATGCCATGAACAAGATCAAAGATATCAATCAAAAGGTATTCCCTGTCAAGGAATATGTGGATAACGGAGGTGAAAATTAATGTCAGATATTATGTTTGCCGGTGCGGGTGGACAGGGGGTCCTCACTGTAGGTAAGATTCTCACAGAGATAGCGGCCAAGACCCACAATGTGTGTTGGACCAGCGAGTATTCCGCAGAGATGCGGGGAGGCTACGCTCTTGCCCGCGTGGTGGTGTCTGAGGATGAGATCGGCACGCCTTACCCGGATCTTCTGGACATTCTCTGTTGTATGGACGAGGACAATTATAAGAAATTCAGTTCCTTGGTACGCCCTGGAGGAACCATTGTGATCAACACTTCCCTGTTTGACCAGGGAGCGGCGGAGTGTCCGGAAAGTGTGAAGATCTGTAAAGTCAAATGCATGGATATTGCGGCAGAACTGGACAATTCTCGGGGAGCCAACCTGGTGATGTTGGGAGCGATGGTTCACAGTACCGGGATCTTGGATGAACACGATTTTGGGAAAACATTGCTGAGTTATTTTGAGAAAAAGGGAAAAAACGCACAGAAGAACTTGGATTGTTTCCAGGCAGGCTGTGAGAAAGCTGAGTTGTCAGAATAACAAGGAGAGACAAAGAGGGCAGAACGATATGGAATTTCATATAAATTATATATGTCTTTTTGACTATCTTTTTATATCTTCTTAAATGTCCGCA
>JBKXQO010000009.1:83553-117797 GCA_047014865.1 Blautia sp. | reverse complement strand
CCCGTGGTCAGACTTTCACTGACTAGATTAGTGCCATGCTTGGCACACCAGGAAAAAGGGAGCTAAAACAGCTCCCCTCTTCCTCATTGTGACCCCAAAATGCCGGTCCTATCTTTTGACGCCTAGCAATAGCTAGGTGGGTTTCCTCAATAAGTATTCTGCCTACCACGACGAGAGGTCTGACATCCTACTTACAATCTTGGAATCCCTTGAAAAGAGATGTAGGTTCAAAATAATAGGATTGTCGAACATTCCAGGAAAACACTTCCGTCTCTTTACCTACTAGTTATTATACTCTAGTATATGTGAATTTTCAATATTAATTCCTCATCTCAGACAACAAAAATCAATATTTTTTTACAAAAAATGCACATTCAGAGGAAACTTATTTCAACTCATCTACCACTTTCTGGATAGCTGCCAGCGCGTCCTCAGGAAGTTTGTCATAACCCTCTTTCTCCGTCTCAAAAGCTTTGATCTCATTGAGACGATCGTTCATACGGGCTTTCAACTGTCCCACATACTCAGGATCGTTCATATCCGGCACAAAGCCTTCCCAGTCCATGATCTCAATGTCAGAGAAAGTTCCCCATGGATGGAACTGTGCTTTCTTCTCCACAATCGCCTCCAGAATTCCCAGAGTATCTTTTGGCTGCACTTTCTTGCCCATGAAGTCTCCGGTGTTCACGATATAGCAATCCACATTCTTCTCTTCCACTAACTTTTTGAACTTCTCATAGTCGTTGGCCAGAGGATAAGTTCTAAATGGATTTGCGTAGGGAACAACCACCAGTTTGTTGGGATCCACTCCAGGAGCCAGACGCTCTGCGGAGGATCTCTTGGTAGCCAAAGTTGCGCCCATGACAGAAGCCAGGGAAGCTCCTTTTAATTTTACAACCGGCGGAATGGTGGGGTCTTTCATAATCCAGAAGATTGCATTGACAGGTGCGTCAATCTTATCCACACGGTTCGGAGACCACAGTTTGGACTTGATGGCGCGTCCATTGCCGTTTCGAATGTCCTCTGTCACCAACTGCACGTTTCCATCCTCGTCCAGGGTAGCCGAGCAGTTCTGAGCTGTCAGAAGATACTGGTTGTCCGGGCACCCGGTGGGATAGTCTGCGGTCTTGTCGAAGTAGGTCGGCTCGATCGCTATGGATGCACAAGTGTCCGTGTTGATGATAAAGGCGTCGTCATGGAGAACCTTGATCTCATATTTGCCGCCGTGTTTTGCATGAGTCAGAGTGGACTTGCCGGATCCTGACAGGCCGTACACAGAGGCAACGAACTTAGAGCCATCCTCCAACAGATACTCTTTCTGTCCGCCGTGGCAGGAAGCATAACCATTGCGGTTGGCGATCGCCCACACCATGGTCAACGTACCTTTCTTGTGCTCGCCAAAGTATCTCATACCCAGGATACAAGCACAGTTGGTCTCTGTGTTGAAGTAACACAGTGTTCTCTTGGCCGGATCGCTGAGACAGTCGTAGCTCACGCCTGGATTCTCAGAAGGCGCCCACTGCGGATCAGAGAAGATATAGATGTCCGGCTCTTGGCCATCTCCCACTGGCTTAGACTCCTTATACATTTTCACATACTCGTCGGACATATACTGGAAGTTCAACATCCAGTTGTACATGATGTTCTCCTCACCCTCTGGAATCAGAAGATGTGCCTTCACCATGAACTCTGGATCCAGTCCTGCGTATACTGTCGCATGATACATTTTTTTATAACGGGAAGTATAAATCGCGTCCATAGCAACCTTATCCAGAGCTTCGCAATCCACCCCTGGCTCGCCTGCAATACGGCGGGCGGTCGCATAGCGCCCTGTGATTGCCCCATCGTTGAACAACAGAACTTTTGCGTCGGAATCCAGACCGAATTCCTCTCCGCGATACACTGGCATATCTGTCACAATCGTTCCTGGAGAATTTTTGGCAAGATTATAAGCTTCTTTTAACGTATTTACCTTGACAACATTGTTACCATAGAAAGCCGCCTCAATGATAGAGCGGGTCTTGGAGAAACCAGGTTTTCCCTTTCCAATTTCACCAATTGGATAATTCGCTTTTGTTGACATGTCATTTCCTCCTTCTGTTCTCAAAATCACAAATATTATCACATTTTCAAAAAAAAATGTCAATGGATATAGGAATCAAAAAGTAATTCTTGGTCAATTAGCTGATTCCATTTAACTTTTGGTAGAGATCTTTAGCATAACTGTCAGTCATCCCACTGATAAAATCGGTAATTAATAACAATCTCAAATACAGCCGTTCCTTCTCAGCGCACCCACTGGAATAGACGTGATAGGTCTGCTTATAATTCTCAGAGATCAGGCTCATCAGCTTGCCTCCCATCATATCCATGGGAATCTCCGTGTCATAATATAACGCTGCCGGAACAAATTTATCCATGAGGAAATTGAGAATCGTCCAGGCCGATACTTCCATCTTCAATATGTGGGGTGAGTGAAACGCGTAACGACAGGCAATCTCTCCCAGCACCTCCACCAGCCACTGAGATTTCGTTCCAGCAAATAGATCCGTCTGACAGGTCCCGGCCATGATCTCCTCATAGCGGGCGATAAAACTGTCTGTGACATCCAAAATCAGCTCCCTTTGCAGCCGCACAATCCAATTCTGCACCGCATAGAGCTGAGGATCTTGAGCCTGACGCTTCTTAGCGTTCTCGTACTGACGTCTCAACATCCCTAGCCCGTCCACTCCCGTTCTCCCAACTCTCTCCCAGGACCTCTCCAACTCCCTGACCAAATTGTCGTAAGACACGAACCCTTTCTTAAAAGAATCCTCCAGATCTGCTGTGAGATAGGCAATATCATCTGCCGCCTCCAAGATAAACGCCAGAGGATTTCTATTCCCGTCCGTCCCTGTCGCCTGACAGATCTGTCTATATAGCTGACGTTCCCCATAGAAATATCCCAATTTTCGTTTCTTTACATCCAGACTTTCTCCATCCATCTCCAGAGAAGAGACCGGATATTTTATGATGGCTCCCAGAAGGCCGCAGGTCAGATTCATCCCATATTCATTCGACAGAAAATGCAATTTTCCCACCTGCCGGAGCGCCTGGGCATTCCCCTCGAAGTGATAGAGGTCCTGGAGCATCTGGCCAGAGAGAAATTCATCCACCGGAATTCCCCGGTAGTCCATATGGGGCAGCCGATGAGTGAACCAATCCCGTATGGCCTCTTCCCCGAAGTGGCCGAATGGAGGATTCCCGATATCATGGACGAGCCCGGCGCACTGAAGAATGCTGCAGATATCCTCTTTATTTTGCAGTGTAAAAGAAGGGTCCCTCCCTGTCTGGAGAAGGTATTGAGAGATATTTTGTCCCAGTGATTTCGCAAAAGAGGACACCTCCAACGAGTGTGTCAGACGGGTCCGGATGAAGTCACTCTTATCCAAGGCAAACACTTGGGTCTTATCCTGGAGCCTCCGAAAGGAGGCGCTGCCGATAATCCGGTGGTAGTCTTTCTCAAACTCTGACCTGAGGTCTGTACTCTTCTCCTTCCTATCCGAAGTGTACGGTACTGTTCTCTGCTCCGACAGCAGTTGGTTCCAATTCATATCACCACTCTCCTCTCCATAGTTCACAGGAACCGACGGGTCCGTCCATCCACTGAGAACCTCATTCTAAAAATAAAAACGCTTCCCAAGAATCACACTGCGCCGGGTTGCCTTGGCAATACACTCCTCTCCCACCGTAGCGCGATCCTTGCGAAACGTCTTTTTATTTCATAGGAAAGACCTGGTATACTGACGTATAAAATATAGAGCTTTCCTATACGGCCTACTTTGCTCTCTGCTACCTCATAATCCCGAGAATATCTCTGACTGCCTCTGGCATATCGCAGGCATCCACCACCCGGTCGTGGAGTACGGGAGCCGTTCGGATCTCCTCCACAGCCTTGGGAACTGGGACTCCTGACAGACGGGACATGGCATCGATCAATTGAAAATCATCCAACCCTTCATAGCGTGTGCCATCGATGGCTTGCATCACACTTCTCACAAACTTATAAGGGCTGGCTGTGGACGCAACGACGGGCACAGTCTGGTCTCCTGTCTCCCGCAGATATTTTTGGTAGACGCCTGCGGCGACAGCAGTGTGCGTGTCGATCACATAATCTCCCGCATAGTAAGTGGCGCTGATTGCCTCAAAAGTCTCGCCCTCACTACAAAATCCCCCGTAGAAATCCGTCAGTCCGTCTCTCATCCCGTCGGTGATCTCATAGGAACCCTCCCGGCCTAGCTCCTCCATCAACTGGCGGCATTGGCCGGAGTCCTCCCCTGCCAGGGTATAGATCAATCGCTCCAGATTGCTGGAAATCAAGATGTCCATAGACGGGGAGGAAGTCAATTTAAACTCCCGCCTTCTGTCGTAAGTACCTGTCTGGAAGAAATCAAAGAGCACCTTGTTTTCATTGGACGCACAGATCAATTTGCGAATGGGGAGACCCATTCTCTTGGCATAATAGGCGGCCAAAATATTGCCAAAATTCCCGGTGGGCACCACCACATTGATGGACTGCCCTTCTTGGATTTTTCCCTCTCTCAAAAGAGTTCCGTAGGCATAGACGTAGTACACAATCTGAGGTACCAGCCTGCCGATATTGATAGAGTTGGCGGAAGAGAATTGATAGCCGGCCTGATCCAGCTCTCTTTCCATCTCCTTGTCGTTAAACATCCTTTTCACCGCCGTCTGGGCATCGTCGAAATTCCCGGTGATCCCCACCACATAGGTGTTCTCTCCCTTTTGCGTCACCATCTGCTTCTCCTGTATGGCGCTGACGCCGTGTTTGGGATAGAACACAATAATCTTAGTGCCGGGCACGTCGGCAAAACCTGCCATAGCCGCCTTCCCCGTGTCTCCTGATGTGGCGGTCAAGATCACAATCTCATTTTTCACCAGGTTCTTCTTCGCCGCCGTGGTCATCAGGTATGGCAAAATGGACAACGCCATATCCTTAAACGCGATGGTGGCGCCGTGGAAAAGCTCCAGAAAATGCACCCCGTTTACTTCCCTGAGAGGGGCGATCTTCTCTGTGTCAAACTTCGAATCATAGGCCTTGGCGATACAATCTTTCAACTCTTCCTCCGTAAAATCTGTGAGGAATTTACTCATCACCTGGTAAGCTACCTCCTGATAACTCATCTTAGCCAAATCCAAAAAGCTTATGTCCAAAGCCGGAATCCGATCCGGCACATACAGTCCGCCATCCTCAGACAGCCCTTTTAAGATCGCCATTGAGGCAGTCACTGGATCCTTCTCTCCCCTTGTACTCTTATATAAAATCTCCATGATCTCATCCTCTCTTTATCTCTGTCATTTTCCACCATGATAGCACAAAAAAGTATCCAAGTCCACAGGAAAGCAAACATCCTGCGAATCCTCCTTCTTCATAGCGCCAAAACAGGCTCAGAAGTCTGCTATCCCGACTTTTGAGCCTGTCTGTATCACGAATTGTCTTGAGCGTCGTCCGGGTAAGTGTAAAATGTGTGTACCCCATGCTCAAACAACTTCTTTAGATCCTTCTCGAACCAATCCACGTTCTCCTTGGACGCCTGATCCTTTGCCACAAAGAACAAAGCTCCCTGGGAGTAATCCACCCCCTCCAGAACCTGGGCCACAGCCTCCTCGGTCTCTGGTGAGATCTCAACGGTGCCGATTCTGCCATCATAGGTTGGCGAGAATTGATAGCCGCCTTCCGTATCCCAGACCACGTCCGTCACAGTGTCCGGAAACTGGTCGCTCTTAACGCGATTCAGAATCACATTCGCCACCATAATCCTGCCCTTGACATCCTCTCCCCCTGCCTCGGCCTCCACAATGTGGAGCAACGTGTCATAGTCTGTGTCACTCATAATCTTAGGTGTGGACGCTTTCGACATGGACTGACTACTCAGATTCTCCACCGCACTCTGGGCGAAAGCACTCATATCCACACGCTGGGCCTTCTCATGGACCTTGCTCAGCCTCTGTCCGACAATCACCTCTTCACAGGATGTCCCGATCCTGGTCACACTGTCCGACCGGTTCTCCGCCTCCTGAATCCCACTGATCACTCCGGCCAGGCCACTGGGCATGAGCTCCTGTGCCGCAACTGCCTGTTCCTCCTCCGCCGCATAGACCTTGCTGTGGTTCACCCCCATGAAGATCTTACATCCGGTGGCAATCGCCAACAACACGATAACTCCAGTACACATCGCCGCAAATCCATGGGGATATCTTCTCTTCCATCTCCGCAAAAAGCAGTACAGCTCATTTAGCAAAATCCGAACCGCTCTCTGAGCGAGATGGACTTTTCTTCTTTGCCGCCTTTTCTTTCCCTTCATAATGAAACCCTCTCTTACATTTAACGATTTTGTAACACTTTCGAAATATATAAGAAAATTATATTCAATATCCGAGGATTCGTCAAGCGATTTTCAATTTTTTTGGCTGATTTTCCCAATTTTTTCTCGACACTGTTCCCTAATTTCTGTATAAATACACAGAAATTTATCGATTGTTGATGGCCGTCACCAAGGCGTCGATGGAGGCACGGATGATATCCTGGTCCACACCGGCGCCCCAGGACAGATCTCCACCTGGCTTGCGAATTCCCACATAGGCGATAGCCTTAGAGCTGGAACTCTGCTCCAACGCGTGCTCCTGGTAAGTAACCAGATCGTATTTCATTCCGTATGCTTTCTTCAGAGCATTGCTGACAGCGTTGAGACGTCCGTTTCCGGTGGCCTCCGTGACGATTCTCTTACCTTTGAAGGTGGAAGTCACTTGGGTGGTGATACCCTGGCTGGTTTGCTGGAAATGTACCTCGTTGATACTCAGAGGCGTCACCACATTCTCAAAGTTCTTCTTAAAGAGCTCGAAGATTTCCTCCGGCATAAGTTCCTTATGCACATGGTCGGAGACTGCCTTGGCCGCGTATCCCATGGCCTCCCTCATCTTCGCCGGCAGATTCAAACCGTATTTCGTCTCCAGAATATAGCCCACTCCACCTTTACCTGACTGGCTATTGATCCGAATCACATCTGCATCGTAGTTTCTTCCAATATCTGTGGGATCAATGGGCAGGTAAGGCACATTCCAGTGATCTGGATCTTCCTCATCCCTAAAGTGCATCCCTTTTGCAATGGCATCCTGGTGAGATCCGGAGAAAGCTGCAAACACCAGCGCGCCACTGTAAGGACTTCTCTCGTCGATGTTCATCCCCGTCAACCGCTCGTAGCTGTCACAGATCCCCGGCATATCCGAGAAATCCAGATTCGGCTCCACACCTTGGGAGTACAGATTCATAGCAAGGGTCACGATATCCACATTTCCCGTGCGTTCTCCATTCCCAAACAGTGTTCCCTCTATACGGTCTGCCCCCGCCAAGATTCCCATCTCCGCATCGGCCACCCCGCAGCCTCTGTCATTGTGGGGATGTAAGGAGACCACCACATTCTCCCGGTCTCTCATATTCTTACACATATACTCCACCTGACTGGCATAGATATGGGGCATCGAGTGCTGAACTGTGACGGGAAGATTGATGATCACCTTCTTGTCCGCTGTGGGTCTCCATACGTCCAGAACGGCATTACACACCTCCAACGCGTACTCTGGTTCCGTGCCTGTGAAACTCTCCGGGCTGTACTCAAACAAGAAATTCCCTTGGGTCTCATCGGCCAGTTTCTTCAACAGCGCCGCCCCGTCCACGGCCAACTGCTTGATCTCCTCCTTGGACTTGTGGAACACCTGCTCTCTCTGGGAGACCGACGTGGAATTATACAGATGGATGATCGCTCTGGGCGCCCCCTCCACAGCCTCAAAAGTCTTGCGGATAATGTGCTCCCTGGCCTGGGTCAGAACTTGAATAGTCACATCCTCCGGGATCAGGTTCTGGTCAATGAGAGTTCTCAAGAAATTATACTCCGTCTCCGAGGCAGCCGGGAATCCCACCTCGATCTCCTTAAACCCAATCTTCACCAACAACTGGAAGAACTCTACCTTCTGCTCCAGGCTCATGGGAATCACCAAAGCCTGGTTTCCATCTCTTAAATCTACGCTACACCAGGCAGGGGCATGGTCTACATACTCCTTATGGGTCCAGTCCATACACACCTCCGGTGGCAGAAAATATTGCCGGCCATACTTACTCACATTCATCATAATTCAATCTCCTCCATCATTCTGTAATCTCAATCATCTTCCCTGTAAATAAAAAAATCTTCCATCTTCTACAGCATTTGCTGCAAGAGACGAAAGACAAATTGTCTGCGCGGTACCACTCTCATTCATGAGTTTCCTCATACACTCAGGGATACGGATTCCTCCGGAACCTTATATCCTTCCCTTGTAACGGTGGGTTCCCGTCTGCGCCTACTTTCCGAAGATTTCAGGCAGCCGCTCAGAGGGCAGTTCCATAGATCTCTTCCACCGCTTTCCACCCGCCAGCGGCTCTCTGTGCTCCAAAATCCTATGTACTCTTCCTCATCAACGCATTTTTCTTATATCGTTGGTCATAAGCTTACCATTTCCTCCTCATTTTGTCAATCCCCTTTTCTTTTCCCAAACACTTCGCCCACTAAATAGACATTGTGTCTATAAATTGTTTATTGAGTCTCTCAAAAAAATATGATAGTATTTATGTTAAAAATTTTAAACATCAAAGGAGGATGCGAACCTGAAATGAAGACGATTTTCCGCATTTTTTTTAGGGACGTCAGACGTCTGTCCCGCAACTTCGTAGCCATCATCGTCATCATCGGAATCAGCCTGATTCCGGCTCTGTATGCGTGGTTCAACATCGCAGCCAATTTCGATCCCTATGGAAACACCGGCAACGTCAAAGTAGCCGTGGCAAACAATGACGTCGGCTACCAGAGCGCGCTCTTAGATCTCAACGCCGGGGACGAGATCATCCAAAACCTCAAGGACAACAGCCAGTTGGGCTGGACCTTCACCAGTGAGAAAAAGGCGATTGAGGGCGTCCGTTCGGGCAAATACTACTCTGCCATTATCATCCCTGAGAAATTCAGCGCCAACATGGCCTCCATACTCTCAGGCGACATTCAGCAGCCCAAGATCCGCTACTATGTAAACGAGAAGAAAAACGCCATTGCTCCTAAGATCACCGACACCGGCGCCAGCACCTTACAGTCGGAAGTCAACAGCACTTTCAGCGAGATTGTAGCCCGCACCGTCTCCGACACCTTAAACTCCGCCGCCGGAGATCTGTACGACGACACCAACTCACTGACCGGCTCCATCACCACTTCCTTACAAAAAATGGAGGACAATCTGGAAGACTATCAGGTCGCTATCGAGAAATTTAACCAGCTCTCCACTCAAACACGACAGACCGTCCAGAACCAAAGGCAGGCGCTCCCAGAAGCCCAGAAAACCATCTCTTCTGGAAAGACAGCGCTGGCAGACGCCCAGGAGCTACTGAGCGAAGGAAGAGATTCCACCTCATCTCTGCTGGGTATTATGGGAAGTTCTGTGGATCAAAGCGTCTCCCTATTTCATGATTTGAACCAGTCTGCCTCCTCCGCCCTGTCTCAGATAGAGGGCGATTCCCTGGTGGCCGCTGGCCAGGCAGAAAGCGCACTGAATTCTGCCCAAGACGTGCTGGATATCAGCAATGAATGCATCGGTCTCCTGACAAACCTAAATGACAGTTTGCCGCAGCCAATCACCGCTGTCACAGATCTCCTGACAGAGCTAACCGCCCAGACGGAACGCCAACAAGGCGTTGTAGATAACCTCAACGAGACCTGCGACGCCATCCGGGCCACAGCCGAGACCTCCAACAATACAAGGGGAAATCTCTCCGATCTGGCCCAGCAAGGTTCTCAGCAATTGGGTGATCTGCGAAGTTCACTGCAAAACGACGTCGGCCCTCAACTTGGCAATTCTGTGGACCATCTCAGCCAGACCTCCGGAGATCTCTCCGGGCTTTTGACCACGGTGGAGGCCTCTGTGAGTAATCTGGCCGCCATCTTAGAAGAGGTGGATCAAAGTTTGTCCAGCATAGAGACCGCCATGGATTCCACCTCAGATACCCTCTCGCTGGTGCAGACAAAATTGGAGAAGACGCAGACGGAAATATCAGCCGTCAGCAACAGTGAGCGATACCAGGAAATCTTATCTTTTCTCAAATCTGATCCGGAGAAGACCAGCCATTTCATGTCTTCCCCAGTCCAGCTGGAGACCAAGACCTACTATGGTATCGCCACATACGGCTCGGGAATCTCCGCCCTCTACACCAACCTGGCCATCTGGGTGGGCGGTATCGTGCTGATTGCCATCTTAAAACTGGACGTCAAAGAGGATCAGACCTTCCGCCACTTAAGCCCTACGGTATCCTATTTCAGCAGATATCTGCTTTTCATGGTCATCGGACTCCTGCAGGCCCTGATTGTATGTCTGGGAGATTTATATCTTATCCATATACAGTGTCGCGCCCCCGTGCGCTTTGTGATGGCTGGGCTAATGTGTTCCTTTATCTATGTGAACATCATCTACGCCCTCTCCATCACCTGGCGGCACATAGGCAAAGCTTTAGCCGTCCTGCTGCTGGTCATCCAGATCCCCGGTTCTGCCGGCTCCTACCCCATCGAGGTGACGCCGGAATTTTTCCAGATTCTTCATCCGTTTCTCCCGTTCACCTACGGGGTGAACGCCATGCGAGAGACAATCGGCGGCGTCTACGGAAATGCCTATGCCAGCGATCTCCTACATCTTCTGCTCTTTCTGCCCATCGCCCTTTTTATCGGCCTGGTATTGAGAAAGCCGTTGATGTCCCTGAACAATTTCTTTGACCGCCGGCTTTCCGAGACACATTTTATGTAAATGGGAGGAAAACATGACTGACTTTAAAGATTACGTCGACGACTATTTTAATACCACTTACGCTGGAGACCGGAGCCAACCCGGATTTCAGGAGGCCAAGGAGGCACTTCTCTCCCGCCTGGAATCCCTATACCAACAAGAACTGTCAACTGGCCTTTCCCCAGAGGATGCCGCCTACCATGCCTTGATCCAAATTGGAATGGATCATCTGATGGAAGATGAGACATGGGCCTACAGTCTGAACCGAAAAGCGCTAAAATTCCAACAGTATTACCCTCGAATGATCCGGATTGGACTATGGGCAATTTTTCTACTCCCCTTATTCTTTCTGACCCTGATGTTCAGCATGAACTCAAAGCTGGTCTTTTTGACCCTCTGGATCGTGTCCATCATCGCAGTCTCCGCATTTTTGATCGTCATAGATTTTATCCATGACCGACTACAGACACAGCTCTCTCACACCAAGCGCAAACCTTGGGATACCCCGTCTTCACCGGTGCCGGCATCCAATGTAACGCTCTCTGAAAAATTTGTGGAGGAAGATAACCATGAAAACCATCTTTAAAATATTTTTGCGGGATCTGCGGCGAATCCATAAGAACGTAGTCGCCATCATCGTTGTGATGGGAATCTCTGTGATCCCTGCCTGCTATGCCTGGTTTAACATCGCCGCCTGCTGGGACCCTTACGGAAATACACAGGACTTGACTGTGGCCGTGGCCAACGCCGACGACGGTTATGACAGTCAACTGATCAATCTGAATCTTAATCTGGGTAAGCAGATCGTCAGTTCCCTAAAGGAAAACGACCAGATCGGATGGAAATTCACCTCTGTGAAAAAGGCAAAAAACGGGGTAAAATCCGGCAAATATTACGCTGCCATCGTCATCCCAAAAGATTTCTCCAGAGACTTGCTTAGTGTCTTCACCGGGAATACTGACAACGCCAAACTGGAATACTACACCAATGAAAAGGAAAACGCCATCGCTCCCAAAATCACAGATAAAGGAGCTGACGCCGTCCAGCAACAGATCAACCAGACCTTCACCCAGACCATAGCGGAAACCGCCTCCGGCGCTCTGGAGGTGATCTCCCAAAGTGCGGACGGTGAACAAGGGGACGCTTTTCTTCAAAAACTAACCGAAGTCTTGGAGGATGCCTCCTCTGACCTGTCCTCCATGGGAAAGACGGTGGATTCTTTCGCGGACATGGCCAAGGCTGTCAACACCCTTCTCTCCTCCACTCAGACGGCATTGCCATCCCTGGATCAGATCGGTGAGAGCGGGAAAGCCACGCTGTCCGAGACTGACGACTTACTTGAGAGCACTCAGGCTTCCATGAAAACTGTGACCGATACCTTGGACGGAGCAGTGAACCAGAGTAAAAACTTCGCCGACTCCTTGGCGTCCACAGCCAACACAGCCCTGGATACCATTGATTCCGACGGAAATCTGGCCGCTGAGCATTTAAGTGATCTGTCCCAAAACGTGGACGCTGAAGTTGAACGGTTAAGCGGATACCTCTCTGTCCTGGATCAAATCAAGGATGATTTACAGAATCTTCCGATTCCCCTGGACACTACTGTGGTAGACCAAATGTCTGCCAGCCTGGAGAGCGCCATAGACAAGGAACAGGCCATCTCCCAGAAATTGGAGGAAGTCTCCAGCTCGATCCAAGACGGTATCCAACTCTCCTCCCAGACCCGCAGCGACTTACAAGCGCTGATCACCGACAGTAGCCAGGACCTATCCGATGTAAAAGACCGTTACCGCCAGACAATCCAGCCCCAGCTCACAGAGTTGACCGATTCCCTGAAATCCACTGGCAGCAGCCTGGGTGAAATCTTAGATCAGACTCAGGAAGATACCGCTAATCTAGGCCAGATCCTAGACTCTTCCAACGCTTCTTTGTCAGACGCTCAGGCTTCCCTGGAGGAGACTTCCAGCCTGCTGGCAAACGCTCAGGAAAAGGTCCAGTCCACACTGGCCAAGATTCAAGCCGCCAGGGAGAACAACCCAGATTCGCCTCTCTCAGAGCTTCTAAAGACCAGTCCATCCACCATGGGACAATTCCTCGCCTCCCCTGTCCAACTGGAGACAGAGCGACTCTATCCCATCGATAATTACGGATCCGCCATGGCTTGTTTCTATTCCAGCCTGGCCATCTGGGTAGGCGGCGTGGTGATGGTTGCCCTCCTGAAAGTGGACGTGGATGAGGATAAATCTTTGAAGAACCTAAAACCCCATCAGAAGTATCTGGGCAGATACCTGATCTTCCTAATTCTAGGTCTGATTCAGTCCACGATCATCTGTATGGGAGACCTGTGGTTCCTAGAGATCCAATGTATCCACCCGTTTTACTTCCTGCTGGCCGGATGGATCTCCAGCTTCGTCTATGTCAACATTATCTACTCCCTCACCGTCGCTTTTGGAGATATCGGCAAGGCCATCTGCGTCGTCCTGTTGGTCATCCAGATCGCAGCCTCCGGCGGTTTCTTTCCCATCGAGGTGGAACCGGCCTTCTTTCTGAACGCATACCCGCTGTTGCCTTTTACCTACAGCATCAACGCCCTGAGAGAATGCGTGGCTGGGATGTACCAGAATTACTACTGGATCGATCTAGGCAAGCTGATGATCTTCTATGTACTTGCTCTCGCCCTAGGCCTCGTTCTCAGAAAGCCTCTGATCAAGATTATGGAGAGATTCAACGAGAAACTGGAGAGTACCGAGATCATGTAAATTCTTCCGTCATGGACTTGACAAAGAATAACGTCTCTGGGAAGTCGTCCAGGCGGCTCCCCCAAGCCAGACTTTTTAAGCGTAGCAGTTTTAACGGCTGCTACGCTATTTTTTGTCTTGAATCTTCAAAAGATTGTCCATATAACCGAATCATATGATCCAAAAAAAATAAAATTATACTTGAAATTTTCCAGAAACATGGTATAATAAAATAGTTCGCCGGGGTATGGCGTAGCTTGGTAGCGCGCACGGCTGGGGGCCGTGAGGTCGCAGGTTCAAATCCTGTTGCCCCGATTTTGATGTTTAAAGATTGTCGTCTCCGGTGGAGTTCCGACAGTCTTTATTTTTTTCACTCTCCCTGGACTGGGAGATCACCGCCTTTCTGGCCACCAGAAAATTTTCCAGACAATAAATCCGGACAACCGATCAGATTCTGATGGGCTGTCCGGATTCTTCTATTTTTTACTTTCTTCGCCAATATCTCACGTATCGCCTCATACCAGCGGGAGATACGTTTTTTTCTCCTCCCTCGCTGACATCGGATCCCTATCGAACTATTCCATGTTCTTACTATTAATATAGTTCACCAATCCCTCGACCGCTATGATCTTCTGCATGAACTCGGGAAAAGCCTGTCCCTGGAACTGGGTTCCCTTGGTACGGTTGTAGATAACTCCACTGTCAAAATCTATCTCCACCTGATCTCCATCGTCGATTCCTTGGGCCGCCTCCGGGCACTCGATAATGGGAAGCCCGATGTTGATCGCATTGCGGTAGAAAATTCTGGCAAAAGTCTGAGCGATCACACAGCTCACCCCTGCCGCCTTGATGGCCAGGGGAGCATGTTCTCTGGAAGAACCACAACCGAAATTCTTGTCTGCCACAATGATATCTCCTCTGTGGACTTTTTTCACAAAATCCTTATCAATATCCTCCATACAGTGGGTGGCCAACTCTGCCGGATCAGAGGAATTCAGATAACGCGCCGGAATGATTACATCCGTATCCACGTTGTCTCCATATTTAAAAACGCTTCCATTTGCTCTCATCTCTGCTCTCCTCCTATAGACCTAATTCTTCCGGGGAAGAAATCTTCCCGGTAACTGCACTGGCTGCCGCCACCGCCGGACTGGCCAGGTACACCTCAGAATCCACATGCCCCATGCGCCCCACAAAGTTCCGGTTGGTGGTGGAGATACAGCGCTCTCCCTCCGCCAGAATTCCCATATAACCTCCCAGACAAGGGCCGCAAGTCGGCGTGCTCACCACCGCCCCTGCCTCGATAAAAGTCTCCAAAAGCCCCTCTCTCATCGCCTGCAGATAAATGGCTTGAGTGGCCGGGATCACAATACACCGGACTCCCTTCTTCACCTTTCTCCCCCTGAGAATCTCTGCCGCAACTCTCAGATCCTCGATTCTACCGTTGGTGCAAGAACCGATGACAGACTGATCAATCGCCACGTCCTCTGTGATCTCATCTATCGTCTTCGTGTTCTCCGGGAGATGGGGAAATGCGATGGTAGGTTTAAGCTGGCTCAAGTCAATGGTGTACTCTTCCTCATAGACTGCGTCGGCGTCAGCCTCGTACACCTTATATGGACGTTTGGAATGTTCCTTCATATAAGCCTCCGCCTGGTCATCCACCGGGAAGATTCCATTCTTGCCACCCGCCTCGATGGCCATGTTGGCAATGGTAAAGCGGTCATCCATGGACAGATTGGCGATTCCCTCACCGACGAACTCCATAGATTTGTACAAAGCCCCGTCCACGCCGATCATCCCGATGATGTGGAGAATCACATCCTTGCCACTGACCCACTTAGATGGCTTGCCAGTCAGGTGAAACTTGATTGCCGAGGGAACCTTAAACCACGCCTTTCCTGTGGCCATTCCCGCCGCCATATCCGTACTCCCAACTCCGGTTGAAAAAGCGCCCAGAGCACCGTAAGTACAAGTGTGTGAGTCCGCTCCGATAATCACGTCCCCCGCCACAGTCAATCCTTTCTCCGGCAACAGCGCATGTTCAATCCCCATCTCGCCCACGTCAAAGTAATTGGTAATGCCATGGCGACAGGCAAACTCCCTCACACATTTGCAGTGCTCTGCCGATTTGATATCCTTGTTGGGGATAAAGTGGTCCATCACCAGCGCCACTTTCTCTTTGTCAAAGACCGTCTTCACAGTCATCTTATCCATCTCATGGATGGCCACCGGGGATGTGATATCATTTCCCAATACCAGATCCAAGTCAGCCTCGATCAATTGCCCGGCTTCCACATGATCCAGGCCTGCATGTGCCGCCAGAATCTTCTGTGTCATAGTCATGCCCATTTTCCATTCCTCCTACATTCGATCCTTTTTTCTATAGACATTATAGCACTGGAAATAGTATAATACAAATACATATAATGAATATTTTTTATAACTTACAGATATAGAAGAGACACAGACAGTATCTAAGATCCCCTCCAAGGGAAAAAGACTTGTAGATATAAACAGCCTTCTTTATTGACACAGATAAAAGACCGTCTGAAGATAAAAGGTCGTCCGCCCAAACCATTTTTCTCAAGGGAGGCGCCCTGAGGGTTTATAGGTATCCCTGGAATAACCTAAATCCACAACACAAGGGGCGCGTATCATGGAGAACCTGACTCTCTACAAAATCTTCCACACCGTTGCTAAGACCGGAAATATCTCTAAGGCCGCCAAAGAACTCTACATCAGCCAGCCGGCCATCAGCAAATCCATTCAAAAGCTGGAGACCCAGCTCCATACCATCCTGTTCAAACGTTCCTCCCGGGGAGTCTCTCTCACCCAGGAGGGAAAACTCCTGTCTCAGTATGTGGACAATGCATTCTCTTCTCTCCAGGCCGGGGAAGAATTGCTCTCCCACAACCGCTCTCTGGGAATCTCCCAGTTGAGAATCGGCGTCAGCACAACCCTGTGCAAATACATTTTACTGCCCCACCTACAGAACTATATCCAGAAGTATCCCCATGTGAAATTGACCATCACCTGCCAGCCCACTTATCAGACCCTAAACCTGCTGGAGGAGAATAAGATCGACCTGGGTTTGGTGGGCAAGACTCAGAATCTGAAAAACCTTTATTTCCAGCCCTTTCACTCGGTTCAGGATACCTTCGTGGCCACCCGTCAATACCTGGACAATCTATCCCTGCGGTCAGAGACCGCCAACTTATTCTCCAGCGCTACCTTCATGATGTTGGACGAGGAAAATATCACCCGCCAGTCAGTCAACCGCACACTCCAAGACCGTGGAATCACTTTAAAAAATGTTCTGGAGATTACCACTATGGACTTACTCATTGAGTTTGCCAAGATCGGGCTGGGCATCGCCTGTGTCATCCGGGAATTTGTCCAGGAAGAATTGGCGCAAGGCCTCCTCCAGGAGGTGGACTTGGGTTTAAAATTTCCCAAGAGAACCGTGGGCTTTGCCTGCAAAAAGACTGATCAGAACCTCCCCGTAATCCATAACTTCCTGCTGGAATTGACAAGCGCATCCACCATGACAATCTCCAAGTGAAGACCTATCCTTTCTAAGAGAGAACAAAGAATCCCACAACATACACGGAAAAGCTTTCCTGTGAAACAAAAAACGAGTTCCCAACCGCTGGAAACCAGTACCGCGTGTCCAACAATTGGGAGCTCGTCCCTCAATCACTTACTTATAATATTGGAAATTGTGATCTCTGTGAAAAATGTTCAGCTCATTTTGTATAATGGCATAGACCACAATCTGAAGCCCGATAATTGACACCAGGAGGTAGAGCAGACCAGAGTTGTCTGTATGCCGGCCATACTGCTCATTCAACCGGTCCACCCTCTTACCCATTTGGTATACCCAATACAAACCGTAAATTCCACAGGTGATCAGGCTAAATAAGAACACCATCCCGCCGCTGGTTCCATCTTCCCCCAGAGCATCCAACATCTCGTCGTTCAAGACAATCATCCAATAAATCCCATAGATGCCGCAGGTAATAAGGGTAAAAATAATACACAGGGCAATATTTCTTTCTTTTCTCATCGTATTCCTTTCCATACAAAGAATCTAACGGAACAATACTCCCTCCACCTAAAATTCCTGGCCAGAACAGGGCCCGAGCCACCTCGTTCTAGCCCTTTGAGCCGAGAGGAATAGACATAACAAAGGGGCTGCCCAGGGTAAAAGTCTCCACCTTGCACAGTCCCTCTCTAAAGTTCTATCTGGGACGTTTATTCCCGCCAACAGCGCCGTAACCGAACGCTTTCCTTGTACTGCCGCTCTCTTAGTTATCCAACAATTTATCTTCATCGTTCCAGCTATACAGCTTGCGCAGCTCTTTTCCCACTGCTTCCATCTGATGCTCAGCGTGGGATTTTCTCATAGCCAGGAAGTGGGTGCAGCCAGACTGATTCTCCAACAGCCAATCTTTAGCGAAGGTGCCATCTTGGATATCGGACAGAACTTGTTTCATCGCCTTCTTACTCTCCTCGGTGATGATCTTCGGTCCGGTGATATAATCACCGTACTCTGCCGTGTTGGAGATGGAATATCTCATTCCCTCGAATCCGCTCTGATAGATCAGATCTACGATCAGCTTCATCTCATGGATACACTCAAAGTATGCGTTCTCGGGTGCATATCCAGCCTCAACCAGAGTCTCAAATCCTGCTTTCATCAGCTCGCAGACACCGCCGCACAGCACAGCCTGCTCTCCGAAAAGATCGGTCTCAGTCTCAATTCTGAAGGTTGTCTCCAGAACGCCTGCTCTCGCCCCGCCCAAAGCGCAAGCATAAGCCAGTGCTTTGTCCTTTGCCTTACCTGTATAATCCTGCTCTACAGCCACCAGACATGGAGTTCCTCTTCCGATCTGGTACTCGCTTCTCACCGTATGTCCTGGTGCTTTCGGCGCAATCATCGTCACGTCTACATTCTTTGGAGGTTTGATCTGTCCAAAGTGGATGGCGAATCCGTGGGCAAACATCAGCATATTTCCCTCTTCCAGATTCGGCTCGATGGACTCTTTGTACATCTTGGCCTGCTTCTCATCGTTGATCAGAATCATGATGATATCTGCTTTCTTAGCAGCCTCTGCGGCCGTATATACCTGAAATCCCTGCTGTTCAGCTTTTGCCCAAGATCTGCTGCCCTCATAGAGTCCTACAATCACATTGCAACCTGAGTCTTTCAAGTTCTGAGCATGTGCATGTCCCTGACTTCCATAGCCAATAATGGCGATGGTCTTTCCCTCCAAAAGGCTCATATTACAGTCTTCTTGGTAATAGATTTTTACTGCCATTTTTTCTTCCTCCTACATGTATAATATATTGTTAAGGGCGTGCTTCTACAATAAAAGTAATTCCCTTAGCTTTCTCTTATAAAAACGTCACGTCTTTCGCGCCTCTGGACAATCCGGCGATACCGGTCCGAGCCAGCTCCAGAATCTCATAGGGCTCCAGCAATTCGATAAATGCTTCCAATTTATTGATGCTCCCCGTCAACTCAATAACCAGGGAGTCCTTGCTCACATCCACCACTCTCGCCCTGAAAATATCGGCCACGGCGATAATACCCTCTCTCTGCTCCGCCGTGCTGGAGATCTTGATCATAATCATCTCCCGGCACACACTGTCATCCGGGTCTAGAACCTTGATATCCCTCACATCTACCAGCTTAGCCAGCTGCTTCGTAATCTGTTCTAAAATCAGATCCTCGCCTGTGCACACCACTGTCATCCGGGAGTACCTCGGATCCGCAGTCACCCCCACAGTCAAGCTATCTATGTTGTATCCCCTCCGGCTAAAGAGACCGGAAACTCTGCTCAACGTTCCAGAGATATTGTCAACCAGCAGAGAAATCACTCTCTTATTGTCTTTCATCTCAAATACCTTCTTTCCCCTGTAATTCTCCCATATCAGACATGGTACCTATCATTTCCACGTTTATCAGCAAATTATATATTTTCTAATTATACCAAGTCAGCACCGTTTGTCAATGTCCTTTCACAAGATCTTCAAGACAGAAGATCTGCTCTAGCAAAGTCAAAGAGGAGATTCGCAATCCGCTTCGCTACCTGCTCGTAACCTTATTGCCACTCCCGTGGCATTTTGGCAGGAGCTTGCGCTCCTGCCAAAACAGACAAGTCCTACTCTCGCTTAAAAAGCGGTACACTTTCCTAATAAAGTTAAAGTATCACAATTGCCCTTAAAATACAAGTAGAAGTTGTCCGCTCAGACCAAATAATGACTCTGAAGTTGCTCCAAAACTTTCGGGGACAGGTACATTTTCTTGCGCAGAAAATTTTCCATCGATCCATAGTTGCGGTCAATAGCGGCAAAAATGCTCTCCAGGTAAGTCCTGCGCACAGAGAACAGCGCCTGGATATTGGAATAAATCCGTGAGCTGACCACCATCTTCGTCTCCAGATGCTGAATCAAATACTGCGTCTCTGCCTCCAGATATCCATTCGTCCTCAAAAAATCTGCCATAATCACTGGCCTTGGAATCCCCAATGCACTGAGCAGCAACGCCGTCCCCACTCCCACCCGGTCTTTTCCGGCTGAACAGTGGTACAGGACTGCGCCGTCCCCTTGATGGAGCAATTCATCAAAGAATTTCGCATACTGATCCACCGCATAAGGTTCCAACACCAAATTCTGGTAGATCTTTTCCAAGAATTCTCCCATATCATTCTGGGGATCTATGGCCTCGTTCACAGGTCTGCGCTCCCGGGTAATCCCCATGGTATCCTCATCCAATATGGGATTGTACACATACTCCACCCCAGGCAACACTGTGTCCGGCTTGCGCTCCCGCTCCCGTTCCGTCCTCAAGTCGATCACCTTTGTCAGGCGGTACTCTTCCCGCAGTGTCTTCTGATCCTCGTATGACAGATGATACAAATCCCCGCTCCGCAGCAATCTTCTTGGGAGAATCATTCTTCCATCTTTCGCCTTCAACGCCCCCAGATCCCTGGTATTCGGCAAGCCCTGGAAGGAAATCCTGGCCCCCCGCGGGAAACCGGACGCCATTCTGGGATTTAACTTTTGCAGTTCTTTTAGACAGGCCACTGCCTCCTGCTGATTCATCTCAAATTTATACTTTTTTCGCAGTCGGGTCACCACACACACGGAATCTGAATATCCTGCATTTTTTGCCGGGTCTTCCTTCCTGCGGTACGCCCATAAAATCTCGGAACAGGGGAGCAGATTCGTCTTGACTCTCTTGGTAAAAATCAAATTCCCGTTTTCCAACTGAATTTTCCCGTATCTCATATCTCCTTGCCCTTTCCACTCTGATATATCTATCATATCACAACTATACCGTTTTTCAAGAATGATCTTGCCCGAGGGGGCTTTATCCGCCGGAAAAATTAGGTGCATTCGAAGAACTTTTCTATTATAAAAATCAAAGTTTACACAGTTTTTAGTCTGTCTCAGGAGGTGGTTGTCTGGAATCATGGCATCTATATCAAGTATTACCATCTGAATTTGTCCGCTTTGCATTCCCATCATAAAAAAGACCTCCTGTAATTGATATAATAAGTATACCACACAGAAGGTCACTTTTCCTTAGTTTGTCAACAGGTCCAAACTTTCACAGTCTCTCAGAAATTTGACGACATTCAGGGACACCTAATAAGCCTACATCTCAAGAACATTTCAGAGCAATCCTTATAGAAGCCGAACAGCCACATTTCCGCTTTCACGATCCCCGACACCCGTATGCCAAGCACACGACAAAAAATTATTTTTTATCTTCCAACTCCTGTAATTCCTCTATACTTTTAAGGAAATGACATTCCACCGGAGAAAGAATATCCTCCTGTTTTTTTCGATATTTCTCGTATTCTCCATGTGCCTTTTCAAGAGCCTGCTTATGGGTAACTCTTCCTTTTGTAGTTAAAATATCCCTTCTTGTCATTTTCAAATAGTCATCAATTGTTTCCATCCAGTCTTTCATATACATCGGTTCTTGATTCAGGGCATGGACTTCCGCAATATCTAAATATGCCGTAACGATTTTATTTAACGCATCTATTTCTTTTTCATTTAAATAGTTCTTCGCAACCTCTACATCAGAACGTTTAATCTCTCTTCCAACCCACGATGTTAATCCCATATTGTCTTTATCCGCATCTGCCCGTTGATAGATTACTTCTGCCGCTGTGTGCTTATGAGCTGCCCAGTGCATTTTATTTTGTACCTGCTTAAAAAATACAGTCGAACTCTCTGCTTTCGGATCATAATCAATACTTGTTGCATATATTTCCAGTACTTTTCTCCAAAATACTTTTTCAGAAGAACGGATATCACGGATACGAGCCAATAATTCATCAAAATAATTTCCGCCTCCAAGATTCTTAAGGCGATCATCATCTAATGCAAACCCCTTTTTCATATATTCTTTCAAAATCGAAGCAGCCCATATTCTAAACTGCGTTCCTCTAATAGATTTTACCCGATAGCCAACGGAAATAATAACATCTAGATTATAAAAATCCACCTGATAATTCTTACCGTCAGAAGCAGTGTAGGCAAATTTTGCCCAAACTGCCTCTTTCACCAATTCTCCTTCTTTAAAAATATTTCTTACATGTTTTCCGATTACACTTTTATCTCGTTGAAATAGTTCCGCCATCTGATCAATGGAAAGCCAAACAGTATCATGATCAAACGTTACTTCTATTTTTGTGATTCCATCTTCTGTAGTGTACATAATGATATTTGATTGCGTCATGGTATTCTCCTACTATTTTAGCAAAAAGGTCAATCGAGAGCACTCCCTCTTCGTCCCACGAAATCTCGGTGCGTTCCTCCGAGTAGAACAGCGCAGCGCTCGCGTTCTCCGCCTGAATCGCCTCCAATGTTTATTCAATCGAATGATGCCATCCACCACCGTCAGCGCGGTGGGCGGCGTCGTGAAACTATACGAACATCTGCTGAAGCAGGCCCTTCTTCAGCTCCTGCCACTTGACAAGCTCGTCCTTCGCCTTAGCGATGACCTCATCCAGCGAGGACAGGCACTCGGCAATCTTGCGCTGCTCGGGGAGAGAAGGAACTGCAATTTGAATCTCCCAAAACGTCGGCATGTCGATATTTTTACCATCTCTAATGCCAACAACAGACTCAGACAGTTTTCCCTCGATAAAGGCGTATGACCTGAAATAGTCTCTGAAGGCATCTGAAAGCAACATATTAGGTCTCAGAATACGATACGCAGGGCTTGAAATTCCGTCGTAGTTCGAGCACTCCAGCCCACCTTCAAACGAACGAAGATGAATGATAAAATCACCTTTCTTCATAGCCTTGTAGCTCTTCAGATTGTTCTTGTCATATGTAATGCGACGCTCTGAAGAATCCCTCAAAACCGTGCCGACTCCCTGTTGAACAGAAAGTACGGGCAACTCTGGATGATTCTTCTCTTTTATCTCGGCAAAAACCTCCCCAAGCATCTTCTCCTCCCACACCGGGTACTCCGTCCCGTCGTCGGCCTTGAACCGCACCTCTTGACTGAACAGCTTCTGCATCACGCCCTTCTTGTGCTCTTCCCACGCGGCAACTTCCGCCGCCTGCGCGGTGATAACGTCATCAACGGAAGAGAGCAGGGCGGCAATCTTGCGCTGCTCTTGTTTATCAGGAACATAAGCTGTTACACCAGAAACTAAATCCTTGTTAAGATTATTGACTGTGCTACCAGCAGCTAATCGCTTATATTGTCGAAACACAGCGTCAGTTCCAAGAAACTCACAGAGAAACATAGAATCAAAAATACTGTTTTCATCACGAATCAAAAGCCAGCCGTCATGGATACAGCCATCCACCTCAAGAATATAGGAACGTCCAAAGCTCATAGAGTTAGACAAAAGTAAATCACCCCTATAGACTCTTCGAGACTTTGATGCCCCATCAGGAACAATGCGCTCTTTAACAGATGTGATTCGATTGCCCTGAATGGGGGCATCGCCGATTTTTATCCAGTTGATGCCTTCCCCAGTAGTCATATAAGCCTCTATAGGACGAGGAGAGCCCCCACGCTGTATAAGGACAAGCTCTCCTAGCTTATGTTTACTCCACGCCGGATACTCCGTCCCATCGTCAGTCTTGAATCTCAGTTTTGGCGTGTTCATACTTACCTCCCTCCTAACTGCGACTTATGAATCCACTGACACAGCTTTGCCGCCAAATCATCCGCATCGTTCCAAAAGAGAAACTGCGTTTGCTTGATATCAAAATGGATACTGTCGCAGTCAGTGTCCTTGCAGGTATGAATTACCGTCTTGCCAAGAGCCTTCGCATATCCAGCCTCGTAATAAACGCCCGGATTCTGCGTCGTAAAATCTGCGACGAGGAACTTGCAGCCCACAAGCATCTTGTCGAAAATATTTTCGTTATGTGCATCAAGATCGAGGAAATACGGCGTGTTACCGCTGTCGGTAATGCCTCGTTTCATTCCTACACGAATGATGTCAACATCCGCACATTTCTGCTTGTTCATGGGCATTGAGACAAAGACATCGCCAGTATTCAACTGGCCTTTCCGGGGCTGAGGAATGGGCTTATCGAGGTCAACGGTCTCAATAAGCATCCTGAGCTGCTCACCCGTAGCATCGTTACGAATGAACTGTTCGAGCTTTTTCAGATTCTGCTCGTGCATCTTCTCGCAATGAAATCTATCGGTCTGAACATATTCAATGCCAAAATAAGCAAGCAAATCCTCAATCAGACCAATCGAAGGGATGCCATGGATGTAGTAGTCCGTATCCCGTTGAGCCTTTGCTGCCACCTTGTTGTAAATCACCTGTCTGTTCATCCTCACACCCCCAATTCCTTCAGCATGCCCTCGACCTTGGCGATGGCCGCCGCCTTCTCGGCCTCGATGCGCTTGAGGTCGCTGCGCACCGCCTCAAGGTCCACCGGCTCCTCTTCCTCGAACGTGTCCACGTAGCGCGGGATGTTCAGGTTCCAGCCGTTGGTCTCAATCTCGGCCATGGTCGCCACGTGGGCGAACTTATCCACGTCCACACGGTTCACGTAAGTCTCGACAATCCTCTGAATATGCTCGTCCTCCAACGTGTTCTGGTTCTTGCCCGGCTTGAACTCCTTACTCGCGTCGATGAACAGCACGTTGCCGCTGTTGCCGTTGCGCTTGGACTTCAATACCAGCAGGCACACGGGAATGCTCGTACCGTGGAACAGGTTCGGTGCCAGACCGATGACCGCGTCCAGACGGTTCAAGTCCCTCACAATGTACTTGCGGATGACCTCCTCGGCCCCTCCGCGGAACAGCACGCCGTGGGGCAGCAGCACGGCCACGCGCCCGTCATCGTCGTCCATGTGGTAAATCATGTGCTCGACAAAGACGTAGTCCGCATGGGACTTCGGCGGTAGCTTGCCCGCGCCCGAATACCTCGGGTCGTCCAGCAGCGCCGGATTGCCGTCGTACTTCAGCGAATATGGCGGGTTACACACCTGCACCGTCATCTTCACGTCACCGTACTTGTCCTCGCGCAGCGTGTCACCCTTGTAGATGTCGAAGTTCTGGTAATCGACGCCGTGCATCAGCATGTTCATGCGGGCGAGGTTGTACGTGGTGGCGTTGTTCTCCTGTCCGTAGAAATGGCCCACACGCCCCGTCGTGAGATGCTTCTGCACTTCAAGCAGCATAGACGCAGAACCGCAGGTGCAGTCACCCACGGTCTTCGCCTCGTCAAGCCCCACGGTCGCAAGCATCGCCACCAGCTTTGACGGCGCTGCGGGTGTGAAGAACTCGCCGCTCTTCTTGCCCGCATCCGACGCGAATAGCCCGATGAGAATCATGTACGCCGTGCCGAGCACGTCAAACTGGGAATCGGCGAAGCTGAAGTCAATCTCGCTGATTTTCACGATGACCTTCGCAATCAGGGCGGTGCGGTCGGCGACCGTGTCTCCCAAATCCGGGTCTTGCAGTTTCATGTCGTTGAACAGACCGGAAAACGCCGCCTCCGACGCCTGCCCCATAGTGGAACCGGTCAGCTCGTTCACGGCGCGCTCGTAGTCCTCAACACTGAACCTGTCAGCATCGCCCTCGGGGCAGACAATCCTGCGCACCAGCTCACGGAATAGGTTCTCCGGCTTGATGATGTAGCCCAGACGTTCAATAGACCACTGCTCGACAATAGGGCGATACGCTGCGTCAGCGAACGCCTGCTCATAGGTCAGGTCGTCCTCCTTCAGAATCTCCTGCATGTAGTCCTCGGTGCGCTCCGACAGGTAACTGTAGAAAATCGTGCCGAGGATGTAGTTACGGAACTTCACAGAATCCATATTTCCGCGCAGGTCGTTCGCGATGGCCCAGAGCTTCTGAGACAGTTCGCTGGCCTGCGCCTGATATTTCGTTGAATCAATCATTGTCTATTCTCCTTCCACCTTGTAACGACCGTATGTATTCACGACGAACTGCTTGACGTCGCTCGCCGTCTTTGTAATCTTCAGAAGCCCCATGCGGTACGCCGTCAGCCTCCTGCGAATCGCCTCGTCGGAAATGCTCCCATTGAACATGTACTCCGAGAAGATGTCCAAGACGTCCTTCGCCTCAAGCCCCTTCCCGTAGGCGAACGACTCAATCTCCGCGCGCAGGTTCTCGCGCTCGAACTGCTCATAAGCCTGCTGCACGTCGGCATCCTCCGGCAAATCGTAGAAACGCGTGCGGATGAACGCCTCCATGATGTCCTTCTTCGCACGCAGGGCGTCGTTATCGGAACGCTCAATCTCACGCATCACCAAGTCGATGTCGCGTGTGCGCTCCTCCTCGCCCTTATCCTCGTCATGCGCGGATTTCAGCAGGCTCAGGATGTACATCACGTTGATGCGGTCGGTGCGGACCAGCTCCACGTCGAAGTCCACGTCAACAGGAACGGGAACCTTCGGGTCCGTCTTCTTCGCCTCGTCGTAATAGTAGAGGTACCAACTCTTATAACCCTCGTACTCCTCATCGCCCAGCGCCACGGACAAGTCCGCCCAATCGAACTTGCCGAAGGTCTTCAGGGTGGCGAGCGTCCCGGACAGCGCTCTGAATGCGACGACGAACCTGCGGATGTCGTCCTCGCTTTGCAGCTGCCCCGCATCGTCCACGGTCTGCGCCGTCTTACGCAGCACATCGACCTGATTCATCCACTTGCTCACGTAATATTCGTAGCTCTCCAGCAAGTACTCGTTCGGGTCGCCGTCGCCGGAGAAGAGCCGCAGCGCGTCGTCCTGCGCCTTCTTGATGTTGCGGTAGGAGACAACCTGCCCGAACTGCTTGGTGGCCTTGTCAACGCGGTTCGTGCGGCTGTACGCCTGCACCAGCGTGTGCCAGATGAGGTTCTTGTCCAGATACAGCGTGTTCAGCGGCTTCGCATCGAATCCCGTCAGCATCATGTTGACCACCAGCAGAATATCCACCTGTGGCAGATCTTTCTGCTTCATGCGACGGGCGATGTCCTTGCGGTAGGCATCGAACGAATCCACGGAGAACGCCGTGCCGAACATGTCGTTGTAGTCGTCCATGCAGCGGGACAGCAGCTCCACGGAGTGCTCGTCGCCACCCTCATCCATGTCCTCGTTGACTTGGTACGTGAAAATCGCCGCGACCTTATACCGCTCGTCCTCTGGTCGTGTATCGTTCAAGGCCTTGAATGCATCGTAGTACTTCCCCAGCGTCTTGATGAAATCCACGGCAAACAGCGCCGTGTAGATGTCCTTACCTTGCGGATGAACGTGCTGCTCATGATGCTCAAAAATATCCTCGGCAATCACTCGGATACGCTCGTCGTCGTGGTATAGGGACTCCAAGTCCAGATTGTGACGGCGACAGTAGTCTGGGTTGTCCAGCTGCTCTGGGTCGATACCCTTCGCCGCGATTTCTTTCGCGAAAATCGTGCGTCGGTACTCAACGGAGAACCGCAGCACGTTACCATCCGCGATTGCATCCTTAATCATATAGCGGTGCAGACAGGCGTCCAGCTTCGTCCCCGCATAGAAGACGTCGGCGGTCGTGCGTCCATCCTTGCCCTTGTTCGCCTCGAATATCGGTGTTCCCGTGAACCCTATGTAGTTCGCGTTGCCGAAGTGACGCTGGATGTCGCCGTGCATCTTGCCGAACTGGCTACGGTGGCACTCGTCGATGATAAACACGACCTTCTTGTCCCGGTATGAGTCCATCAACGCCTCGTAGCGCTTGGACTTGACGGCGTTCGCCATCTTCTGGATGGTCGTCACGATGAGCTTGCGGTCGCTCTGCTTCAGCTGTCCCACCAACACAGCCGTGGAATCCGACCCGTCCACGCAATCCTTCTCGAACGAGTTGTACTCATCCACCGTCTGGTCGTCCAAGTCCTTGCGGTCAATCAAGAATATGACCTTATCGACCCTCGGCTCCTCTCGGAGCAGCTGTGCCAGCTTGAACGAAGTCAGCGTCTTGCCCGAACCTGTGCAGGCAAAAACGTACCCGTTCTGGTTCGAATCCAGAACACGGCGCTTCGCCGCCTTGACCGCGTATATCTGATACGGACGCATAACCATCAGGACGGGTTCGGTCGTCTTGATGACCATGTACTTATCCAACATCTCCGTAATCGTGGAACGACGCAAGAACTCCGCTGTGAACTCATCCAGCTTGTTGATGCGCGTGTTGTTCGCGTCCGTCCAGAAGAACACGAGGCTCTTCAGAATCGGGCTGTATACGCCGCCGTCCATCTCGTTTTCGTTGCAAAAATACTTCGTCTGTACCGAGTTCGACACCACGAACAACTGCAAATATCGGAATAACCCCTTGAATGAGAATTTCCGGTAACGGTTAATCTGATTTATCGCCTCACTGATTTCAACACCTGGGCGCTTCAGTTCGACCTGTACGACGGGCAGACCGTTGATGAGAATCGTCACGTCGTAACGGTTCTTGTAGACCACATCGTCCTTGTGCGCGGCGTCCATCGTGACCTGATGCGTCACCTGATAGATGTTGCGTTCATCATCGGAACTGAAGAAGTCCAGATACACGGTCTTCCCGTTGTCCAGCGTCAGCACGTACTTGTCGCGCAGAATCTTCGCAGACTCGTAGACGCTGTGGTTGTCCACATGAATCATCACGCGGCCAAACTCAGCGTCGGTAAACGCGGCCTCGCCCTTCGCGTCAATCAGCTTGTGCGCATTGAACGCTGCCAGTTGCTCCTTGAAGTTCGCGACAACACCATCATAATTGCCGAGCCTAACAAACTGATAGCCGCTGCTTGCGAGCCGCTCGATGAAAAGCTCCTCCACCTCATACTCAGAAATATGTGCCATACACCGCTCCTCCTTTACCATTCATGGTTCACAATATATTCGTCCGCTGCCAGACGGAAGAAGGCTGACAAGCTCAGTCCATGAGCCTTCGCAATCGTCGTCAGACGTTCCTTATCGCTTTTCGTCATGGATACGAGGGCAGTGGCCCTCGTATCGTCCGAAACACCCGCCGCTTCGTGCTTCTTCGCTGCCTCGAACCCGTCAAGCATCACTGTCATATCTTGCCTCTTTGCCATAATTACCTCCTCTTAGATACTCAATAGTGATTATATAGCTATTTCTCTTTCAAAATCTTATATTTTGATGCAATCTCACCAACACGCAAACCTTGCCACACATAGCTCTTGTAAAGCTCAGATGCGATAACCGACTTGTAGGTGTGCCCGCCTCGCAAATAACTATTGTCTTCATATCAGCACCACCCATATCTATACTCCAAATATGCGGTATATATTCAGTATCTAAATTTTAGATATTTAATAACTATTTGTCAATACCATCCTCGAACCCATCGAAATCAAAGTCATCAAATGCATGTCCTCAATCGAACGTTGCAAGTCCATCCACAGTCCCTTAACTTCCTCGACTATTCTGTCTACGGACTGACAAAAATCAGCGAACGCGTCTTTCGGCCCCCTTTATAGGATTCGTAAAAATTTGAACAGCTTGTCGCCTATGTGAACGACCCTCTTGAGACTTCTGTTAAAATTTCGTACTACCACCTTGCTGAAAAATGTAGTATGTGGAGATTGGACGGAACCTTGAATGTACAAAAGAAATTTATTGATCAGATTAACGCTTATTTCAACGTCACGCAACACAAGTCGCCACCACCCGTAAAACGGGTGGCTCGGGACGCGGGCTCTAAGCCCGCCCTACTTGGCCGCGCCTCAAGGCGCTGGCTTTCTCTTTAAATGCTATGGGAAGTCTGCTTCGCATTCTTCCCATAGCTCCGTTCAAGCCACTCTGCGATTGACTCGTCGCTGCCCCTAAAGGGGCGTTTGTACTACTCAGCCCTGACCCTTAAAAGGGTCTTCATATTCCTTCACGCTGAGTTTATCCTGCATGACATCTGCTCTTTCTTGGTCTTGTATATACTTCTTTATGGTGGCTTCGTTTCATCCCACTGTGCTCACATAATATCCTTCCGACCAGAAATGACGATTTCCAAATTTATACTTCAAATTTGCGTGACGGTCGAACATCATCAAGGCACTTTTCCCTTTCAGATATCCCATAAACGACGACACACTAATTTTCGGTGGTATACTTACCAGCATATGCACATGATCTGGCATCAAATGCCCTTCCAATATTTCTACCCCTTTGTAACTGCATAACTGTTTTAATATATCGCGCAAATCAACTTTGTATTGATTATAAATAATTTTTCTCCTATACTTGGGAGTGAAGATGATGTGATATTTACACATCCACTTCGTATGTGCGAGCGAATTTGTTTGCTTTGCCATAAAATCACCTTTCCTTTCTTTAATAGTGGCCTGAACAACCCTATTATATCGGAAAGGTGATTTTTTGTATAACTAACGTCGCGCACCCGCACAGCGGGTGGTTTATATTTCGCACGTTTCCGTTTCTCTGTTGAGAAACTCCAACGTACTCAACTGGGTCTATCCGACCCATAAATAAAAAGAGTGCCGCAATCACGGCACTCTTAGCATGGACCTGGCGGGAATCGAACCCGCGTCCGAAAGCCTATCCCTTGCGGCATCTCCCATCACAGTCACTGTTTTTACATTCCCTCCATCCCACGCCCGGTGACAGGCTTAAGACTTCAGTAGCTTCATGGTACGTCTACCGGCGCAAAGCTTAACCGGTAAAGTTTCTCACATAGTCGACGCCAGATTCTTAAAGTGTGAGTGCTCTAAGGCTGACGAGCTGCAATTAGGCAGCTGCTAACGCGTAATCTTCGTCTGCGTTTATATTTAAGTTTCCAGCTTGATACGCAGTGCCGGAGTCTGCGGATGGCTTCCGCAACTTCAAAACCCCCGTCGAAACCAGTACAAGCCCTAGTCACAGACTTCTGGCTGACAGACGAATCTTAGTCACAGTATCAGTATATTCATAAATCTGGGACTTGTCAAGCCCCTCTGCCCCGGAAGACAACCTCACAGATTCTTCACCTTGAACTCTCTTTGCGCTTCCCTGCGCTGATCCTTCTTAGCGATATCCTGCCTCTTGTCATAGAGCTTCTTGCCCCTGGCCAAGCCGATCTCCACCTTCACCAAACTCCCTTTAAAATAGACTTTCAGCGGAACTAAAGTGTAGCCCTTCTCGGCGATCTTTCCCTCCAGTTTCTGGATCTCGTACCGATGGAGGAGCAGCTTTTTCACCCGCAAGGGATCTTTGTTGAATATATTCCCTTTCTCATAGGGGCTGATATGCATTCCATAGACATAGACTTCCCCTCTCTCAATCCGGATGAACGACTCCTTTATGCTGCACTTTCCACTTCTCAGGGACTTTACCTCCGTCCCGAATAACTCCACACCCGCCTCATAGGTGTCATCGATAAAATAATCGTGAAATGCCTTTTTGTTGTTCGCTATCAAGCGTGTGCTCTCTTTTTTTCCCATATCCTATACCTTCTACCTAAAAATCCACTTCTCTATTCCTGTTGCAAGACAAAATCCACCGTCTTCGTCACACAGTCCGCATCGGCCACTCTGACCGTCACAGCGTCTCCAACGGCAAAAGTCTTCCTGGTCAACTCCCCGGTCAATTCCTGTCTCGCCGAGTCATACACATAGTAATCGTCCCTCAGCGTATTCACATGGACCAGACCTTCCACCGTGTTGGGAAGCTCCACATAGAATCCCCAGCCTGTCACTGAACTGATCACTCCCTGGAAAATCTCGCCCAGATGGTAAGACATATACTCTGCCTTTTTCATCTTCTCAACTTCCCGCTCAGACTCATCCGCCCGCCTCTCTGTCACACTGCACTGTCTGGCCACTTCCTCCAGGACCTCTCCATAGTGACTGATCCGGCGCCCGTCCAGCCGTCCTCTCAAATGTTCTTTAATGATTCGATGGATCTGAAGATCCGGGTAGCGTCGGATGGGGGAGGTAAAATGGCAATAGAATTCTGCCGCCAGCCCAAAGTGTCCACTGCACTGAGTGGTATACTGGGCCTGCTTCATACTCCGCAGAACCAGACGGCTGATCTGGGGTTCCTGAGGTTCTCCCTGGATTCTGCTCAAAATCTCCTGAATCTCTCCAGGCGAGATCTCTGCCCGCGCCTTCTTCACCGGCACACCCTGACTGCGCAGCAGCGTCAACAAAGCTTCTATCTTCTCCGGGTCCGGGTTGTCATGGGTACGGTAGACAAAGGGAAGTTCCCTACAACAAAATTCCTTCGCCACAGTCTCATTGGCAATCAACATAAAATCTTCGATCAATCTGGTGGCGACACTGGGCTCCTGGGGCACAATCTCCACCGGTCTCCCCGCCCGGTTTAGTACAATCTTACTCTCAGGAAAATCAAAATCGATGGCGCCTCTCTTACGTCGTCTCTCCCGAATCAACGCTGAGAGCTTAGCCATCTCCCGGAATGTGGGAACCAGACTCTGATATCTCTGTGTCAGTTCTGAGTCATTCTCCTCCAGGATTTTCTGTACATCAGTATAACTCATCCTCTCGCTTACCTGAATCACCGACTCGACGATTCTATGATGAAGGACGTTTCCCCTTTTGTCAAGATCTATCAGACAACTGAGAGCCAGTCGCTCTTCGCCCTGATTCAATGAACAGATCCCATTGGACAATCTGGGAGGCAGCATGGGAATCACACGGTCGGCCAGATACACACTGGTTCCCCTCTTGAGAGCCTCCCGATCCAAGGCGCTGTTCTCCTGCACATAGTTGCTCACATCCGCAATGTGAACCCCCAGATGGTATGCCTCCTCATCCCAGGTAAGAGAGACCCCGTCGTCCAGATCCTTGGCGTCCTCTCCGTCGATAGTCACCACCGTCCAACTTCTCAAATCCATTCTCCCGGCGTAATCTCCCTCCAGAACTTTATCTGGGACCTTTTGGGCCTGTCCCTCCGCCTTCGGCGGGAATTCTGTGGGAATACCATGGCTCTTTACCACGGCCAGGATATCCACACCTGGATCGCGGAAATTCCCCAATATCTCTGTGACAATCCCCTCCGGACTCTTCTTTTTGCTGCCATAGTGGAGAAATTTTGCCACCACCTTGTCGCCATGACGGGCGCCTCCAGTATTTTCCTGGGCGATAAAAACATCCTGGGAGAGCTTCAAATTGTCTGGGACCACAAAGCCGTACTTCTTACTCTTCTCAAAGGTACCCACCACCTCTGTCAGAGCATGTTCCAGAATCTTGACCACCTGTCCCTGAATCCGCTTGCCGTCTTTGGGGCCGTCTTTCATGCGGATCTGTACCCGGTCCATGTGCATCGCCTGGTTGGTATCCTCCTCCGGGATATAGATGTCTTCCTGCGCTCCGTCTAGCTCCACAAAGCCAAATCCTTTCTGATTGCCGATGAAAGTTCCCTCCCGGTAGACATCTGTCTCTTCCTTCTTCCTTCTCTTTTTTTTCTCACTCACCTGATCTGCCGCCTCATACCGCCCCCGGCGGTCTACCATGGCCTGGCCTTCCTCAACCAAAGCGTCCAGAACCGGATATAACTCTTTTCTGCGCCCTTTGGGGAGTTGAAAAACCATGGCGATCTCTTTCACCCTCATGGGCTTATACTGAGGATGCCTCAACAGACTCATCACTACTTTTTTTCTCTTCTCTAATTTTTCTCTCTTCACGCAAACTCCTATTACTTTCTATATTTATATATGGAAAAACACCCTTGTATACATACAAGAGTGTTTCGTTTCTTACCAAAACTTCATGTTCAAAACCAACGCCAGCACAAAGAACAACGCTCCCAAAATCCGGGTCGCCTTCACCAAGCCGCCCTCCATAGAACGTCCTCTGTTCTTTCCCCAGTACGTATCTGCAGCTCCTGCGATCACTCCCAGTCCCTGCTGTTTTCCTTCTTGCATTAATACAATAACTGTCAAAACGATGCAGTCCAAAAAAAAGATCGCCGTCAAAATCATTTTCAGAATTTCCACAGTGGCACCTCCTAATCAATCGTTCTTTATTGTATCACAAAGGTGCCCCGTTTTCAACTGATTTTTTTTCAAACTTTTTTACTCATTCCTGACAGTCCTTCTCCATCCGAAAGGGATTCTCGTAGACTGCATTCCCTCCCAGATAGTCGTGGATGCGCAGCAGTTGATTGTACTTGGCATTCCGGTCCGAGCGGCACGGAGCCCCTGTCTTGATC
>JBKXQO010000009.1:0-83543 GCA_047014865.1 Blautia sp. | reverse complement strand
TTTTCCAGGAGATGTTCTCCGGCTTTCTGAGCACGGCCCCGGTGGCCACCGCCAAGTCCGCGATAAATGGATCTTCCGTCTCCCCAGATCTATGGGAAATCACTGCGCGATAGCCGGCTTTGTGCGCCATCTCAACTGCGTCGAGAGCCTCTGAGAGCGTTCCGATCTGGTTGACTTTCACCAAGATCGCATTGGCCACCTCCAGCTTGATACCACAGCGCAGTCTCTTGATGTTCGTCACAAACAGATCGTCCCCCACCAACTGCACGCAATCCCCCAATTCCTTCGTCAAGATCTTCCAACCTTCCCAGTCATCCTCGTGGAGACCGTCCTCGATAGAGACAATGGGATAACGCTCTGTCAACTGCCGGTAATATCCTACCATCTCTTTGCAGTCTCTGAGTACCTCTTCCCCTGACATCTTACTCTCCCCAGGGAAAGCATATACGTTTCGCTCCTCATCATAGAGTTCACTGGCTGCGGCGTCCAGGGCGATCCCGATATCTTCTCCAGGCTGATATCCGGCCCGCTGGACTGCCTCCATGATCAAATCCAAGACCTCAAAAGACGAGGATAAGTCAGGGGCAAATCCCCCCTCATCGCCTACGCCGGTAGAAAGCCCTCGTTCTCTCAACAAGATCTTTAAGAATTGGTAGATTTCCGCGCACATCCGCAACCCCTCTGAGAAATTCTCAGCTCCCAGAGGCATAATCATAAATTCCTGGAGATCCACTGTATTGTCTGCGTGAACGCCTCCGTTTAAGATATTCATCATAGGCACAGGCATTCTTCTGGCATGTACACCTCCCAGGTATTGATACAGCGGAAGGCGCAAGGCCAACGCGGCTGCCCTGGCCACTGCCATAGACACGCCCAACATAGCGTTAGCCCCCACGTTACTCTTATTCTCCGTGCCGTCTGTCTCCAACAGCAGACTGTCAATATAGCACTGGTCAAGAGCGTTCTCTCCCACCAATGCCTCGGCCAATTTGGTGTTCACATTGTTGACAGCCCGCTCCACGCTGAGTCCTACGTACTTTCCTTTCTCTCCGTCCCTGAGCTCCACCGCCTCGAATTTCCCAGTGGATGCGCCGGAGGGTACGATTGCTCTTCCTGTATATCCATTCACTCCTATGACTCCCTCTCCCACCGTTACCTCCACTTCCACGGTGGGATTTCCCCGGGAGTCCAGGACTTGTCTTGCGTAAACTCTTCGTATCGGCAAATAGCGAAACATTTCCAATACCTCCTGCTCATTGTTATGACACTACTATCCATGCACAAAGTCTCGTACAGATGAATTTCCTTGTACATTGATGATAGTGTCTCCGATTTCACTTGAAGTATGCGAAAAGCTTTGTATTTTCTATTTGTCTTCCTCGCCATTTTCCGCTATAATAGTATAGCATTCTGTGAAGTGGATATTCTCAATCCGCCTCGCTATTTGCTCATGACCTCATAACCGCTATGGCAACGCGTGACTCGACAACCAGATAATATAGAAGCGGAAACCTACCTAATGAGGTTATACTATCAAACCAACAGAAAGGAGAATTTCTATGTTTCAAGATTTTCTCACAGGATTGAACGATTTTATGTACACTTACATCTTAATCTTCCTGCTGGTGGGATGTGGACTTTATTACTCAATCCGTACCCGTTTCGTTCAAGTCCGAGGGATGAAAGACGTACTTTCAATCCTGAAAGAAAAATCCACCTCCGAGGAGGGTGACGCCAAGCAGGTCTCCTCTTTCCAGGCGCTGATGATCTCCACAGCCTCCCGTGTGGGGACAGGTAACATCGCTGGAATCGCCACCGCACTGGCAGCCGGAGGCCCGGGCGCCGTGTTTTGGATGTGGCTGATGGCCATCGTAGGCGGTTCCTCTGCCTTTGCAGAGTCCACCTTAGCCCAGATCTACAAAGTAAAGGACGGGGCTGATTACCGGGGCGGCCCCTCCTATTACATCGAGCGGGCTCTGCACAGCCGAAAATTGGGCGTCCTCTTTTCCGTGGCTCTGATCGCCTGTTTCTCTTATGGTTTCAACGGGCTTCAGTCCTATAACATCTCCTCGGCGCTCCCCTACTATATCGACAACTACAACGAGACCATCTGGCCAGCAATTATCGGATTGATCCTAGCTGTCTTGACCGGTCTTGTGATCTTCGGAGGCGTTCACCGAATCGGAACGATCACCTCCGTGATCGTACCCATCATGGCCATCGGCTACATTTTGCTGGGACTCTATATGACCGTCACCAACATCACACTGGTGCCCTCCGTCCTGGCATTGGTCTTTAAGGAGGCTCTGGATCCTCAGGCTATCGCCGGCGGCTTTGCAGGCAGCGCCGTAGTCATCGGTATCAAGCGCGGACTCTTCTCCAACGAGGCCGGTATGGGTTCCGCCCCCAACGCTGCCGCCTCCGCTGAGGTCTCCCATCCCGCAAAACAAGGGCTGGTACAGACCTTATCCGTCTTCATCGACACTCTGGTCATCTGTTCCACCACAGCCATGATGCTGCTGGTCTCACAGGTTCCGGGAGAATCCGGAGTGTTAGACGGGATTCCCTATGTGCAGGCTGCTGTGAAGACCAGCATCGGTGAGTTGGGTATCCATTTTATCACCCTGGCCATCTTTTTCTTCGCCTTCTCAAGCCTGGTGGGAAATTATTACTATGCGGAGTCCAACATCCGTTTCATCAAGGACAACAAGACTGTGCTGAACGTTTTCCGCTGCACCTGTCTGGTTGCCATTTTCCTGGGCGCCCAGGCGGACTTTTCCACCGTGTGGAATCTGGCCGACATTTTGATGGGCTTTATGGCCATCATCAACATCTTTGCGATCCTGGCGCTGAGCAATATTGTAATCCGCACTTTGAAGAATTACGAAAAGCAGAGGAAAGAGGGAAAAGACCCTGTCTTCAAGGCATCCGATGTGGGCCTGGACAACACAGACTGCTGGAAATAATACATACGCGGCATTTTTCACAGTGTCCACTTGGAATGATTTACAGTGCTGAAGATCCAAGTGCCCGTCACTATACGAAATTCACAAAAGAGGGATGGAATACACTTCCACCCCTCTTTTTCATGTTATGGAAAAATCCTCCAAACTCACCAGAGGTTTCCGTCCTGGAAGCCCTGGAAATCATTTTGAAAATTCTCACTCTGCTGTTGTTGCTGGCTCTCCTGAGAGCCTGATGAGGAAATCTTATCGGCGGAATCCAACGTGATCTCCAACTCTTTTTCCTGATACTCTCCGTCATTTGCCACCGACACAGTGATTTTTACCGTCTCGCCAGCCGAATAATAAGCCAGTTGACTCTTCAATTCTTCCATAGATCCCACACTCGTGCCGTCAAACTTCGTGATAATCATTCCCTCTTTGATCCCAGCCTTCTCAGCCGCACTTCCTTCATTGACGGAGGCCACATAAGCTCCCTCTGGCATTCCGTAAGTCTCGGCAGTGGAGCTGTCCACATCTACCCCTTGAATTCCGATGGAGGCCGCCTTATCCTCCGAAACTTTCTCCCGTGTCGTACGATTCATCAAGTCCTCCATGATCGGCTGAGCCACCGATACCGGAATGGCATACCCCATTCCTTCCACCTCTGTGGATGCCATTTTCGCGGAGTTGATTCCCACCAATTGCCCTTGCATATTCAGCAGTGCGCCGCCACTGTTGCCAGGATTGATGGCTGCATCCGTCTGAATCAATGTGGTTGAGGAATCCTCAATCTGGCGATCCACCGCACTGACGATACCGGTGGTCACAGACTGGCCATAGCCCAACGCATTGCCGATTGCCACCACTTGCTGTCCCACCTGAAGACTATCCGAGTCCCCAAGCTGGATGGTCTTGATCTTGGACATAGTGTCCTCAGAGATATCCGACAATTTTACAGCCACCACGGCCAAATCATTGTCTGCATCCGTCCCTTTCACAGCCGCCTCATATACTTCATTGTCCACAAACGCCACTGACAAAGTGTCCGCCCCTTCCACCACATGGTTGTTGGTCACAATCAGCAGCTCTGTGTCATTTTGCCCTACGATAATTCCCGAGCCTGCACTCTCGGTCTCTTGCTCTTGCCCATGTCCGCCCATGCCGAACATGTCGAAATAGTTCTGGACTTCCTGAACAGATTTGCTGGTGATGGATACGATAGCCGGCATTGTGGAACTGGCAATGTCAGAGACGTCCAGACCTTGCGTATCTGTGCTCCCGTCACCGGAAGCTGTGGCCGTCTTCAAGGTGGGGGTACTGGACACTACCTTTGTGCTCTGACCACCCCCGGCAAAGTGGGTGACTGCCACAAAAGATCCGCCTGCCGCCGCGCCGATCAACACACCGCTCAGCGCCATGGCCGCCACCCGCCTGGCTAACTTTTTGTTCTTCTCTGTCCAGAAAGATTTCTTATCCTGAGGTGAAGCTCCTCCTGTATTCGCGCTGACGAAGGGAACTACATTTCTCTGCTGAGGCTTTGCAGATCCCGAATCGCCGGAACCGCCCTGTGAGTCTCCCTGTCCAACTGTCTCCTCTGCTGAGTCTGTCATCGTCTCCTGCTCCTCCGTTTCAGCCTCGTCTACCTCTGAGCGGTTTTCTGACTCTGCACGACTCTTATCTATGTGAAGCTCTGAACGAGCATTATTTTCAGCAGCCCGAATGCCTTCCCCGGAATTTTGTGTGCTGTCTGCCGAATTTGTCTGGGTATTCTCCGCTACATCTAAATCCCCGGACTCTGTGCCCTGTGTAAATCTATCTTCAGAATTGAAATTGTCATTGCCTTGACCGGTATATTCGTTGTGTTCGTCTCTCATCTTTCTTCCTCCTGCTCTCTTTCTTTTTCTTTCTTGACATTGAGTATATCTATGATTTGTGATGATTCAGTTACCAAATTATGTTTATTTCGTGAAATCCACACTATATTACTTAGGATTCCCCGGTAAATTTGCGTCTTTTCTTTTTACCAATCTCAAGGTATACTGTCTCTTATACGGTCAACACAGACGTTTGATATTCCATTGATTGAGGAGGTTATCTATGAATACTGCAACACAACTTCGAAGCCAGCTGGCTTCCATCAACAGAAAAAGCTATCCTGCCTACAAATCTCTAAAAGGCAGCTACGATTTTCAGCGTTATATTTTACACATTGAACACGTGCAAGGAGATCCCTTCGCCTCGCCTTCCAATATAAGAGTGTTCGTCCCCCACGGGAAGGCTAAATTTCCCCAGGAATATTACCAGACCCCTTGTACCAGAATCGCCCTGCAAGATTACCTGGTCCGGCGTATGGAAAAAGAACTGTCCCCCCACAGTTTCCAGGCGAAAGGTTCCGGAAAAAGTGGGATCCTGAGAATCACCCACTGCGGTCAGGAAGTCTTAGACCGCACGGCTTGCAAGATTGATGGGGACGGTATCCACGTCCGCTTTGAGATCGGTTTTCCAGCCAATGGACGGACCATCAACGCTCCGGAATTGGAGAAAATTTTATTCTCCATCCTTCCTGACTGCGTCTTCCACGCCCTCTACTGGCAGAACCAAAAGCCAGAATTAGTCCAGAGGACCATACATTTGGCTGAGGACCAGACCTTCATCCGCCAAGAGCTGTCCCGTCTGGGCCTGGTGGCCTTCGTGGCCGACGGCGCCATCCTCCCCCGTCAGAGCGGCGTCAGCGATCTCCCCATGAGGAACTGCATCCCCTTCCAGTCACCGTCTTCTTTACAGGTCTCCCTGACATTGCCCCACAAGGGCGCCATAACAGGGATGGGGCTTCCCAGAGGGATCACACTGTTCGTCGGGGGAGGCTACCACGGTAAATCCACTCTGCTGCAGGCTTTGGAGATGGGCGTGTACAACCACATCCAAGGGGATGGACGGGAGTATGTGATCACAGATTCCTCCGCCCTGAAGATCCGCGCAGAGGACGGTCGCCATATCCAGGATGTGGACATCTCTCTGTTCATCAATGACCTCCCCAACGGGAAGGACACCCGCCACTTTACCTCTCTGGATGCCAGTGGCAGTACCTCCCAGGCGGCCAACATTGTGGAAGGGCTCTACGGCCATAGCCGCCTCTTCCTCATCGACGAGGATACCTCCGCCACCAATTTCATGGTTCGGGACGAGATGATGCAGACCTTAATCAGCCGCAAAAAAGAGCCCATCACCCCGTTCCTGGAGCGAATCCGGGAGATCTACGACCATTCCGGCTGTTCCACGATACTGGTGGCCGGCAGTTCCGGGGCCTTCTTCCACAAGGCGGATACCGTGATCCAGATGGATGCCTACCGCCCCCTGGACATCACTGCCTCCGCCAAAAAATTGTGCGAAAAATATCCTCTGCTGCCCACGGAGAAGTCTCCTTACCACCAACCGGAAGACAAAAGGCAGCTCTCAGCAGCTACCTCTTCCAGGCAGTCCGAACGGAATCACCGGGGATCGGATCGTATGAAATTAAAGGTTTTGTCTAAAGATGCCTTCTCCCTCAACCGGGAGACCATCGACCTGCGCTATGTGGAACAATTGGCTGACAGCGAGCAGACCGGAGCCCTGGCCCAACTACTGCGGTATACTTTAGAGCAACTTGCCGATGGCCGGCGCACCTTCCCTCAGATCTGTCAGCAATTACAGACCTTGCTGGACCGCAAAGGGTTGGACGGGCTGTTTGGCTCTTCCCTGGTCCCCGGCAACCTGGCCGTGCCCCGCATCCAGGAGATCCGCTGCTGCCTCAACCGTTACCGGGGCTGGAAAACTAAGTGAGTCACAGCTCGCAGATGCCTCCTGTCTGTAAAACTTTCCTCTCATAGGAAAGCGCCGCACTTCATCTTCGCATGAGCGCACATATCATCACATGAAGTGTGTCTCTGTTTTATAGGAAATCGCATACCCTCACACATAAATATGACAGAGTCTTTCCTAGAGCAAAGAATCCTGCCACGCAGGATTCTTCGCCTGCGGCTGGTCGCATAAGCGGTATAATCCCATAACATAAAAAAACAAAACCCCCAGGAGTCCGTGTCCTCACGACACAGAACTTCCGGGGGTTTTCAAAATACAAAAATAATCCTACACTCTCAGACCGGCTTTCTCAAGTCATCACACTGCCCACGCCCAATCCCACTGGCCGTCTAATTCCCACAGTGGTGTCCACACTGGTGCTGGCCATGGCCGTGACCATGTCCATGGTGGTTACACACCGTATCGGGATCGTAATTTAAGTTGCCTGCCAGATAAGATTCCACCTGGGCGTCCGCGTCTCCACAGGCGCCTGGGAATAACTGTATTCCTGCCTCTGCCAAGGCGTTTCTGGCTCCGCCGCCGATTCCCCCACAGATGAGAACCTCCACATCCAAGTTCTTTAGAAAGCCTGCCAGTGCTCCGTGGCCGCTTCCGTTGGTGTCCACAACCTGAACGCCATTTATTTTTCCGTCCTCAATGTCATAGACTTTAAACTGCTCTGTGTGGCCAAAATGCTGATAAATCTGGCCATCTTCATAGGTAACTGCTACTCTCATACCTTTCTCTCCTTTCCGCTTGCAGGTCTCCTTCCCACAGGAGTTCCTGGAATCAATGACAAAATTTCCTCCTTGAATTCTCAATCTGGAGGCCTCCACCAAAAAACGGGCCAACTTCTTGCGCCCATCGGTGTAGAGCGTCTGAACCGTAGCCCTGGCCACCGCCATCTGCACTGCGCATTCCTCCTGGGTAAGCCCCATATAGTCAATCAGACGAATCGTCTCATACTCCTCCACAGACATCTGGATCTGATGATTCGGGCAGCGGTTGCCCACAGCCAAAAACTGATCACACAGAGGAAGTCTGCACACTCTCTTCTCTTTGCTGGGTCTGGGCATCTGGTCCTCCTTCTCTATAATTGTCATATGCTAATAATATAATACCGGAATCTCATCCCGCTGTCAATTGTTTCTTTTCCCCAAAATTCTTGAGATCTCGTCAGCCGTCTTCCCATGCTCCTATCGCCCGCGGGCAATATTGTAACCATACATAAATATTTTACAATTAACTTCCGTAAAGAACCTTGTAATTTTTTTGTAACATGCTAGAATACCCTTATTGGTGTCTTGCGATACCTGGACAGTTATACCTTCCAGTCAATTTTATCTAAGAAATAGAGGAGTCAATGTCATGAGCGATGGTAGAGAAAGGGAGTACCTCTTTGACAACTATCGGTTTTTATTAATTTTTCTTGTGGTGGTGGGCCATTTTATCGAACCCTGCTTTCGGAACAACTCGATACTCTCCGATATGAGAAGTTTCATCTTCTCTTTTCACATGCCTGCCTTCATCTTCATATCCGGATATTTTTCCAAGAATCCAGCCTCCCTCAAGAAGCTGGTACAGACCTTACTGATTCCTTACTTTGTGTATGAGATTGTCTACTACCTACTGTATATTTTCCTGCTGCACAAAGAGACCAAACTTTACCTGGCCTACCCCAAATTCACCCTCTGGTATCTGATCGCCTTGTTTGCCTGGCGAATTGCCGCCCCCTGGGTGCGGAGAATCCCTCATTTTCTCCCCTTATCCTTCCTCGGCGGCCTGTTGATCGGCTTCACAGACCTGGACAACTTCCTGAGCATCCCCCGGATCGTCTATTTCTTTCCATTTTTCTTGGCGGGAATAGAATTCCGGCCTGAATGGGTGAAAAAGCTGCGCGACAACGCCCTTCGGATACCGCTTCTGGCCGGGGGAATCCCCTTGATGCTCATACTGCTGGCAGGACTCTGTCTCAAGGCCTCCACCATCCAGATTTTCTACGGCCGATATTCCTATGACAGTATGGATCTGTCCCCAATCCTGGGACTTTCCACCCGGCTGCTGTGTTACCTGCTGTCCTTTGCCTTGATCTTTCTGTTCATGATGGTTCTGTCCAACCAGAGACGAATCTACTCTTACATCGGTCAGAGGACAATGCCGATTTATATCTTTCATGGGCTCTTGTTCAAGACCTTGGACAAGACCACTGAATTTCTGCAGAAGATCGAGACGATACCGGAGATTCTGTTTCTACTGGGAATGTGCTTGTTCTTCGTATGGTTCTTCTCCACAAAGCCGTTTCTGATGATCACCAACCGGGTCAACCGTCTGATCTCCTGACGGCGTGTGACCGCTTTGAAGTTTTATCGATTTAAAGTGATTCTTGTTTTTTCACGGGAAGCAAGGTATAATGGTAAGGCAAACATATGACAGGAGGAATCACAATATGAAATTCGAAGTTTACCCTGAACTTTTTCAAGCACTTCCCCAAGCATGCTTTGGTGTTGTCGCCGTGAAAGGTGTGGATAACACCAAAGAGGCGCCGAAGATCGAGGCATTGTTGGCAGAAAATATCCAGAAATGTGAAGAGAAATATACGGGCAAGAAAGTCAAAGAACAACCGGAGATTCTCCCCTACCGGGAGGCCTTCCGGACACTGGGAATCAATCCCAACAAATTTATGTGCTCCATTGAAGCGCTACTCACCCGAATCGCCAAGGGAAAAGGCTTTCCCCACATCAATGCGGTGGTAGATCTCGGCAATGCCGTCTCCATCCAGTATGATCTTCCCATCGGCGCCCACGACATGGACACCGTCCCGGAAGCTCTAACTGTGCGTGCTGCAAGGGAAGGAGATCATTTCACCCCTTTTGGCTCCGACGAGACGGAAGCTCCCCAGCCAGGAGAGATGGTCTACGTCTCCGGACAAGAAGTCCGCACCCGCCGCTGGACTTGGCGTCAGAGCGAGATCGGTAAGATCACCGAGAACACACAGAACCTTCTCTTTCCCATCGATGGCTTTACCGACATAAACAAAGAAACCGTCCTGGAGGCCCGGGAGACTTTGGCCCAGTTGTTAAAAGAGACTTTTGACTGCGAAGTTGCCGTGGGATTTGTGGACAAGGATCACCCGGTCTTCACCTGTGATCTTTAATATCGGTAACGCACAAGAGGGCACCGCTCAGTCATCCCGCAAGATGATTGAGCGGTGCCCTCTTCTTAGACCCCATCTATCTTAATACGATAATCTTTTATCTAAGGCGAGCAGAACGATAAGCCGGGTTATGTCGTTGAGTGATCATCTATCTAGCCCTGCCGTTGCCGACAGGGTCCAGCGACCCACCTGAAAGCGCGACGGGCAGCCGCATAGCTCTCTGTTCGGTCTTGCTTCGAATGGAGTTTACATGTGCCCTGGCTGTTACCACCCAGGCGGTAGTCTCTTACACTGCCTTTCCACCCTTACCGGGAGATCCCGGCGGTTTATTTCTGTTGCACTGGTCTGGGAGTCGCCTCCACCGGACGTTATCCGGCATCCTGCCCTATGAAGCCCGGACTTTCCTCACCTGGCCCCTTTCGTCTGGCCAGCCGCGATCACCTGTCCTGCTCGCACCGTATGCTATTTTATCACAACTTCCTTGCCCCTGACAAGGGCATTTTTCATTTATACATGGAAGCAACTGCCCCCGATAAATTCCCTGAGAATCGAGTTCATGGGAATGGCCTCGCTGGGAACCCCCACGAAATAATCAAAAAACTTCAGTAAGCGTTTGGCCTCTAAATACTCCGGCGCATCTTTAGGAATCCCAAAAAGCAACGGCTCTGCATATACTTTCAGACAGGCCAATTCATAGATCAGGGCGGAGTTGAACATCACATCCGCCTCCTCCTGATACGGAAAGATATTCTGCTCCTCCCCCCGCCGCACAGAAGCCCACATAGCGATCGTCTCCCTGGCAGAGGTCCCCCTGGTTCTGGCATCCCGGACAATCCGGCGGATAAGCCGTCCATCGGTGGTGGGAATCCGGTTATGCTCATCCACATTCAACTGTGTCAGGGCGCTAATATAGATCTTAAACTTATTTTCCTGGGGAAGCGCATAGCTGAGCTTATCATTGAGCCCATGAATCCCCTCAATCACCAGTACATCCTCATCCCCCAGCTGCAGACGATTCCCTCGGTATTCCCTCTGTCCGGTCTTAAAGTTAAACTCTGGCAATTCCACCTCCCGCCCCTGGAGCAGATTCACCATATCCCGGTTAAACTGCTCCACATCGATGGCTTCCAGACACTCATAATTCTTCTTCCCGAACTCATCCAAGGGGGTTTTCTCCCGGTCCACAAAGTAATTGTCCACCGCAATGGGATGCGGTTTCAGCCCGTGGGCCGCCAACTGGATGGACAACCGATGAGAAAAAGTGGTCTTTCCCGAGGAGGAAGGCCCTGCGATCATGATAAACTTCTTATGCCCGGCCTGCATCACCTGCTCTGCAATGTTGCTCATCTTAGACTCCTGGAGTGCTTCCTGGAGAAGTACCACATGCTCAATCCCCTCGTTCACAATACGCCGGTTCAGCTCTCCCACTGTAGAGATCTCCAACATATCTCCCCACTGTTCCGTCCCCATCTGTACCTGGAAGATCTTCGGAGAAGCCACAAAAGGCGGTACCACCGCCGGAGCAGTTCTCTCTGGGAGTTGGAGGACGAAGCCAGAATCGTAAGTCAGAAGGTCAAAATAGGGAAGATACCCTGTATCGTAGGCCATAAAACCGTAGTAGTAGTCCTGATAATCTCCCAAGTTGTACAGGTTCACCCTGGATACCCTGCGAAATTCAAACAAATCCACCTTATCCATCATCTTCTGCCTGCGAAAAATCTCCACCGCCTCGTCGGTGCGGACATTCCGTTTGTGAAAAGGGATTCTCGCATCCACCAGCTCTCGCATCCGTATCTTCACCTGCTGAACGAACTCCTCGTCCAACCTGACTCTCCCCTTGATTGTGAAGTAATAGCCACTGCCGATGGAAAAATGCAAAGTCACCTGGTCCACATTCTCCTTGCCCGCCACATCGTACACAGCCTTCACCAACATCATACAAGCGCTTCTCTTGTAGACCTTGTGTCCCACCTCGTCGGCCACTGTGACAAAACCCAGATGACAGTCCCGGTGAAGGTGTTTGTGAAGTTCTCTGAGCTTCCCATCCGCCAGCACCAGCATGATCGTATCTTTTACTTTCCCCTGATATTCCCTGGCGATATCGATGAAACACGTTCCATCCGGATAACTTCTCACCTCGTCGCCCACCGTGACCTGCACCATCTTTTTCTCCATAGCCGCCTCCTCTGCTCAGATACAAGTGTATGGAAATCTCACTTGAGCCCCCTGTATACACAATTGCCCAAACTGCTGCTCCAGCTCTCTTTTCATTGCCTCCACAAAGATATACTCCGTCCCATAGTGGCCTGCGTCAATCACAGATAAGCCCTCCGCCACTGCGTCGATCCCAGTGTGGTGGTCGATATCTCCTGTCACATAGACCTGGGCCCGGGAAGCCAGCACATCCGCCATGAGACTCTTCCCGGACCCGGTGCAGACAGCCGCCGTCTGAATCTTCTGTTGAAGAGCTCCATAGACCCTCACCTCCGGAAGCCTAAGCTGTTCTCTCACAAAGTTGGCGAACTCCTCCAGCGTCATCTCACGGGAAAGAGAACCCACCCGTCCCAGCCCTTCTGGGAGACCGTCCCGCTGTGCGGTGACCGTCAGGATCTGCCGGTCTTTCAATTGTAGGTAATCTGCGCTCAGGTCTGCCATACCTAAGACGTCATAGTTCGTGTGCATAGCATAACAAGCCATGCCGCTGGCGATCATTCTCAGAATCCTTCTGCCCGTGAAGCTGTGATTATTGATCTTTTTGATCCCTGAGAATATCATAGGATGGTGGGTGACAATCAAGTCTGCCTGGAAATCCAGCGCCTGCTCCAGAGTCTCCTCGGTCAGATCCAGCGCCAAGAAAACCTTCCGGACCTCCCGCCGGTCATCTCCCACCAGAAGTCCCACATTGTCCCATTCTTCCGCATAGGCAGAAGGATACCTTTCTTCCAGCCAACTGGTGATCTCACTGATTTTCATAATATCTCATCGCAGCCTCTATCCGCCGCTTCTCCTCCAACAATTCTCTTTTGCGCCCTTGGACGTTAGGGTTTACGTTCCCCTGCAGCCCCAGGCGAATTCTCTGGTTTTTCTCCTGCTCTCCTCTCAGGTAACGGTATAACACAGGATTCCTTCCCCCCAACAGAAACTTGCCATAATAGAATTCTATGTCCGAGTAAGGCTCTTGTTGCCCGCTTTTTTCAGGGACAACTTTCAAGATGGTATAGAATTTCCCATCCTCCAGCACCATATCCTCCTCCACGATCGCAAGACCGCGACGCCACAGATATTTGCGGAATTCGCAGACCTCCGACTGTGGCTGGAGTATTAATTCCCGAAAACTCCTGACAATCTTATCCCCCTTCGACAGAATCTTTGCCATCAGAGGGCCTCCCATCCCGGCTATACTCAAGGTCTCCCCCTCCTTCTCCCGGAGGGCTTCCAGGCCGTCGGACAACCTGGTCTCTATGTATGGATCTAAGCCATACGCTGCAATATTCTCCCGGGCCCGGCTCAGCGGCCCCTCCCGAACATCCATGGCTATGGCTCTGGGGATCTTGCGACACTGTACCAACGCAATCGGCAGATAGCCGTGGTCACATCCCACGTCCACGAGACGGTTTCCCGGCGTGACCATCTGGGCAATTGCCTCCAGTCTCTTTGACAACTGCATATCTCTCCCCTTAATCCAGGTAATCTTTTAATTTACGGCTGCGGCTGGGATGGCGCAACTTCCGCAATGCCTTCGCCTCGATCTGGCGAATCCGCTCACGGGTCACATTGAACTCCTTGCCCACTTCCTCCAAAGTCCTTGCCCTGCCGTCATCCAGCCCGAAACGCAGACGAAGTACCTTCTGCTCCCGGTCTGTCAGCGTGCTCAGCACCTCCACCAACTGTTCTTTCAGCAGAGTGAAAGCGGCCGCGTCTGCCGGCACAGGGACGTTGTCATCCTGGATGAAATCTCCCAGATGACTATCTTCCTCCTCGCCGATGGGCGTCTCCAGAGACACCGGCTCCTGGGAGATTTTTAAAATCTCCCTGACACGGTCCACTGACATGTCCATCTCCTTGGCGATCTCCTCCGGCGTAGGTTCACGCCCCAACTCCTGGAGCAACTGTCTGGACACACGGATCAGCTTATTGATGGTCTCCACCATATGCACTGGAATACGGATGGTTCTGGCCTGATCTGCGATGGCGCGGGTGATTGCCTGGCGAATCCACCAAGTGGCATAGGTGCTAAATTTATAGCCTTTCCGATAGTCAAATTTTTCCACGGCCTTGATGAGCCCTAAGTTGCCCTCCTGAATCAAATCCAAAAAGAGCATACCCCTGCCCACATAACGCTTGGCAATACTCACCACCAGACGGAGATTCGCCTCGGCTAAGCGCTTCTTAGCCTCCTCGTCCCCTTCTTCCATTCGTTTTGCCAACTCAATCTCTTCCTCCGCGGTCAGAAGATTCACTTTTCCGATCTCCTTGAGATACATTCGGACAGGATCCTCAATGCTGACCCCCTCCGGCACGGACAGATCGATCTTGTCCAGTTCCACCTCGTCTTCCTCGGCGATCTTATCCAGATCGTCCTCCAGGAGCAACGTCTCGTCAGAGTCGTTGTCTGAAATTCTCAGGATATCCACACCGCTGGCCTCCAGGAAGTCGAAGACTTTCTCCATCTGCTCTGTGTCAAGGGAGGTATCTTTGAAGAAATCATTGATCTCCTGGTACTCCAACACATTCTTTTTTTTCTTGGCAAACTCCAAAAGCTCCACCAGTTTCTCACTGAATTTACCCATATTCATTTCCATAGGTGTTCTATTCCTCCATATATTGTTTATATTTTATCCTCATTAAAAAGAAATATGCAGTTCCCCTCTTCTTCTGCTCATTTCTTCCAATTTCTTCTTCTCCTGTATCAGACGTTGCAATCCGGCCATATCCGTGGGGGAGAGTTTCTCTGTCTGTTCTCTCAAGCTCTCCGCCTTGATACGCACCAACGTGTCTGCAAAGGCTTGATCCCTCTCCTGGGGACTCTCCAAATGGATCTGAGCATGAAACATGGACGCCACCTCCGTCTGCTCCTCGCTGTCCGGAAACCGGTTGAGCAGCCGGGCCGGGCTGACCTGACCACTCTCTAACTGCTCAAAGAGCATGGCAGCCACCTTCCCGTAGAGTTCCACGGTGAAATCCCCCGGCTGCAGATAATTCTTCACAGTCTCATAGATTTCCGGTGCGTTGACCAGCCAGGTCAACATCAACTTCTGCGCCTTCACAGCTCCATTCTCCCTAGAGTCTTTGGCTTTCTCCACAGTCTTGGGCGCTACCCGTTTCTCCGCCGCCGTCCCCCTCATCGCCTGTCTGGCCACCGCCTTCTTCAACTCTTCCTGAGAGATCCCGTACTTTCGCGAGATGGCCTCTATGTAATTGCTCCGCTCCAGCTCTTCTGGAAATTCCAACAACATGGCCGCCACCCGGTGGAAAAACTCCGTCTTTCCCTGGGGGTCAGCCAGATCGTAATCCCGCTCTGCTGCCTGGACCCGGAATAGAAATCCGTTGACCGCCTGATCCAAACGCTCCTGAAAAGCCTCTGCGCCCAAGGCCTTGATGAATTCATCCGGATCTTTGTATGGGGCCAGGTTCACCACCCTGGTGGCTACCCCTGCCTCTCTCAGAATAGGAATCCCCCTGAGAGCCGCCCGAACTCCCGCCTCATCGCTGTCATAGAGCAACAACACTTCCTGGGTGTACCGTTTCAGAAGGCTGGCGTGTCCCGAGGTCAGCGCGGTGCCCAGGGAGGCAACCGCATTGGTAAATCCTGCCTGGTGCATAGTGATCACATCCATATACCCCTCGCAGACAATCAGATACTTCTCTCTGGTAGTCCGGGCGATGTGCAAACCGTACAGGTTACGGCTCTTATCGAAAATCTTCGTCTCCGGGGAGTTGAGGTATTTAGGTTTTCCATCCCCCATCACCCTGCCGCCGAAGCCGATCACCCGGCTATTCACATCCATAATGGGAAAGATCACCCGGTTCCAGAATTTATCATACATTCCCCGGCGCTCGTCCACATTGAACAGCCCGCTGTCCCTCAACAGCTCATCCTTATATCCTTTGCTCTTCAGATACTTGTATAGATCGTCGCTGTATTTATCCGAGTAGCCCAGGCCGAACCTCTTGATGGTGTCTTCTGTGAGACCGCGCCCGGTCAGATACTTCCAGCCGGCCTGGCCGTTTTGACGTCTCAATTGATAATAAAAATACTGGGCGGCCAGCTTATTGACTTCCAGAAGAGAAGCTTTCCGGTCAGCCGCCTCCTTGGCCTCCTTGGAGTATTCCATCTGAGGAAGCTCCACCCCGGCCCGCTCGGCCAGGTATCTGAGAGCCTCCACGAAGGTGAAATTCTCATACTCCATGATAAAGGTGAACACATTTCCCCCAGCTCCACACCCAAAGCAGTAGTACATCTGCTTCGATGGACTCACAGAGAATGACGGACTTTTCTCATTGTGGAAAGGACACAGTCCAAAATAAGAACTTCCCTTCCGCTGCAACTTCACATACTGAGAGATGACATCCACAATATCACTTTTCATTCTCACTTCTTCGATGATGTCATCGGAATACCTCATCTGGTCTCCTCCTTACTATAATTCTCGCTGTCTAAGACCCGCCCCGGGATCCTTTGTCCCCGGCTGCGCCACGCTTCCTCTAACCGCTGGGCCCGTTCCCACGTTTAGTACACCTCCCAGGCCTTTGGGATAAATATCTCTTGAAACTTCTGCATGGAATACTGGTCTGTCATCCCTGAAAGGTAGTCGCAGACCGCCTGATTCAGGCTGGTCCCCGTGGCGATCAGATTCACATACTCTGCCGACATCTTCTGAGGATTCTCCATGTAATACTCATAGAGCTGGCTGAGCATGCCAATGGCCTTGTCCTCCTCCTTCTTAGCCCTGGGATTCAGATATACATTCTGAAACATAATTTTTCTCAGATCCATCATGGCCTGGTACACGTCCTCCGACATCTGGATGGCATTCTTTCCCTGGCTATTCTCCACAATATCGTGAATCAAGGTGTTCAACCTCTCCCGGATGGTGTATCCCAACAACATACGAATGGTGATGGGGATATCGTCTTCTGAGATCAATCCGGCTCTCTGAGCGTCATCCATGTCATGGTGTATGTAGGAGATCTTGTCGCAGAGCCGCACAACCTGCCCTTCCAAGGTGGAAGGGTGACCGCTGGTCCGGTGATTTCGAATCCCGTCAATCACCTCCCAGGTCAAGTTCAGCCCTCTGCCCCGCTTCTCCAAAACCTGCGCCACACGCACACTCTGCTTATAGTGAGCGAATCCTGAGGGGTTTAACTTATTCAGCGCCCGCTCCCCTGCATGGCCAAAAGGCGTGTGCCCCAGATCATGCCCCAGTGCTATAGCTTCCACCAAGTCCTCGTTTAATTGCAAGGCCTTGGCCACCGTCCGGGCTGTCTGGGAGACCTCCAGAGTATGGGTCAGCCGGTTCCGGTAATGATCCCCGTGGGGAGCCAGAAAGACTTGCGTCTTGTCCTTCATACGCCGAAAAGCCTTACAGTGCAAAATACGGTCCCGGTCCCTCTGGTACACCGTGCGGATATCGCACTCTTCCTCCGGCTTCTCTCTGCCCTTAGAGTCCTTGCTGTGGGCTGCATAGGGGCTTAAATATTCCCGTTCCCTCTCTTCCAAACTCTCACGTATATTCATCCCTTGCCCTCCTTGCGGAAAACCTCTTATTATTATATATTACACAAGAAAACAAAAATTCCTTTTTTTTCGGCGGAATAAGTTGAAAGGAGAAGATTTTTTTAAAAAAAGGAATTTTTTTTGATTTTTTCCTGTTGACGGAGCTCTATCCAAGTGCTATAATACAATCTGTCGCAACGAGTTGCGGTGGGCGGAAGTGTCGGAACTGGCAGACGAGCAAGACTAAGGATCTTGTGGCATTCGTGCCGTGTGGGTTCAAGTCCCATCTTCCGCATTGGACAGTGGTAATCGGAATCTGATTCCGCTGAGTGACGTTTTTGATTTTGAATATGAGACAAGACGACAGTATTGCGGACGGTACTGTCGTTTTTGTATTTCCATCTCTCACACTCTGTTTTTTGTCCCCGGCGTTCTCCACCTTTCAATTTTTCTCTCCAATCTGCCTAGAGTTAGATTATCTGTTCGTCGGTTCCTATCTGAAGATAAGTCCAAACACTATGGCCTTAATAGGGATACGGACTTGGAACGCCTCATTGACAGTTTTGCCGATGAGGTGTATCTTTATGAAAACAAGACAAACTTTATCTTTCACAAATCAGCCAAAGAATCTTTTCTATAAGAAGGAACGCACACAATTTACCACAGATAATGGGGGGTATAAAAATATGGTAGAAGAAAAAAGAATACTTTCGATACCGGGAGAGCGGATCTCGGCACAGACCTTTTTAGAAGCAATGCAATTGACTTCTAACCTGGATGAAAAAGAACAAAACAGACTGGATGTGATGCTTGATAGGGCTTCAAAAGTGGCCAATCCCAAAGCAGTGTTCGGAGTTGCACCAATTGAAGAGAAAGGCAAAGATTATATCGTGGCCGCGGGAGAAAAACTCACTTCCGCATTACTCAGAAAAAATCTGGAGAAGGCAAATCGCATCCTCCCATACGTAATGACTTGTGGCAGAGAACTGGAGACCTGGGCCAAAGAGTTCAAAGATCCCACAGAGATTCAATGGGCAAATAGCATTCTACTCTTTTACTTTGGTATCATCCGAAGAAAATTGATACACGCCGTCCGCATGACTTATATTCCAACCGGAGACATATCCTCCATGAATCCGGGTTCCCTGCCCCAGTGGCCTCTGACAGATCAGAAGCACATATTCGCCTTGCTGGGCAACGTCGAGGACGAGACCGGCGTTATATTGATGGAGTCCGGACTCATGAAACCAGATAAATCTTCTTCCGGGTTTTTGTTCTCGGCGGAGACACATTTCGAAAATTGCGCTGTCTGCCGTCGCAAAGACTGTCCTGGACGGAGAGCGTCCTGGAGGAAATAAGCAAGGCGCGTGTATCCGAAGATCCTTACGCCCGTCCACGCAACAGATAGTGAAAGCGGATATTCGCAGTTCGCTTTCACTATTTGCTCTCACCCTTGCAAGATTTTTCATAGATCAAAAACCGCACCATTCTATAAATATCGGAGGATTATCTATGCACACCTTAAAAACATATCTCACAAAAAGCTGGGTTGTCTGTGTCCTGGCTCTGCTCTGCTGCTTCCTGTGGGGCAGCGCCTTTCCCTGCGTCAAAATCGGTTACAACCTCTTTCAGATCTCCTCCACAGACGTAGGGTCCCAGATCCTCTTTGCCGGTTGTCGTTTCACCTTAGCCGGCCTATTGACCGTACTCATCGGCAGTTGTCTCCAGCGGAAAGTTCTCTATCCCCAAAGAACCTCTCTGGGCTATGTGGCCATACTGTCCATGGTTCAGACCATCGTCCAGTATCTGTTCTTCTACCAAGGGCTTGCCCATACTTCCAGCGTGAAATCTTCCATCATCAATGGCTCCAGCGCTTTTCTGGCTCTGCTGGTCTCCAGTCTTGTCTTCCGCTTCGAGAAGCTGACCTTCCTAAAGTTCTCGGGCTGTCTGATCGGTTTCGCCGGGGTTATCTTGATCAATCTCAGCGGTGACGGCCTGGGGGGAGGCTTCCATGTACAAGGAGAAGGTTTCATCTTCCTGGCCGCCGTCTCCTACGCCCTGTCCTCCTCGTTGTTAAAGGCCTACTCCCAGAGAGAAAACCCTGTGACATTGAGCGGTTATCAGTTTTTTCTGGGAGGGATTGTTTTGGTTCTGGTGGGAACCAGCATGGGCGGACGGCTGAACCACCTCGGTCCTGCCGCCTGCCTTCTGCTCCTCTACATGGCTATGATCTCCGCCGTGGCCTATTCCCTCTGGGGCATATTGCTGAAGTACAATCCCGTGGGCAGAATCACCATCTACAGCTTCTCCACACCGCTCTTCGGCGTGATCCTCTCCATCCTCCTGCTAAAAGGCCAGAGCCAGACCTTCGGACTGCGGGGAGTGGTAGCTCTGGCTCTGGTGTGCTCTGGCATCTATCTGGTAAACAGAGAGGGAAAAACGAATCGTCACTGAAGATTGGTGTACCCCATCAGCGACTCATCCACTTCCCTTGCAGCCTCTCTTCCCTCTCGGATCGCCCACACCACCAGGGACTGTCCCCGGTGCATATCGCCGGCTGTGAAGACCCGGTCTGTGGTCGTCCGGTAAGCCCCTTCTTCCGTCTGTACATTGGTTCTGGGTGTCAGAGCCACCTGGAAAGCGTCGGTCACATATTTCTGGGATCCTAGAAAACCTGCTGCAATCAAAACCAAATCCGCCGGAATCGTCTTCTCGGAGCCTTCCACCGGGACCATACTCATCCTCCCGGTCTTGGGATCTTTCTTAGGCTCCAGACTGACCAGCCTCAACTGGTGAATTTCCCCATTTTTATTTTTCACAAATTCTTTTACCGTGGTCTGATAGATCCTGGGATCACGGCCAAAGACTGCGATGGCCTCCTCCTGGCCGTAGTCTGTCTTACAGATCTTCGGCCATTCCGGCCAGGGATTACTCTCCGCCCGCTCGTCGGGAGCCTTGGGCATCATCTCCAACTGAGTCACCGACTTAGCTCCAAGACGGATGGCAGTCCCCACACAGTCATTTCCAGTGTCTCCTCCACCGATCACCACCACATGCTTGTCTTTGGCGTCGATGTATTTCTTATCGGAGAAATTGGAGTTCAACAGACTCTTCGTCACCGAGGTCAGGAAGTCCACGGCAAAATGGATTCCTTTGGCCTCCCGTCCAGGGGCCTGGATATCCCTAGGATTGGCGGCCCCGCAGCAGAGTACCACCCGGTCGTACTCCTGGAGCAGTTCTTTGGCATTTTTGTCTCTGCCCACATCTGTGTTTGTGACAAAAGTAATCCCCTCCGCCTCCATCAGCGCTACCCTCCGGTCAATGATCCGTTTCTCCAGCTTCATATTGGGAATTCCGTACCGCAGCAAACCTCCCACGCGGTCTTGTCTCTCAAACACCGTCACCAGATGCCCTCTCCGGTTCAATTGCATGGCTGTTGCAAGGCCCGACGGGCCGCTGCCCACCACCGCCACCTTCTTACCCGTCCGCACCTTGGGTGGGTTGGGTTTGATCAGGCCGCTGGCCCATGCGTTCTCAATGATCGCCCGCTCATTCTCCTTGGTGGAGACTGGGTCTCCGTTCAAGTTGCAGGTACAGGCCGCCTCGCACAGGGCCGGGCAGACCCGGGCAGTGAACTCTGGAAAGCAATTGGTCTTATTCAATCTCCCATAGGCCTTCTCCCAATTCCCAGAGTACACCAAGTCGTTCCACTCCGGCACCAGATTGTGCAGGGGACAGCCTGAGGCCATCCCTGAGATCATCACGCCGGCCTGGCAGAACGGAACTCCACAGGCCATACAGCGGGCGCCCTGGAGCTGTTGCTCCGTCTTCGGTAAGTTGGCGTGAAATTCCTTGAAATTTTTGATACGTTCCAGCGGAGCCACACACGCTCCGGTCTTACGTTCATATTCTAAAAATCCTGTTGGTTTTCCCATCTTCCTTACCTCCTAGTGCCGTGTGCTCTCATAAAATGCTTCAATCTGCGCCTGTCTCGGATCCATTCCCTTCTCTTCCAACTTGGCGCTGAGACGAATCATCCGCTTATAATCGTTGGGAATAATCTTCTTGAACTTGGGAAGATATTCCTCAAACTGTCGCAAAATCATCTGTCCTTTGGCGGAACCCGTGTATTTCACATGGTTCTCAATCATCTCTCTCAACAAGTCCGCCTCAGTCTTGGTCTCCACAGTCTCAATGGAGATCATCTCCTTGTTCAAGTTCTTATATAAATTCCACTTTTCATCCAGAACATAGGCGATACCGCCGCTCATCCCGGCTGCAAAGTTCTTCCCGGTAGGCCCTAGGATGACCACCCGTCCTCCGGTCATATACTCGCATCCATGTTCGCCCACGCCTTCCACGACGGCGTTGGCCCCGGAATTTCTCACGCAGAATCGCTCACCGGCCTTCCCATTAATGTAAGCTTCCCCACTGGTAGCGCCGTAGAGGGCCACATTGCCGATGATCACATTCTCCTCCGGCTTGTAGGTGACATGTCTCGGTGGATGGACAACCAGTTTCCCGCCGGAGAGTCCTTTTCCAAAATAGTCGTTGGAATCCCCGGTGAGCTCCAATGTCAGTCCCCTTGGAATGAAAGCGCCAAAGCTTTGGCCCCCGGTGCCGGTACACTGAATCACATAGGAGTCCGGCTCCAAACTAGTCCCAAACTCACGGGTGAGTTCTGATCCCAGGATCGTCCCGAAGGCACGGTCCGTGTTCCCCACATTGATCTTCAGGCTCTTCTTCTCCTTCTTGGCCATGGCCGTCTTCAGTTTACTCAGGAGTACCTTCTCATCCAGCGTATTCTCCAATTTAAAATCATAGACCGCCTTGGGGTCGAAGGTCACTTTCTCCCCGGTCTTGGCAAACGGATTATCCAAGATAGCGCCAAGATCCACCCGGTCTGCGTGGCGATTCTTGATGGAGTCCCTGCGCTTGAGAAGATCCGTTCTGCCCACCATCTCATCCACAGTCCGAAAGCCCAGTCTAGCCATATGTTCTCTCAGATCCTCAGCGATAAACCGCATAAAATTCACCACGTACTCTGGCTTTCCCCGGAAACGTTTCCGCAACTCCGGATTCTGGGTGGCCACACCCACCGGGCAAGTGTCCAGATTACAGACTCGCATCATCACACAGCCCATAGTCACCAACGGTGCCGTGGCAAAGCCAAACTCCTCCGCCCCCAGAAGAGCTGCCATGGCCACATCCCGGCCGCTCATCAGCTTACCGTCCGTCTCCACAACCACCCGGTTGCGCAAACCGTTTCTGATCAGCGTCTGATGTGTCTCGGCCAGACCCAGCTCCCAGGGAAGCCCTGCATTGTGGATGGAGCTGCGGGGAGCCGCCCCGGTGCCCCCGTCATATCCCGAGATCAATACCACCTGCGCCCCGGCCTTGGCCACCCCGGCCGCCACCGTGCCCACCCCGGCCTCTGACACCAACTTCACGGAGATTCTGGCCTTTGTATTGGCGCTCTTTAGATCATAGATCAACTGCGCCAGATCCTCGATGGAATAGATGTCATGGTGCGGCGGCGGAGAGATCAGCGACACCCCAGGGGTAGAATGGCGTGTCTTGGCGATCCAAGGATACACTTTCCTGGCCGGCAGATGCCCCCCTTCCCCGGGTTTAGCTCCCTGTGCCATTTTAATCTGAATTTCATTGGCGCTGACCAGGTAACGGCTTGTGACTCCGAATCGGCCGGAGGCAACCTGTTTAATAGCCGAGCATTTGTCTGGGGACTCCAGACGCTCGTCGCTCTCGCCGCCCTCACCGGAATTGGAACGCCCGTGAAGTTGATTCATAGCCATGGCCAACGTCTCATGGGCTTCTTGGGAGATGGAACCGTAGGACATGGCTCCGGTCTTAAATCTGCGCACAATGGAATCCACACTCTCTACTTCCTCCAAGGGCACTCCTTTCTCTGGATAGCGGAAGTCCATCATACTGCGCAGATATCCTGATTCTTCCCGGTTGACCATGTGGGTGTATTGCCTAAACATCTCATAGTCCCCGCGCTTGGTGGATTCCTGAAGCAGATGGATCGTCACCGGATTGTACCGGTGTTCCTCCCCCTGACTCCTGGACTTATGCCTCCCCAAGCTATCCAAAGTCCGGTCCACATCCAGTCCCAGAGGATCAAAAGCTTCTGAGTGGCGGGCGTCAACCTCGTCGGCGATATCCTGAAGAGTGATTCCTCCCACCCGGCTCACCGTACCGGTGAAGTATTTGCGCACCACATCCTGAGAGATTCCGATTGCCTCGAAGATCTTCGATCCCATGTAAGACTGAATCGTGGAGATTCCCATCTTAGAGGCAATTTTCACAATACCGGAGAGGACTGCGTGGTTGTAGTCGTCCACCGCCGCATAGTAATCTTTTCCAATCATGGTCTCAATCAGTTCATGGATGGTATCTTGAGCCAGGTAAGGGTTGATGGCCGAGGCGCCATATCCCAACAACGTGGCAAAGTGGTGGACTTCCCTAGGTTCCCCGGATTCCAGGATCAGAGACACCGAGGTACGTTTCTTGGTCCTGACCAGATACTGCTGTACAGCGGAAACAGCCAGCAGAGACGGGATAGCCACATGGTTTTCATCCACGCCGCGGTCGGAGAGAATCAAGATATTCGCCCCCTTCTTGTACGCCCGGTCCACTTCCACCAACACATGGTCGATGGCCCGCTCCAGGGGTGCACTTTTATAATATGTAATGGGTATCGTGGACACCTGAAACCCTCTGGCCGAGATAGCCTTAATTTTCAGAAGATCTGTGTTGGTCAAGATTGGATTCTCGATCTTCAGCACTTGGCAGTTCACGCCTTTTTCCTCCAGAAGGTTCCCATCCTTTCCCACATAGACCGTGGTGGACGTGACAATCTTCTCCCGGATGGCGTCGATAGGCGGATTGGTCACCTGGGCAAACAACTGCTTAAAATAATTGAACAGCGGCTGGTGTTGGTCAGAGAGCACAGCCAGCGGCGTGTCAATCCCCATAGCGCTGGTACTCTCCGCCCCGTTCAGGGCCATATCCCGGATAGAGGTACGGTACTCCTCGAAGGTATAGCCAAAGGCCTTTTGCAGCCTGCTTCTCTCCTCATTGCTGTACTCCTGCACTGGCTGGTTGGGAATCTTTAGATCTTTTAAGTGGATTAGATTACTGTCCAGCCACTCCCCATAAGGCTGTTTCGAAGCATAGTAGCTCTTCACCTCATCGTCGTCAAAGATCTTACCCTTTACCGTGTCCACCAACAGAATCTTACCTGGGTAGAGACGCTCTTTCTTGACCACGTTCTCCTCCGGAATGCTCAAGGCCCCCACCTCGGACGCCAAGATCAGATAGCCATCCTTTGTCACACAATATCTGGAAGGCCTCAGCCCATTGCGGTCTAACACGGCTCCCATCACATCCCCATCGGAGAACACAATGGCTGCCGGGCCGTCCCATGGCTCCATCATTGTGGCATAATATTGGTAGAAATCCCGGATTTCCTGGGAGATCGTGTCATTGTTGGACCACGGTTCTGGGATCGTCACCATCACTGCCAGGGCCAAGTCCATTCCACTCATCATCATAAACTCCAGTGTATTGTCCAACATAGCGGAATCAGACCCCTTAGTGTCCACCACCGGGAGTACCCGGTAGAGATCGTTGTCCAACAGAGGGGACTCAATAGTCTCCTCCCGGGCCAGCATCTTATCCGCGTTGCCCCGGATGGTGTTGATCTCCCCATTGTGGACGATCAGTCGGTTGGGGTGTGCTCTCTCCCAACTGGGATTGGTGTTGGTGCTAAATCTAGAGTGAACCACCGCGATGGCCGACTCATAGTCAGAGCTTCGCAGATCCCCAAAGAAGGTGCGCAACTGCCCCACCAGGAACATCCCCTTGTACACAATGGTGCGGCTGGACAGAGAGGCCACATAGGTATTGTCGTTACTCTGTTCAAAAATCCGGCGGACCACATAGAGCTTGCGGTCAAATTCAATCCCAGGTCTTACCCCTGTGGGTTTGCCGATAAACGCCTGCAAGATACAGGGCATGCACGCCCTGGCCTTATTCCCCAGCACCTCCGGCTCGATGGGGACCTCCCTCCAGCCCAGGAAATTCATTCCCTCTTTCTCCACGATAATCTCAAACATTTTCTTGGCCTGATTCCGCTTTAGCTCTGTCTGGGGAAAGAAAAACATCCCGACTCCATACTCTCTTTCTCCGCCCAGATGGATTTCTGATTTCTCACAGACCTTGGAAAAGAATCTGTGAGAGATCTGTAGGAGAATTCCCACTCCGTCTCCAGTCTTCCCCTCCGCGTCTTTACCGGCGCGGTGCTCCAGATTCTCCACAATCTTTAGGGCATTCTCAACTGTCGCGTGACTTTTGACCCCCTGGATATTGACGACAGCTCCTATTCCGCAGTTATCGTGTTCAAACTGTGGATCGTATAGCCCCTGTGGCCTTGCGTCTGTCTCTCGGTATGTTTGTTGACTCATATCCATCTCCTTCTTTCTGTCTGTACTATCGTTACCCATCTGTCCCAACACACATCTCTTACACCCTACGTTCCAGACTCCACCAGCCAGATGGAATCCATCCCTATATGATTGAAACGATATCGCTACTATACACTATAACTCTGTTCCTGTAAAGAGCGAAACATAATTTTTTTAAGTTTTTTCATTTTTAACATTACTATATAAATTTAATGTCAAAAAAACTTTATATAATTTCCCAGCAAGAACACTTCTATTTCCCAAGTGTTTGTGCAAATTAGACAAAACTCCTTCTGTGGAGGACTTTTCCACTGCAAAAGAATCAGCGACCCCCAGTCTGACAGGAAATCCAGAAATAGAATTTCCATCTCCCGGTTGTCTCTCCATAAAAATTTCTCAGAATTTCCAGACATGGGGAAAGCCGGCACCTCCGAAGAAGCGCCGGCTTATGAAAAAGAAAAAGATTTAAAAAAGGTCTTTGGCCTTTGTGCAAGTATTACTATACAGTCTTTTTGTGTGAACCATGTGAAATAAAATCGGAAAAACGTGAAAAAAGCGTGAACTCTCTTTGTACCGCTAATCCTCATAATCTTCCCGGCATTCCTCACAGGCGCCGTCTCTGCTGCACCGGAACCGTTGGATTTTATCGCTGACTCTGCTGCAGGTGGCCTTTGTGTAGAGAATCGTCAAAGTGGCCTCCCCTTGATCTCTGGGGCAAATACGTTTGTGAATCTCCGTAAATTCCATAAAGACTTCTCCTTTGTCTCTCACTGTTATGAAAACCCTCTACGGGTATAGCTCCGCAATTCTGGTGACTGCCACGTAGATCTCCTGAATCTTATACCAGGTGGAGTAATCCACAATCCCTGTCTGAGGCAGGCCAAAAATCTCCTGGAATTTGCGGACAGACTCCTTCGTCTGCTCGTCGTAAATCCCATTGATTGTCACTGTGGGCAGCGCCGGGTAGGAACCGGCGATCTCATTGAGCTGTTCCTGAATCTGACGCACTTTCTCGCCGCTGGCCCCGATGTCCAGGTCATACCTTGGCCAGGATGCCGGGATACCCGAGATCTCTTCCGCAGTGTTAATGTACATATTGTCCCCATAGTAGTATCTCAGAATCTCGATGGCCGAGTACCCCTGGTCTCCCAGATCCTTGGAGCCCCACTGCCGCATCCAGTTGGGGCAGGAGACTCTCTGCCCGTCACAGTACTGTGTCAGAATCGGCTGTCTCACATTGGGGCGTGACAGATAGTTGGCAAACTGTTCATCCACAATCTGCGCCACGTTCTCAAAAATATTTCTTCCATGTATCCACTTGTGGTCATAGGCGGTGGAGGAAGTGATGGTAAAGTCATAGCCTTTGTTCCGGTACCACTCTGTGTAGACCCGGTTCAAGGTAAAGGACATAATGGCCAGCACATTCGCCCGGATGGTACTGTCCGGCCAGGTGGCATAGATCTCACTGCAGGCCACATTCTTAATATAGTCCTTGTAGCGCACATAATAATTCTCCACCTGGGTGTCCTGAATCGGGCCATCGTGAACCACAATGAACTCGGGGACCACCACCTTACTCAATACAATCTCGCCAGACTCGTTGACTGGTTTGATCTCCTCCTCAGGTATCTTAGGAGGATACTCTGCGAAGAGCGTATGAGCCGGGATCACTATCCGCTCAAAGTCCTCCGACTCCTGAGTAGGCTGCATCTTTACCGGCTGCAAAGCCGTGACACCCGACAGAATCTCCGTCCCATTGATATCCACAGGCTCAAAGCCGGGCGCCTCCACATGAAGTGTATACTCAGAGTAAGGCTGGTACTCCCCAGGCTCCAAGCTATACTCCACCGGAGGGGCTGACAACTCCAACGTGGGACTATTCCCTGAACGATCGGTCTGAATCTTCTCCAACTGCCGGTCCGGCTCGCCGGTATAAAAGATGGAGACCTCTGCCCGTTCAATGGGCCGGCTGCCGATGGCAGACTGCACCACCACCTGCAAGCGGCCTTTATCCACCTGGTTTTCCTGCATTACACGCATATCCAACATCCAAAACCTCGCAAATTCCTGTCTGATTATTGTATGCGCTATCTTCACATCTGTGCATTCCTAAAAAATCTTCATCACATCATTGTACATCACCACGACCATCAAAAGCATCAGAAGCATCAGTCCTGCGAAGTGGATCATCCCCTCTACCTGGCGGTTCACCGGCCTTCGGAAAATCACCTCAAACAGCAAGAAAATCAGACGCCCTCCATCCAGCGCTGGCAGAGGCAACAGATTCATCACTCCCAAGTTGGCTGACAGCAGAATCGCCAAGTTCAACATGTTCATCCACACCATCAAAGTACCCTCGCTCTGGGTCTTCTCATAGGTATCTCCAATCACATCCACCACACCAACAGGCCCCGTCAAGTCTTTGATTCCAAATTGTCCCTTTACCAACATACCCACACTGTGAACCGTGGTGCGAATCCAATATTTCACCTCCAGGGCGCTGTACTTGATCACATTGAGACCGCTGGTCTTTACGCAGCCCAGGTTGTAACTGAATCCCATCTTCACAGTATCATACTGTTTAGGCGTCACCGTGGCTTGATGTGATTCCCCACCTCTCTCATAAGTCAGCGTCACCGACTGTTTTCCCAAGGGATGTTTCTCAATGTAAGCGTCGTAATCCGCTCCATCTTTGATCTCGTTTCCGTCTATGGCTGTGATCACATCCCCCTCCTGGATGCCAGACTTCTCCATGGGCATCCCCTCCATCAGGGATCCCACCTCCATGGATTCGGTATCTACCCGGTTAAATCCTAAAAGGTAACGGCTCAGCACATCCGGCGTGTAAGTGATGGTGTGTTCCTGTCCATCCCTCTCATACACAATTGTCGTGGGCTTCTGTTCCAATTCATTGAAAACTGTGTAAGCATAAATATCATTTCCAATGTCCACCTGATACCCGTCAAAATCTTTGATGATATCGCCCTTCTTCAATCCTGCCTCGGCCACAGGAGAACCCGCCTCCACATCCATGACCTCAGCAGGGACGTATCCCACACAGCCCACGATGATCACCGCCAACAAAAAGGCCATGATAAAGTTGAAGATGGGACCTGCCGCTATGATGGATATCCTCGCCCAGGGCGACGCGGCGTTGAAACTGCCCGGTCCATCTCCGTCCTCATCCTCCCCCAGCATCATACACGATCCGCCCAGGGGGAGTAATTTCAGTGAATACCTGGTCTCCCCCTTCACCGTACTCAGCAACCGGGGGCCCATTCCCAGCGAAAATTCCGTCACCACCACATGGTTTTTCTTAGCCAGCAAGAAATGTCCCAACTCGTGAAAAAGAATAATTGCACTGAAAATAATAATTGCAATTACAATTTTCAATTTACCACCTACTTTCAATCCATTGATAAGTCTCTTGTTCTACCTCTAAAATCTCACTCAGTTCCGGACTGTCCACCACTTTATGCCGTTCCATGGCCTGGTGGATAATCTCATAAATGTCCAAGAATCCAATCTCTCTACCCAGGAACTTCGCCACGGCTTTCTCATTTGCCGCATTGAACACTGTGGGCATAGAACCTCCCAGACGGGCCGCTTCTATTGCCATCGCCAGACCTCGGAAAGTCTCCGTGTCAGGTTCCTCAAAGGTCAGCATCCCCAATTTTGCGAAATCCAGCCTCTCTCCGCCTAAATATCTTCTCTGGGGATAGTACAGCGCATACTGGATGGGTAGACGCATATCCGGTGTCCCCAACTGGGCCATCACCGCCCCATCCACAAACTCAATCATAGAGTGTATGACACTCTGAGGCTGAACCACCACCTGTATCTGATCCAACTCCGTCCCAAAGAGCCATCTGGCCTCCATCACCTCCAGGCCTTTGTTCACCAAGGTGGCGGAATCCACTGTGATCTTCCTTCCCATCACCCAGTTGGGATGCTTTAAGGTGTCCTCCAATGTGACTTTCTCCAGGTCTTTGGTTTTTCTCCCCCGAAAGGGCCCGCCTGACGCAGTGATCAAAAGTTTCTTTAGCTGTCCTTTATTCTCCCCATTTAGAGCCTGAAATATAGCACTGTGTTCACTGTCAACCGGCAAAATTCTCACATGATGCCGATGAGCCAAAGGCATAATCAGGTGCCCTGCCGTCACCAGAGTCTCCTTGTTGGCCAGGGCGATATCCTTCCCGGCCTGAATGGCTTCTATGGTGGGCCGTATTCCAATCATTCCCACAATGGCAGTCACCAGAATCTCCACCTCATCCATTGCCGCCAGCTCCAGAAGACCTTCCATCCCACAGACCACTTTTGTGTCCGTGTCTGCAATGCGCACAGACAGCTCTTTTGCCGCCTCCTCACTCCAAACTGCCGCCAACTTTGGCGAGAACTCCCTTACCTGCTCTTCCAGACGCTTCACATTGCTGCCTGCACTGATCCCCAGAACTTGCAGATCTCCATTGGCTCTCGCCACATCCAGAGTCTGTGTGCCGATGGATCCTGTGGAACCCAAAATTGCTATTTTCTTCATAAAGTACCCCTTTACATCAATACAGTAGACAAAAAGTAGATAATCGGCGCTGTGAAAATTACACTGTCAAAGCGATCCAGGATCCCTCCATGGCCTGGGATCAGCGTGCCGTAATCTTTGATCTCTTGATTCCTCTTAATGGCAGAGGCCGCCAGATCTCCCACCATGGAGATCAAGGCTCCCACTCCACAGATGATCCCGTAGGCCGCCAGATTCCCGTCCGTGGCCGCGCCGTAGGCAACTCCCAGTAAGATAGCGCCTACCACGCCCCCCACAGCGCCCTCCACTGATTTCTTAGGGCTTAACACCGGAGCCATCTTGTGCTTTCCGATCAGCATACCCACACAGTACGCAAAGGTATCGCATCCCCAAGAGCACAGGAAGATCAGCCAGACGTGGAAAATCCCCCCTGTCAGGCTTCTGGAAAGGTAGATGAAAGACAGCATCACCGCCACATAGATAAACCCAAAGAACGCCGCCATCACCTGGGGGGCGCGGTACTTAGGATAGGTGAATACGTAGACAGACATCAAGACAATCAATGTCGCCAGAACCGCCGCCATCCCATATCGCTCAAAGCCCGCCAATATCGCTCCATAGTAGAGCACTGCGCAGAGATAACCGGCGATCTCCAGTCCATGGTCCCCCTCCTTGTATACTTTCATGGCGCGGTATAATTCTTTCATTCCAATCAGAGAGATCCCCATCAAAGGAAAAAACAGAAGGTAACCTCCTGGAATGATCGTCAATAACAGCAAGGCGACCAGAACAATCCCACTGAGCAGCCGTGTCTTAAACATGGTTATTCCTCCTTCACTCCCCCGTATCTCCGGTCTCTTTCATTATATTTCTCAATAGCTTTGACCAATTCCTTTCGATTGAAATCTGGCCAAGCCACCGGGGTAAAATAAAACTCCGTGTAGGCCAACTGCCAGAGTAAGAAGTTCGACAGTCTCTGCTCCCCGCTGGTGCGGATCATAAGGTCTGGATCCGGAATTCCCGCCGTATCCCAGTAGTTCTCCAATGTCTGTTCTGTGATCTCATCCGGGCTAACCATCCCGTCCTTCACATCTTGAGCTAACCTGCGGATGCCTCTGGTAATCTCGTCTCTGCTCCCATAATTCAAGGCAATCTGAAAGTGCAGATCTGTGTAATCTTTGGAGAACTCCTCCAACTCCCGAATTCTATCCTGGATATCCTGGTCGAACGCCCGTATATCCCCGATCACCCGGACGCACATCTTATTTTTCTTGGAGATCTTAATACATTTCTTCAGATAATTCCGAAAGAGGTTCATCAATCCCTCCACCTCTTCCCTGGATCTCTTCCAATTCTCTGTGGAAAACGCATAGACGGTCAGATACTTAATTCCCAGAGCCATCATATCGTCACAGATAGTCTCCAGATTTGCACAGCCTTTTACATGGCCATAACTCCTGGGCATCCCCTTCGCCTTCGCCCAGCGCCCGTTTCCATCCAGGATGATGGCCACATGATTTGGTACGTTCATACTATCTCCTTTCCTAAAACACGGATAGCCGAAACCAGAGAACCTATGCGCCATGACTGGCACCCTGTCCCCCAACTCCGGCTAAAAGGGCTGATGCATGCAATCTTCTCACAGACAAATCATGCAACAGCCCAACCATACAACCTCTATACAGTTAAGATCTCTTTGGATTTCTCATCGACGATGCCCTCGATCTCCTTGACCGCCTTGTCCGTCATCTTCTGGATCTTATCCTCCAGCTCTTTAATCTCATCCTCAGATACATCTGTCTTGCCCAGTTTCTTGAACGCGTCGTTGGCATCCCTGCGGATATTGCGGATGGCAACCTTGGCAGCCTCGCCGCGTTTCTTCACATCCTTGACCAGCTCTTTCCTGCGCTCCTCGGTTAACTCTGGCAGAACCAGCCGGATGATCTTGCCGTCTGTATTGGGATTGATACCCAGCTCAGAAGTGAGAATCGCCTTGGAAATCTCCTTCACCATCTTCGCCTCCCAGGGCTGGATCTGGATCACTCTGGCCTCCGGCACCGTGATATTGGCCACCTGCTGAAGCGGCGTGGGCGTCCCATAATAGTCTACCAAAATCTTGTCCAAGATATGGGGGTTCGCCCGCCCGGCCCGGATTGTCGCCAGATCCGCCTCCAAATTCTTCTTGGTCTTGACCATTTTCTCGTCATACTTTTGCAGTCTCTCATCCATAAGTGTTTCCCCTCTCTTTATTCCACGGTCACTTCTGTACCGTTAAATTTGCCATGTACTGTATTGACAATGCTGTTCGCTTCCTCCAAGCCAAAGACCAGCATCGGCATTTTCTGTTCCATGCACATGATAGACGCAGTCAAATCCACAGCCGCCAATTTCTTGTCGATCACTTCCCGGATGCTGACTTTGTCGTATTTCTTTGCGCCGGGATTCTGTTTCGGATCGCTGTCGTAGATTCCATCAATGGCCTTGGCCAGAAGTATGGCGTCCGCCTGGATCTCCACAGCGCGGAGCACCGTTGCAGTGTCGGTGGAGAAATAGGGATGCCCGGTCCCCCCGGCAAAAAACACTACTTTCCCCTCCGCAAAGTCCTCCTCCACCCTGTCCTTGGAGTACAGTCCTGTGAAAGCGCCGCAGACAAACGGTGTATAAATCTGTGTCTTCAGGCCCACATAACGACAGATATCCGACACATAGATACAGTTCATCACAGTGGCCAACATTCCGATCTGATCCGCCTTGTTTCGGTCGATTGTCTCACTGGTCCGGCCTCTCCAGAAATTACCGCCGCCTATGACAATCCCCACCTGGATGCCTTCCTCCACAATCTCACGAATCTGCCTGGCCACGCCCAGTACTGTCTCCTCGTCAAACCCTGTCTTTCTCGAACCGGCCAACGCCTCACCGCTTAACTTCAGTAATACTCTCTTCATCTTTTTATTTTCCTTAACTGTAATTATTTTTCTTACGAGCTGTAAAAACTCCCTCGTCCATTACCAGACGGAAGTCACAATCTCCTGTCCGTCCTGTCCCACGGTAGTTGCCACTGTGAAATCTCCATATTGATGGAAACCAATCTCACCGCCAGTCTCCTCATCCTCCTCATAATCTGAGCTGCTGGGTTCCCCGATGGCCCCAGTCATACTATCCAAGGATTTTCCAATATAACCTTCCGCCTCGTCTCTCTGACTCTGCCCATTTCCCTCGTTGTTCAGATCACTTGGATTCTGGTTGGTTCCGTCAGTGGATCCATTGCCGTCCCCCGATGGCGTAGGAGTCGCCGTCGTATCTGTGCCAGAGCTGCTGTCGCTGGGTGTCGGCGTCGCCGTGGTGCCGGTGCTCTCATCGTCAGTCTCATCGTCGCTGAGGCCCATCCGAGCCTTGGCAGCCTGCAAGGTACTTACTTCTTTCTTTCCATCGTTGCTAAAATAAGTCACATAGGGCACGCCGTCTTTCATGCGCAGCGTGATCTCAGAGGTATCGGTAAAGTCCAAATCTCTGAAGAAACAGTTCTCCTCATCCTCGTCTGTATAGACAACCTGAATATCATAGTTAGTGGCCTCATTCTTGTCGAAATAGTAAAGCGCCCGGTCCTTATCCGCCCACTCATAGGAGCCTTGAATCAGATCGTCTCCCCAGTCGTCATCAGAGCTGTCAGTGTTCTGCCGAATATAGACTTCCGCGATATCCAAGCCCGTCTGATTGGTCAATACCACATCGGAGCTGGTGCTGGTCTTGGTGCCCAGAATATTCTTGATATTCGCCTTGTCCGCATCTGAAATTTTCTCCATCTGTACCACGTTATCTGGCTCCTGTGTGGGTGTGGGTGTCTCCGTGACCGTCTCATTGCTGGCTTCCTCTTTGTCTTTTCCACAGGCAGTAGCCGCCAGACATAGGGCCAACAACCCCGCCATTACCAAATATTTTTTTTTCATAATAATTCCTCCCCGTAGGTACTCTACCCGCGATTGCTTAAAGATTCATTCCCTGGCCCAATTATAAGCCTTCCTTCTACCCCCATTATATAGAGTATCTCTTTCTTGTCAACCTCCTCCTCTGGATTTCACAGTTTTTTAAGACTTCTCGCACCGCCAATTTCGACAGAAACTTTCACAATATTCAAATCATTTTCCAGATATCTTCTCACGCTTTTGCAATCTTTTCTATAATATCTGCACATCCCTCATACCCCAGAGCCGTGGTGTTCAAGCAAAGATCATAGTTCTCCATCTTCCCCCAATCCTCACCCGTGTGGAAATAATAATAGTCTTTTCGCTGTTTATCTTTGTGGGCAATGCGGGAATAGACTTCCCTCTGTGGGATGTGGTCCACCTCCATCACCCTCTCGACTCTCTCCTCCATAGAAGAGGCATAAATAAACACACTTAGCAAATTCTTATAGCCATGATTTCTCAGGACATGCTCGGCGCACCGCCCCACAAACACACAGGGGCCTTCTTCCACCAGACGCAAAATGGTGTCCGCCTGGGCCTGGTATACTTTATAAGGAAGCATAATCTTCTCCTGATTCAGATAACCATCTGCGATCATGGAGATCCCGTACAGCAGGCTGGACTGTTTTCTCTCATCCATCTCCGCCATAACGCCGGGATTGATTCCATATTTCTCAGCAGCAATCAGCAGAAGATTCCCATCATAAAATGGGATGTTCAGCGATTTCGCCAGGAGAGCGCCCACTTGACGGCCGCCGCTTCCATACTGTCTTCCGATTGTTATTGTCTTCATGTCCCACACCCCTTCCAATCCTTCTATTTTTATTCTATTATACCATTTCATCTCTTTCATTACAATATAAGTGTCTCGGACTGTGGGGTTCGCCGCCACATCTACTTTCTTTTGCCAATCCTCTGAGGAATCATTGAAATCCCCCTAATTTTATGCTATTCTATAGAATAACACACAATTTAAGGTAGCTCTAGAACCTTTAGATACACCGGTGTAAAATCAAGAAGTTAAACCAGTCAAAGCGGACATTCGCAATCCGCTTCGCTACTTGCTCATAATCTTATTGCCACTCCCAATTTAGAAGCGGGAGACTTGCCTGATAAGATTCATCTATAGACGGAGGTAATCGATTTGAAAATTCAAGAATCTGCTGAAAATTATCTGGAAACTATTCTGATTATCAGTTTACGGCAAGAGCACGTGCGCTCCATCGACATCGTCAATGAATTGGACTTCTCCAAACCCAGCGTCAGTGTCGCCATGAAAAATCTTCGCCTGAACGGTTATATAAAAATGGACAGCAACGGATACATCACCTTGACGGAATCCGGAAAGAAGATCGCCGATTCCATCTATGAACGCCATACGCTGCTCACAAAATGGCTGACCACTCTGGGAGTGGATCCCCAGACCGCCGCCCAGGACGCCTGTCGCATTGAACACGTGATCAGCCAGGAGAGTTTCGAGGCCATCAAACACCACACGCAGAATGATAACCGCTAAAGTGAGGCATTTTATGAAAAACCTAAGACGACTGGGAGCTCTACTCTTGGCTCTCCTACTGCTCTCCCTATACGGAGTCACTTTCTTCTTCGCCGTCTCCGACCATCCAGACAGCGGGGTCTGGTTCCGCGTCTCACTGGGGTGCACTATCTTTATCCCAGTGGCTATCTACGGCTACACTCTGTTGTTGAAAGCTTTTCAACGACACCGCCCCCAGATAGATCAGCAAATTGACACCGTCATCTTTGATGTGGGAAACGTGTTAGTGCAGTACGACTGGAAGAGTTATCTGGACACGTTTCCCTACTCAGAGGACGTCAAAAAACGAATTGGCGCCGCCATCTTCGAGAGCGGGACTTGGAACGAACAAGACCGTGGAGCTCTGGAGCCTGGAGAGTACATTCGGCAATTCGTGAACAATGCCCCGGAGTTGGAGGAGGAGATTCTCCAAGTCCTCTCCACCAACGAGAGGACAATCTCCATCTTTCCGTACAGCGAAACTTGGACGCACTATCTGAAAAAACAAGGATATCACCTATATATCCTCTCCAACTACCCCCAGAAACTTCTGGAGAAGACTCAGCCGGAGATGAGCTTTCTAAAATACATAGACGGCGCCATTTTCTCCTGCCAAATTCACCAGATCAAACCGGAGCCTCAGATCTATCAGACTTTATTGGACACTTTCGGTATTGATCCCAACCGGGCCGTCTTTCTGGACGATCGCCAGGAGAACCTGGATGGCGCCGCAAAATTCGGAATCCGGACTATCTTATTTAAAGATCTGAGACAAGCCACCACAGAACTAAAAAAACTGGGTGTGGAGTAAAGTCCAGTCAACACAATCATACTAAGCCAAAAAGAGAAGCAAACCCTCTACAACAGATTGTTTGCTTCTTTTTTGATGTACCTGTCTACCAGAATTTGAAAAATCATGTCAAAGCGGATATTCGCAATTCACTTCCCTATTTGCTAATGACCTTATTGCCTCAAAAAATTATAGGACACTCAGTGCAATCGCATGTAGCTTATTCTGCGCAGAATCGGAACGTGAAGTCATAATAATAGGAACATTGGCTCCCATCACGGCACTTCCGGTTTTTAACCCGGCAAAATAACGGAGCGCCTTGTCTAAAACATTTCCGGTACAGAGATTAGGCATCAGAAGAACGTCTACCTGTCCTGGCACGGAACCTAAGATTCCTTTTGTCCGGGCTGCTTCAGGTGAGAGGGCGTTGTCCATAGCCAGAGGGCCATCCACAAGGCAATGTTTCAACTGACCTCTCTGGGCAGCCTTGCTGAGCATGGCGGCGTCAATTGTCTCCGACATTTTTTCATCAACAACTTCCACGGGAGCAATACATGCTATCTTTGGACACTCTATTCCCATTCTATGTCCGAGGGACACAGCGTTCTCGATAATCCTTAGCTTGTCGCTGTAAGCAGGGGAAATATTGACTGCGCAGTCGGTTATAAGAATCAGCCGATTCTGAGAAGGAAATTCGGTAACGGTTATCTGACTGACCAGCGATTCTGGCGATATAAGATTGTACTTTTTAGAAAAGAGAGCTCGCAGAAAAGTGGAAGTATGTAACAGTCCTTTCATCAAAGCGTCGGCTTTACCTTCCGCGGCCAGAGAGACCGCTCGCTCTGCGGCAGCCGTATTATCTGATTCGTGTAATATTGTCCAGTCTTTGACATCTTCCCCCAGAGAAATGAGAAGATCTGCGATCTTGTTCTCTATGCCGATTAGGAGAAAAGAAGCGATTCCTTCTCTGCGCGCCATAATGGCAGATTCTAACACCTCCTTATCGTGAGCGGCAGCTACGGCGATTACTTTCTTCTCCGTGTTGATTTTTATATGTCGTATGAGTTCATCAAAAGTGTGGTACATGCAATCACCTCCTACTGTACTTGCAGATCATAATTCTGTATAGGCTCTTCTCTGTTTATCACCCGAAGTGCTCCAAGTGCCAGGGATTCCAGCTCATTTTCACCTGGATAGACGGCGACCGGAGCCAGAAAAGAAACACGGTCTTTAATCAAATCTACGAAATAGTCCCAGTAGCCTAGACCGGCAGTGAGGATAATCGCGTCTACCCTTCCTTTCATGGCGGCTGCGATCCCGCCAATTTCCTTTGTGACCTGGTAAGCCATAGCTTTTGTCACAGCTTCTGCTCTTTTGTCTCCGGCATCAATTTGCCGTTGTACTTGCCGTCCATCTACAGTACCGAGGTAAGCCACCATCCCTCCCCGGCCATTTACGTAACGCAGCATTTCATCCAAAGTATACCGGCCACTGTAACAGAGCTTGATCAGTTCGCCTACCGGCAGTCCCCCGCTTCGTTCCAGAGCAAAAGGGCCATCTCCTGCCAGGCCGTTGTTCACATCCGTAATTTTCCCATTTTGATGGGCGGCCACCGTAATTCCGCCCCCCATATGCGCGACAATTAGATTGACATCCGAATATCTCAGACAATGATCCTGGCAGAATTTGCGTGCGGTGGCTCTGTGATTTAATGCCTGAAAAGATTCGATCCTCCGAATCTCCGGGAGACCTGAGTAAGTAGCCTCCTCACACATTTCATTGCAGACGGGAGGATCCACGGTAAGCGCAAGAAGATGATATTTCTGAGCCAGGTCATAGGCGATTTGTCCGCCGATGTTGCAAGGATGGTCTCCATATTTGCCAGACTGAGAGTCTGCTAACATTTTGGGCGTGATGGCATAAGTACCTCCACACACAGGTTGTACCGTACCACCCCTGCTGACGATAGCACAGAAAGCTTCTAGCGATTCCCCTCTCTCCTCTAACAGATTCAGTATGGCCTCCAGCCGATAGCCATATTGATCCATAAAATGAAGATATTTTGAGATTTCCTCTCTAGGATGAGTGATGGTCCGCGTCCAGATTGGGGTCACGCCGGAATAAACTCCGATTTTTGTGGATGTGGACCCCATGTTAAGGATAAGTAGTCTATGGTTCATATACGCCTCCTAGGTATCAAATGATCAAAGAGTTTTTATATAGATAACAACGTTGCGTATAATAAACCTCATGATTTGTTTATAACACAAACCGATGAAAACGTCAAGAGTCAAAAAAAGAATGTCCTCACTAAGAGAACATCCCTTTTTCGATTTGTTCTACCGCATCCCGCAAGACTTTTAAGTGTTGCCCCTTATTTTCTACCATTCTGGTTGTGGGACCAGAAGAACTGATCGCGGCGACGGGCAAACCAGAAGGAGAGAGAATGGGAACGGCGTAACAAGTGAGTCCAATCTCCACTTCTTCCCGATCACAGGAATAACCATCCACTCTGATCTGATCTAAAATATTTAAAAGTTCTTTGGCATCTTTGATAGAATGCGATGTCTTCTGTTCAAAATTGCTAGAACGAATATATTGGTTCACAAACTGATCCGTCTCCCACGCCAGAATCGCTTTGCCCGTGGCCGTTAAATGGGCACATTGACGGTACCCCAGCATAATATCCATTTTTAACCACAAGGAGCCAACACACTTGTCAATAAACGTAACGTGAGTTGATCCATCCATAATGACTAAATGCGAAGATTCACCGGTACTGTCTGTGATTCGCTGCAAGTGAGGATGAATGAGATTGATCAACTCCATACGATTATGAGCGATCTGCCCAAGAGTCGATACTTTTACACTGAGACGGTATTTGGAATTCTTCCCTTTCGTGATATAGCCACATTGTTCTAAAGTCACCAGAAAACGAAAAGCAGTGCTCCGATTGATTCCCAGATACCGGGTGACATCACTGGGACTAAGTTCTTCGTATGTAAAAAAAAGATCCACTATGGAAAATGCAGTTTCTACAGAATGGAGAAGATATTTGCCATTATTTTTTTCCTCGGTTTTATTCAACGATACTTCCTCCTCAATATATTATCTATAGTTTATCAAGAAATATTTTTTACGTCAATGCTATCTGCTTTTCGGTGAGGTTTCATAGAAAACGATGAAACGCCAGAAAATTTGGCAGTATTTCACAAAATTCCGACTATATTTTCTGATACTTTAACGCCGTAAATCATATTGACATAAAAAACTTTGAGTGTATAATAAAAACCAAGAGTTCATTATATAAAACAACGTTACGTGTAACAAAACGAATCTATATGATGCCAAAGGAGAAAACTATATGATGAAAGAGATACGCTTACACGGACGAGGCGGCCAAGGCGTGGTGAAAGCTTCCCAGATTGTGGTGAAAGCTGCTGTGGCAGGTCAAAGCCAAGGACAGTTCATCCCCTTCTTCGGGGTGGAGCGAAAAGGTTCGCCCGTCTTCGGATATCTGAGGATTTCAGAAGAACCGATCAGGAGAAAAATGCAGGTATACGAACCGGATATATTGCTTATCATGGATGACTCTCTAGTGTCGCTCCCAGAGACCTATGCAGGTCTAAAAGAAGGTGGGACCGTGATCATAAATTCCGTGAAATCAGAGGAGGAGCTAAAGCTCCCCGCTCAAACAGAAAAGTTCGCCACAATAGACGCCACAGGAATCGCGGAAAAATATTTGGGAAGAAATATTCCAAATACAGCAATGTTGGGCGCCTTTGCAAGAGTTTCTGAGCTGGTGGATCGGGATATCTTGTTTCAGGAAATCGAAAACGCTTTTGGAGAAGCAAATAAAAAGGCAGCCGTGGAAGCATACGGACAAGTTGCCTATATAGAGAGACAGGGGGTGTAGGAATTGAGAAAGAGACATATTACCCCTACTGGAGGCGATGGAATATACATTCTCGACACGGCAAGCTGGAGAGTCCACCGACCTGTGATGAATAAAGAAAAATGTATAGAGTGTGGAATGTGTCTGGCATATTGTCCAGTCAACGCGATACGAGGAACCGACGATAAAAAATATCAGATCACCTATGACTATTGTAAGGGCTGTGGCATTTGTGCCAACGAATGTAAAAAAGGGGCGATTGATATGGTATTGGAAGGAGATATAGAGGAATGGGAAAAATAAAGGTACTCACTGGAAACTATTCGGCGGCAGAGGCGGCGGCCCTATGCAGACCCGATCTGATTGCGGCCTATCCCATCACACCACAGTCCTCCGTGGTGGAATATCTGGCAAACTTAGTCCACAACGGCAAAATTGATGCGAACTTGGTGCAGGTAGAATCTGAGCATTCCGCCATGAGTGTCGTACAAGGGGCAGCCGCAGGCGGGGGGCGGGTATTTACAGCGACCTCAGCTCAAGGATTGGCTCTGATGTACGAACCATATTTTCGGATGTCCACCTTACGTTTTCCAATGGTAATGGCTCTGGCCACCAGAGAGATGACTTCACCGGAGACGGTTTGGAGCGGACAACAAGATGCCATGAGTGTGAGGGATGCCGGGTGGATTCAGATGTTTTGTGATGGAAATCAGGAAATTGTGGATATGGTGATTCAAGGCTACATGATTGCGGAGCACCCGGAGATCCTCTTGCCAGTGAATGTATGTTACGACGGATTTTACAGCTCCCACCTGACAGAAGGTGTCAATCTTCCCCTTCAGGAAGAGGTTGATGAGATTCTCCCACCAATTTCTCCGGAACGAGTGATGTTGGATCCTGACAGACCGTTGGCCTTAGATCCTCTGACACCAGGTCCTTTGATGATGAAATACCGAAAGTCACATCTGGAGGCCATGGACAGAGCGTTAAGCGTAATAGACGAGGTGGACAAACAATTCGGAGAGAAATTTGGCCGTTATTACGGTGGTGCAATCTCACAATATAGAATGGAAGATGCAGAAGTCGTGATCATCACTATCGCAGGTATGACCGGCACAGGTATGGATGCGGTGGACCAGGCGAGAAATGAAGGAATCAAGGCAGGATTGATTAAGCTGCGGTTTACCCGCCCATTTCCGGCAAAAAAGCTGGCAGAAGCGCTCAAGGGAAAGATGGCTTTTTCTGTAATTGATCGAAGCGTTTGTTTCGGGTGGAACCAAGGACCAATGTATGTGGAGACCAAAGCAGCACTGACAGATGTCGACGAGAGATACTGCCATTTCTCTGTGATTGGTGGTCTGGGCGGTGCGGATATTTCCCTTGACATGATCCTGAGGACAATACGCAACCTAAATGAGTGGAAGGAACAGCCAGGAGAGAGAGAAACTCAATGGTATATGGAAGAGTGAACCGGAGCGAATTGGAGGAAAAAAGATGAGTTATATTGATGTTTTGAGAATGGCAGAAGATCAGGTGACTCCCGGAATGTCTGCCTGCCAGGGCTGCGGGGGAGAACTGATTTTAAGGACAGTTCTGAAAGTAGCGGGAAAAAATACGGTGGTGGGAATTCCCCCAGGGTGCATGGCCGGCGCCGGTGTAGTAGGATGGAACTATTCCAATGGTCTTCGAATCCCGGTACATATTCCACTTTTGGACAACACCGCATCCTTTTTGACAGGATTGAGTCAGATCTATGAGCGGAGAGAAAGAGGAGATATCCACGTGATTGCGGTTGCCGGCGACGGGGCTACGGCGGACTGCGGCTTCCAAAGCTTATCGGCAGCAGCAGAAAGAAATGAAAAAATGCTGTATGTCTGTTACGACAATGAAGGATATATGAACACAGGTTATCAGAGAAGCTCCACGACAACCAGGGGCTCCAGGACTTCTACCACTCCTGTCGGGAGCACGATCAATGGAAAACAGCAACAACAGAAATATATTCCATTGATACTGGCGATGCATGGCCTTACCTATTGTGCAACCGCATCTCCATCCAATATGGCGGATTTTGTATCCAAAATAGAGAAAGGACTGGAGGCGAGCAAGAAAGGGTTTGCCTATCTACATGTATTCTCTCCGTGTCCGACGGGCTGGGCCTATCCCTCTGACAAAGGGATAGAGATTGCAAGAAATGCAGTGAGAACAAATATTTTCCCACTGTGGGAGAAAGATGAGAGTGGTTTTAAGCTTAACTACAAGAATAAAAATGCGATGTCTGTCAAAGAATTCGTGAGAGGAATCGGAAAATTTAAAAATATTACAGAGGATACCGTCGAGAGCATACAACGAACAGTTGACGAGAGGTATGACATACTGATGAGACTGGCCGGAGACATACCGCGATAAACCAAGAGATCTTATCAAGAAGGGAGATTTACATGGCTGAGAAACAATTGAAAAGAACGCTAACACTGGGATCTGCAACCTTTATCTTAGTCGGATCGGTAATTGGCTCAACAATTTTCCTTGCCACAGGGTATCAAGCAGAGTCCATGGGACCGTCTGTATGGCTGACATTTCTCATTGGCGCAATTTTGACAATACCTGTAATTGTCCAAAGCGCTCAGGTGGGGTCTGTGCTTCCGGTAGAAGGGTCCAGTTATAAAATGATAAAAGTTACTACAGGAGCGTATAGCTCATTTCTGTACGGGTGGCTCTATATGGTGTGGATTGCCATTTTCTTACCTTATTGCGCACATGCTATAGGAAACTATTTCAAAATCTATTACCCAAATCTTGACACAACAATTGTAGCTGTCATCGCGCTGATATTCATAGGGTTTATTAATTGTTTTGGCTTAAAATCAGCCGCGGCTACTCAAAATATCATAGTCATTCTTATGTTGGGAGCTATTGCAGTATTCGTTGTAGGAGGAATCCCCCATATAAAAGCAGACAATCTAATTCCAATGTTTCCTCTAGGAGTAGAGCCGGTAGTTGAACAGTTAGTGCCTTCTTATTTTGCTTTTCTTTCCTTCTTCATTATCACGGAATTGGCAGGTGAAATAAAGAATCCGCAGAAAACAGTGCCAAAATCCTTGATGCTGAGTATGATTATTGTCACTGTCACATATGTCGCCTTAAGCATCGTATTGTGTGGGGTGGTAAACTATGCTGAATTGGGAGTAGAAGCCCCTGTTGGATTTGCAGCACAACAGATTTTCCCTGCACCCTTGGTGGCATTAGTCACCCTGGGGGCATTATTAGCCACTATCTCGACTGTAAACGCAATGTTTGTGACACTTTCGAGGGAAATATTTACACTATCGTCGCAAGGTATTTTGCCCCATTTTCTAAGCAAGACTAGGGGAAAAGATCAAACGCCGTATATTGCAGTTGTTCTGTCGACGGTGATCAGCGTAATTATCAGTCTCTTTAACGACTCCGTTATGCTATATATAGATATAGTCACATTATTTATTTTACTCAATATGGTTCACACAGCGATTGCTTCATTTAGGATTAAAACGGCTCTACCCGAACAGTACAAAGCATCCTATTTCAAACTTAAGGGTTTTTGGTATTATTTTTGGCCTATATCGGTCATCTTGACATGCGGCTTTGTTTTCATCATCACGCTAAAAAGTGTGCCTTCAATGATGGTTGTCATGTTAATTATTATAGCAGTGGGGACAGCTATATTTTTTGTGACACGGAAACGCGTGGAATCAAACAATGAAGAACTCTTGGAGTCAATAAAAGTGGAAAATTTCATTGAGATGGAAGGAGAAAAATAGATATGAATATGAACATTGATTGGGCAAATTTAGGATTTGATTACATAAAAACGGAAAAACGTTATGTGGCAAATCACAAAAATGGTGTTTGGGGTGAAGGCAGACTCATAGAAGATAACATGGTAGCAATCAATGAGTGTTCCGGTGTGCTTCAATATGCACAGACTTGTTTCGAGGGATTAAAAGCCTATCGGACTAAAGATGGACATATTGTATGTTTCCGGCCAGAACTGAACGCCAGAAGAATGGCAGAGACATCGGAGAGACTGGAGATTCCTGTATTTCCGGAAGAACGATTTTTGGATGCGATTGATCAGGTGGTCTTGGCAAATGAAGACTATGTTCCCCCATACGGATCTGGGGCAACCCTCTACATACGGCCATTTCTCTTCGGAAGTGGAACGGTAATAGGAGTCGCACCCGCCCCGGAATATCAATTCCGGGTGTTTGTGACACCGGTAGGACCCTATTTCAAAGGCGGAGCAAAGCCGATTACCATCCGGGTATCCGATTTCGACCGGGCAGCGCCTCATGGAACCGGCAATATCAAGGCTGGCCTTAACTATGCCATGAGCCTATATCCCACCACAGATGCACATCGACAAGGATTCGATGAAAATATGTATCTGGACTCAGCGTCCAGAACCTATGTGGAAGAGACGGGAGGAGCAAACTTTTTATTTATCACCAAAAATCAGACAGTGATTACTCCCAAATCAGACAGTATTTTGCCGTCTATAACCAGAAGATCATTGATGATCGTGGCAAAAGAGTATCTCGGTCTGCACGTGGAAGAGAGACCGGTACCCTTCAGTGAACTCTCAGAATTTGAGGAATGTGGCCTGTGCGGCACTGCAGCAGTGATATCACCCGTAGGAAAAATCGTAGATCACGGAAGAGAAATTTTACTTCCCAGCGGAATGGATGAAATGGGGCCAACGCTCAAAAAACTTTATGATACCTTAACAGGAATTCAGATGGGAAGAATTGAGGCGCCCGAGGGATGGATTCACGTAATCAAGTAACAAATGAATGGCCAGTCTGAAAACGTCACCGAGACGGCGCAGACATGGTTCAAATTTCCCCTCATAAGACAGGATTGTACATAAATACAGCAGGACCGGCGTAATTTCCGAATGCCGGTCCTGCCAAAAAACTTAGCTTCCTATTTCCGGTAAATGATATCCCCTCTCCCCGGTCCGTTGGAGATCATCGTGATCGGGAAGCCAATCTTCTCCTCCACAAACTCCACGTACCTTCTACAATTCTCTGGCAAATCCTCATACTTCCTGATTCCGCGGATATCGCATTTCCAACCTGGCAGCGTCTCCAAGACTGGCTTTGCCCGCTCCAACTGGCAGGTGGTGGGGAATTCTGTCGTCACCTCGCCGTCAATCTCATATCCCACGCAGACCGGAATCTCGTCCAGATAACCCAACACGTCCAGGACTGTGAAGGCCACATCCGTGGTGCCCTGAACTCTGCAGCCATACTTCGACGCCACACAGTCGAACCACCCCATTCTCCTGGGCCGCCCTGTGGTGGCTCCGTACTCGCCGCCGTCTCCGCCGCGCTTTCTAAGCTCCTCCGCCTCATCTCCAAAGATCTCGGACACAAAAGCCCCTGCCCCCACTGCGCTGGAATAGGCTTTGCACACAGTGATGATCTGTCTGATCTCATAGGGTGGCAAACCTGCCCCGATGGCGCCGTAGGCGGCCAACGTGGAGGAGGAAGTCACCATGGGATAGATCCCATGATCAGGATCCTTCAGAGATCCCAACTGGCCTTCCAACAAGACTTCCTTGCCGTCTTTTATGGCATTCCAGAGAAAGAGAGCGATATCGCACACATAGGGAGCCACCATCTCTTTGTACTCCATCAGTTCCTGGTATATTTTCTCGGGATCCAGCGCGGGCTTGTGGTACAGATGTTCCAGGAGAACATTCTTCACCTGGCAGACGCGCTGTACCTTATCTCTGAGATACTCCTCATCTGCGAACAGCTCGCTGACCTGAAAACCAATCTTCGCATATTTATCTGAATAGAAAGGAGCAATCCCCGACTTCGTCGATCCGAAAGATTTCCCGGCCAGACGCTCCTCCTCATATTGATCAAACAGTACATGGTAGGACATCACGATCTGGGCACGGTCTGAAATCTTGATCTTGGGCATGGGTACCTCTCTGTCCACGATGCTCTGAACTTCCTTAAAAAATACCGGTACGTTCAAAGCCACGCCATTGCCAATCACGCTGGTGGTATGGTCATAGAATACCCCCGACGGTAAGGTGTGCAGAGCGAATTTGCCATAGTCGTTCACAATCGTATGGCCTGCGTTTGCCCCGCCTTGAAATCTTACAATAATATCTGCCTTCTCAGCCAGCATGTCCGTAATCTTTCCCTTACCTTCATCTCCCCAGTTTGCTCCAACTACTGCTTTTACCATATTGCTGGTTCCTCCTCATGCTAGGTTCTTATTGTTCCTTTATCCGTTCCCGCCTTATACGTTAATCTGCGCCTCGACTCCCAAGAGATCTCTTCGGGCCTCGATGACAGGATTTACCACTTTCTCCAGGAAGGTCTCCACCTGCTCCTTGGCGCGCCCAGTATATCTGGACGGCTCCATTGCCGCTTTCAGCTCGTCCAGACTTAAGTTAAACGCCGGGTCTGCAGCGATCAATTCCAAGAGATCATTGTCCCGGCCCTCGGCCTTCACATGTCTCCCGGCCTCCATGGATAGCTCCCGGATCCTCTCATGGAGCTCCTGGCGGTCTCCGCCTGCCTTCACCGCGTCCATCATAATGTTCTCCGTGGCCATAAAGGGCAGTTCTGACATCAGTCTCTTCTCGATCACCTTGGGGTAGACCACAAGTCCGTCCACCACATTCAGGCACAGATCCAAGATCCCGTCAATGGCCAGGAAGCCCTCCGGGATACTCAGCCGCTTGTTGGCGGAGTCATCCAACGTCCGCTCAAACCACTGGGTGGCAGAGGTGATGGCAGGATTCAGCGCGTCGACCATCACGTACCTGGACAGAGACGCAATTCTTTCGCTGCGCATAGGGTTTCTCTTATACGCCATGGCAGAGGAGCCGATCTGGCTCTTCTCAAATGGTTCCTCCACTTCCTTCAGATGCTGAAGAAGGCGGATATCATTGGACATTTTATGGGCACTGGCCGCAATACCGGCCAGAACATTCAGCACACGGGTGTCCACCTTGCGGGAATACGTCTGCCCAGAGACCGGATAACAGTCTCCAAAGCCCATCTTCTCGGCAATCATCGGGTCAATCTTCTCAATGGTTTCCTGATCCCCATCGAAAAGTTCCAGGAAACTGGCCTGGGTTCCTGTGGTTCCCTTGGACCCCAAAAGCTTCATAGTGCCGAGCACATACTCCAGATCCTCCAGATCCATCAGAAACTCCTGAGTCCACAGAGTCGCCCGTTTTCCCACTGTGGTGGGCTGGGCCGGCTGAAAGTGAGTGAAAGCCAGCGTGGGCTGAGCCTTATACTCCCCAGCGAACTTGGCCAGCTCTGCGACCACATTGACCAACTTCTTGCGCACCAACTTTAAGGCCTCCGTCATCACAATGATGTCGGTGTTATCCCCCACATAGCAGGATGTGGCGCCCAGGTGAATAATCCCTTTCGCCTTGGGGCATTGCACTCCATAGGCGTAGACATGGGACATCACGTCGTGGCGAACTTGGCGCTCCCGTTCCCTGGCCACATCGTAGTTGATATCCTCCGCATGGGCCTTCAATTCATCAATCTGCTCCTGGGTAATATTCAAGCCCAGTTCCTTCTCCGTCTCTGCCAGAGCGATCCACAGTCTTCTCCATGTCCGAAACTTCATATCCGGCGAAAATATATACTGCATCTCCTTGCTGGCGTAGCGCTCCGACAGCGGGCTTACGTATCTATCTGTGCTCATTTGCTCTCTCCTTTAACCTACTTCTCATAATACAGAAAATTATATAACAGGAAATTTTGAAAAGCAAGTATTACCTGTAAACTTGTACTATTTCACCTCTCTGCCAAAGTTCCGGGAAAATAGCCGTTTCTCATCTGCCCTCCAGGTCTCTCTGGTGGAATTTCCCAAGAAATTCCTGCATTCTGACATTCTCCGAGTGGAACACTTCATCGGGCGTTCCCTCCACAGCCACAAGCCCCTGGTCCATAAACAAAATCCGGTTGGAGATATCCCGAGCGAAGGACATCTCATGGGTGACAATGACCATGGTGATCTGTTCTGCCGCCAGCTCTTTGATCACTTTGAGAATCTCCCCAGTCAATTCGGGATCCAAAGCTGAGGTCGGCTCGTCAAAGAACAAGATATCCGGGTTCATGGCCAGCGCCCGGGCTATAGAGACTCTCTGCTGTTGTCCGCCGGACAGTTGAAAAGGATAGGCGTTCTCCCTGTCTGAGAGCCCCATCTGCTCCAAAAGTTTCCTGGCCTGGGCATAGACCTCCTCCTTCTTTCTCCTCTGCACTCTGAGGGGAGCGTCCACAATGTTTCGCATCACAGAATAGTGGGGAAACAGATTAAAATTCTGAAAGACCAGCCCCACGGAACCATTTTTCTCAATGGTACCCCCGTCCGCCCTCTCAAGGCCGGTGGCAATGCGCAGTAGCGTGGACTTTCCTGAGCCAGAGGGTCCTATGATCCCCAGAACCTGCCCCTCGTCCACCGTCAGTGAAATACCTCTGAGTACTTCCTGCCCATCAAAACTCTTCGTGATATTCTTCATCTCAAATAAACTCATGCTATCCCTCCTATCGGTAATAATTTAACTTCTTCTCAATCTTATCCATGACCACAGCCACCAATAAATTGAATACATAGTAAAAGATTCCGGCAATGACAAAAGGCATCATCGTGGTCTGTGAACTGGCGATCTGCTTGGCGATGGTGAACATTTCCGCCACCGCCAGCACAAAGGCCAGAGAAGTATCTTTCACCAGCGTAATCACCTCATTGGTCACAGCCGGAAGAATCCTCTTGATCACTTGAGGGAGAATGATATGTACGAACGTCTGGGATCTCTTATACCCCAGGATCTGCGCCGCCTCATACTGTCCCACCGGCATAGATGCAATCCCTCCCCGGTAGATCTCCGCAAAATACGCGGCGTAATTTAGCGCAAATCCAATCAGCACTGCCACCATGCTATATCCTTGGGTGATGCTGACCCCAAAGAAGAAATACGGGCCGAAATAGACCACCATCAACTGTAACATCAAGGGTGTTCCTCTCATCACAGAGATATAGGCCGAAGTCACCCAGCGAAGCGGCGTAAATTTAGACATCCTGCCAAAACAGACCAGAAGCCCCAGTGGCAGGGAGAACACTAAAGTGAGAACAAATATCTCTGTGGAAACCACCATTCCGCTTCCCAATTGCCGAATCATTGTCTCTATTGTCATAACCGATACCAACCTTTCAAAAAACTTGTTTCCATCCACACAGCACAAAAGAGGTTGCCCCAGCCACCGCCATATTCCTGCCGCCTCTGCGCGTCAGACCTTCTATATGGTTGTGTCTTCTGGGACAGCCCCTGATTTTACACTTTACACTATCTTACTATTTCTGGTCTATACAGATCATCTCCGTGTTCACACCGTATTCCTCTGCCAGCTTGTCCACTGTGCCATCGTCGCTCAACTTCACAACTTCCTCCCAGACAGCATCCCTCAGCTCATCACTGCCCTTCTTAAAGCCAATGCCATACTGCTCGCTCTGTATGGGTTCGTCCAAGATGACGAAAGCGCCTTCCTCTCTCTGGTTTAATTGATAGTTGGCCACTCCGATGTCAATGGCAACCGCATCTGCCGCTCCCGACTCCAGATTCATGAAAGCAGTGTTATAGTCTGGATTCTCCGTGAGAGATCCGAAACTCTGTGTCAGCTCCTTATTGTCATCATTGTTCAGCGCGTCCAAAGCCGCCGAAGCCGCCTGCACCACCACAGCTTTGCCTTTCAGGTCAGTGAGGCTCCCGATCCCAGAGTCCGCCTTGACCACGATCACCTGCTCATTATTCAGATAGGGATCCGACCAGGTATAGTCATCCTCCCGTCCATTGATGGTAAAACCATTCCAGATACAGTCGATGGTCCCAGAGTTCAACTCCGAATCCTTGGCGTCCCAGTTGATGGGTTTCGCCTCGAACTCCCACCCCTTGGCCTGGCACACCGCCTTGGCCAAATCCAGATCAAATCCCACGTACTCGCCGTTGTCATCCATATAGCCAAAAGGAGGATACTCTGCGTCGAAGCCTACAGTGAACACACCGTCCCCCAACAGATCCTCCGAGGTATCTGTCTGCGCCTCCTCAGAATTCTTATCCTCTCCCCCGTCCGAATCTTTACTTCCACAGCCTGCCAACACGCCGGCGGCCATCGCCAAGACCAAGAACAGACTGATCACTTTCTTTTTCATAATCTCTCCTTCTCCTTTGCTCTGTTTTTCATCTGTGATATCATGCTACCACGCTAAAGCATAAGGAGATTTTACCACACTCTTTTCTCCCTGTCAATCCAAAGGCCATCACACAGACAGATTTTAAGCCGAAGTGCTCCTGTGATACTCCAAGGTCAGTCTCTCCAATACCCCATCGATTTCCTTCGATTGCAAGAGGGAACCTTCTCTCTTTTCTTCCGTGCTTTGGAACTCCTGTTGAATACCCAGACGGAGTTCCTCCTCCACCCCCAGTTCTTCACACTTCTTCTCAAAGGCCTCCTGTCCGTGCACTTGCCTGTAGGAGATCAGATAAGTCCTACAATCCGTGTGGCTGTCTCTTCTCTCAAAAGCCTTTCCAAAGCACTCCAAAGCCTCCTCCCACTGGAAGAGATAGCTGTAGGCACACCCTAGATTGTGATAGACCCCAGCTCCAAAGCCTTCACTGGGTTCCTCCTCCCTGAGCACTTCCCGGTATATCTGAATGGCATTCACATACATCCCATTCTCAACCAGACAGTCCCCTTTTTTCTTCTTTTGCACGAGAAAGCCTTCCTGGTCCATCCGCTCCAACTCCCCATTCAACGTGCGCATCTCCTCGTAACTCAGGTAGTTAATCTCCTTCAAAATCGGATAGAGAAATTCTGAGAGTGGATAAGTGATACGCAGGCGGGAGCGAAGCTTTGCAGCCAACACCCGCAGTCCCAGCTCATCCTCCAGCCACTTTAAAAGCTCTTCATTTCGAATCGTCTCGTCGATCAGATACAGATTGTGATACAAATAAAAACACAGCTCCTCGATGGAATAGATATTGGTACTGATATTCTCAATGAAATAAGGTCTCTGCGCTTTTTTCACCTGACATAAAATATAGCCGCCCAAGCTGTCTCCTCCTTTACCACTGTGCCGTCTCCGTCCATATTCTTTTGCTGGATGGGTACATCTCCCCGAATCCCAAATCTTCCACTGTGATCTGACATACCCCTGCGGCCTTATACTCCATGTGTAGGTGCAGCCGGGTGGTCTTATTGGGCCGCTTCGGCAGCCCTGGAAGCTTCATCTTCACCTTCTGGGAGGTGGTCTCATCCATCCGCATCGCCAAAAACGTCAGATCCTCCCGGTCGTCCAGAATCAGTTCGCAATCTGCCTGACAGTCGTACCAGTTCCGCCCAGACTCAATCAATGGATGGTAGGCTGGCGTTCCCATCACCTGCATCTCCATTCCCACATTGGTCTTCACCAGCGCGTCCCCCAGATAGAGAAAACCCTTTAATTTCTTGTCCTCCAGTTGTTCCTTACCGGCATAGCAGGCGCCTTTGACGAACAGGTTATTTCCCTCGAAGACTTTTCTCTGCTGCCTGCACAGCAGAGGAATCGACCGTGGCTTCGCCCACTCCTGTCCGAATCCTTCCCCGGTGATGTATATACTGGAGTACAAGTCGCTGCCCAGGGTTCCCACCAAGAATTGGTAGAACTCAAAATCCCTGTCCTCTGCCTCCTCCGGCAAAGTTGTACCCACCGCTTCCTCCAGCTTTACAAAAGTCAGTTTTCCACTCACACTGGCGTAGAGCTTCCGGAATTCCACCTCATTTTCTTTGAACGCAAACCATCCCACATTCCGGCTGCGAAAATCCGGTCGTTGACAGTAGGCGTAATAATAAAAGCTCTCCGAGTAATCCAGTAAGAGAATCTGCTCTTTGCGAAACCCCAGGCTCTCACAGGCTTTCTGCAAATTTTTCACCATATTTCCGTTTAATTTCGCCACGGTGACCGCCAAGTTCTTCGTATTTTTCACCGGTTCCCGGTTTCCCAAAAACTGAATCAGACCCTCCAGATAGATTGCCGCCAACTCCCAGGCTTCCTTTTTTCCGTCCCCTATCTGCACACTCTGATCCTCCTCACAGAGCTGATAGAGGTTCTCCACCAGAAAGCCTCCCCTCTCCTTGGCGAAATATTCCGCCTCAAACCCAATGCTCCACTCCTGGTTCTCGCCCCAGCAGCAGGCACAGGTAGGATTCTCAAAGAGACTGGCTCCCACCTTCATAGTGACCTCCGCCGGCTCCTGCCGTCTCCGGTCATAGTAACATATCTGTGAGACCTCTCTGCCGAAGTCTATACCGATTAGCATATCCCTAATTTCATTCATGCCTCTATTCCTTTTCTATCTGGTACACCGTCTTCACGAAATGTTCCAACCCTAGGTAACTCTCCATCTCCTCCAACACTTCCTGACTTCGTCCTTGACGCCTGGCCGCCAACATGTGATTCAACATCTGGTATCTACTCTGTCGCGCCGTCTCCAACTGGCGTACCGTCAAAGTCTTTTCTTGCGTCCTCTCCTGCACTTCTCCCCTGGTGATGACAAAGTAATAGTGAAGCACTTCCCCGTAAAACAGCGTAAACGTCTTGACAAAGACCCCTTCATAGTTATCCCGCAGAGGTTCACTCTTATACTTTGGAGTCCCTCCCAGTCCATGGTCCAGCATATAGTACAGTGTCACTTTTGCACTCTTGTCTGTCCGGCACTCTGCAAAAGCCTTGTCGTCCAACTGGTACGGGCTGCGCATTGCCTCAGGCAACTGCTCAAAGAACTGGAACATATAACCTCTGTGCGCACAGAAATCCAACAACTCCCTCACGGTCTCCTCTTGCTTCTTTGTCCATTTTCCACTCTGCGCATAAGATTGAAACAGACTCAACTGACACACCGTGTTCAGCTTCCATTTCTTGTGGTAGGCCGTCTCCAGACATTCCAGTAAAAACGGCTCCAGAGGAAATCCTTTGATAAAATAGCCGTAAGATGCGAAGCTCAGGTAGGCCAAGACCAGCCGCTCTTTGCCATGTTGCCGAATATAGCTATTGAGCACCTTTGCCCCATCTTGCCGGTAATCCCACACCAGCATCAAAAGCTGCAGTATCTTCTCCTCCAGGCTGTAGGTATCCACCTCAAATTCACAGGCAGCTCTCCACAGCGCCAGAAATTCTTCCATAGGTCCCATATAAAAATGTATCAGATAAGCGAGGATCACCTCATCGTACTTGCCGTTCCAAAAGACATGGGCGGCCAACGACACCAGCTCCTCCTCTTCCGCCATATCCTTGAGCTGAATCATCCTGCTACACAGCTTCACCAGGCTCTCCAACTGTATCCCCTCGTGGCCATAATTGCACAGAACCTCATAAGCCTTTGGATATAAGCCCCTGGATATCATCACCTCCATGAGCGCCTTCTTATCTACCTGGGCGAACTCTCTAAGGTTCACCTGCTTAAGGTACCCGTCCAAGTCCTCTCCCTGGGCGTTCTGGGCGTAATACTCCAGAAGGCCACGGCGCACCTGCTGTTTATACGCCTCCGTAAAAGCCTTAGACTCCAACACTCTCTGGTAGATATCCAGATTCCCCCGGTTCACCGGTTCCTGCTGGCAGATATAGAGCAAAAACCCTGGACTGTGAATCTGGAATCTCCGACAAACTAAGGACAGCTCCTTCTCGTCCAACAACCTGGTCAGATTGTACTCCACCGTGGAGGCATACCGCCTCTGCCTGTCATCCTGGAACAGAACCGCTGCATCTTTCCCATAGATTTTTGGATAGGCCACTCCATTGATACAAGGGTAGATTTCTTCTTTGTTCAACTGACTGTGACGGACGATCACATTCCGGACCTTCGGGTCGTCACAGTACAGGCGGTGGGTGAATATCTGCCCAGCCAGGTTCTCTGCCTGCTGGACGTCTTCCGGATCCCTCAGACACTCCTGGTAGATGGACGCATAGTTCTCATTGATCTGTCCCTCCAGGATCTTCGCCTTGGCGAAGGCCCGGATGGTCTCCTCGTAGTTCTGGTAAGTCTGGGGATCTCTCTCCTTATTCTGGATCACATTTGCGTAGAGATAGGCTCTCTTCTGATCTCCCAAGTTACTGTTGTAAGAGAAATACATCTTCAAAGTCTTCGGCAGATCCCTCTGATAGGAGCCATCCATCGTCTCCATGTAATACTCATATAACCTGGTCAGCCGCAATCCACGCTCCACGGCCAGTGAAAACCATGGAAAGAACCGGCGCTCTCTGGGGTTTCCCTTCATGATCAGTTTACAAATGGCGTCCAAGGTATCATCCTCTGGAAATCTCTCATAGGCCATGGACAAGGCAGTGTACAGGCTCTCGGAAAACTTCTTTACGTAGCCTGACAAGTAGGCCAGGCGCATGGACAGTTCCTCCGTCAACAAGCCTCGTTTCCCTGCGAATAAAAACACTTGTACCCAGAACCCGCTCAGTCTCCGCAGCAAGGAGATATCCTTCTCCACCATCTGCCAGGCCTCCAGGTACAGCAGTGGATTGCAACTGCCTCTCTCGTACTGTTCCTCCATCAAAAACAATTTCTTCGAGGGAGACAGTGGATACTCCTCGCCCAATTGCAGGAGAATCCATAGCAGGAGAAAACTGTCGGGCTTCTGGTTATAGAAACTCTGTATTTTCGGCGCGATCTCTTTTTGGGCGCTGAGCAGGCCAGTCAGCTTACACAGATACAAAAATACGCCGGCCAGTTCCAGATCTTTGCGGGTGAACGACTTGTCCTGGTATTTTTTTAATATCTTCTGGGCCTCCGCTATCTCTTCATTTTGATAATGCAAGAAAGCCTCGTACATTTGATACTCCGGGTAGTCGCAGCCAGCCTCTTTTAAGCTCTTTACGATCCCGCGGCTCTCGTCCAGCCACCGCCGGTAATCTATCCGGTGCATCCTCATGTCCAGATACCGCTGAAATAGCTGGACCTTCTGCTTTTTCTCCAGGGCGCTGACATTCACCCGGGTCTGGGGATTGCGGCTGGCTGTCACCTGGTAGACCAGCGTCTGGTAAGGCCCCTTGACGTGGATCTCTCCAAAATGCTTCCCTCTTCCCAGCTTAGACTGGTGAATCACATACTCCACCTGGTAGACGCTCCCGATGAAATCTTCCTCCCGCACCGTGTGCTTGGACACTTCCAGAAAGTCTCCCTTTGCCTCCACCTCAAGTCTCAGAAAACCCCAGTCGCTCTTGTGAACCGTGAAAGATTCCTGGCGGGATTCCTGAACCTGATAGAGATCCGTCCGGCTCTCCTGCAGATGAATTTGCACAGGTTCCTTACAGCCGGCAGCGATCAGGAACTCTTCCAGGTGCTGGTAAGTGACCGGGTTGCGGCTCATTCCCTGGTACAAGGCCAGATCCTTCTGGGGGGAGTTGGACAACACCTGCTGAAAATTCGCAGAGGTAAACAGCCGGAAGGCCTCCCGAAAATCCCGCTGGGCCAGCTTGGCAAACTCCTCCAGAGCCGCGATCTCCCCGCTGGTACTGGTCACCGGTATCTTCTCTGTCTCCACAGAAAACGGAATATAGTACTCTCCCAAATTGGTCAGAAAGGTCAGCCGTCCCTGAAAGCTCTCCCCAGGCGCCATCCCCTCCACATCCACTCCGTAGGAAATGTTCACAGCAGTGCCCGCGAACTGCGAGACCTCCGGCACCACCCTGCGGTGGGAGGAACTTACATACCCACGAATCTTATGATTTCCCTTGGTGCCAAGATGAATCTCCCCCTGACAGTTCTCCCCGCAGGAAGCGCAGATTTGGATCTGTCTCTCTGATATCAGCAGTCTGGGAACCTCATATTCAAATTTTCCGTTTATCATTTGCTCTACTCGTCTTTTCAAAGTTTGCCTCCTAAGCCGTTTTTGTAGATGCCAAACTGTTATCTATTTTCAATCTTTCTGATCGTCATCCTTGACTATTTCTTTCTAGCAGCTATAATCGAATTATACACTACAAACAAATGCTGTGCAACAAAGGAGCTTAGAAAAACCATGCTAACACACAAAGATCATTTTCACGGCAGTGATTTAGAGAAAATAGAACAAGTCTACGGAATTCGCAAAGAAGACATTGTCAGCTACAGCGCCAACGTAAACCCTCTAGGCGTCTCAGAGCGCCTCAAGGAATATCTGGCCTCCCACCTGGATGCCATCACCACCTACCCAGACCGGGAATACACACAACTTCGCCAGGAGATCGCCAACTACACCGGCGCACAGCCGGAATACGTGCTGGTGGGCAACGGCTCCACCGAGCTGATCTCCCATTTCATCCAGACTCTCCATCCCTCCAAAGCCTTGATCTTAGGGCCTACCTACTCTGAATATGAGCGGGACATCTCCCTTGGCGGCGGTGTGAGCCTTTATTATCCTCTCAGCGAGGACCTGGATTTTCAGATGGATGTAGAAGATCTGTGTTCCCAACTACACGAGGATCTGGATCTTCTGGTATTGTGCAACCCCAACAATCCCACCTCCACGGCCATCCGTTCCCGGCAGATGCGTCAGATCTTAGACGCTTGCCTCCAGTACGGAATCTTCGTGATGGTGGATGAGACTTACGTGGAATTCGCCCCGGATCCCCAGGAGATCTCCGCAGTCTCCCTGACCAGCTATTACACCAACTTACTGATCCTCCGGGGAACCTCCAAGTTCTTCGCCTGCCCAGGACTGAGACTGGGTTATGCCATCACTGGCAATCTGGACCTTCTAAAGGAAGTCAATCAGAAAAAAGATCCCTGGTCTATCAATACTCTGGCGGAACTGGCCGGCCGTTTTATGTTCCGGGACGACGAGTATATACAGCGCACCAAAACTTTGATTCACCAAGAGATGGAGAGAGTCTCCCGGGAACTGTCCTCCTTTGGCTCCGTCAAGGTCTATCCCGGCTGCGGCAACTTCCTCCTGGCCAAGATTCAGAGAGAAGGGGTGGACGCCCAGCAGCTTTTCGACCACTGTATCCGTCAGAAAATGATGATCCGCAACTGCTCCACTTTTCCGTTTCTGGACGACCGCTATTTCCGTTTCTGCGTGATGCTCCCTGAGCAGAACGACCGCCTTTTGGCCGCGTTTGCCCAGCTATTAAAGTGAGAACCCTTCCCGGTGAATTCTTTTCAAAATAGTATAGACATACCTCCTCCCATAGGGTATTCTGATAAAAAGAACCAAGATTTTTCTTCTGTGGGAGGAGGTATTCTTTTGCCAAAATATTCTGTCAATCCAAGACATGAAGCACGCCGTATGCTATGCGCGGTCATAGCGGCCATCATCTTTGCCGTGAATATCAAGACTTTTGTCCGCGCCGGCAACCTGTACCCCAGTGGTTTCAACGGTCTGACCTTGTTGATCCAGCAGGTGGGCAGCCAGTTTTTCCAAGTGGCAATCCCATTCACCTTAATCAACCTGCCCTTGAACGCAATCCCAGCCGCCATCAGTTTCAAATATCTGGGGCCCAAATTCACAGTCAGCTCCTGCTGCGTCGTCATTCTGACCAGTGTCCTGACCGACTTAATCCCCAGCCAGCCTATCACCTATGATCCACTGTTGATCAGTATCTTCGGCGGCCTCATCAACGGTTGCGCCTGCAGCCTGTGCCTCATCGGAAACACTTCCGGCGGGGGGACGGACTTTATCGCAATCTTGATATCGGAGCGGACGGGACGGGACATCTGGAACTACATCCTGGTGGGAAACGCAGTGATGTTGGCCGTGGCCGGCCTGCTATTCGGCTGGGACGCCGCACTGTACTCCATTATCTTCCAATTCACCTGTACCCAGACAATCCAGATTCTCCACCAGAGATACAAAAAGCACACGCTCTTCATTGTCACCCGTCACCCGGAGAAAGTCTATGAGGAGATCAAGAATTTCACCCACCACAGCGCCACCCAATTCTCCGGAAAGGGCTGTTACAGCCATGATGACCTGACTTTGCTGTACTCTGTGGTCTCCAGGGAAGAGGCCAAACTTGTGATCAGGAAAGTAAAAGAGGTGGATCCCTCCGCCTTCATTAACATCATCAAGACCGACTACATCAACGGCCGTTTTTATCACAGAACGGACTACTAGTCTTTGAATCTTTTTTGTATGCACAAAGGTTCTCTCAATATCCCCGATTATCAAAACAGGCTACTGTGTGATCTTTACATCTCACAGTAGCCTGTTCACTTTTTAATTTACAACAAAACCCAATCTCTCAAAGCTTCCAGCTCCCGCTCCGTCAAAGGACGGCAGCCGCCTTTTCCCAGAGATTCCTCCAAACTCAGGGGGCCCATGGCAATCCGCTTTAGATAGACCACTTCCTTGCCTACCTTGTCTACCATTCTCTTAACCTGATGGAACTTTCCCTCCTGCACGGTGATCCGTACCCACGATTCCCATCCTTCCTGGGTCTCTTCCTCTGAGAGAATCACCAGTTTGGCAGGGAGCGTCTTTTTCTTCTCCCCGATATCCATGCCCTGTTCAAAAGCCTGCACGTCCTCCTGGGTCATTCTCCCTCTCGTCCGCGCACAGTAGACTTTCGGCACGCGGTTTCTGGGGGAAAGCAACCGGTGCGCCAGATCTCCGTCATTGGTGATCAGCAACAATCCCTCTGTGTCTTTATCCAGTCTGCCCACCGGAAAAAGCTCCTTTCGGGAAGCCGGCACATACTCCATGACCGTCCTGTGCACGGGATCCTGAGTGGCGCTGACACATCCGGCCGGTTTATAGAGCAAGTAATACTCAAACTCCCGGGCGCTTAGCATCTCCCCCTGAAAACTGATCTGATCAGTCTCCCAGTCCACTTTCATGCTGGGATTCTTCACAATCTGGCCATTCACCTGAACCTGCCCCTTCAACACATACTTCTTCACTTCGCTGCGGGATCCGGCCCCGGCCTCCGCCAGATATTTGTCCAATCGAACTGTGCTCATCGGCCCCCCTACTCTTTGCCATTCCAACAATAGGTGCAGAGCTTACAAGGAGAGATTCCGATGGACTCAATCATATCATCCAGCCGGTGGTAACGTAGAGAGGTAAAGTGCAATTCCTTGCGGATAGCCTCCAACATTTCTTTATAATTCTGAGAATCGGGATCTGCATAGTCCTCCAATTTATCCTCATAGTGGAGTTCACCCTCCCGCTTAAGTATCACGCCCCTAGTGATGAGATCCATCTCTGACTTCGACCTGGAGAAATTCAGATATTTACACCCGTACAGCAGCGGTGGACAGGCCGGCCGGATGTGGACTTCCTCCGCCCCGCTGTGGTAGAGAAAATCCGTAGTTCCCCTCAACTGCGTTCCCCGCACAATGGAGTCGTCGATCAGCAAAAGTTTCTTACCCTTGATCAACTCATGAACCGGCAATAATTTCATCTTGGCGATCAAATCCCTCTGACTCTGCTGCGTAGGCATAAAAGAGCGGGGCCAGGTGGGTGTGTATTTGATAAACGGACGGGCGAAGGGAATTCCCGAGCGGTTGGCATAGCCAATGGCATGGGCGATCCCTGAGTCCGGAACCCCGGCCACAATGTCCGGGTGCACCTTCTCCGCGTCTCTTCTGGCCAGCATATCTCCACATTTGTATCTCATCTCCTCCACATTGACTCCCTCGTAGGTGGATGTGGGATAACCGTAGTAGACCCATAAGAAAGAACAGATCTTCATCTGCTCCCTGGGCTTCACCTTCGTCTCAGCCCCCTCCGGCGTCAGGAACACAACCTCCCCAGGGCCCAACTCTCTGAGCGTCTCATAGCCCAGATTCCCAAAGGCAAAGCTCTCAAAAGAGGCACAGCAGGCCCCCTCTTTCTTACCCAGAATCAGTGGCGTTCTTCCCATCAAATCCCTGGCGCCATACAGGCCGTCCGGAGTCATAACCAACATGGTCATTGATCCCTCGATCATCTCCTGGGCGTACTGAATCCCCTCCACCAGCGTCTGCTTTTGGTTGATCAGAGAGGCCACCATCTCCGTCTGATTGATATTGCCGCCGCTCATCTCCAGAAAATGCGTGCACCCATTCTGGTAAGAGATCTCAATCAGCCGCTCCATATTGTTGATCTTACCCACTGTGGTGATCGCAAAACTGCCCAGGTGAGATTGTACCATCAAGGGCTGCGGCTCATTGTCGGAGATACAACCTATACCTAAATTTCCATTCAAACTGTCCACGTCCCGCTCAAACTTGGTTCGAAACGGAGAATTCTCGATGTTGTGGATCGCCCGGTTAAAACCGCTCTCCTTACTGTAGACAGCCATGCCGCCTCTCCTCGTCCCCAGGTGCGAGTGATAATCAATCCCAAAAAATAAATCCAATGTGCAGTTTTCTTTCGACGCCACTCCAAATATTCCGCCCATATTCGTCTCCTTTTCTTCTAGTAAACGGCGCCCTACCATCTTTGCTCTCGCCGATTCGCAGTCCACCGTCTGATCTTCGTCATTTCGTCCATGCCTTATTATATAAAAGATAAAAATAGAAGTAAAGCCTTTTCTACTGTTTCAATCCCCCCTCCAAACTTCGCGGAGTGCCACATTTCCACACGTATCGCCTATATCAGCGGAAAATACTGATCTCTCTCCGTCCCCGACGCCGTCAAATTTGTTTTGGACAATCCCATCCATTCTGTAGCAAGAAGGTATTTTGCTGAGGTAAAATTGTCTTAGAGAACACGAGAAGAAAAACATATCTTTCCGTGGACTATTGGGTGAGAGGTCAAAACCTTCGCCTTTTTTTATTGCTCCGAAACAAGCGGAATAAATTTTGCACGTTGAAAATTTCATAGCAGCCGCCAGAGAGATACCTGCCGCAAAGGATATCGTGCCACTGTCTTAAACGAATTTTATTCGAGGGATAACTCCCGAAAAATCCGTTCTTCCATTCGGGCAAGGGCAAAAGCAGGATTGTACCGCACCTCTTTTAACCCTATCAGCTATCTGAAAGTACCCGAAGCCAAGCAGATACGGGTGGAAAATACCCACGAGCCACTTGTATCGCAGGAAATAAATCATATCTACATGATGAAGCTGGAACGGCACATTTATTTTACAAATGAGTGTGCCGTTTTCCTTGATTTGGATTTCAAGTTTTCGGCTATATTGACGGGAGTATGAATGCAGATACAATAGAAAGTGAAAAATTTTTGTAAAATGCCGCACATTTGAGCCGTGTGATACGTTAATCAAAATGAAAGGAGGTTTCGGATATACATATGGATTTAGAAGAACAATACGACAAAATATATCGTTATTGCTATTTTAAACTGCACCATCAGCAAATGGCAGAAGATATTACGCAAGAAACTTTCCTTCGATTTCTGGAAGATAATGCTTATTATGAAAGGGGGCAGAAATTAAGGTATCTTTATACGATTGCACATAATCTATGCGTTGATGTATACCGCAGAAAACAAACAGAACCTTTAACGGACGATTTATTATCAGAAGATAAAGAAAATGAGATACTTACAAGTATTGCTATAAAAGAAGCCTTGTTACAGCTCCCAAAAGAAGAACAGGAAATAGTATTCCTAAGATATGTGAATGAAGTTCCTGTATCTGAAATTTGCAATTTTTTAAAAGTATCAAGATTTTTTCTTTATCGGAAAACAAAGAAGGCATTAAAACAGCTTCAAGAAATACTTGGAAAGGAGGATTTTGAATGAATAAGAACTTAAAAAAAGGGCTAAAGGATGCTTTAGAGCCGCCTGCTCCGACAAGAAAAAAAGAGTTTTTGAATGCCATCCCACAACTAAAAATTGACAATATGTCTTTTTTGTATTTACAGTCGATGTATATTCCTAAATATGTATGGGGGATTTTCAGTTCTGTATTTGGAATTGCCCTTGTAGGAGGATGTTTTTTAGAAAAGAATGTGTTGTGGATAATTTCTGCGTTAATTCCATTCGTTGCGTTGTGTGTAATTACAGAAAATGCCCGTTCAGATGTTTATTTGATGTCTGAATTAGAAATGACAGCTCGCTTTTCCTTAAAAAGCGTATTACTTGCACGAATGGCAGTGCTTGGAGTATCTCATTTGCTCCTATTGATTTTTGTAATTCCTATTTGTTCAATTTACAATTCAATGTCTATTTTTCAGACGGGACTATTTTTATTAGTGCCTTATGTCTTGACAACAACAATTGGGTTATGGGCAGTTAGAAAAACGAATGGGATAGAATCTATGTATCTCTGTATGGGAATTGCAGTCGGTATCAGTGGACTGAATCTTTTTACTAAATGTATTCTGCCAGTTATATTTGAAGCAAAATACACTTTAATCTGGCTGATTGTATTGATGATGTTGATTGTATTGTCTATAACAGAAATGAAAAAAAGTATTAAGCAAACGGAGGAATTGGCATGGAACTTACCTTAGACCGAGTAACGAAACAGTATCATAATAACATTGCGGTAGACCGTATATCTCTGAATTTGCATAAGGGAGTGTACGGTTTGTTGGGGGCGAATGGTGCAGGAAAAACAACATTGATGAGAATTATCTGTGGTGTCTTAAAACCAGATAGCGGAACAGTGACCTTTGACGGTATTGATGTTTCCAAAGAAGAGTATCGTGCAAAATTAGGATATTTACCACAGGATTTTGGCTATTATCCAGATTTTACAGGAATGGATTTTTTGCTTTACATAGCAACTTTAAAAGGTCTTACGAAGATACAGGCAAAGAGGAAAGCAAATGAGCTTTTGGAATTAGTATCTCTGAAAGAGGAAGCACATAAAAAAATCAAGAACTATTCAGGAGGTATGAAGCAAAGGCTTGGAATTGCACAGACTTTACTGAACAATCCGCAGCTTCTTATCTTAGATGAGCCAACAGCGGGACTTGACCCAAAAGAACGAGTACGCTTCAGGAATATCATTGCAGAGATTGGTAAGGAAAATATCGTGATTCTTTCCACCCACATTGTTTCAGATGTTGAACATATTGCAGACACTGTACTAATGATGAAAAGTGGACGGTTAATTTATCAGGGGAATTGGCAAGAACAATTAGGCGATTTAGAGGAATTTTATCTGAAGCAATTTGAGGAGGACTAAGATGAAACGGATAGGCACATTGTATATCTATGAATTAAAAAAAATTATAAGTCGTAAAATAGTATGGATTGTTGGAGCCATCATGGTTATGTTATGTGTTTTTTTAAGCTTTAGTGATTTGATTTTATCCAGTTATTATGGAGCGGAAGAAATCAGTGGATATGAGGCGACGCAAATATACCGACAATATGCAAGAAGTCTTGAAGGAAGAACGATTGATGACACATTACTTCAAGAAATGCAGAATTTTTATTCAAAAGAAACTGTTCAGAAAAGCACAGCTAACGATTCTATAGTAATAAAAGATGAACACACAACAATTACAACTAATGGATTACAAAATGATGAAACTGATAAAGGAATAACAGATTATACGCCAATTTATTCGTATGTACAAGAAATTACAGGTGATAATAATTTAACATCAGAAATAGATTCCGATGGATTGTATAAAGAACGAGAAAAAACAATTTCACAGAATCGTACAGACCAGATATTGACAGAAAAAGAGAAAGCCTATTGGGAGGGAAAAGACAAACAGACAAAAATTCCATTCACTTACGGATACACAGACGGATGGAGTAATTTATGGCAATATGTATATACAATCAATTACATGATATTGTTAATGCTTGCGATATGCCTTTCTCAAATATTTTTATCGGAACATTCACGGAAAACAGATGCCATTATTTTATGTAGTAAATATGGAAAAGGGCACTTGTATTTGGCAAAGATATTGGCAGGTATAACATTTGGGGGAATCGTATCACTTCTCTTTTTTGGGGTTACTGCAATATCAAGTGTATGTGTTTATGGAGCAGATGGATTCAGTACAGCCTTACAACTTGCTTTTCCTTTATCGTCATGGAATATAAGTATCGGAGAATCTGTATTAATTTTGCTATTTGTGTTATTGGTAGTATCTGTGCTATATAGTATTACAATTATGGTCTTATCAGAAATATTAAAAAATAGTGTTGCTGTTATGAGTATTCCAGTCGGAATTATGATATTGACGATGATGATTGATATACCCTATGAATTTAGAATTGCCTCTCAAGTATATGATTTGCTTCCCACAAATTTATTGACAACATGGGGGTTGTGGGATGATAGATTATTTTCTGTCTTTGGGAAATATCTGATAAACTTTCAGATTGCTCCAATTATATATTTAATTATTTCAATAATACTGTTTTTTGTTGGGAAGAAAGCGTATTTGAAATATCAGATAGGTGCAAGATAACAGCATTTATATTGTGTTGGAAAGGAAGATAAAATAAAATGTCAACAGAGTGGTTACGTTGCCCTGTATGTGGAAATAAAACTCGTGACAAAATTAGAGAAGATACTATTTTAAAAAATTATCCTCTCTATTGCCCGAAGTGTAAGCAAGAAACTTTAATCAATGTAAAAACTTTACAGATAACACTCATCAAAGAGCCAGACGCTAAGACGCAGAGCCGATGAACTTGTGAATAATCACAGTTTATCGGCTCTTTCTTGTTTAGTATAGTACATATTTAGTCCGTCATATAAAAAAACGGAGTTTTGACGGACTGTATTACTATGCCTTATCCATCCCTCTAAACCTGTTTGAGTTTGGAGGAATTTTTATGTATTGGTATGATACCGCTACACCGCTGCTTATTTTGAGCAGCAACTATTTACATATTATCCGGCGGTTTTTCTTTTGTCGCTTTTTGTCAAGAAACAGGACAAGCTTGCTTGTGGCGTAGGCTGTCGCTCTCCACCTCACAATCTGGATTTTTCAGAAAAATTCAGATTGGAGGAAAGAACAGGCAGAGTTGCTTCGCAAAGCGATAGCTACTCTACCCGAAATCCAAAAGCGGCGTTTCCTGCTCTATCACGAATATGATTTAAACTACTATCAGATTGGAGCAATGGAGCATTGCACACCGCAGGCGGTACGGAGGTCTGTAATCATCGCAAGAGAAAAGATAAAGGCACAAATGAAACAATATCTCTGTGCCTAATAGGAATGATACAATGCCTTTGTATCTTCGGATATGAGGGCATTTTGTTATATGTTCTCTAATGAAAGTTTACAGACGCAAAAAGACGGCATAGCGAGACACTACACCGTCTGTGACACTTATTCTTTTGTAAATCCCCAGGACATCCTTCCCAATAGGAACCTCTTTATTGCTCTGAGATCCGCTCCCCGTTGACTTTGTCAATGGCCTGGCTGATTCCCTCATACACCCCTGGGAAAATTGACTCGGACAATCCATACGTGATGCAGGGAATAAACCCTTTTAACCCCTGGCACTCTCCTACTGCCCTGCGCACCTCTTTTTCGATATCATCCTGAGTCCATCCCTCAAAGTCAAAAGCTCCCGCATCCAAATTGCCCATCAGAAGCATCCTGCCATCCAGTTGTCTCAACAGAGCGGGCACATCGTTGGTGGGAAGCACACCCTGCCAGACGTTAATATGGCAGTCCACCATGTCCTCCACGATGTTGGCCATATAACTGTCGGCGTGATGGATAACCTGAACTCCCCTGGAGCGAATGTAGCCGTACAACTTTTCATAGCGAGGTTTAAAGATCTCCACCCACACATCTCTGCTCATGAAGAGACGGTCTTTTGCCCCCCAGTCATCGTGGGAGAGCATGGCGTCAGGGTGGAGGTGGTCGATCAACTGTTTGGCGTACTCCAGCTTCCACTCTAAAATATAGTCCGCCAACTCTTCCATAGCCTCCGGCTCCAACAGTAAGTTCATCAGAGTATCCTCAAATCCCATCAGGAAATGCATACGCTCAAAGATCCCAGTGACCATGACGCCTGTGACCAGGTACTCCTCTCGGTCCACCTGATTGGCTGCCTCAATGGCCGGCGCCCAGGCCTCCTCAGGAAATTCCAGATTGGAGGCTTTCACATATTCTCTCCACCGTGTCACATCTGGACACACTTTGTTCTCCTCGGTGATGTACGGCATCCCGGCATGTTCCGTCTCCGGCCAACTGATAACAGTTCCCCAGGGATCCTTTAAGGTCTTTCCTTTTACACGGAATCCATACTCCTGTCCCAGCAAAGGATCGTTCATGATAAACGCAAACGGCTCATACTGTTTTACTAACCGCTCAGACTTTCCGGTGTTCAGAAGATCCATATAGTTCTCACGAATTGTCTTCATCGTAACCCCTCCCATCTCTTCTCAGGCTGCAGCCAGTTCTTTGGCCTTCTGGGCTGCGCTGGCTGCATCTTCCGTGTAAGCGTCTGCTCCAATCTCCTTGGCAAACTCCTCCGTGATAGGCGCACCGCCTACCATCACTTTGATCTTATCCCGGAAGGACGCCGCATTCAAAGCAGCCACAGTATCCCTCAGCGCTGGCATCGTGGTGGTCAAAAGTGCTGAACAACACACGATCTTCGTATCTGGGTTCTTCTCAACCGTGTCCACAAAAGTCTGAATCGGCACGTCCACGCCCAGATCAATCATCTGAAACCCTGCGCTCTCCAACATCATAGACACCAGATTCTTCCCGATATCATGCATATCTCCAGCCACAGTCCCGATTATGATCTTACCCGCTGCCCCAGACTCGCCGCCCGCCAGGTGGGGTTTCAGGATTTCCACGCCTTTCTTCATACACTTTGCAGCAATCAACATCTCCGGCACGAAAATATCTCCACTCTTAAATTTCGCTCCCACGCTATCCATAGCCGCAATCATTCCCTGATTCAGGATATCCAGAGGAGCGTCCCCCTCATCCAGCGCCTCCTGAACCAGACTGGCAATTTGTTTCACTTTTCCGCGCTCCACTGCTGCGTACACCTCTTGAATCTTCGACATAACCTTGTACCTCCTTCTGGTATTTTTACTTACACTATCGCACTCATTACACTTTGGTCAGTCCTCCGCACGGGTTCCCGTGTCAGCCTTTGGCTGGAGCCTTCCCGATTAACCCTTCTCTGTACGCTCCGATATACTCCATACAGTAGTCATCCTCTCCCAACAGAGCCTCCGTGGCGTAGATCAGCCCCAGAAGATCCCGGTTGGTTGGATCCATAATCGCACTGTCCAACCCCGCATTCATGGCCAGCACTGCAAATCCCATATTGATCAACTTGCGAACCGGAAGGTTAAAAGAAATATTGCTGATTGCCGCTGTGATGTGGATGTCCGGGTACTGTCTGCGGATGGTGCTGATCACCTCCACATTCAGTGCGATCCCATCCTCCGATGTGCACAACATCTCCACCAGGGGATCGATGTGCAGCCGGTTGGGGGCGATTCCATACTCTTTGGCCTTGGCCATGAGATTGTCAAACACCCGCAGTCTGTCCTGTGCCGTCTTAGGAATTCCCGTGTCGTCTGAGAGCAGACAGATCACTTCCCACTTGCTATCCGCAATCAAGGGAAAGAGGGTGTCCACCTTGTCTCCTTCCATGGAGACGGAATTGATCAGTCCCGGTCTCTTGCAGAACTTGTACGCTTCCGCCAGCACCTGGGCACTGGGACTGTCCACGCTGATGGGTACGTCCGTCACCGCCTGGATATTGTCGATCATCCACCTCAGAGTCTCCACTTCCACGCTCTCCTCCACAGAAGCACAACAATCAATATAAGTGGCGTTGGCATTGGCCTGAGCCAGGGCTCTCTGCCTGATAAATTCAGCATCCCTTCTGGCTATGGCCTCCCCCACACTGGGAATGGAGCCGTTGATTTTCTCGCCGATAAGAATCATAGTCTCACGCACCTCCTTAAGTTGCACCTATTATAACACCTCCGATTTTTTTGTTTCAATCCACATAGTATTTGACATTTTCTCATTTTCTTCCTACAATATGTAGGAAGCCATTTTTAATCTTGTCAGGAAAGTCTCCCCACTTTTTGCGCGGGAACAAGACCTGCCTGTTCTGGCAGGAGAACAAGCTCCTACAAAAATGCCACGAGAGTGGCGATAAGATCATGAACAAGTAGCAAAGGGGACTGCGAATATCCGCTTTGACACAGAAACGGAGGTCCACATGAAACTCAGCGCCGCCTACCTCACAGAAGAATTACAAAAATCCTATTCCATAACCGTTCAGGGCGTCCTATCCCTGACCCCCCATCTGAATCGCCCTCTGCTCTGCACAGAACAGACGATTCCCCAAGAAGGACAAATCTTAATCTTAGACGCCGATTGCATGCTGTCAGAGTCTCTTTCCACTTTCCAGGACGCCTTGATCTATTTTATCGGCGAGAATCCCCGTCCACTTCCCGGCCATGTCTGCCGGATAGAAGCCTCCGTCACCAAAGAACAACTTTTTAACCATATCCAGGCTATCTTTGACCGGGCAGAACAGTGGTATGAAGCCTTGCTGACCTCCCGGATACAAGGGGGCTCCATCCAACAGATGTTGGAGATCAGCGCCCCCTTCCTGAGAAATCCTCTGATGGTGATTGGAATGGATTTTGTGATCATAGCCTCCGTCGGCTCCCGGAATTCCACCTTCCACGAGAATGTCCTGGGATCCTCTGAGAACTCCTACCACCAGGTAGTCTCATTGAAAAAAGACGAACTCTACAACTCTGTGCGGGAGCTGAACGGCTATTTCTTCTATCCCAAGGAAATCACCGGGCAAGGTTCCCTGTGCGTCAATCTCAAGCGCAACGGCAAGACCACCCATCGCCTCCTCCAGCTAGAGGAGAAGACTTCCCTTCGGGAATCCCAGGGCTTTCTCATGGAGATTCTCGCCTCCCTGGTGGAACACGCCCTGGAGCACAACACCATGCACCGTATCAACCGCGAACAGGATTTCAGACCCATCTTCACCTCCATCCTCAACGATCCTGCCGCCGACTATGTGACCATGAGTCAGCGTCTGACTGCCGTGGGATGGTCCTCGTCAAACTTCTATTTCTGTTTTATCCTAGAGATCACAGACTTGGATCAGAAGAACCTGACCGCCTTGTCCATCACTTCCTATCTGGAGAACTTGTTTCCCCACTCCTGTTCCCTCATCCACGGCACTTACATTGTCACCTATCTGAATATGACTCTGGCTCAGTTGACTGTGGAAGACATCACCAGGAAACTCCATTACTTCGTCCACGACAGCAACTTACAAACCGGCTACAGCCGTATGATGTTGGGACACATGAATCTCCGCCGCCAGTACATCCAGGCAAAAATTGCCCTGAAATTTGGCAAAAAACAAACCCCCTCCCAGTGGATTCATCCTTTCAACGAGATCTCCTTCGACTATATCTTAAGCGAGTGCACCCGACGGCTTCCTGGCTATATGATCAGCCACGAACGCCTTCTTCAATTAAAATACTCGGATGAAGCACACCACACCGACTATTTCCACACTCTGAAAGTCTATTTGGACCACCACATGAATGCTGTCCAGACGGCCAAGGAACTGTACATACACCGCAGCACATTTCTCTATCGCCTGGACAAGATCAAACAAGCCCTTTGCTCCGATCTAGACGATCCCGATGAGCTCCTCTATCTGATGCTCTCCTTTCATTTTATCGAGATGGAAAAGGACAACGCCTCCCCCTCTAACACTTAGAAGGGAAGGCGTTGTCCCGAACTCTTTCTTTTCTCTCACTATTCCAACAGAAAGCAAGCCGTATATGAGATTTTCTGAGGCCCATAGTAATAAGGTATCCCATTCTCCTGACAGACCTGGCTCACCAAAAGGCCGTAGGCCTCCATGGAAGCGATATATTTCTCTGGAAAACGACAGGGCGCCTCCGGGTAGGTACACTCCCGGCAACAGGTACAACACCCGGCTCCCAGAGGCAAAAGCCTCGGATAATAAGGTCTCAGCCAATCTCTCATTCTCTCAAAATTCTCCTTATGCCTGGACTCTGCCTCCATCATGGCCTCGAAGTCAAAGCTGTCCTCCACATCGGCCACCGTCTGTACAATCATCCCGGCCTTATACGTGCCGATTCTCTCTTGACATTCCTGTAGCTCCCCACAGCCTGGAGGACAAGACCAGACTTGCCCATATTTGCCGCAGGAATTGGACGCGCACATCTGGCGGACCTCCGGCAAAGGCTTCAACGTGGAAATCTCCAAGGACGCCGCTGATTGAAATCCCATCTCCTTGCTTTTTTCCAAGCATTCTTCCAGTAACATCTCTTTCCCTCCCTGACAGCGCTCTCTCCCATGATCACAGGTTTCTGTCGCTGTCAAAACCGTTCGTAACCATTGACCAGGTGGTCTTGATTCAGCAAAGGCAACATCCGCTCCAATTGCACCCCATCTCTGCGCTCATAGTCATATCCACTGCTGACCTTGATACACTGGGACACAAACTGAGCCGCCCAGTCAATGGCCCCGGGAAGGCTCTCTCCTCTCAACAGCGAGCCAATCATCACGCTGGCGAAGACGTCTCCCGTGCCCGGATAAAAGTCTTGCAACAGCCGGCTGGCCACCTTCCAATAAGTATCGCTGTCCCGCTCATAGGCGATCACATTGGTCATATTGGGGGTCTCCGCATCCGGCGCACTGGTGATCATAACCGTGCCCGGCCCCAGATCTGCCAGCTCCCTTAACCAGCCTTTTAACTCCCGGGAAGTCTGCTGTGCCGGGATCTCTTTTCCCAACAGCAGCGCTGCCTCTGTGTAGTTGGGCACAATGATATCTGCCCTGCGGATCAGACGCCTCATCTGGGGAACCATCCCCTGGGAGATGGAACTGTACAAGTCTCCATTGTCCCCCATCACCGGATCCACCACCACCAAGGTATTCTCATCTGCAAAGTCCTCAAAGATATCCTCCACGATCTGAGTCTGCCGGGGGGATCCCAGAAACCCTGAGTATATACAGTCAAATTTCAGATCCAACTGTTTCCAATGGGCCATGTAGGCGGGAATGGTGTCTGTCAGGTCTTGAAAAGTATAATTTTCAAAGTCGCCAGAGTGGGTGGACAAGATAGCGGTGGGCACCGGACAGACCTGTATCCCCATGGAGGACAGGATGGGAATGATCGAGCACAGGGAGGCGCGTCCAAATCCTGAGAGATCGTGGATAGCCGCCACCCGTTTCATCGTTGGTTTCATGACATCTCTTCCTTTCCAAAATAAACTTATGTATGTCTATAAATGCAAAAACTCAGAAAAACCGAAAGCGACCCCGGACTGGGAATTTTTCTTTGTGACCCATCCGGCTGCCTCCTTACACTTAGCTGAGCCATTCTCCATGGCGATCCCATAGCCCACCAAGTCCAGCATCTCCCAGTCATTATCTCCATCTCCGAAAGCTGCCGCCTCCTCGACAGGCACGTTCAGGTAATCCAAGAGCCACTCATAAGCAGCCCGCTTACCGGCGTCCCTGTGTGAGATCTCCAGGCGGTTTTCCATGGAGGAAGTCACATAGATGTCGGGAACTTGCTCCACTAACATCTCCCAGATCTCTCCCAACTCACTGGGATTCCCGAGAACATAGTCCAGACACTCCAGCTCCCCTTGATGTGTCAGGACAAAATCGTCCATATCCTCCACTGGGATTCGGGTATTCTGAATATAGGGAACTGCCCAGGGCGAGATCCCACAGGCAGCCGGATCTGCCACATAGGCCGACGGCGCATAGGGCTGCCCATCTATGAAGACCTCCTCCGTCACCTTTCTTCCCGCCGCCAACTCGCGAATCTGGCTCACCGACCCAGCAGTCATCCTGGTGGAACGGATGCACTCCTGGCCGGACACCCGGTAGATCTTAGCGCCATTGGAGGTGATCGCGTACTCGATACCTGGTATTCCCAGAACCTCCTGTGGAAGGGACGCGTAGGCACGTCCACTGGCAATCACCACGTGCACCCCTTGCTCCATGGCTCTTAGCAGAGCCTCCCGATTCTCCTTCGATACATGCTTATCATCAGACAGCAGCGTGCCGTCCAGGTCCAGCGCCACGCATCTTACTCTCCCACTCATACTTCCGCCTCCTCCATCCACTGTGCCACTTGCAACAACGTCTCCGCCTTTCCGTCCAAGATTCCATCCACAGAAGAAGAATCCCTCACCAAATCCGGGACCATGATCGTCATCATCCCGGCCCGGTAAGCTGACCAGATTCCGTGGGGCGAATCTTCCAGGGCCAACGCCCTAGACGGCTCCACCCTCAGCAACTCACAGGCCTTCTGATAAATCTGCGGGGACGGCTTTCCCTCTGTCACCATGTCCCCGGTGATCATCCCCACAAAATATCCGCCGATGGCCTCTCTCTCCACATTTTCTCTGGCATGTTCCGGACTGGAGGAAGTGGCGATGGCCATGGGAATCTCCCTTTCTCTCAGCACTTTAAGCAACGCTCGCAATCCCTTTTTCATTGGCACGCCATCTCTCCTCACGGACTCCAGGTAAGCCGCTCGATACCTTTGCTTGAAGATCTCAAAAGGAAACGCCACGCCGTACTTCTCCTGAAAATATCTCCGTCTTCTGTCCGCATTGAATCCGATGGTATGGCACATATTTTCATCCCCTAGGGCGCCATATCCCATCTGTTCTCCAGCCACATTCCAGGCCTGTTGTACGATTCTCTCACTGTCGAACATCAAACCGTCCATGTCGAAGACCACACCTTGAACCTGCTTTAACTTTTCCTTCATCCCAGCTCTCCTCTTGTCAGATCCCGCGCCTCTGCAAATCGTCCCAGAGTTGCTGAATTGACCGGTTTAAAACCGGATGGCGCAGATAAGGCGCCAACTGCGCCATCGGCTTTAATACAAAATCACGGTTCTCCAGGTCAATATGTGGGATATGGAGTTCCTCCGTGTCAATGACGCAGTCGTCATAGAATAAAATATCCAGATCCAAAGTTCTGGGACCCCAGCGCACGATTCTCTCCCTCTTGGCTTCCTGCTCCAACTCATGGAGCCTCTCCAGCAATTCCTGGGGAGTCATCAAAGTTCTCAGGCAGAGAACGCCATTGAGGAATTCCTCCTGCTCCACACCCCCGTAAGGTTCTGTGACAAAATACTCCGAGACTTGCTGTACCTGACAGCCTTTCGTCCGGCGCAATCCCTCTATCCCTGCCTCCACGTAGGCCTTCCGGTCTCCCAGATTCGAACCAAAAGCCACGTAAGCCGTGTGCCAGCCCCGTTGAATCTCCACTCCCACCGTCCGGAGAGGCAGCCCCACCGGCGCCCAAGGCTTTTCAATTCTCAGCCGCACTCCTTCTAGCAGAGGATAGGACAGCAACAACTCTTCCGCTAACCTCTCCACCACAGTCTCAATCAGTTGAAACGTATGTCCTTGCACGAACTCTGTGATCGTCTGGCTGACCTCTCCATAGTGGATGGACTTCTCCAGGTCGTCGCTCTTTCCCGCCATCCGCGTATCTGCATACAATACCGCCGAGATCACAAATTTTTGCCCGAGACGGTTTTCTTCCGGAAAAACCCCATGGTTGGCGAAAATCTCCAACCCATCAATGATAATCTGATCCATCTTCTCCTCCGTTTTTCACATTTTTCTTATCACAGAAGGCTGCCATACAGCCAGGAATCCCATCTGAAAGCTCACACTCTCAGCTTGGTATGAATCTCCTGTCTATGTGGCAGCCCCAGTCTCTCATTTCTATCTTCCCAAAATAGCCTCTGTCATCCTCACAGCCCGTTTATTCTCTTTGATATCGTGCACCCGCACAAAAGCACAGCCGCTGATCACCCCCATCACTGTGGTAGCCAGCGTTCCCTCCACCCGCTCTGACGTGGGCAGATCCAAAGTCAGTCCAATCACAGATTTCCTGGATGTTCCCAACAGTACCGGATATCCCAGCTCCCGGAATAAATCCAGCCGTCGAATCGTCAAGAGGTTCATCTCATAATCTTTCCCGAATCCCACGCCTGGATCCAAGATGATCCGTTCCTCCTTGATATGTGCCGCCCGGGCCAGGTTCACACACTCCTGCGTCTCATGGAGCATATCCACCAGGAAATTGTCGTAAACGGCTTCCTCCTTATTGTGCATCAGACAACAGGCCACATCGTGCTTGGCGATCACCCCAGCCATATCCGGATCTCTCTTTAATCCCCAGACGTCGTTGACCAGGTCTGCTCCGGCCTGTATGGCCTTCTCCGCCACAGAGGCCTTGTAGGTGTCCACAGAGATGGGGATATCAAACCGCCGGCGGATGGCCTCGATCACCGGAAGCACCCGGCCAGCCTCCTCCTGGGCGTCTACCACCGCGAAACCTGGGCGGGTAGACTCCCCTCCCACATCTATGATGTCCGCACCGTCCTGAATCATGCTCTCCACATGGGCCAGCGCGGTGTCCATCTGATTCCACTGTCCTCCGTCTGAAAAAGAATCCGGCGTCACATTCAGAATCCCCATGACATAAGTCTTATGCTCCACATCAAATTCCCGATTGCCAATCTTCATCCGTCTCTGCCCCCTTAATACTGTATCTTCCCATTCTTCTTCTCTTCCGGCCAGTTACACGTGGTTCTGGCCGGACAGATCATACAATTTCTGGAACTTTTATCCGCCCTGTAGAACAATTCATTCAGCCGTGCTTTCCCGGCCTTCTGCCTGTCCCTGTGGGTCAAAATCAAATCTAAAATCAGTTCCTGCTCCTGCAAGGTGAAACCACAGTCCGGCAGGATTTGCTCCGCAATCTGGGCGCTGCTTTGCTCGTGGGGAATCCCTCCGGTATACTGCTGGTCCTTGCCGATATCGTGGAGCAGGCCTGCTCCGTAAACCACTTCCCTGGCCACCGGGATCTTCTCCTCAAGCACATAGATATACGTCAATCTGGCCACATCCAGAAAATGCTCCAGGGTATGGCGGCACAGCCGGCGTTCTCTCTCCAGCCGCTGTATCCGGCCGTAGTGCTCCTGGTACAGAGGGTGTTCCCAGATCCTCTGCAGCCGTTCCATCAGTCTTTCACCATCTGCAGGAACATCTTCTGCAGCTCATAGTTTCCCTTGAACTCTCCCCTGGTCACACTGGTCACTGTCTTAGTTCCCGGCTTCTTAATGCCCCGCATTGTCATACAGGTATGCTCCGCCTCCAACATCACCATAACCCCCTTGGGATTCAAGTGCTTCTGAAGAGCGTCTGCAATCTGCACCGTCAATTTCTCTTGAATCTGCGGCCTTCTGGCATATACCTCCACCGTCCGGGCCAACTTGCTCAATCCCGTCACCTTCTGGTCGGGAATGTAGGCAATGTGAGCTTTCCCATAGAACGGAAGCAAGTGATGCTCACAGGTAGAATAAAAGGTGATATCCTTCTCAATCACCATCTCATTGTTGTCCACTGTGAACTGTTTCTCTAGATAGATTTCCGGATCTTGGTCCAAGCCTCCATAGATCTCCTCACACATCCGGGCGATACGAGACGGGGTATCCAGCAATCCCTCACGGTTTACATCCTCTCCAATTCCTTCTAAGTACAGACGAATCGCCTGCTCAACCTTCTGTCTGTCTACCAAAAAAACGACCTCCTCTTCTTGTGTTTCTCGAAATCAACTTTCATTTATTATCTGGAGACCGCTCCTTGCTGCCTGCGAGCCTTTTTGCCTTCTTCTTTGTCCATCATCCACCGGGTAAATTAGCAAAAAAAAATCTCCATTGTGATAGAACATATGTCGAAAAATATCCCTACACAATATGAGATGTTACAATCACCGCACTGTGACGGTATGGTATCTTATATTGTTGCAACGGGTGCGGATCTCACATCGTAAGACGTACTTTTCGTTTCGGCGGCAACTCCCCATCCACTGAACACTTGACGCGTAAAATCCTATTTTGCATATTATTCATTTCATGGGCTATTATATCATATTCCTAGTAAAAAGCAACCTATCCCCGCATATTTTCCCCAGATCTTTTCAGAGAGCACAGAGCGCTCCTTGTGCTGTCCAAAATCCCAAGTCCCTTCTATCGCAAAGGCAAGGCCACCGATTCCCCCGGTGGCCTTGCCCTGTCTCCATATGCTCTTCACATGCCGTGAGGTTCCCACCGATACCTGCTCATACCTGGACGGCTTCCTCCACCACACATGGATTCTCGGCCTGAATCACCTCGGCCTGGCACTTACCCTCCTCTTTGGCCTGCATCAGTTCCCGGTACAAGGGCTCCCACGCAGACACCCGCTTAAGATTCGGACAGTCTAAGATCTCCTGGCAAATAATATTGGAATTGTAGACGCACAACTCTTCCAGTGATTCGATCCGTTCCAGACATCCTTGGTCCACCATGCCGATACCGCAGATCTCCAGATAGCGAAGATTCGTCAACTTCTCCAAAAACCTGCCGTCCCAGTTCTCCCCAGTGCCTCCTCTGAGCACCAGCTCCCTTAGATTAGGATAATTTCCCCAGAACTTCATATCTTTCCTATATCTACAGTCAATAATCTCAAAGCGCTCATAGATATCATCCAGCCGCAAGGCGTCTGAGAAGTAACATCTCTCAAAGATCAATGTGCAAAGCTTTTGATTCTTATTCTGGCGTAGATTATACATATCTCTCGGGCAGAACTCCACATCCGTGAAATGAACCTGCTCTAAATTTGGAAAGAGTCTCAGCTCCTGCATGAAAACTTGCTGCTTCCTACCGTTCCAGACGCCGGCCACGTTTACCTGTCTGATCTGCGCAAAGTCTTCCCCGTTGAAATCTCTTGGCTCCTTGCCAAGCTGTTCCCTTAGATTTGCCGAAATCGATCTGGTGGCAAAGTCCGGCTCAGCCTCTGAGATCATGGGTTTCGCCTCCACTTTCTCGTCCCCCTTTGAGCCGCCAAATAAGTTCTTAAATATCCCCATTTTTTCCTCCCGATGTCTCTGATATTATCCCACATAACAGAAAACCACCCTGATAGGAGAGACACTCCGCATAGAATCCCATTACAGGAGAACTGTACAGTGCCGCAGAGGCAGGTTTTCGCCGGCCAAAAATCCCTCGCTCACTGAATTCTCTATTCTATACCTGTGCACGCCCTCAAGTATTCTGACTATTTTTTTATCATACCACATCTCTCCAGGAAAAAAAAGTAAATTTTATATTTTAACTTCTGAGATAATTTCTCATGGCCTTCAAAGCGTTCTTCTCCAAACGGCTGACCTGCGCCTGGGAAATGCCAATCTCCTTGGCCACCTCCATCTGAGTCTTTCCCTCGTAGAAGCGTAGATCAATAATGTGCTTTTCCCGCTCTCCCAGACGGTCCATCGCCTCCCGCAGAGAAAGCTCCTCCACCCAGTTCTCCTCTTTGTTCTTCTTGTCACTGATCTGGTCCATCACATAGAGGGCGTCGCCGCCCTCTGTGTACACCGGCTCGAACAGACTGACCGGATTCTGAATCGCGTCCAAAGCATAGACGATCATCTCCTTCTCAATTCCAATCTCCTGGGCAATCTCCTCCACAGTTGGCTCCTTCAACTCTTCCTTCACCATACGTTCCTTGGCGTAGATCGCCTTATAGGCTATATCCCTGAGCGAACGGCTGACCCGGATAGAATTGTTATCCCTCAGGTAGCGGCGGATCTCTCCGATGATCATGGGCACCGCATATGTGGAAAACTTCACATCCAAAGTCGTGTCGAAATTGTCTATCGCCTTGATCAGACCGATACAGCCAATCTGAAACAGATCATCCGCATTCTCGTTGCTGTTGGAAAACCTCTTAATCACGCTCAACACCAGCCGTAGATTGCCCTTGATGTACGCCTCTCTGGCCTGCAGATCCCCCTGCTTAATTCTCCGAAATAGTTCCTCTTTTTCCTCATTGCTTAAAATGGGCAGCTTCGCCGTATTCACTCCGCATATCTCTACTTTATTCAATGCCATCGCAAGAATCCTCCTATCTCGTCTTCCGTGCACAGCGACTATGAAAGCATTAGCAATCCTCACTGTACTAATAAAATGATTCTCACAATAAAATAGAAATATACGGCTCCAGAAAAAATATAAAAAATATAAGCCCTTGACTTTTTTGCCTGCGCCTATCTCAAGGCTTCCTCCAATTTACGGATTACAATCTTCAGCGCTTGGATCCTGGCATACTTCTTGTCTACAGATTCCAAGATATACCACGGGGCATAAGCCGTGCTGGTCTTCTGGATCATCTCGTCCACCGCCCCCTCATAGGCCTCCCACTTCTCTCTGTTCCTCCAGTCCTCGTCCGTGATCTTCCACCGTTTCTCCGGCGTATTTTCACGGGCCGTAAATCGTTCCAACTGAGTTTCCTTATCGATTTGTACCCAGAACTTTATGATCACCGCCCCCCAGTCCGCCAACTCCCTCTCAAACTCGTTGATCTCATTGTAAGCTCTCTGCCAGTCATTCTCACTGCAAAAACCTTCCAGACGTTCCACCATCACCCGGCCGTACCAACTACGGTCAAATATAGCGACGTGGCCCGACTTGGGCAGACGAGTCCAGAACCTCCACAGGTAATGGCGCGCTTTCTCATGAGGCTCTGGGCTGGCAATGGGGTTCACCTGAAATCCCCGGGGATCCAAGGCCTCGGTGATCCGTCTAATGTTGCCTCCCTTGCCGGCTGCGTCCCAGCCTTCATAACAGAGAATCACAGGAACCTGCTTTCGATACAGCCGGTTGTGAAGCGCGCCCAGCCTCGACTGAAGTTCCTTTAACTCCTGCCTATACTTCTCTTCCTGGATTACCTTATCCTCCAGCGACACCTCCCTGAGTCTGGGCATTTTCACCAGAGGGAAATTATTCTGAGGCACCAAAACAGCCCGAGCCTCATTCTGCATAGCGGTCTCTATAGCGCCGGACAGCAGCTCCAGAATCTGAAGTTCCGCCCACTTCTTCTTAGCCGCATCTACAATATACCAAGGAGCCACAGGAATATCCGTGTCCTCCAAATACTGGTCAAAGACTCTTTGACACCTTCCATAGTGCTGATTCTGCCACTGATCTGTCTGGGTGACTCTCCACCTGGTATCCCGCTTCCGACACAACCCCTGAATCCTTTTTCTCTGTTCCTGCTGGCTGATATGGCAGAAAAACTTCAGGACAAGATACCCATTATCGGCCAACTGGCGCTCAAACCTCCTGACACTCTCCACCCGCTGACGATACAGCTCCCCATCCATCTCCCGGCGAGCCCTCTCCATACAGATCTCATTCATCCACCCGGAGTCCAGGAAAGTAAAACTCCCCGCCTCCGGTATCTGGGCGAAATAGCGGTGGAGAAACGGATACCTTTCCTCCTCCTGGGATGATTTCTCCATGGTAGCCACCTTAAAAAAACGGGGGTCAATATTCTTTATCACCTTCCCGATCAGACTCCCCTTCCCGGCTGCGCTCCAACCCTCCATGAGCACCAGCACAGGAAGTTTGTGCTCCTTTAACTTCATCTGCTGAACATACAGCCGTCTACGGGCGGCTTTCAGGCGCACGTTCAGTTCCTCTTTCTTTGGTCTGTCTAAAGCAGTCCAATTCCTCAACATAGACTTCACCTCTTTCTCCTATAATCGTACCACTAACGCTGGGATAGGGGGATCGTTCGGCCGGTTATAATACGCCGAACAGATCACCAGATACCTCCTGCAGTCTAAGTTCTCTAGATAAGCCAGAACCCGGTCCCTCTCCTCATACCCACTGTCTCCTCCACTGTAAATACAAAGGCTGATGATGCCACCCTTTCGCAGCAATCTCAGCCCTTGCTCCAAAGCTTCTATGGTACTATTTGCCTGAGTGGCCATCCTGTGGTCTCCCCCACCAATTGGCAGAGCAGTTGGGTGTCCCTCCCCGTCCCCATCGTCCCATCAATACACAGATCCCCTGGCCGAACCTGTTCTCTCAGAAAATGGTGACACCACTCTGTGATCTGATAATTCTCCATAGTATCCCCCCGTCAGAGCCATTTTTTCTTCTTAAAATGTATAATTTCCAGGACAACGATAAGAATTCCCACCGCAATCACCACCAGGTAAGAATATTTCCACCGTAACTCTGGCATGTTGGCAAAATTCATTCCATACCAGCCAGTAATCAACGTCAACGGCATAAAGATCGTCGTCACCACTGTCAAAAGCTGCATCACTTCGTTTTGCTGAACCTCATTCTGAGTCTGATACATCTCCCGGATCTGGAGGGCGTAATCCCGGAGGTTCTTCACATGGGAGGACAACCTGGAGAGCCTTCCGGATAGAAGTTTAAACAGCGCTCTGTCCTCCTCATCCAACAGCCGGTTGTAATTTTCAATGATGGCGTCGCTCATATCCATCAATTGGTTATAATAAGAGTTCAGCCTGAGCAGCTCTCTGCGTATGTGAAGAATCCGTCTGGACACCGTACCGCTGTCACTTCCCACCGTCAGGCTCTCCTCCAGGTCTGTCAACCGCTCCTCGTACCCTTGCAGAAACCGAATCTCATCGTGAATCAGATACTCCATAAACGTAAACAAAAAATGGTGAATACCTGTGGATTCCCAGGCTTGGTTCTGTTCCAGATAACACAGAATCTTCAGAACAAACTCCACGTCTCCCACAAAGGTAATCCTCTGTCTGTCCAGGTAGAAGCCGAATCCATCCGACTTGGCCAATAGATCTTCCTTGGAAGGTATCACAAAAGTCCCAATCATACAATCCTTTAACAAGTCAACCTTACAGTATTGCAACGACTCCAGGCTCTGCAGCAGGCGATAGTAGGCCGTCCCTTTTTGCCGTCTCTGTCTGTACTCCTCCCAGCTTACAAGCTCCACCAGAAGTTCCCCTTTTTGCAATTCCTTCTCTGACTGCACAGGAATCAGTTTTTCTCTCAGTCGATACTGCATCTTTTGTTCTCCTGCTCCTAATTATTCATTCACCATCATCATACCACTTCCTGTGAAAAAAATACAGGTATCGGAAAATTTGTCCCTGACACCTACTCATATTTTACAATTTCTTTTTTTAGCCGCTTCATGATTCTCTTCTCCAGCCTGGATATATAGGACTGGGAAATCCCGAGTAAATCTGCCACTTCTTTCTGCGTCTTCTCTTCCCCGTCCACGGAGTGTAAACCAAATCTCAATGTGACGATCGTCTGCTCTCTAGGGCTTAGTTTACTGATGGCATTCCCCAGAAGGCTTCGCTCCACCTCATCTTCAATTCCCCGGGAGATCACATCCTCATCTGTTCCCAGGATATCTGAGAGCAAAAGCTCATTGCCGTCCCAGTCCACATTGAGCGGCTCGTCGATAGATACCTCCATTTTCGTCTTACTATTTCTGCGCAGATACATCAAGATCTCATTTTCAATACACCTTGAGGCATAGGTGGCCAACTTAATCTTCTTCACCGGATTAAAAGTATTGATGGCTTTGATCAGACCGATAGTCCCAATGGAGATCAAGTCCTCCACCCCCACGCCTGTGTTGTCAAATTTCTTCGCGATGTAGACCACCAGCCTCAGATTGTGCTCTATGAGAAGCGCCTTGGCCTCCTTCTCCTGCTCCGTCCCCAACTGGGATATCACCTGTTCCTCCTGCTGTGCGTTCAACGGCGCAGGCAATACGTCTGCGCCGCCGATATAATAAACTTCTCTGGTTCTCGGCCATACCACGCTTGAGAACCTGGAAAAAAACGAAACCGGATGATAATTTACCGCTAATCTCGTGCCCATAGATGTGACCCCTCCTAATCTAACCTTTTATTAACTTAGAATTTATAATCATCTGATACTTGCTCCCCAAAGCCAGCTCCTCCTCCGATACCGCTACCATTGGTTCCGAGATCCGGATTACTTCTCTGGGAGTATGTATGAATAAATTCTCTACAGTCACCGCCAACAAGACACCCTCTCCGCCAATCCCTCGGTACGGCAGATAATGGGGGCGTAAAGCCAACAGCTTGGTATCTTTCTTCTCCCCTGATATTCCCTGTACGTACTCCAGAAGTTCTGTCAGTTCTTCCTCCAACAATTGTTCCAAGGTATATCTGTCTATCACACTGACCGGCTTTCTATTCAAGGGATCTTCCAGTTGATTTCCCGTGTCGTAGAGACCATGGATGGAAATCGTCCTCCCTCCCGCTTCCAGCGTCACCGGATAGACATTTCTGACTCGTACTTGAAGGTATTCATATCCAACGGAAATGCAGGTAAAAATCAGGTAAGTCACCAGAGCAAAAATCAAAAAAGTCTTCAGACTCATGTCCCTTTTTGTGGACATAACAGCCCAAAAACCCCCACATAAAAACGCTGTAAGATACAGCGCCACTGTTGCCCGCATAAGCATACTTCCTGTTTTCGCATTACATCCAACCCTTGCCATTCCCAAGGCCAAAAAGCCGTACAACAAAATGGTTACCGGAGGATAGTTATCAGTGGGTAGAACGAGAAACACACAGGATCCAAGAGCTCCCAACGCAGCCCCGAAAAGACTTCTAAGAGGACTGGCCTGAAATCTCAGAAACCTGCAGGTCAGGCGCAATAAGCAATAGTCCATAACGAGGTTTGTAAGAAAAACCACATCTAAATATACTTCATAGTACACAAAAAAACCCCCTATGACCTGTCTGTCTCTCACTTTGGTAAGTGAGTACATTATAGGTGATAGGGGGTACTAAATTTGTCAAAACCGCAATGTCGGAACCAAAAAAATTTCGACAGCAATTGACTTTATTTTATTGTCTT